>NZ_BILX01000103.1 GCF_004000785.1 Paenibacillus ehimensis NBRC 15659 | reverse complement strand
GAGCCGCAATCGAGGCCCGTTTCCCGGATGAAAAACGGCGAGTCCGATGAAAATAAGCTTCCGCCTGAATGGATGCAGAAAAAGACGCAAATATTACTGTTGTTGGAGCAGGATTGGCAGGTAGGCGAAGAGCAAATCCGGCTCGAGCTGGCGGTGGGGAGGTGATGCGATGGGAGAGATGCGGAGATGGATGCAGTCGTGGCTTGGCGGCGGCCCGGGCGGTCCCAAGCGGGTGCAGACGTTTCGATGGGTGCTTCTGCTTGGACTCGTGGGCGCGGCGTTTATGATTCTGAACTCGTTTATCGCCGTGAAGGAGGTGGATCCCATCGGCACGGGGCGGGCGTCTCCTCCCGATCAGACCAAGCCGGCTTTCGGTCAGGGAAGCAAAGAGCGTAGCCTATTCAAGGATTACGAGGAAGCGTATGAAACCGAGCTCAGAGACATCTTGACGAAAATCGTCGGAGTAGGCGATGTGGAAGTGCTGGTGACCATTGAATCGACGGAGGAACTGAACGTCGAGCGCAACACCAAGGAAACGCAGCAAATTACCAATGAAAAAGATCCGCAGGGGGCCACGAGACATATCACCGACGTGACCCGCAATGGCGAAGTAGTGCTCTACGAGGTTTCGGGAGGCAAGCAGCCGCTCGTCCTCAAGACGATTAAGCCGAAAATCCGCGGCGTGCTCGTCGTCGCCAAGGGCGCGGAAAACCTGACGGTGAAAAAAATGATTACCGAAGCGGTAGAGCGCGGGTTGGACGTTCCTGCCCACCGGATATCGATCCAGCCTCGCAAGCAATAAGCCTTACGAGGCCGGTGCGATACATTCAATTTAAACAAGGATAAACGTTAAGGAGGATATGCAATGAACTCGAAAAGACAAACCATTTGGCTTGTATCCATGCTTAGTTTGATGGTGGTGCTTTCCGCCTACTACCTGTTTACGGAAGACGTGGGCAATGTGGAAGTAACGGGTACGACGCCGAAGGAAATGACGATCAATGCCGGGCAAACGGATGCGATGCATCCGGCAGCGACGGACGCGAACGCCGGTCCGAGAGGCGAGCAAAAGCCGGAAATGAAACCCGAACAGAAGCCGGAAGTGAAACCGGAACAGAAACCGGAGCAAAAGCCCGAGATGAAACCCGAGCAGAAGCCGGAAGTAAAACCGGAACAGAAGCCGGAAGTGAAGCCCGAACAAAAGCCTGAGGTGAAGCCGGAACCAAAACCGGAGGGTAAACCGGAGCAGAAGCCCGAAGGCAAGCCTGAACAAAAGCCGGAAGGCAAACCGGAGCAAAAGCCTGGGAAGGGCGACAAATCCAGCAGCACAGGAGCAGAGACGTCGTCGATCGCCGCACAGCCGGTCTCCAAAAACGAAACGGACGCCAAAGTGCTGCAGCAGGTACAAGCGCAGGCACATGCCCAATCGGGGAGCGATTACTTTACGAACCTTCAGCTTAAGCGCGACGAAGAAAATGCGAAAAAAGCCGAGCAGCTTCTGACGATCATCTCCGATACGAAACAGACGGCCGAAGCGGCTGTCAAGGCGCAGGAGGAGCTGCGGAAAATCGAAGATATGGAAGCTAAGGTCACGAATCTTGAAGAAAGCTTGACGAAAGATTTCCCGCAAGCCGTTGTCACTCAAGATGCCAACAAATGGAAGGTTACCGTCCAAGCAAGCAAGCTGGAGAAAAGCCAGGCGCTCAGCATCATCGACAAGACGATCAAAGAACTGAATGTCGGCCCTGACAGCGTATCGGTGCAAATGGTTCCTTAAACCGGAATCTGCGGCCGGTAGACAATAAGAAATAGACTGGCGAGGAGAGTCCGGGAAACCGGGCTCTTCTTTTTTCGCCATTCTTCGATTATTTTCACCATATTCTGTTTTTATTCGCGGCGGCTTTTTCGGGAATCCGATGGAGCTGGAGAGCGGCATTGCTTCCGGAGCAAGGAAACTCTTTTCTTACCGGAAGATTGTGTTATAATAACAACGTCGTTTGTTTTACGGTGTTGACCGCCGCCGCGGGACAAGCCGTCGGTTCGCGCGCCGCTTGTCGGGGCGTGCCGAGGCTTGCGGTGCAGCCGTCAGCAAGATGCCCAAAGGAGTGAATTCCGTGTTTAAGTTAAGCGAAATTAAAGAATTGATCAAGCTGGTGGATCAAACATCTTTGCAAGAACTAGAGATCGAAAACGAAGGCTCCCGCCTTTTAATCCGTAAACCGAATAAAACCGAGCAAGTCGTCGTCACCTCCGTCCAGTCTGCAGCCGGCGTCGTTGCCCAGCAGCCTGCTCCTCAAGCCGTCGTTCAGACGTCCGCAGCGGCCAACATACCGGCAGCCGAGCCTCCGGCAGCAGCCCAATCCAATCTACATACGATCGTTTCCCCGATGGTCGGCACCTTCTACGAAGCGCCGGCTCCGGGAGCGGCGCCGTTCGTTTCCAAAGGCAGCAATGTGAAGGAAACGACGATCGTCTGCATTATCGAGGCGATGAAGCTGATGAACGAGATCGAAGCCGAAGTCAAAGGCCAGATCGTCGAAGTGCTGGTCGAGAACGGCCAGCTGGTAGAGTACGGCCAACCGTTGTTCCTGGTGAAACCGGAATAATCCGCTAGGAGGAGAACCCATTGAAGTTTCAAAAAGTATTGATCGCCAACCGTGGGGAAATCGCCGTGCGCATTATTCGCGCATGCCGTGAGCTCGGAATTTCTACGGTCGCGGTCTACTCGGAAGCGGACCGCGATGCGCTGCATGTCCGTTTGGCGGACGAAGCCTATTGTATCGGACCTACGGCTTCCAAAGACAGCTATTTGAATTACACGAATTTGATGAGCGTCGCGACGTTAACGGAAACCGACGCGATTCATCCGGGATACGGCTTTTTGGCGGAGAACGCCGACTTCGCCGAAATTTGCGAAAGCTGCAACATTACGTTCATCGGTCCTTCTCCGGAAGCGATCAGCAAGATGGGCGACAAATCCGTCGCGAAGCAGACGATGAAGGAAGCGGGCGTTCCCGTTATCCCGGGCTCCGACGGCCTTGTCGAGGATATGGACGAGGCGGTCCGGCTGGGCCGCGAGATCGGCTATCCGATCATTATCAAAGCGACGGCCGGGGGCGGAGGCAAAGGCATTCGCCTGGCCGAGAACGAAGAGATGCTGATTCAGCAAATTACGACCGCCCAGCAGGAAGCGCAAAAAGCGTTCGGCAACGCGGGAGTTTATTTGGAGAAATATTTGACGGGGATGAAGCACGTCGAAATTCAGGTGCTGGCCGACAAGCACGGCAACGTGGTGCACCTGGGCGAGCGCGATTGTTCGGTGCAGCGCCGCCGCCAGAAGCTGGTGGAGGAAGCGCCTTGTCCGATTCTGACCGAGGAAATCCGCGAACGGATGGGCGAAGCGGCTGTCCGCGCGGCCAAAGCCGTCAATTATTCCGGCGCCGGTACGCTCGAGTTTTTGCTTGGACCGGACGGACAGTTTTACTTTATGGAGATGAACACCCGGATTCAGGTAGAGCACCCGGTTACGGAGCTGATTACGGGCATCGATATTATTAAAGAAATGATCCGTGTCGCGGAAGGCGAGCCGCTTTCGTTTACCCAGGACGAGGTCCGCATCAAGGGCTGGGCGATCGAATGCCGGATCAACGCGGAAGACCCGGAGCGCAATTTCATGCCGTCCGCGGGTCAAATCAAATTTTATTTGCCGCCCGGCGGCTTCGGCGTCCGTGTCGACAGCGCCGCTTATCCCGGCTACACGATTCCGCCTCACTACGATTCGATGATCGCGAAGCTGATCGTGTGGGGAGCGGACCGACACGATGCGATCCAGCGAATGAAGCGCGCTCTGGCCGAATTTACGATCGAAGGCATCCATTCGACAATCCCGTTCCATCTGAAGCTGTTGGAGCACAAAAAGTTTCTGGCCGGCGACTTCGATATCAAGTTCTTGGAAGAGCATGACGTGAACGATCCGGACTCTTAAGCCCGTTCACTTCGTTGTCATATTTTTAGGGGAATGGTATAGTATACAATAAGACTAGGTGTGGGCAAGCCAAATGTTTAGGAGGTCCTGACCATGAGTACACTGGCAGCGGATTACGAGAAGACCGAGATGGGCACAATTCAGATCGCTCCGGAGGTGATCGAGGTCATCGCCGGTATGGCCACCGTGGAAGTGCCCGGCGTTGCAGGCATGAGCGGCGGATTTGCCGGAGATATCGCCGAGTTTCTCGGACGCAAAAATATGTCCAAAGGCGTAAAAGTCGAAGTAGGCCAGCGTGAAGCGGCGATTGACGTGTCTGTCGTCATCGAATTCGGGACGCGGATTCCGGAGGTTGCAAGCGCGGTTCAACATAATGTGAAACAGGCAATCGAATCAATGACCGGACTTAGCGTCGTTCAGGTGAACGTTCACATTCATGACGTCATTTTCAAAGGTGCGGACAAAGTCGAAGAGCCGGAAACGCCCGCACAGCGCGTAAAATAATTTATAAATACCCCGGTTGAACCCCCATCCTTCACCGTTTGGGGGTTTCCTCCATCTTAGGAAGGAGTCAGGATTCGTGGTAAAAGTTCTCGACAGACTGCTGCTCTTTATTTTCAGCTTGGCCGTGCTGATCGCAACGTTCATTCTGCTGTTCGCTGCATTCGGCCTGATTTCCTTCGAAACGGCGGGCAACTTCGCTCACGACGTGTATTACGATTTAAGAACGGCGATTATTTTCATCAGCTCTACGGTGGTGGCTGCGCTGCTTAGCCTTCGCTTCCTGTATTTGTCCGTAAGGCGCGGCAAAGCTTCGTCCCCATCCATCGATCAGCGGACCGAATTCGGAGACATCCGGATTTCGCTCGATACGATGGAGAACTTGTCGTTGAAGGCGGCAGGCCGTACGCGTGGGGTTCAAGATTTGCGCGCCCGCGTCAAAGTGAATCAATCCGGCCTTGAAATCGTCATTCGCGCCATCGTGGACGGCGAAAATTCCATTCCGGCAATGACCGAAGAGATGCAGGCGAACGTGAAGCGGCATATTGAGGAAATTACCGGGATTCCCGTCGCTTTCGTCACGGTATTTATCGCGAATATTCAACAATCGTCCCCGACCTTCAAAAGTCGAGTGGAATAGAGGTGAGCCCCCGGATGTGGATGCGAATTTGGGAGCAGCTGTGGGAACAGCACAGGGGTAAGACGATCGGCGTCTTGGCCGGGAGTGCCCTTGGCCTCATTTATTTGTTCTTCGGCTTCTGGCGTATGTTAATCTTTGTCCTGATCGTATATACTGGATACTACATAGGGAAAAGGTTGGACCGGAACGAGCCGGTGTTTCCCGTAGAAGACACTTGGCGCTGGCTAATGGACAAATGGAGACTGTTCCGCTAAAATCCTTGGATGACGCCCAAGGATTTTTTTCGGTTAATAAGAATTTATAAGTCTTCAATTCAAGACGGGGAAGACGCAGCCGGTTTATTCTGGTGAAGCAAGTGGAAACCCACAGGAGGATTTGATCGGATGAGACGAAGATTGGCAAGAGAGCTTGCGGTGCAAAGCTTATATCAGATCGAAATGAACGAAGCGACAGCGGCCGAGGCCATCGCGCACGTAATCGAAGAAGCGCGGACGGAGGACGAGGCGCAGCTGACGCGGGAGCGCGATCAGATTGTGCCTCATGAGGTGCTTGAGCTCGTGGAAGGCACGATGCAGCACAAGCGGCAAATCGACGGCCTGCTTTCCGATTATTTGAAGGGCTGGCAGATGGACAGGCTGTCCAAGGTAGACCGGGAAATTATGCGGCTTGCCACGTACGAAATGGTGTTTCGGGAAGATGTGCCGCCGAAGGTCGTCGTGAACGAAGCGATCGAAATGGCCAAAAATTTTGGCACGGAGGAATCGGGGAAGTTCGTCAACGGCGTGCTCGGCAAAATGATCAAAGATCTGGAGACGATCCGCAGCCGTTCGTCCGAAGCGTAGAAGCTACCTAGCGAAAGGGGAAAACAAGCATGTCCGCGCAAATCATTAACGGCAAAGAAATCGTCAGCGCTTACCGCGCCGATATTAAGCAGCAAGTCGAGCAGTTGAAGCAGCAAGGGGTACAGCCCGGCCTTGCGGTGGTCATCGTCGGAGACGACCCGGCCTCGCACGTCTACGTGCGCAATAAAGCGAAAGCCTGCGAAGAAGCGGGCATGCATTCCGAAGTGTACAAGCTTCCGGAAAATACGCCGGAGGCGGAAGTGCTGGCTCTCATCTCCAAGCTGAACGGCGATAAGGCGATTCACGGCATTCTTGTCCAATCGCCGCTGCCGGGACATATCTCGGAGGAACGGGTCGTCGAAGCGATCGCGGTCGAAAAAGACGTCGACTGCTTCCATCCGGTCAATGTGGGCAACCTGATGATCGGCAAGGAAGGACCGGCTCCTTGTACGCCTGCAGGCGTTATTGAGATTCTCAAGAAAGTCGGCGTGGAAATCGCCGGCAAGCATGCCGTCGTGATCGGCCGCAGCAACATCGTCGGCAAGCCGATGGCGATTTTGCTGCTTCGCGAGAATGCGACCGTCACGGTGTGTCATTCGCGCACGAAAAATATGGAAGAAATTACGCGCCAGGCGGATATTTTGATTGCGGCGGTCGGTAAAGCGAAGATGATTAACCGCAGCCACATCAAGCCGGGAGCCGTTGTCGTCGACGTGGGCATCAACCGGCTCGATACCGGCAAGCTGGCGGGAGACGTCGATTTTGACGACGTGCTGGAAACGGCAAGCTATGTAACGCCGGTGCCGGGCTGCGTCGGTCCGATGACGATTACGATCCTGCTTCGCAATACGCTTGAAGCGGCACAACGTGCGGCTTCTGCAACCAACTAGCGGTAACGGGCGTAGTTATGAAAGAAAAACAAATTTTATCGATCAAAGAGCTGAATCGATACATTAAAATGCTGCTTGAGGGCACCGACCGGCTGCAGGACGTTTGGGTGCGGGGTGAAATTTCCAATTTTACCCACCACTCCAGCGGCCATATGTATTTTACGTTAAAAGATGCGGACAGCCGGTTAAAAAGCATTATGTTCGCCTCCTACAACCAGCGGCTTCCGTTCCTTCCCCGGGAAGGGACGAAGGTGGTCGCCTGCGGGAACATCTCGGTGTACGAACGGGACGGACAGTACCAGTTTTATGTCACGCAAATGCAGCCGGACGGCATCGGGAGCTTGTACCTGGCATTCGAGCAGCTGAAGAAAAAGCTGGAAGCCGAAGGCTTGTTCGCTCCCGCGAGAAAGAAGCCGATTCCGCGCTTTCCGCGCGCCATCGGGGTCATAACGTCGCCGACGGGCGCGGCGGTACGCGATATTATTATCACGCTGCAGCGCCGTCATCCGACCGTTCCCGTGCTGCTGTACCCGGCGCTTGTACAGGGCAAGCAAGCTGCCCCTTCGATTGTGAGAGCGATCGAGGAGATGAATGCCAGGAACGAAGTCGACGTGCTGATCGTCGGCCGCGGAGGCGGATCGCTCGAGGAGCTGTGGGCCTTCAACGAAGAGGCGGTGGCCCGGGCGATCTTTGCTTCGAGTCTGCCGATCATTTCGGCGGTTGGCCACGAAACGGATTTCACGATCGCGGACTTCGTCGCCGACCTGCGCGCGCCGACTCCGACGGCCGCCGCCGAGCTGGCCGTTCCGCATCATATGGAGCTGAAGCAGCAGATCGGCTACTTGCGCCAGCAATTGTACGGCGGGTTGACCCAGCAGCTTGAGCGGAGCAAAGAGCGGCTGAAGCGGCTCCAGCGGTCGCCGTACCTGACAAATCCCCGACGGCAGCTGCTGCTGCAGCCCGCGGAGCGTCTTGACCGCATGCGCGAGCAGCTCGGTTACAAAATGCGCAGCCGCCTGACGAAAAGCCATGAGCGGCTGATGAAGGCCGACCGGCAGCTCGCTTCGTTTAACCCGAAGGAGCAGGTCGTTTACTCCCGGAAGCGGCTGGACGCGTCCGCCCGTCAGCTTCGCCAGACGATGCAGGCGGTGCTGAGGCGCAAGCAGCAGGAGCTCGTATCGTCCATACGCCAGTTGGATGCGCTCAGCCCGCTCAAGATCATGCAGCGGGGGTACGGTCTCGTATATGACGAAAAAGAGAAACAGCTCGTGAAATCGATCAAGCAGGTGCAAATTGGGGATATTTTGAAGCTGCGCCTGATGGACGGACGGATCGATTGTCATGTGTGGTCTATGGAGGAGAAGACGGAGGAGAAAAGCGATGTCAAATCAGGAAGCGACGCCTAGCTTCGAGCAGGCGATGGACCAGCTTGAGCGCATTGTGGCACAGCTCGAAAGCGGGGATATTCCGCTGGAGAAGGCGATCGAGCTGTTTCAAGAGGGAATGAAGCTGTCTCAATTGTGCGGACAGAAGCTGGAGCAGGTAGAACGAAAAATCGAAATTTTGCTGGAAGAAGAGGGCGGTCTGACGAAAAAGCCTTTCCAGCCGCAGGAAACCGATAAAGGGGACAACCGATGAACGAATCATCCGGCATCCAAGAATACATTCGAGATATGGCTGCGCTCGTAGAGCGGGAGCTCCGGCAGTCGATTCCGTCGCCGTGGGCGATTCCCGAGCCGCTTCGCGAGTCGATGATGTACTCCTTGATGGCGGGCGGCAAGCGGCTGCGGCCGATTCTGGTGCTGGCGGCGGCCGAAGCGCTGGGCGGCAGCCCGGAAGCGGCCGTTCCCGCAGCGTTGGCCGTGGAGATGATCCATACGTATTCGCTTATTCATGACGATCTTCCCGCGATGGACAACGACGACTTCCGGCGGGGGAAACCGACGAATCATAAGGTTTACGGCGAAGCGATGGCGATTCTGGCCGGCGACGCCTTGCTGACCCATGCGTTCTTCTCGGTCGTTCAATCCGCGAGGAAGCATAACATTCCGGCCGACCGCGTGATCGACATCGTCGAAGAGCTGTCCCGGCTCTCCGGAGCCCCCGGCATGGTCGGCGGTCAAGCGGCGGACATGCTGGGTGAGCAAGGGGTAACGAAGCTGGAAGAGCTGGAGTACATCCATCTGCACAAGACGAGCGACTTGATTGTCTTTTCCTTGAAAGCCGGAGGCCGGATCGCAGGAGCTGCCGAAGCCCAGTTGGCCGCCTTGGAACGCTTCGGCACGTGCCTCGGGCTGGCGTTTCAAATCCAGGACGACGTGCTCGATCTGATCGGAGACGAAAGCAAGCTCGGCAAACCCGTACAGAGCGACGTCAAACAGCAGAAAGTAACCTACCCTTATTTTATCGGGATTGAAGCGTCGATTGCGAAGGTCGGGGAGCTGACGCGCGAGGCGAAGGAAGCGATCTTGGCGGCGGATTTCCCGCAGCCGGAGCGGCTGCTGGAGCTTGCGGATTATTTAATGAAGCGCGACCATTAGCGTTAACCCGGTTCGGCCGCCGATAGCGCGGCTGCTATTGCACCGGTCCCGTTTGAGCGCGTGACGGTCCTGTGCTATAATGGCATCGTATTCAAGCACATTACATAGCTTGTGCAAAGAAGCGGATCGTTACCGACTCTAACCTGCCATTCGTTAGGCATACTCCAATTATGGAAAGCGAGGGAACAAGCGTGCTGCTCGATCACATTCATCAGCCTGAGGACTTGAAACGTCTGACTGTGGAACAGCTGGAGCAAGTGGCAGAGGAAACAAGACAGTTTCTTGTCGAGAAGCTTTCGGTCACCGGCGGTCACCTCGCGCCCAACCTTGGCGTTGTCGAGTTAACGATTGCTATGCACTATTTGTTCGACAGTCCGAAGGATAAATTTATTTTCGATGTCGGTCATCAGTCGTATGTTCATAAGATTTTAACCGGACGTAAAGACAAGTTCGATACATTGCGCAAATATAAAGGCCTGTGCGGCTTCGTGAAACGTTCCGAAAGCGAGCATGACGTCTGGGAAGCCGGCCACAGCAGCACTTCGTTGTCCGCTGCGATGGGGATGGCCGTCGCCCGCGATTTGAAGGGCGAGACGAACCGGATCATTGCCATGATCGGCGACGGAGCGCTCACCGGCGGCATGGCTCTGGAGGCGCTGAACCATATCGGCCACGAGAAGCGGAAGCTGATGGTCATTCTGAACGACAACGAAATGTCCATCGCCCCGAACGTCGGAGCGCTCAGCCATTATTTGGCGCGGATTCGTTCGGACCGCCACTATGTGAAGGCAAAGGAAGAATTCGAGCACCTGATCAAAAAGATTCCGGCCATCGGCGGCACGTTGGCGAAGACGGCGGAACGGGTGAAGGATTCGTTCAAATATTTGGTTGTCCCCGGCGTTTGGTTCGAAGAGCTCGGCCTGACGTATCTGGGACCTGTGGACGGCCACAACTTGCCGCTGCTGCTCGACACCATGAAACAAGCCGACAAGGTCAACGGGCCTGTGCTTGTGCATGTGATCACGACCAAAGGCAAGGGGTATTCGCCAGCCGAGGCGGATTCCCACAAATGGCACGGCATCAGCCCGTACAAAATCGAATCCGGCCAAGTCCTCAAGACGGTCGGCCCTCCGATGTATACGGAAGTGTTCGGAAGCACGCTCATTGAGCTGGCGAAGCAGGACGAGCGTATTGTAGCGATTACCCCGGCGATGCCCGGCGGTTCGGGTCTGCTCGGCTTTGCTAAGGAGTTTCCCGGCCGGATGTTCGACGTAGGGATTGCGGAGCAGCATGCCGCCACGTTTTCCGCAGGTCTGGCGGAGGAAGGATTGAAGCCGGTATTTGCCGTTTACTCGACCTTCCTGCAGCGCGCTTACGACCAGGTTGTGCATGATATTTGCCGCGCGAACCTGAACGTCGTATTCGCCATCGACCGCGCGGGCTTTGTCGGTCCGGACGGCGAGACGCATCAAGGGGTGTACGATATTGCGTACTTGCGCAGCATCCCGAATATGGTGCTGATGATGCCGAAGGACGAGAACGAGCTGCGGCATATGATGAAGACGGCTTTCGAGTACAACGAAGGCCCGATCGCTTACCGTTATCCGCGGGAAAACGGACTCGGGGTGCCGATCGACGAGACGCTTCAGCCCATTCCGATCGGCACATGGGAAGTGCTTCGTCCGGGAAGCGATGCGGCGATCCTGGCCGTCGGCCCGATGATTCCGCTCGCGCTGGAAGCGGCCGAGGCGATGAGCAAGGAAGGCGTTCAAGTTCGCGTCATCAACGCGCGGTTTATCAAGCCGATGGACGAGGCGATGCTGCTCCAATTGGCAAAAGAAGACATTCCGATCCTCACCTTGGAAGAAGGAGCGGCGCTCGGAGGCTTCGGCAGCGGCGTGCTGGAGCATTACTCGCAGCACAATGTGTACGGCCTGCGAATCAAAATTATCGGCGTGCCGGATTATTTCGTCGAGCACGGCTCCGTCAAGGAGCAGCGCAAAGAGGTCGGATTTACAGCCGAGCGGCTCGTATCGGAACTGCAGGCGCTCGTTCCGCGTAGACGGCAGCGGGCCTAACAATACGAGGTAGGAGCATTTCATGGCTGCGGACAAAGCGGAAAAAGAACGACTCGATGTCCTGCTCGTCGAGCAGGGCTACTACGAAACAAGAGAAAAGGCCAAGGCGGCCATTATGGCCGGATTGGTGCTGGTAGACGACGTTCCGGTCGACAAAGCCGGAACGAAGATTGCCCGCACGTCCCGGCTGATCGTCAAGGGTGCGGTTCACCCTTACGTCAGCCGCGGCGGGCTGAAGTTGGAGAAGGCGCTCAACGTATTCGGTATCGACCTGCAGGGCGTCACGATGCTGGACATCGGCGCTTCGACAGGAGGATTTACCGATTGCGCGCTGCAAAACGGGGCGGTTCACGTTTATGCGGTCGATGTCGGCTACAACCAGTTGGATTGGTCGCTGCGCAAGGACCCCAGAGTCAGCGTGATGGAGCGGACCAATTTCCGCTACATGCAGCCGGGCGACTTGCAGGGACCGGAGCCGACATTTGCCTCGATCGACGTGTCCTTCATTTCGTTAAAGCTCATTTTGCCTCCGTTGAAGCAGCTGCTTGCGCCGAAAGGGCAAGTCGTTGCCTTAATTAAGCCGCAATTCGAAGCGGGCCGGGAGAAGGTAGGTAAATCCGGCGTCGTTCGCGATCCCCGGGTCCATCAAGAGGTGCTGGAGGACATTCTCCGGTTTGCCCAAGAGATCGGTTACGCCATTCGGGGGCTGACCTACTCCCCGATTAAGGGCGGCGAAGGCAACATTGAATTTTTAGTACATCTTCTCCATATGGACGAGCCCGGGTTGTCCGGTCCCGAACTGGACCGGTTGATCCGAGAGGTCACCCAAGAGTCGCAAAGCATGCAGAGCTCATCTTGACGGATGAGTTTTTTTGCCTTTACACAGGAATTTGGATACGGTTTCTCGAATATTCCTTCGAGGTGATTCCATGCAAAGCGGGGACGGCTTGATTGTGTTTTTGGTGGCGCTGGCACTGGGAGCCTGGGTGTATTTTTATGCCCGGAGCAAGCTGAAGGAAGCCGTAGAGGACGGGCCTCCGTTCGAATTTCTCGCCGATGCGGAGGTGCCGGAGGATGAAGCGACGAAGCTTCTCGAGGCGCGCGGCTATTCGGTCCTCAGCGGGAAGAAACGCATTCCCTTACACATCAAAGTCAACCGCGGCGAAACGCTTCAAAGCCGGCTGTTCGTCGATTACATCGCAGAGAACAACGGCCGCTATTACATCGTCAAGACAGCAAAAGAGCGTAAACCGATGGAGAGGACCGGAAGCGGCGTCCGCGACCATCTGCTCGTGTATCAACTGCTATACCCGAAAACGGCAGGAGTATTATACGTCAATGTACCTGAACAAACGGTGGACTGCTATGTGTTCGAACTGCAAGCCGAGGATGACGATACCGAGACCCCATAATCAGGGAGGATGCCATGAAAGGCCAACGACATATTAGAATACGAGAGATCATCACCAACAATGAAATCGAAACGCAGGACGAGCTCGTCGAGCAGCTTCGCAAAGCCGGCTTTCATGTGACGCAGGCGACCATTTCCCGGGATATCAAAGAAATGCACCTGATTAAAGTGCCGCTGGACGACGGAAGGTACAAATATTCCATGCCGGCCGATCAACGCTACAATCCGCTGCAGCGCTTGCGGCGGGCGCTTAACGATCATTTTGTGCATATTGACCATACCGAGAATCTCGTCGTGCTCAAAAGCTTGCCGGGGACGGCGAATGCGATTGCGGCGCTCATCGATAGTCTGGAATGGAATGAGATTATGGGAACGATCAGCGGGGACGACACGATTCTGATCATTTGCCGGACCAAGGACCATAGCACCCATATCGTTAATCAAATCCTGGGAATGCTCAGTTAATCTCCAAAGAGGTGTAGCTTATGCTGCTGGAACTATCCATCCGCCATCTGGCGGTTATCGAACATGTCGAATTGCATTGTAAAACCGGATTTCACGTCTTGACAGGGGAAACGGGTGCAGGCAAATCGATCATCATCGACGCGCTCGGTCTAATTGCCGGGGGCCGAAGCTCTTCGGATTTAGTCCGCTACGGGAGCGACAAAGCGACGATCGAAGCGCTGTATCAGATCGGGAAGGATCATCCTGTCTGGAATATTTTGTCCGGGGTGGGAATAGAAGCCGACCCGGAGGAGCATCTTATTATTCGCAGAGAAATCACGGCTCAAGGCAAAAGCACCAGCCGCGTGAACGGACAGTTGGTCAACCGGGCGGTGCTTAGGGAGATCGGGGATTGGCTTGTCAATATTCACGGACAGCACGAGCACCAATCGTTGTTCCGGGTGGAGGAGCATATCCGTTGGCTCGACATGTTCGGCGAGCCGCAGATTTTGCCTGCCAAGCTTGCTTATCAGGAGGCGTACGATCTCTACCAAGGCATTCGTAAGCAAGTCAAGGAGCTGCAGGAAACAAGCAAGCAAGCGCTGCAAATGATGGACTTGTACCGGTTTCAGGTGGAGGAGATCCGTTCGGCCAAGCTGAAAGCGGGAGAAGACGAGGCGCTCGCCGATGAGAAGCGAAAGCTGGTCAATGCGGAACGTCTGTTCCAGAATGCTTCGGACGCTTACGATCTGCTGTACGGGGGGAGCAAAGGACTGGATGCCGTCGGCCGCGCCGTCCAGAAGCTTCAGGATATCGCCGCGCTGGACCCCGTTAAGCTTCAGCCGCTGCTCGAGCAGGTGCAGGGGGCCTTTTACCAGCTGGAAGACGCCGCTTACCAGGTGCGCGATTACCGCGATGAAGTGGAGTTCAACCCTTCCAGATTGGATTTTATCGAGCAAAGGCTGGATACGATCTCGTCGCTTCGCAGAAAATACGGGGAATCGGTTTCAGATATCCTTGCTTATGTTGAAAAAATAGAACGGGAACTGGACTTGATCGAGAACAAGGACGAGAAGCTTCAACAGCTGCAAAAAGAGGAAGCGGCGGCTCTTGAACAAGTACAGCGGCTGGCTTCGGTCCTGACCGAGCAGCGTATGATCGTGGCCGATAAGCTCGCGGCGGAAATTGTGGCGGAGCTCCGCGAGCTGCAGATGGAGCGGACGCAATTCCGGGTGCATTTTGATACGCATGGGGAGAAGAAGTTCACGCGCGAAGGCGCCGACCAGGTCGAGTTTCTGATTTCCGCCAATCCCGGAGAACCGATGCGGGCTCTCAGCAAAATCGCTTCCGGCGGGGAAATCTCCCGGGTGATGCTGGCGCTTAAATCGATTTTTGCCCGGGTGGACAGCATTCCCGTACTCGTCTTCGACGAAGTGGATACGGGTGTAAGCGGACGCGCGGCGCAGGCGATTGCCGAGAAGATGTCCAAGCTGTCCCGAAGCTGTCAAATCTTCTCCATTACGCATTTGCCGCAGGTCGCCTGCATGGCGGACGTGCATTACCGCATTCATAAAACGACGGATGGAGACCGCACTTATACAAATATAGACGATTTGAATACGGAAGAACGCATTCACGAGCTGGCCCGGATGCTGGGAGGCGTCGAAGTGACCGACAAAACGCTCCAGCACGCGCAGGAAATGCTTGCGCTTGCCGATAACATGAAAGCAAAGATGAGCTAGCCGAGGGAGCATTTTGGAGTTATAAAAGAAAAGGGCGGGGGTTACCTTAAAGGTACACAAACGGCGGTGCAGCCAGCTTTGAAGCCGGAAATCGCAAGCCGCGTGCCGCTAAGCAAAGGAAGCAAGGGAGCGTGAGCGAATTGGGTTCCAACCATAGAAAAAGATTGATTGGATTACTGCTCGTCCTCTTCGTTTGTTTGGGTAGCCTCACCACCCCTTTCCGCAGTTTTGCCTCATTCCCCGAGGAGCTCCGGCTTTTTACCGGACAGCAAACCCAACTGAAGCTGGCGATGCCGGTCAGCGCGCAAGTGACGGTCAACCATCCGGAAGTGCTCAAGGTTAACGGCTCGGCAAGGCACTCATTCCAAGTGGATCTTCATCATCCTATTGCACTTGAATCTTATCAAGCCGGACAAGCTGAAATGAAGCTGAAGCTGTTCGGGAAAATTCCTTTCAAGACGGTAAAAGTCAATGTCGTTCCTGATTTGAAAGTCATTCCGGGCGGTCAGACGATCGGCGTGAAGCTGAAATCGGCCGGGATTATGATCGTCGGGCATCATTTGGTTGCGATCGCGGATGACCGTAAAACGTCTCCCGGCGAAGAAGCCAAGGTGCAGCTCGGCGATCTTATCGTCAAAATGAACGGCCGAACCGTAAATGACGTAAGCCGGGTAGCGGATCTTGTCAAGGCAGCGGGAGAGGATAAAAAGCCGATTATGCTGACGATCCGCCGCGGAAACGAAACGCTCGATATTCCGATTACTCCTGCTTATGATATCGTGGACAAGGCGTACAGGCTTGGCCTGTATATTCGCGATTCGGCCGCCGGGGTTGGAACGCTGACCTTTTATGCCCCGGATCAAGGCGTATACGGAGCGCTTGGCCACGTCATTACCGATATGGATACGCAAGTGCCGATCATGGTGGGCAATGGAGAAATCGTCCATTCGAACGTCACTTCCATTTCGAAGAGCCAGAACGGCGAGCCGGGGGAGAAGCGCGCCCAGTTCTCCAAGGAAAGCAGAGCCATTGGCAATATCGAGAGAAATACGCAGTTCGGCATTTTCGGTAAAATGTTTGAGACGCCGGGACACAGCTACAGCGACAAGGCACTGCCCGTCGCCTTCGCCGAAGAGGTGAAGGAAGGACCTGCGCAGATTTACACGGTGGTCAACGGTCAGAAGGTGGAGAAGTTCGATATCGAGGTCGTTCATGTGGCGAAGCAGGACTATCCGGCCACCAAAGGGATGGTGATCAAAATTACCGACTCCCGTCTGCTGGACAAGACCGGAGGCATTGTGCAAGGCATGAGCGGAAGCCCGATTATTCAGAACGGAAAAGTGATCGGAGCGGTTACCCACGTCTTCGTCAATGACCCGACGAGCGGCTACGGATGCTTCATCGAATGGATGCTGCAGGATGCAGGCATTATGCTTCGTCCTTCCAGTGCGGGAACAACAGAACTGAAGGCCAGTTAATGGTCTTCGGTTTTTTTGTGCAAAGTACGTAAATCTTTGCTCCGTTTCGAATCGTTTAGGGACGAAGTTTACATATTTCTCGAATGTGGATACGTTATGTATCTTTTAATCGTTCTTTGTCGAATGATGTATAATGGTGGAGTAAATTATTAATTATAAAATAAAAATCAGAAAAAATCCAGAAAAATAATATTCGACAGAAGGAATTTTAAAGTGCATGTCGAAATTGTATAGCAGGTAAAAAATGCTAAAGCGAATTGCCGCAAATGAAGGAGGCGCTTACCGTTGCAAACCATTGAAGTTCTTTTAGCAGACGACAACCGAGAATTTACAAACCTTCTTTCCGAATTCATCGATGATCAGGCCGATATGCAAGTGACCGGCGTTGCTTACAATGGAAATGATGTGCTTCGACTCATTGAGCAAGGCCCACGGGTACCGGACGTGTTGATTTTGGACATCATCATGCCGCATCTGGACGGTCTTGGCGTACTTGAGAAGCTGCGCGAAATGGATTTGAATCCGCAGCCGAAGATCATCATGCTTACTGCTTTCGGTCAAGAAAACATTACCCAAAAAGCCGTACAGCTTGGCGCCTCGTATTACATTTTGAAACCGTTCGATATGGAAATTTTGACAAACCGGATTCGGCAGCTGGTGAGCCCCAACCAATTGCCTGTGGTCTCCTCGTCCTCACCGTCGAAAGCGAACGTCGTTCAGCTTCCGAAAGGCAAGAATTTGGACGCCAACATCACAACCATCATTCACGAAATCGGCGTGCCCGCTCACATTAAAGGCTACCAATATTTACGTGAAGCCATCACGATGGTATATAACAACATCGAAATTCTTGGGGCGATTACGAAGACGCTGTACCCGGCTATTGCCGAAAAGTATAAAACAACGCCAAGCCGCGTCGAGCGGGCGATTCGCCATGCGATCGAAGTCGCTTGGACACGAGGCAACATCGACAGCATCTCGCATTTGTTCGGCTATACGATCAATATCAGCAAAGCGAAGCCGACGAATAGCGAATTCATCGCGATGGTGGCCGATAAGCTGCGGATTGAGCATAAAGTTTCGTGAAAGAAGCAATAAGTGAGTTATCATACGTCGGGTCCTAACGGGCCCGGCGTTTTTAATTTTGCGTTGATTATGGACGAACGAATATTCTCTAGTATACCGTTCATTCCCAGTGTAGAATTACGGTATATACTGGAAAGAACTTTTTGTGATTAGTGGTTGCGGAGCGGCACACTGCCAAGAAAGCAAGTACTCCGGTAAAGAAGCAAACACTCCGGCAGGGGAAAAGACGACGGAGTCAAGCAAGCAACTATTACGAAAGAGGAATTCGATAAGATTGAAAATGGGCCAGACTTACGTTGAAGTCAACAAAATTATTGGGGGTTCGGGCGAATTGGTTGCCGAAGCTGGAACGAAAGGTGAAAAGTCTTACACCTTCGGCTATTTGTACAAAGGTGAAGGTTCACCTGGAGCAAACGCTAATTTTGCATTCCAAGACGGCAATCTTGTGACAAAAGCACAAGTCGGCTTGAAATAGCTTAATTAGTCAAAGACAATAGAGGAGAGTCACATAAACAAAAAACGGCGGCTTATCGGTGGG
>NZ_BILX01000102.1 GCF_004000785.1 Paenibacillus ehimensis NBRC 15659 | reverse complement strand
TGCATTAATCCGATCGGCTGCCGTCTTTTTCTATTACTAGAAACTCGTTAATGTCGTCAATGTTAAGAGCATCTGCTAATTTTGCAAGATGAATGAGACTAATTTGTTCACGAACATTACGAGACATCTCGCTTATTGCAGATTGCCTAACCCCCGATAATTCAGAAAGCTGTATCTGTGTTAATCCTCGTTGGTCCATAATTTCTTTTATTCTTAAACGAACTCTTCGCAACGGTTAATCACCCACCTATAAATCCATTATAACTTATCCAAAAATTAACGTAAATAAAGTATTGACTATATACGCAAAAACGCTTATGCTGATAAACATATAATACGTTTACACGTTTAAGAGTTTAAATCTCGCTCGAAAAATTCAAAACGAAAGGGGCTGCAAGCCGTGTTAAAAAGAATCAAGCTCGTCATTGATTCGGGCAACGGTGATTTCGAAATCGTTGACGCTTTTCTGACGCCCGATAAGAACCATGCCTATTTTGTTTCCGATGGTATCGTCAACTACACGATGGCGGCCCGCACGCAAATAGAACGTGTCTATGTGGAATGTCATGTGTCGATCAAGCTGGGCGAAACAGCACGCGGTGACGTCGCGATTTACGATTTGCATGAAAAATTAAACGCGATGACGGCCTACCAACTATTGAATTTCCATGTCATTCATAATGTTAGCGACATCGGACTGCTTTGCGAAGACTAAAAAACACATTTTTTATCACACAAATGCATGCAAGCCAGCCGTGGATGGATCTCCTACGGCTGGCTTTTCTCTTCCAAAGCTCGGATTATGGGCGAATATCGCACTTGTTCTTGATAAACTGGATCTGGTTCTCCAGACGGTTGACTGTTTGCTGAGCTTGTTCGTCCAGCTCGGTATTTTGTATCCTGGCCAGCTGCTGCTGCAGCTCTTCAAGATCCCCGCCTGCATTGGAGCAGTCGTAATTGCTTTCGAGATTGTCAATCATCTCAAGACGCACCTCCGCCTAAGTGAGTTCACGTTTAGTATGGAACGCGATTACCCAAGTATGCGGCTGGGGTCAGGCAATTATAGGATCGGCTGAGTGATTGGCAGCATCGCTTTATCTTCGGCTTTATTGTCGGAATACAAATCGTGTGCCCAATCGAGCCAGCCTTCGGGCAAACGCTTCATGATGGAGGAACGGATTTCCGAACTGGAGCAAGCTAACTCATAGATCAGTTGCTCGTAAGTATGGAGTATGGAATCAAAATCCAGACCGATATCGTCCATCAGCAATTCCTTCAATGCGCTTTCATTGTCACTGAAGTCTCGGTAAACCAAGCCATCATAAATTTCCGTAATCAGACCATTCTGAACACGAACAATTTTCTGACATGTTTTTTGCATTGAATCTACTCCTTACCCTAGGATAAAACTAATTATACCATACGATAAAATCGATTTTTGTAGAATATTGTAAGTGGTTTCGTTAATTTTAGATTTTTTTTGGACACGATCTTCGATCTTTTTGCATATGCCTTTGGAACGAGGGGAAGCTAAACCAAGGAAAACCGGAAGGAGGCGCCGCGATGCATCAAGCGGACAGCTTACAAAAAGTCGACTCTTATAAGGTCGGTGTCGGCCACATGAAAGAGCTTATGCCGACGATGGTGGAAGCATACCATCATTTTACAGCCGCTTGTTTTGCCCCCGGAGCGCTGGATGAAAAGCAGAAGCAGCTGATTGCCCTTGGCATCGGATTGTTTGCAAATAACGAAGTCTGTACGCTGTATCACGTGCAAGAAGCGCTGTCGAAGGGAGCATCCCGGCAAGAAATTCTCGAGGCGACGGCCGTGGCGTCGGCGGTGGCCAGCGGACATGTTATGTCGCAAGGCGTAACGAGGGTGGAGCAGGCGCTGGATTCCTTGACGTGATTGGGGATGAAGCTATGAGATGGAGATCGAAAACGGGACTTTTGCCCATAACGGGTATAACGGAAAGCGACCGAAGCACCAAGCGGCTGCTCCAGCGTTTAGGACCGGGGCGGATCGCCGTGCTGGCGCACGACGACCTCGACGAGTTGGCCGTTCGCGGCCTGCTCAAGGCCCGGGTGTCCGTCGTCGTGAACACGGGCCGGACAATGACCGGGGCGATTGCCTCCCGGGCGGTTTTGGAGCTTCTGGAGGCGGGCACACCCCTTGTGGAGACGTCTGCGGACGCCTTCGAGCTGCTGCAGGCTTCCCGGACCGTTACCGTGACCGACAACGGGATTGATACGGGGACGTCGTGGGTGCCCTGCCGCCGGTTTACCCGGCAAAGCTGGCTGGCCGCATACCGGGCCGCACAAGCCTCCGAGCCGAAGCAGCTCGCCAGGTTTATCGAGAATACGTTAAAATACGCTGTCGAAGAAAAGGAGCAGCTGCTCGAACCGCTTCCGCCCGTTTCGCTGCGGACGGAGCTCCCCGGAAGGCATGTGCTGGTGGTGGTCCGGGGAAGCGGGTACCGGGAAGATTTTGCCGCTCTGAAGCGTTACATACGGCGGGTCCGTCCGGTGCTGATCGGTGTGGACGGAGGGGCTGACGCCATTTTGGAAGCAGGGTATACTCCCGACATGATCATTGGGGATATGGACAGCGTATCGGATCTTGCTTTATTCAGCGGGGCCGAATTAATCGTACATAGCTATCGGAACGGAGAGGCGCCGGGGATGGAGCGCCTTCGGCGGCTCGGACTTGAAGCGGCTTTGCTGCCGACGGGAGGGACGAGCGAGGATGCGGCGCTCCTGCTGGCTTACGAACAAGGCTGCGAGCAGATCGTAACCGTCGGGCTGCACAGCCATATGCAGGATTTTATGGAAAAAGGACGCAAAGGCATGGGCAGCACCTGGCTTGTGCGGATGAAGATCGGGAGCAGACTTGTCGATGCCCGGGGAATCAGCCGCTTATACCCCGCAAACGAACGGCGTAAGCCGGCAAGGCCCGGGACCGCGTGGTTATCCTTCGTCCGCTTTTTGCATTGAGAGAAGGGAGAGAAAGCAATGGTTCCGCTTATATCCGTCATTATTCCCGCCTGGAACGAGTCGCGTCTGCTGGCTTCCACGCTGGAAGCGGTCTCGAAGGCACCGGCGTCAGCGGAATTTTCGTTCGATATGCAGCTCATCGTTGTGGATGACGGAAGCCGCGACGGTACGGGAGATGTCGCTTGCGCTTGGGCCGACGTCGTATTGCGTTTTCCCGTAAATTCCGGCAAAGGTGCGGCGTTATTTGCGGGCTGGCAAGCGGCTTCCGGGGAGATCGTCGTGTTTCTGGACGCCGATCTCGGCAGCACCGCCGAGAAGTTTCCCCTGCTTCTTGAGCCTGTGCTGCGGGGGGAGGCGGATTTGACCGTAGCGAAGCTTCCGCCGGCAAGCATCCCGGGAGGCTTCGGGCTGGTCCGAGGCTTGGCCGGCCGCGGCGTCCGTCTGCTCAGCGGCTACGAATCGGGAGCCCCGTTATCCGGCCAGCGGGCGATGCGAAGCGAAGTGCTGCGCCGCTGCGAGCGGAAATACCAAGGGTTCGGGGCCGAGGTCGGCATGATGGTTGATGCCGTCAAGCTCGGCTATCGGATCGTCGAGCTGGAGGTTCCTTTCCGGCACCGGGAAACCGGACGCAGCTGGCAGGGATGGCTCCATCGGGGCAAGCAGCTCTGCGAGGTCGGATTGACCTTATGGCAGTGCTGGCGCAAACCGGCATGCTGACTATGACCGGCTGGCTGTGGGGATGGGCGGTCCCGTCGGGCTTGCTGCTCGCTGCAGGAGCCGTTTTGCTGCCGGGGGTCATCCGTTTTTTGCAGGAGCAAGGGCTCACCGAAACCAACTACCGGGGATGTCCTGTTCCGACGGCCGGAGGCGTGCTTCTGTGGGGGCTGCTGCTGCTCTGGTATTTGTACGGGACATGGGCGGCGCCTCCCTCTTGGCCGGATAACGACCGATGGATGCTGGCGGTCACGATGGTCGGCTTTGCGGGACTGCTTGACGATTTGCTCGGGGAGCGGGAGGTCAAAGGGCTGCGCAACCACTGGAAAACTTGGATCGGGCAGCGGAGGGTGACGACCGGGATCGTCAAAGCGGGGGCGACTTTAGCGGCGGGAATGATTGTCCTGCTGCCGGAACCGGACCCGTCTCTTAGCGGGACCGGGTTAAACCTCTTGGAGGATAGCGGTCCGCTGTGGTTTTTCCCCTTGAAGCTGCTTCTTATTCTGCTCGCCACCAATGCGGTTAATTTGCTTGACGTCCGGCCCGGACGGGCATTGAAGGGCTTTTTTGTTTCGCTGCTTCTGCTCGGTTGGCTTGCGAAGGAGAGCGGAGCGCAAGCCAATTGGAATGTGTGGTGTCTGCTGGTTCCGCTTACGATCGGGGCGGGGCTATTTGCACGCGCGGATCTGCGCGGCAAGGCTATGCTGGGCGATACCGGAGCCAACGTGCTTGGATTTGCGCTTGGCGTAGGGTTTTCGCAGCTTACCCCCATTTCGGTGCAGGCTGCGGCATTAACCGTGCTCGCCGGTCTGCACGCGATTACCTGGCGGCGGTCGTTAAGCGCCATCATCGAGCGTCACGCGCTGCTCCGCTGGCTGGATCAAGCCGGCCGCGGACGAGGCTGAACGACAAAAAAGGGACAGGCGGATGCTGGCCTATCCCTTTTTGCGTTTTTTGCGAAAACGCGGCGCGACATAATTGCGTTTGCGGTCCCGGAAAAAAATCCATCCCCCGATAAAAGCGACTCCTGCGGCAAACAGCAGCAATCCCAGCGCAAACTTCCACCAGAGGAAGCCCGTCGCCGGATCGAATTGGGCGAACCAGGCGTCCTTCATGGCCAAAAATCCGTAGGTTGCCATGAGTCCGGGCACGACCAGCAGCAGTATCGCGATGAAACGAGATATAACGGCCTTCATGCTTGGCTCCTTCTATGTCTTCAAAATCGTTACTCTCTACGTTATCATAAATTTATCAAGAATTCATGTCATTTCACATTTTGGACTATATTTCTGCCGCGGAATAGAGTTACAATAAGAGAATCTTACGTATCAGGAGGAATCATGGATGACGCATACTTTTGATATGGTTGTTCTTGGCGGAGGCATCGGCGGTTATACGGCGGCTATCCGGGCCGCTCAGCTTGGCAAAAGCGTGGCCATTGTCGAGCAGGATAAGCTCGGAGGAACTTGTCTGCACCGCGGCTGCATTCCAAGCAAGGCGCTGCTGCGAAGTGCGGAAGTATTCGCCCTCATGAAAGACAGCGACAGATTCGGTATCGGAGCCGAGGCGGTCACCCTAGATTTCTCTAAAGTCGCGAGCCGCAAAGATGCGGTGGTCGAGCAACTATACAGCGGGCTGCAATTTTTGATGAAAAAAAATAAAATCACCGTATTCCAGGGGAAGGGCAGATTAATCGGTCCTTCCATCTTTTCGCCGCGGAGCGGTACGGTCTCCGTCGATCAGGGCGATGACGAGATCTTGACGCTGGTGCCGGAGAAGGTGATCATCGCCACGGGCTCCCGTCCAAGAAGTCTGCCGGGTCTGGAAACCGACGGCGTGACGATTCTGAACAGCGACGAGGCGCTTCGCCTGGAGAAGCTGCCGGCTTCGGCGGTCATTATCGGCGGAGGGGTCATCGGCGTCGAATGGGCTTCGCTGCTTAACGATTTTGGCGTGCAGGTCACGGTTGTGGAATTCGCGCCGAGACTGCTTCCGAGCGAGGATGAAGACGTATCGCGAGAGCTGGAGCGGCTGCTGAAAAAACGCGGGGTAAACGTGCGTACAGGCACCAAAGTGCTCACGGAATCCGTCCGCAAGCATGAGGGCGGCGTAACGCTGAAGGTGGAGCATCGCGAGGAGGAAGCCGAGCTGTCGGCCGAAATCGCGCTCGTGTGCGTAGGGCGTCAAGCCAACGTCGAAGGCATCGGGTTGGAAAATACCGACGTAAAGGTCGATGGCGGCTTCATTCGCGTCAACGAATCAATGCAGACGGCCGAGCTGCATATTTATGCAGTCGGGGACTGCATCGGCGGACTTCAGCTCGCGCACGCCGCCGCCCATGAAGGGTTGACTGCGGCAGAGCATGCCTGGGGGCAACAGCCGCATAAGGTGGAGCCGCACCAAGTGCCGCGGTGCGTGTATTCCCGTCCGGAGACGGCAAGCATCGGCTGGACGGAACGGGAAGCCAAGGAACGGGGACGCGAAGTCAAGGTATCCAAGCTTCATTTCCGGGCGCTCGGCAAGGCGATCGTGCTCGGGGAGACCGACGGATTCGTCAAAGTGGTGGCTGACAAAGAGACGAACGATTTGCTCGGCGTCCATATGATCGGACCGCACGTGACCGATTACATTTCGGAAGCTGCACTCGCTCAGCTGCTGGATGCGACCCCGTGGGAAATCGGGCAGACGATCCATCCGCATCCGACCCTCTCGGAGCTGCTGGGCGAGGCGATGCTGGCCGTGGACGGACGGTCCATCAATATGTAAGATTGCTGCCGGAAGGCCGGGAGAGCGCCTCTTTATCGAATAAAATTGTATTCGTAAACCAAACGGTTTATAATATAGTTATAATGTCTGGTATTAGCACCAGGTATTAAAAATTCTCTTGCTTTTGTAAAAGGAGGCGTCTATTACTCCATGTCCATCGGTCAAATGACAAAACACCGGCAGCTCGGATTGACGGACAGTCAGGCTCTGGAGATGTATACATACATGCTGAAAGCCCGCATGTTTGACGAGCGGTGCTTCCTGCTGCAGCGTTCGGGCAAAATCGCGTTTCACGTGTCCGGGATCGGCCAGGAAACGGCGCAAGTGGCCGCCGCCTTCGCGCTTTCGCGCGAGGAAGACTACTTTTTACCGTATTACCGGGATTACGGCTTCGTGCTTTCGGTCGGTATGACGTTAAAGGAATTGATGCTGTCCGTTTTTGCCAAGGCGGAGGACCCGAACAGCGGCGGACGGCAAATGCCCGGGCATTTCAGCCACAAAAAGCTGAATATCGTTACCGGCTCTTCTCCGGTGACGACCCAAGTGCCTCACGCGGTCGGATTTGCGCTGGCAGCCAAGATGAAACGGAAAAACTTCGTCGCGTTCACGACCTTCGGCGACGGATCGAGCAATCAGGGCGATTTCCACGAAGGCTGCAACTTTGCGGGCGTGCATAAGCTGCCGGTCATTTTCATGTGTGAAAACAACCAGTATGCGATCTCTATCCCGCTGCACAAGCAGGTGGGCGGCAGCATCGCCGAGCGCGCCCACGGCTACGGCTTCCCGGGCGTTAAGGTGGACGGCCGGGATGCGCTTGAAGTGTACCGCGTCGTGAAGGAAGCGCGCGAGCGCGCGCTGCGCGGGGAAGGTCCTACCTTGATCGAAGCGGTTATGTATCGGATCTCTCCGCATTCGACGTCCGACAACGATTTGCTCTACCGCACCTCCGAGGAAGTCGAAGAGAACCGCGCGAAGGACGGCTTGCCGCGATTCAAGCAGTATCTGATCGACTGCGGCCTCTGGAGCGAGACGCAGGACGCCGAGCTGGCGGCGGCCATCAAGCGGGAATTGGTCGAAGCGACGAATTACGCGGACGATGCGCCGTTTCCGGCGCCGGAAGATACGCTGAAGCATGTGTACGCGGAACAGAGGGAGGGCTAATTCGTGGCGGTCATTACGTATTTGGAAGCGATTCGCACGGCGATGAAGGAAGAGATGGAGCGGGACGAGAACGTCTTCGTCCTGGGGGAGGACGTCGGCAAGGGCGGCGTCATGAATGCGACGAAAGGGCTGAAGGAGCAGTTCGGGGAAGAGCGGATCATGGATACGCCGCTCGCCGAATCGGCGATCGCTGGCGTAGCGATCGGCGCCGCCATGTACGGGATGAAGCCGGTCGCGGAGATGCAGTATGCGGACTTTATTTTCCCGGCGACGAACCAGATCATCAGCGAAGCGGCCCGCATCCGGTACCGCTCGAACAACGACTGGAGCTGTCCCGTCGTGATCCGCGCTCCGTACGGGGCGACCGGCGGCGGCGCGCTGTATCATTCCCAATGTCCGGAATCCGTCTTTTTCGGCACGCCGGGGCTTGTCATCGTCGCCCCTTCGGATCCTTACGATGCCAAAGGGCTCTTAAAAGCCGCGATCCGCAACCCGGATCCGGTGCTGTACTTCGAACATAAGAAATGCTACTTGTCAGTTACGGGCGAAGTGCCCGAGGACGATTATATCGTGCCGATCGGCCAAGCGGCCGTGAAGCGGGAAGGCTCCGACATCACCGTCATCACATACGGTCTCACCGTGCAATATGCGCTGCGTGCGGCGGAAGAGCTGGCCAAAGAAGGCATTCAGGCTCATGTGCTCGATCTGAGAACGCTGCAGCCTTTGGATACGGAAGCGATTCTCAAAGCGGCGGCCAAAACCGGCAAAGTGCTGATCATCCACGAGGATAACAAGACCGGAGGCGTCGGGGCGGAAGTGTCCGCGATCATTGCCGAGGAGCTGCTGTTTGAGCTGGATGCGCCGATCATGCGGCTCTGCGCGCCGGACGTTCCGGCCGTCGGGATGAATCCGCCGATGGAGAAATTTTTCCTTCTCAATACGGATAAGATCATGGAAGCCATGCGGAAGCTGGCTTTGTTTTAGGAGGACCGTTACATGAGCGATCAAGCGACCAAAGGAACCGGCGTCAAGGTTCCTCATCTGGCCGAAAGTCTGGTATCGGCGACGATCGGCAAATGGCTGAAGCAGCCGGGGGATTATATCGAACAGTACGACGTGCTGTGCGAGCTGATCACCGACAAGGTGACGGTGGAGATGCCGTCGCCGATCGAAGGACGGCTTGTCAAGCTGCTGGCGGAAGAAGGATATACGGCTGCGGTCGGAGAAGATATTTGTTTGATTGAGGAGCCGCATCAGGCAGGCGGCAGCACGGCGGGAGCCGCAGAAGCCGCTTCTCAGCCGCAGCGCGCTCAAACCGGAGAAGCCCGTCGCGAAGCTCCGGAAGCCGACGGTGAAGCAGGCATGCGCGGCCGTTATTCGCCTGCGGTGCTCAAGCTTGCTGCAGAACACGGAATCGCGCTCTCGGAAGTGAAGGGAACGGGCCTTGGCGGCCGCATTACGCGCAAAGACGTGGAAGCTTACGTAGCGAGCGGCAAGACTGCAGCGGTCGAAGAGGGTAAACCGGTGGCTGCCGTCAATGCGGAAGCCGCTGCGGAAGCTGCGACCGCAGGCGTATTCCTCCCGGTGCCGCCGAAGGTGCCGGTCCGTTCGACCGGTATCCATTTATCGGAAAATCCGCCGCTGCCGAAAATCGAAGTGGAGGGTCAGCCGCTTGACGGCCGGGGCGAATATTTGATCGACGTGACGCCGATCCGCAATACGATTGCCAGCCGCATGCGCCAGAGCGTGACGGAAATTCCGCATGCCTGGACGATGATCGAGGTGGATGTGACGAACCTTGTCCTGCTGCGCAACAAAGTGAAGGGCGAATTCATGAAACAGGAAGGGATTAACATCACCTATCTGGCCTTCCTGCTCAAAGCGGTCGTCGGCGCGATCAAGGATTATCCGATCATGAACTCGGTCTGGGCGGTTGACAAAATTATCGTCAAGCGGGATATTAACCTGGCGCTGGCCGTAGGAACCGAGGACTTCGTCGTCACCCCGGTCATCCACAAGGCCGACCAAATGAATATTGCCGGCCTCGCCCGGGAGATCGATACGTTAACCCGGAAAGCAAGAGCCGGCAAGCTGACGCTCAGCGATATGCAGGGCGGCACGTTTACTGTGAACAATACGGGCTCGTTCGGATCGATTTTGTCGTATCCGATCATCAACTACCCGCAAGCCGCCATATTGACCTTCGAATCGATCGTGAAAAAACCGGTCGTTATTCAGGACATGATTGCCGTCCGTTCGATGGTCAACCTGTGCTTGTCTTTGGACCACCGCATTTTGGACGGGGTCATCTGCGGACGCTTCCTGCAGCGGGTGAAAGAGAACCTGGAAGCGTACAATCAGGACACGAAGCTCTACTAACAGCCGGCGTGCTGCCGCGGGGGCTTGTCCGCCGCCCGTCAGCGTCGCCGCAGTTAAATCTAGAAGAAATTGCTTACCGTAAACAACAGGGTGGACAACAGCATCGAGACGATCATCGTATAGACGACGATTTTGAAGATCAATTTATTTTGCAACGATTTCAGCTCCTTATCAAGGGAATACTATTCCTATAATAACCCAAGCGGCCTAATGGAGGAAAGCTATGATTCAGCAAAAGCGATTGGTAGACGAATTTATCGAGTTGGTGCAAATCGACAGCGAAACGAAGCACGAGCAGGAAATTAGCCGCGTGCTGAAGGCAAAATTCACCGAGCTGGGCTTGAAGGTGGAGGAGGACGACTCCGCGGCGAAAACCGGCCACGGCTCGGGCAATCTGATCTGCACGCTGCCGGCCACATCCGCAAAGCCGCTGCCGAAGCTGTTCTTTACTTCACATATGGATACGGTTACTCCGGGGAAGGGCATCAAGCCGCAGATCGGCGAGGACGGTTACATCCGCAGTGACGGTACGACGATTCTCGGGGCGGATGACAAAGCGGGGCTGGCCGCTATGTTCGAAGCGATTCGCGTACTGAAAGAAAACAACATCGAGCACGGGCAAATTCAGTTTATTATTACGGCGGGCGAGGAATCCGGCTTGAAGGGCTCCCGGGCGATGGACGCCAAATGGGTCGATGCGGATCTCGGCTTCGCGCTGGACTCGAACGGCACCATCGGAGACATCGCCGTAGCCGCTCCGACGCAGGCGAAGGTGTACATCACGTTCTGGGGCCGCTCGGCTCATGCGGGCGTGAATCCCGAAGCGGGCGTGAGCGCGATTACCGTGGCGAGCAAAGCGATTGCACGCATGCCTCTGGGCCGCATCGACAAAGAAACGACCGCGAACATCGGACGGTTCGAGGGCGGCGTGGAAGGCGCGACGAACATCGTCGTCGAGCGGGTAACGCTCGAAGGCGAGGCGCGCAGCATCACGCAGGCGAAAATGTACGAGCAGGTCGAGAAAATGCGTCAAGCGTGCGAGGAAGCGGCAGAGGAGATGGGCGCGAAGCTTGACTTCAAAAGCGAAGTCATCTATCCTGCGTTTATGTACGACGAGTCCGCTCCGGTCGTGAAGCTTGCGATGAACGCGCTGACGAACGTCGGCTGCACGCCGCGCACCTTCCATTCCGGCGGGGGCAGCGACGCCAATATGTTCAACGGCATGGGCGTACCGACTGTCAATCTGGCGATCGGCTATCTGGACATCCACACGACGAAAGAACGGATCGCAATTTCGGACCTTGTCAAAACGGCGGAAGTGGTCGTCTCGATCGTGAATGAAGTCGCCAAGGCATAATGCTTGACCTTCCGGCATAATGTAATAACATACAGGTTGTTTTAATCGCTGCTTATCTCTATTGGGTAAGCGGCGATTTTTTTGTGCGAAAGCGGGAGGAAACGGAACATGAGGATACGGTGGGAAACGGCGGTCGTTACGGAAACGGCAGGGGAACCTTCACCCTTGCATGGTCTGCAGGAGGTTCGGGTGCGGCTTGGGAACGGAGAAACGGCTGCTGCGCTGCACGATCTTGGCGTGGGAGCGCCGCTTCGGCCGGGGGACGAGGTGCTGCTGAATACGACGGCCGTTCGTCTGGGGCTCGGGACGGGCGGCGTGCATTTCGTTCACGCGATACTTGGGAGGTCGGACGAGGAGGGGATCGACAGTCCGTATGGCAGAAGTGCAAATCCGCCGGAGCCTGAAACGCAGGAAGGGCATATTATGAAGCTGCGTTACACGTCTTTGCAGCGGGCCGTGCTTTCGGTCGAGGAGCCGTCAAGTCCGCATCACGCTCTGTTTGCCGAATCGCGTACGCTGAACGGGATGCCGGTGCTCATCGGCGAGCTCCACAGCATGCTGCCTGCCGCCGTATGCTGGCTCCGCGAGCTTGCACGCGAGGCGGGAGCGCCAGTACCGCGCATCGCTTATGTCATGACCGACGGTGGGGCCCTGCCTCTGGCGGTCAGCGGACATGTACGGCGATTGCGGCAGCTTGGCTGGCTGGCCGGGGCGGTCACCTACGGGCACGCTTACGGCGGCGACATCGAAGCCGTCAATAAATACACGGCGCTTCTTGCCGCGAGGCATGTGCTGGAAGCCGATCTGGCCGTCGTCTGCATGGGTCCCGGTATCGTGGGCACCGGCACGGTATACGGCTTCAGCGGTATCGAGGCAGGCGAGCTTGTGGGCGCGGCGCATTCCCTCGGGGGCATCCCCGTGGCGATGGCCCGCATCAGCTTCGCCGATCCGCGGCCGCGGCACCGCGGGCTCAGCCGCCATACGGCGGTGGCACTGGGCCAAGCCGCGCTCGCGCCGGCCTGCGTCCCGCTGCCGCTGCTGTCCGCCGCTGCGGAAGCCGCGCTGCTGCGCGAGCAGGTCCGGCAGAGCGGACTCGCCCGGCGTCATCGGCTGCTGTGGGAGGCGCCGCCGCCCTTGGAGCACATGGCCGCCGCTCTGGAAGCGTACGGGCAGCCGATCATTTCCATGGGGCGAGCCTGGCAGGACGATCCGGCGTTTTTTGCGGCCATTTGTACGGCGGCGGGAGCGGCGTACCGGCTCCTTCGGGACGGGGGCCCGGATAAACCGTAGCAGCTGTACCGGCCTGCGTCCCGTCCAGAAAAGCCGCAAGCGGCACATCAGTCGAGACGCGGTCCAGTGCCATTTTCAAATAGCTGCGGATTTCCCAGCTTTTCCCTACCAAACGAAGCTGCCCTGCATTGACATACGTTTTCATAGAGTACCCCTCCTGCTTCGATAGGTTCATATAATCCACCTTATGCGGGAGACGACACGATTATGTCCTTACGCGGTCGGCTTTCGGCCGCCGGATGTGGTATAATGAGCTTTGGTCTTATTCTTACAATACCCGTAAAGAGAAGAGAGGAATCTTCCATGCCGCATAAGACGCATAAAAAATTCGAAGAAGTGACGGTTTCCACCCAGCCGATTTTTCAAGGAAAAATCATTTCCTTGCAGGTGGACACCGTAAAGCTGCCGAACGGCGGGGAAGCGACCCGCGAGATCGTCAAGCATCCCGGCGCGGTCGCGGTTCTGGCCCTAACCCCGGATGACCGGATGATTGTCGTCGAGCAATACCGCAAGCCGCTGGAGAAAAGCCAAGTGGAAATTCCCGCAGGGAAGCTGGACGCCGGCGAGAATCCGCTGGATGCCGCCAAGCGCGAGCTGGAGGAAGAAACCGGCTACACCGCCGGCTCGATTCGCCATATCAGCTCTTTCTATACATCGCCCGGCTTCGCCGACGAAATTCTTCATCTGTATGCCGCCGAGCAGCTGGTGAAGGGACAAGCGAACCCCGACGAAGACGAATTTCTCGAAATCGAAGAGCTTACGCTGGAGCAGGCGCAGGCATACATCCGGGAGCAGCGGATCAGCGACGCCAAGACGATCATGGCCGTTTACGCATGGCAGCTGTACAAGCTTACCGGCTCGTTCCCGACATGAGCACGAACGCATACTACGCCGACCTGCACATTCATATCGGGCGAACGGAAGCGGGCGAAGCGGTCAAAATCAGCGCCGCGAACAACCTGACGTTCTACAACATCGCGCAGGAAGCGTCGGAGCGCAAAGGGATCGACGTGATCGGCATCATCGACTGCCATTCCCCGGGCGTGCAGCGGGAAATGCTGCATTACTTGGATAAAGGCGAGATGGAAGAGCTGGAAGGCGGAGGCATCCGTTTTCACCGGACAACCGTCCTGCTGGGCTGCGAGATCGAGGTGCGCGACCCCGGCTTGGGGACGGCCCATTTGATCGCTTATCTGCCCAAGCTGGGCGATATGCAGAGCTTCACGGAGTGGCTCCGCAAGCATATGAAAAATGTTCAGCTCAGCTCGCAGCGCATCTATGTCACCGCCCGGGAGCTTCAGCGGGAGGTTATCGCGCGCGGAGGCATTCTGATTCCCGCACATATTTTCACCCCGCATAAAAGCATCTATGGAAGCTGCTCGACACGAATGGAGCATTTGCTCGATTTGGAAGGGATCGCGGCCGTCGAGCTCGGTCTCAGCGCCGATTCCGTCATGGCCGGGTATATCAGCGAGCTGGACCGCTACACGTTTCTTACCAATTCCGATGCTCATTCGCTCCCGAAGATCGGACGCGAATACAATAAGCTGGCGCTTGAAGCGCCGACATTCGAGGAGCTGCGAAAAGCTTTGTCGCAGAAGGATGGACGCCGTGTGCTTGCCAATTACGGACTCAATCCGCGGCTCGGCAAATACCACCGCACCTACTGCGGCGATTGCAGCTCGATTCTCGACGAGCAGGGCCAGGCTGCCGTGGAGCGATGTTTGTACTGCGGCAGTCCGCGGATTGTCCGCGGCGTAATGGACCGGATTTTGAGTCTTGCGGACCGGGAGGAGCCTTGGGTTGCTCCGGATCGTCCGCCGTATTGCTACCAGGTGCCGCTTGAATATATCCCGGGCCTCGGGCCGAAAACGTTCGATCGCCTCATTGAGCGGTTCGGCTCCGAAATGAACCTGCTGCACCGCGTATCGTTCGAAGAGCTTGCGGATGCGGCGGGCGAAACGATTGCCGGTTATATTAGGGAAGCGCGGGCAGGCACGCTGCGGCTCGATACGGGCGGCGGCGGCAAATACGGCAAAGTGGCTGCACGGAACGAATAACGCGAAAAACGCCCGGAGTCATAAACCGTAGCCCCCCCTCATATTCTGTACTATTCGGACAAGGGGGGCGCGCCGGCATGATGCGGAACCGTACGCTGGAGCAGTATATGAAGGAGCATTTGTCGTTCTATTTATTCGTAGGCGTCGTCTTCGTCACGGGCGTCGTTTTCGGTGCGGTGATGGTGAACGCCCTCTCGATGGAGCAGAAGCAGGAGCTGAGCCGGTATTTGGGCAGCTTTTTTGCGTCCGTCCATCAAGGCGGATTGGAAGGCGATGTTACGGGTTCGTTCAAGGATTCGTTTTCCATGCATATCAAATGGTTTTTAATTATTTGGGTGCTGGGCCTGTCCGTCATCGGCCTGCCGCTTATTCTCATTCTGGATTTTTTGAAAGGTGTGCTGGTCGGCTTCACCGTCGGCTATCTGGTCGGCACCTTATCCTGGAAGGGGCTGCTGTTTGCGCTCGTTTCGGTCGTGCCGCCGAACCTGGTGGTCATCCCTTTGCTGCTCGTATGCAGCGTCACGGCGATGGCTTTCACGATTCATCTGGTCAAAAACCGGTTTATCCGCCGCAAGGGCGCTCTATATGAACCTTTTATGCGATTCTCGGGCGTCATTCTGGCCTCCGGCGCGCTGCTGCTCGGCGTGGCGGTATTCGAGGCTTACGTGTCCCCGGCTATGATGAAATGGGTAACGCCCATGCTGGTAACGATGTCCGGGTCTTAAAAGGTTTGACTTTCCCTAAGTCCTCCTCCTATAATGTAAGCATGAAGAAAGCTTAAGCTTACGAGAAAGGTTTTGCTTCGGTGCAAAACCCGTGGGGGAGAAGCATGGAATCTCGCATCGAAAAAATCAAACAACAGTTGCAATCGCAAGGCTATAAGCTGACGCCTCAACGGGAAGCGACCGTCAGGGTTTTGCTGGAGAACGAAGAGGATCATCTGAGCGCGGAAGACGTTTTTATGCTCGTCAAAGATAAAGCGCCCGAAATCGGCCTTGCCACCGTGTATCGTACGTTGGAATTGCTCAGCGAGCTGCACGTTCTCGAGAAAATGAACTTCGGCGACGGCGTAGCCCGTTACGACTTGCGCAATGACAGCTCTCATCACCATCATCATCACCTCATCTGTGTGCAGTGCGGCGCCGTCGACGAGATTATGGAAGACTGGCTGGGCGCGCTGGAAGAACGGCTGGAGCGGGAGTACCGGTTTCAGGTGCTCGACCATCGGCTCGATTTTCAGGGCATTTGCCACCGCTGCCGCGACAAGAACAAAACGTAAACACGAAACCTTCGGCTTGACGCTAGATCAAGTATGAAGGTTTTTTGCATTTTCTCACATATTCGCACCGAAAAGGCAAACGCTATACCATATCATACGCTCTGGTTCAAAATAAGGAACAGGAGGCAAGAAACGATGATCATCGGGATACCGAAAGAAATCAAAAACAACGAAAACCGCGTCGCATTGACCCCTGGCGGTGCAGCGGTACTGAGAGAAGCCGGGCACAGCGTGATTGTGGAAGCCGGGGCCGGTGCGGGCAGCGGCTTCTCCGACGAGGAGTATGCCAAGGAGGGCGCCCAGCTGCTTCCTTCGGCCGCCGAGGTGTGGGGCAAGGCAGAAATGATTATGAAGGTGAAGGAGCCGCTCCCTTCCGAATTCGGCTATTTCCGCGAAGGGCTGACGCTGTTTACCTATCTTCATTTGGCGGCCGAGCCGAAGCTGACCGAGGCGCTTGTGCAGCATAAAGTAACTGCCATCGCGTACGAGACGATTCAGCTCCCGAACGGGGGGCTGCCGCTGCTTACGCCCATGAGCGAAGTGGCCGGACGCATGTCCGTTCAGGTCGGCGCGCAGTTTCTGGAGAAAAATTACGGCGGGCGCGGCATTCTGCTCGGCGGCGTCCCCGGTGTGCCTCCGGCGGACGTGATCATTTTGGGTGGAGGCATCGTAGGAACGAACGCCGCAAAAATGGCGCTCGGCCTCGGCGCCAACGTCGTCGTGATCGAACGCAGCGCGGAGCGGCTCCGCTATTTGGACGACGTGTTCCACGGCCGTATCCGCACGCTGATGTCCAACCCCTATAATATTGCCAATGCGGTTCAAAAGGCGGATCTGCTGATCGGGGCTGTCCTCATTCCGGGCGCGAAGGCGCCGAAGCTCGTCAGCGAGGAGATGGTGCGGCAGATGAAGCCCGGGGCCGTCATCGTGGATGTGGCCGTCGATCAGGGCGGTTCGATCGAGACGGTGGATCGCGTGACGACGCACAGCGCGCCGACGTACGAGAAGCATGGCGTCCTTCATTATGCAGTCGCCAACATGCCGGGGGCCGTGCCGCGGACCTCGACGCTGGCGCTCACGAATGTGACCATCGGCTATGCCCTCGAGTTGGCCGGTAAAGGGGTTACCCGTGCGCTCTATGGCAATCCGCCGCTTAAGCTCGGCGTGAACACCTATCAGGGCCACGTCACGTATCCCGCGGTAGCCGAAGCTGTCGGTCTGCCTTATACGGGCTTGGATTCGCTGCTGCCGATCAGTTGACAACTGCAGCGGCGCCGTTCGGCCATACGGTTTGGTCCCGTCATCCTCGAATGCGCATAAATTTGCCTATTCGGTCATAGTGTACTCTTAGAACCTGTCTGAACTCCCGCGGTCCGGCGCCAGGCCGGCGGGAGGGAACAGGGGAGGAGGAGACAAGCCGTGATTTTTCATGTTCGGGCGCGGAAGTGGCTCGGCCGCTTTCGTTTCGCCCTCTTGTTCGTGGTGTTTACGTTTGCGCTCTATCACATGCTGCTCGCCGTTACGCGATGGCTGGAGCCGGAGCCGAAGTACAAGGAGCCCGCAGGCCGCGCCGTCAAAGCGTTCCAGAACGATCAGGTGGCTGCGGCCTCGGACAAGACCACGATGAGCGAACGGCTGAAGCTGTTCTACCGGATCGGCGAGTAAAAAAGCTTTCCGTGGCGGAAGGAAAATTGATCCTGTATGTGGAATTGTTTTAAAAGCGCCGATGCAAGACATAAAAGGGGATCAATTGCGCATGAAACAGGAACTCAACTCGTTTATCCGTTTTTTGGCGGAGGATCGGGGCCTTGCTCAGAATACGCTGGACTCGTACCGACGCGATTTGTCTCAGTATATAGATTATTTGGAAAGCTCCGGCATTTCTACGCTGGGCGACAGCGGGAAGCTGAACATTTCCGGCTATATGCTGGACTTGAAGCAGCGGGGGAGGGCTACGGCCACGCTTTCCCGGAGTATGGTTTCCATCCGCGCCTTTTACCAATTCCTCGTGAAGGAGCGTCTGCTGGACAGCGATCCGTCGCTGCATTTGGAGACGCCGAGACTCGAGAAGCGGATTCCGAAGGTGCTGTCGGTTCAAGAGGTCGGCAAGCTGCTCCAAGCCCCCTTGACGACGACACCCAACGGGATGCGGGATAAGGCGATGCTGGAGGTGCTGTACGCGACGGGAATCCGGGTGTCGGAGCTCATCTCGCTTGACGTGGACAGCGTCAACCCCAGTCTGGGCTTTATCCGTTGTGTTGGCAAAGGCAAGGAACGGATCGTTCCGCTCGGGAGGATCGCTTCGGAGTACGTGGAGGCCTATATCCAAACGATGCGGCCTAAGCTGCTTAAGCCGTCCAAGGCTGAGGAGGCGCTGTTTGTCAGCCATTTGGGGACCCGGATGACGCGTCAGGGCTTCTGGAAAATCATTAAACGCTACGCTGCGGAATCCGACATTCGGATGGAAATCACCCCGCACACGCTCCGGCATTCGTTTGCCGCGCACCTGCTGGAGAACGGAGCCGACCTCCGGTCCGTTCAGGAAATGCTCGGTCATGCCGATATTTCCACGACGCAGATCTATACGCAAGTCACCCGGAGCAAAATGAAGGAGGTTTACGACCGGACCCATCCCCGGGCCAAAATCGAATAGTCTTCCGGCGAGCCCGTTCCTCTGCGCCTGAGAGACCGGGTTTTTCGTATTGCGGCTTTTGCAAACTATGTCCGCTTTTGCGATAATAACGGTAGGGTTGTCGAAAAGACGGCCTGCGAGGATGGCATGCTTCACAATTGCTCAGGCCTCTGCTTATGAAGTGGGCATTGCTTTTGCAATGCCCAAGCCTCTGCTTATGAAGTGGGCATTGCTTTTGCAATGCCCAAGCCTA
>NZ_BILX01000101.1 GCF_004000785.1 Paenibacillus ehimensis NBRC 15659 | reverse complement strand
GGCTCGCCGATGGCGACCTCCGCCTTCGGGAACTCCTCCTCGAACGGCTTGCCGAGCATCTCTTCGACGACCGCCTGCGCGTCCGTGCTCACCGCCGCTTTTGTCGAGATTCGCTGCCCGTCCCGCATGACGGTGACCCGGTCGCTGATGCGGAACACCTCGCCGAGCCGGTGCGAGATGAAAATGCAGCCGACGCCGTCGGCCTTCAGCCGGTTCATGATGCGGAAGAGCTGCTCGGCCTCTTCGCCGGAGAGCGGGGCGGTCGGCTCGTCGAAAATGATAAACTTCGCCTTTTGCGCCAGCGCCCGGCCGATCAGCACCAGCTGCTTCTGCGCGATGGACAGCTCTCCGGCCTGCCGCCGGACGTCCAGGCCGGTCAAGCCGATATCGGCCAGCACGCGGGAAGCCTCCTGCTGCAGACCGCTCCAATCGATCCAGCCGCGTCCGGCAGTGAGCCGGTCCAGCATGATGTTTTCCGCTACGGTCAGCTTCGGAACAAGCGCCGTATCGACCTCTTGATACACGCACTGGATGCCGCTGCGGATGGCGTCGAGCGGACCGCCGATGGACAGCGCGGCTCCGTCGATCAGAATGCTGCCCCCATCGGGTCGGTAAGCGCCGGACAGCACCTTCATCAGCGTGCTTTTGCCGGCGCCGTTCGCGCCGAGCAGCGCATGAATTTCGCCGCCGCGGACCTCGAAATCGACTTGATGCAGCGCCCGGACGCCGGGGAACGATTTGGATATGCCTTTCATTTCTAGTCGAGCTGCGGAAGTGGTCATCGGGACAGTCTCACGCTCCTTCAACGGAAAATCCCACCGGCTCCGCAGCGGGTGGGATTGGGTTATTCAGATGGTTACTTGGCCGCCGGTTTCTCGGCTTTTTTCAGCCAGTCGGTGTAGCCTTGCTGGCTGTTGCCCCAGCCTTTCACGTGCTCGCTCAGCTGAGCGGTTGAGATCTGCTGCTGCGGCAGTTGCTCGCGGGAGACGAATACCGGGTCCAGAACGACTTTGTCCGGCGTTTGGTCGCCGTGAAGCTTTTGGTACAGGTAACGAACCTGAATGCGCCCGATATCCTTCGGATCGACGGCGGCGGAAGCGATCCACGGGCTCTTCGGATCCTGGATCATTTGCAGGTCCTCGTCGCTCATATCGATGCCATATACTTTGATTTCCGTGCGGCCCGCTTGCTGAATGGCCCGCGAGGCGCCCTTGGCGAACTCGTCCCAAGCGGCCCATACGGCTGCGATGTCGCCCTTGTTCGGGTATTTCTTCAGGATCGCTTCCATTTGCGCTTGCGTATCCAGCGCGGTGTTCTGCGAAGCGGCGCCGAAAGCGGCGATTTCCTTAATATCCTTGTTTTTGTCCTGGAACGCTTTGTAAGCGACTTGACGGCGCTCCATCGGGGCGAAGCCCGCAACCCAGATTTTGACGATGTTGCCTTTGCCGCCGATGTCTTGAGCCAGCTTGTCCAGCGTCATCTCGGCCATCTTGGCGTCGCCCTGCTCCAGCACGGTCACGCCCGGAACTTGCAGATCGGCGTCGAAGGCGACGACCGGGATTTTCTTCTCCAACGCCCGCTTTACGCCCGCTTCGAGCGCTGCCGCCGTTCCGTGGTCGATCAGGATGCCGTCGACCTTCTGGTTGATGGCGGCATCGAGGTTCGAGGCCATCTTGGCAAGATCGCCGTCGGCCGGAGTGACGGTGACTTTGCCGCCGAGCTTCTCGACCTGCTCCTTCACGCCTTCGATGTACTGCGCGGAGAAGGTACCAAGGTTGATTTGCATAATAAGCGCGATCTTTTTATTCGCGAGCGGGTTGTCCGCGCCGCTTCCCGCTTGGGCGTTCGCGCCCTCCGCCGGCTTGCCGCCTTGCTCCGAAGCCTGCGGCTTCGTACCGCAAGCGATCATGCCGATCGAAAGCAAGAAGATGAGTACCAGCAGAACGCTTTTTCTCCAATGTGACATGACGATGAGTTCCTCCCCCGAATGGCAATAATTATATAATTCCAATGGAATTAGTAGGTGATAAATACTTTACCATTCTTATTCATAAACGGTCAATATGCAGGGGAATATTTTTAGAGGCGATCCTTCAAAAAACTACAAAAACCGACAATTTTCCGGTCTACCCCTCATCGTAGCATAGACCTCCCCGGTTGGGAACGGGGAAAAGGGCGTTTTCCGAATATTAATCCGCGATCAGCAGGAAAAATGCAAAAAAAACTCCGTCATCGGAGGATGAAACGGAGGAGGTTAGCGGTTATTGTACGGATTCGTGCCAGGGGCGGGCAGGGAAAGCGGCGGCTTCTATTGAAGCAAAAACGATACGGCCACGACCGTAACCGAGACGTAATGCAGCAGATCAAGCCACGGCTTCTTCGGACGCCGCAAAAGCTGGAACGTCATGTGCACGGAACGGATGATGATCAGAAACAAGGCGATTTGTACTAGCGCTACGGGCATGCGGGCTTCCTCCCGGTCCATTATGGTATCTATCACAGCTTATGCGCCATTTTTCGGAACATGCCTCGGATGGGCGCCGCCGCATCGGTTTTCCTGCAACCTTTGGCAGGCCCCGTCCGTCTAGTAGATAACTCCGGAGTAAACAGCGAAAGGTGGTTTTTGATTATGATGAAAAAAGCACTGGCAGTTCTGTCGGCGGCAGCGCTGTTCGGCAGCTTGGCGGCCGGCTCGGCCTCGGCTTTCAACGATTTGAGCGCAGATCAGAAGGAGCCGATTACCGCATTGAAACAGCGAGGAATCGTCAGCGGGGTGGATGGTGAGCATTTCGTCCCGATGGGAAAAGCCAGCTATGCGCAAACCGTTCATATGCTGGTCAAGGGGCTGAATTTGAACATGGATACGATGCGCTTCGTCAAGAAGCCCGAAGCATCGGATTATTATACGAACGTGCCGAATAACGCGTGGTACGCCGAATCTTTCGTGATCGCCCAATTGAACGGCCTGCCGATACCGAAGGATGTGGACCCGAACGGGACGATTACCCGCGAGCAGTATGCGGATCTGCTGATCCACGCGATCGATACGAAAGGGACGTACCCGGTGATCGAAATGTTCGTCGTCCTCGCCGATCAAGGCGAGATCGATCCGAAGGTGAGCAACAGCGTGCAGCGGATGGTGCTGCACAAGCTGATCAAATTGGGAGAAGATGCAAAGTTTTATCCGAAGCGGGAGCTGACCCGCGGTGAAGCGGCCGTCTGGCTGCACAGCGCGATCAAGTTCGTCGAATCGCATGCGGATGCGCCAAAGCCGGCACCGCAGGAAGACGTTAAAGTGACGGTGGAAAAAGTCAACGACGACGTGAACAAAGTCGTTCTGTCCCGCGGCGAGAAGCCGACGGGCGGCTACGGTATCGAGATTAGCGGCATCCGGTTCGAATCGGACGGCCGGGCGGTGATTACGTACACCTTGACCGATCCGAAGCCGGACAGCATGAACACTCAGGCGATTACCGAACCGAAAGCGGAAACGTACGTTTCGTCCAAATATAAACCGGTAGCCGAGCCTGACGGTTCGACGAGCGTCAGCCCGGCCAATCCGCGGTCTTAACCGTCTTGAACGCGCAAGGAACCGGTTGTCTGCCATCCCCGGCGCGGGGGCGGACAGCCGGTTCTTTTTCGTGCCGCCGTTTCGTCTGGAGCCGCTTCGGATTCAAGGCGGAAATTCCCGGGTAAAACGGGTATAATACGCTTAAAAGCTATCTATCGATAGCGTGCGAAAAAAGAGGAGTGGATCACCATGGACAAGCGGTATGCGGACGTAAACGGCACGAGGCTGGCCTACATCGACCGGGGCCAAGGGACCCCGGTCATTTTGCTTCACGGCTTTTGCGGGAGCTCGGCCTATTATGATGAAGTCGCGCCGCTGCTCGAAGGCCGCTGCCGGTTGATTATACCGGATCTGCGCGGGCACGGCGCATCCGACGCCCCGGATGGGACGTATACGATGGAGGCGATCGCCGACGATATCGCCGCGTTAATCGACCGGCTCCATATCGGTCGCCCGGTCGTGCTCGGCCATTCGCTGGGCGGGTATGTGACGCTCGCGCTGGCCGAGAAGCACGAGGACAAGCTGCTCGCGTTCGGCTTGCTTCATTCGACCGCGTTTCCGGACGACGAGAAGGGCAAAGAAGGCCGGCTGAAGGCGATGGAGACGATCCGGGCTCAGGGGCTGCCGGCATTTATCGAAGGATTGATCCCGAAGCTGTTCGCTCCGGCTCATCTGGAGACGATGCCGGAGGCGGTGCGCAAAGCGAAGGAGATCGGTCTGGGTACAAGCGCCGAGGGCGCGGTCCGTACGTTGGAAGGGATGCGGCAGCGGCCGGACCGCAACGCCGTATTGTCCGCAGCGCAGGTGCCGGTGCTGCTTGTCGCTGGGACGGGCGATCAGATCATTCCGCCGCAGCGGACGTTCTCCGTCGACAAGGAGGCTTTTCAGCGCAGCCAGATCGACGGGGCCGGCCACATGAGCATGATGGAAGCGCCGGGCGAGCTGGCGCAGGCGATCCTTGCGTTTACGGCCAAGCTTTAAACCGTTCCCGGGGCGCATCGATTCGAAAAAAAGGGATGACAGCGACCGTCGGCAGGCTGAGCCTGCCATGCGGACGCTTGTCATCCCTTTGCGTTTGTTTAGTGCATCAAATCGGACACATGCTGGATCTTGATGAGGTTTGTCGTGCCTGTGCTTCCCAGAGGCACCCCGGCCGTGATAACGACCAGATCGTCGGCTTCCAGCAAGCCTTCGTTGATTCCGCGGCTGACGACGGAGGTAAACAGCTCGTCCGTCGAGCCGATCTGCTCGCCCAGAATCGGGATAACGCCCCAGACCAAATTCAAATTTCGCATGACTGTCTCGTTCGGCGTAATTGCCACGATCGGGGCGTTGGGACGATATTTGGACACCATGCGGGCGGTGAAGCCGGTCGCGGTGGAGGTCAGAATCGCCTTGGCGTTCAGATCGTCTGCGGAGCCGACGACAGCCTGACTGATCGCTTCGGTTACGCTGCTGCGGACCAGCACGTGGCCCAGCTTGCGCTTGCCGTAATCCGGCGACGATTCGGTTTGCTCGGCAATGCGCGCCATCGTGGCGACCGATTCGACCGGGTATTTGCCGGAGGCCGTTTCCCCGGACAGCATCACGGCGTCGGAGCCGTCGAGCACGGCGTTGGCGACATCGCTTGCTTCCGCCCGGGTCGGGCGCGGGTTGTTCTGCATGGAATCAAGCATATGCGTTGCCGTAATGACCGGCTTGCCGGCCCGGTTGCACTTTTGGATCATCTGCTTTTGAACAATAGGCACGTCTTCGACCGGAATTTCTACCCCCAAGTCCCCGCGCGCAACCATCAGGCCGTCCGAAGCTTCCAGAATTTCGTCCAAATTGTCGACGCCTTCCAGGTTTTCGATTTTCGAGATAATTTGAATGTCGGGCGCCCCGTACTGCTCCAGAAGGTGCCGTACCTCCAGCACGTCTGCCGCTTTGCGGACGAACGACATCGCGATCATGTCGATGCCTTCCCGCACCCCGAACCGGATATGCTCGATATCCCGCTCCGTCACGCCGGGCAGCGAGGTGCTCACGCCGGGAAGGTTGACGCCTTTGCGCGCTTTAAGAACACCGCCGTTCAAGATCCGGCAGCGGATTTCCGTGCCTGCGATTTCTTCCACCTTCAGCTCGATCAGCCCGTCGTCGATCAGGATGGACGTGCCGACGGACACATCCTTCGGGAGGTCCGGGTACGAAACGGGAATGCGCCGCCCGTCCCCGAGAACCGGCTCGGTCGTCAGCACAACCTGCTCGTTTTGCTTTAGCGTGTACGAGGCTTCAAGCAGCTTGCCGGTGCGGATTTCGGGGCCTTTGATATCGATCATAATGGCAATGGGCCGGTTCAGCTCTTTTCCGGCTTGCCGGATATTCGCAATGCGGCTGCTGTGTTCGGCCGGCTCGCCGTGGGCAAAGTTCAGCCGGGCGACGTTCATCCCCGCCTCAATGAGCTTTTTCAACTGCTCCACCGACTCGCAGGACGGGCCGATCGTACATACAATTTTCGTTTTTCGCATGGGTCTCCTTCTCCTTCGGCTTGTCCGGACATCCGGGACTCCGTCATCTCCGAATGTTCCGGGCAGGTGCAAGATGTCTGTAATGAACGTATTGTAACGAAAAAATTGCCGTTACACTATGAAATATAGTACACTTTTTGTAATATAGTTTGATCATCTTGTGAAGGAGGTTCGGGAATGATTCGGCTCATGGCTTCGGCCCACGATTTGGGGCACGGGTGGAACATCGCTTCCGAGGACAGTCCCGCAGCTTATTCGCTCCATGCCGTGGCCTACGGGAAATGCTGCTACTGGGTTTGCCACGAGAAGCACGTGATGGAAAAAGGCGACGTGCTTTTTGTGCCGCGTGGCGTGCCGTTTTACGCCAAGAGCATTCCGACCGTCGCTCACGAGAAATACCGTGTCGAGTTTACCGCAGAGCCGGAAGCGGGCTGGCTGCCGGTACTGGACGAAGCCGGGCCGGTTGTGTTTAAACCGAGAAATATGGACCTGCTGCTGCGGCTGATGAAGAAGCTGCATGCGCAATGGACGGACCGGCCCGATTATTACCAAGTGAAGTGTCTGAGCCTTCTGCTTGATCTGTTGGCCGAGTTCAACCGGGACTATGACGCATTCCGCAGGCCGGATGCCAAGAGCGCGCAGACCGCCCTGATGAAAAAGTATGTGCAGGAGCATTACCGGGAGAAAGTGACGAAGGAAGAGCTCGGCCGGTTCATCGGCAAAAGTCCGGCTTACGCGGCGACGATCTTTAAAGAAACGACCGGGCAAACGATCGGGGAATACGTTCATGCGCTGCGGATCGAAGCGTCGAAATATTTGCTGCAGCATTCGGAGCTGACGATCGGCGATATCGCCGACCACCTGGGCTACTGCGACCAGTCGTATTTTCAGCGCACCTTCAAACGGATTACGGGCGAGAAGCCGTCCCGATACATGAACGAACGCGAAAAGAAACGGTAGACGGCAAACCTCCATTGACGCAAGTCAGAGGGCGAAGTATACTGAAATCATAAAAGTGAGTACTCACTCATTTTTAATTGAAGTCACGATCTTCGCACAAACGGAGGCGATAACGATGGTTCATCGCGTGATGGAAAAAGACGTTTGCATTGCCGGAGGGGGCCCGGCCGGACTCATTCTCGGCATGCTGCTGGCCAAAGCCGGCGTCGATGTCGTTGTGCTTGAAAGTCATGACAACTTTGACCGCGAATATCGCGGGGAGGTGCTTCAGCCTCGCTTTCTGCAGCTGCTGGAGCAAGTGAATTTGCGGCAATATATCGAATCGTTTCCCTCGTCGAAACTGCGCCAGGGCGTGCTCTATTACAAAGACAAGCGGCTCGGGGGATTCAGCTTCGACAACATCTCCGAGGAAATCCCATATGCGCTTTGGATGCCGCAGCCTATTTTGCTGCAGGCGCTTTATGACAAAGCGAAGTCGCTGCCTTCCTTCGAGCTGATGTTTTGTGCTGCGGTGAAGGAGCTGCTCCATGAGGGAGAGCGGATAACTGGAGCGGTTGCCGAGACGCCTGAAGGGACGCTGGAGGTTCGCGCCCGCGTCACGGTCGGAGCGGACGGCCGCTTCTCGGCGGTCAGCCGGCTGGGCGGGTTCGAGATGGAATATGACCACCTCGCGGGCGACCTCGTCTGGTTCACCGTCCCGAAGCCTGCCGATTGGGGCGACGAGCTGAGGATGAAGATTACCGATGGCTACAGCTATATCATTTTGCCGAAATACCCGAATTGTCTTCAGGTCGGCGTCGCCGTGCCGTTAGGCGAATGGAAGGCGATCCGGCAGCACGGCATCGAGCCGTTCCGCCAAGAGCTGCTGGCCGCGCATCCGGCGTTTCGCGAATTTGCCGAGGCGCTGACCGATTTCAAGCCGTTTGTGCTTCTGCAGGTCAAGGACTTTTACGTCAAGCAGTGGGCCAAGGACGGCTGTCTGCTCATCGGAGACGCGGCGCACTGCGCTTCTCCCGTCGGCGCGGTCGGCGTGTCCTTATCCGTTACCACGGCCGTGATTGCGGCGGATGTCATTTACGATGCGCTGCAGGACGGCGACGTGTCCGCTGATCGTCTCGGGCGCGTTCAAGCGCTGCGCGACAGTGAAATTCGCTCGGTGCACAAAATGCAAGCGCGCGCGGCGAGAGTATTTTTTACCTCGACTCCGTTCATGCGAACGCTTGCGCCGGTATTTATCTCTTTGGTTACGCGTACCAGGCTGCTTGCTGCGGTTCAGCGAAGAGTGCTGAGCCTGTCCGGCAAGGTGCCGATTCATGAACGGTTCACTTTTCAAGACTAAAACTGGATGAAGTCCACCTTCTACCGGTCCCGGAGCGCATAAGTCGTCTGCCGGGGCCGGTCTTTTTTTGAGAAAGCGCCAGAAAGAGAGCGCATGGTGTACAATAGAATAAAGAAAGGCTTACGGAAGGAGGCAGAGCGGGATGGAGAAGAGTTCGCGCAAGGATACGGAAGCGGAGCGGCATCCGCTTGTATTTTACGACGGGGTGTGCGGATTTTGCCAACGGGTCGTGCAGTTCATTATTCCCCGTGATCGAAGCGCCGTCTTCCGGTTCGTCGCCATCCAATCCGAGACCGGAAGCCGCCTGCTGCGGCGGCACGGGCTCGATCCCGCTGAATTGAATACGTTCGTGCTTCTTGAGCAGGGCCGGGTGTACACGCGCTCGACCGCGGGACTCCGGGTGCTTCGCAGGCTGGATGGGGCATGGCCTTTGCTTTATGCGTTGATCGTGGTCCCGCGGCCGGTGCGGGATTTGGTATATAAGTGGATCGCCGCGAACCGGTACCGTTTTTTCGGCAAAAGCGACTCCTGCATGCTGCCGCCCCCCGAAGTGCGTGAGCGGTTTCTCGATACGTGAGCGGCTGTCGCACAGCTTGCTTTTCCACTCCGTTTACCGGTTGCGGTACTGCCCGGGGGGAACCCCGACAAGCCGCTTGAACATGCGGATAAAATGCGAATAATCGTTGAAACCGGAGCCTTCGCAAGCGGCGGTGACGTTATGCCCCTCCTGAAGCAGCTTTTTGGCGCGGGCAACCCGTTTGAGCAAAATATATTCGTGAATCGTGCTTCCCGTATGCTTGCGGAAGAGACGGCTGAGATAATAGCGGTTCATATAAAATTGCCGTTCCAGCGCTTCCAGCGTCAAATCGTGCTCCAGATGCCCGTCGATATATTCGAGCAGCGGCCCCAGCTTTTCGTGCGTAACGGCCGGGCTGTAGCCGGTACCCGAGCGATGGTCGCGGAACGCCTGATTGACCAGCACCAGCAGCTCGATCATACAGGCGGTCAGCAGCAGATCGGCCCCGTCCGGAGGCTCGGAAAGCAGAAGCTCGGTCTTCTTGAACAAAGCGAGAGCGGCCTCCAACTGCGGGCTGTTGAGCGCGATCCGGTTGGACTCCCCTTGCGGCCGGTTGACGAAGCATTCGAGCAGGGGGAAGTCCGAAACCAGCGCCAGACTGGCGGCGATGGAAGGATCGAAATGAATGACGACATTTTCATACGGCGCATTCGAACGAAAGGTCGGCTTGTGCAGCTCCCGGTTGTTTAAAATCAGCATATCGCCATAGCTTAGCGGATACACGTTTTTATCGATCAGATAGTGCACGTCACCGGCGATAAAAAAATAAATCTCATACCGGTCGTGAAGATGGAAATCGATTTTTGGAGGCGTTTCCATCCGGCGGTGGGTGAAGTCGAAATATTTGTTTTTTCCATGGATGTGCATGGCTGTGTTCCTCTATTTGGGCAAAAGTCAAAAAAAGCAATAAATAAAGCAATGGATGCAAGGAAGTTGTTTTTATTATACGTCATGATGGAGTTATTCTACCACTGAAGAAACTAGGTGAACCCTGTGAAACGTTTAGGTACGGCTCTGATCGGCTGCGGCGCGATTGCCGGCGTTCATTTGCAAGCGATCGCCAAGCTCGGTATGGCCGAATTGAAGGCGGTTGTGGACACGAATGAAACGGTCGGACGAAGAATCGCGCAGCAGTACGGCTGCGACTATTACGCGGATTACCGCGAAATGCTGAAGCGCAGCGATATCGATGTCATCCACGTATGCACCGGCCATTACCTGCATGCTCCCATGACGGTTGATGCGCTCGCAGCGGGTAAGCACGTGTTGACGGAGAAGCCGATGGCGGAAAACAAAGCGTCGGCGTACACGATGCTGGAGGCAGCAGCGAAGCATACGAGCGTGCAGCTCGGCGTCATTTTCCAGAACCGGTACAATCCCGCTTCGGTCCGTATGAAGCAGGCGGTCGATTCGGGCGAGCTCGGCAAGCTGCTTTGCTTGAAAGGCATCGTAACCTGGTACCGCAGTCCGCAGTATTACGAGAGCGAGTGGAAGGGGCGCTGGGCGACGGAGGGCGGCGGCGTGCTCATCAACCAAGCGATTCATACGCTCGATTTGCTGCAGTGGTTCGGCGGCGAAGTGGAAAGCATCAAGGGCTCGGTTTCGACGGATGCGCTCGAAGGCGTCATCGAAGTCGAGGATTCGGCGCATGCCCATTTGGTGTTCGCCGGCGGCGCGACGGCGGTATTTTATGCGACGAATGCCTACGGCGTCAACTCCCCGGTGGAGGTGGAGCTGGTGTTCGAGCAAGGTCGGCTGCATTTGCTGGGCGACACTTTGTATTTGCATCGGAACGGCACATCGGCGGTTCTCAGCGAGCCGGTACCGAACGATCTTGGGGAAAAATCGTACTGGGGCGTCAGCCATGCCTGCCAAATCCGCGATTTTTACGAGCATGTCCTGGCGGGAAGGCCCTACCCGCTGAACGGACCCGAGGGCTACAAAGCGCTCCGGCTCGTGACGGACATTTACGAATCCTCCCGCAGCGGGCAGCGCATTCGTTATCATCATTAGCCATAACAATACAAGAAAACGAGCCACCGGCGCACATGGCACCGGGGCTCGTTTTTCTGCATTTTACAGTTTTTCCAAGAAAGTTGTCACTCTCTGCACATACTCCGCTTTGAGCGGCGGATAGTTCCTGGCATGTCCTTCCGTCCCGGTCGTCCACAGCTCGAATTTATCCTTGTGCTTTTCCCACATCGACTCGCTGTTGCGGTAAGGAATCGAGTGGTCGTTCGTGCTATGAATGAACAGAACCGGCCGCGGGTAAATGCGGTCGACCGCTGCGAGCCCGTCCACCTGATCCGTGTCGACCCCGATCAGCGGAGGCAAAATCCCCAAGATCAGCGGCGTAAAAGGGAAGTTGGGCAAATTCGACCAAACGGGCAAATTCTCCTTCAAATACGGGGTCAAACGATTAAACGGACTGTCCGCCACCACGCCGGCAACGGACGGCTCTTCCGCCGCGGCAAGCAGCGAAGTGCTGGCTCCCATCGAGAAGCCGAGCAGCGCCAGCTTGCCCGGATGGTTTTTGTTCATCCAATCTATGGCGCCGAGCAGGTCGTGCTTTTCATAATAGCCGATCGAGGTCACGCTGCCTTCGGATTCCCCGGCATTGCGAAAATCGAACATCAGGACGCTGTAGCCCCGGTCCGTCAGCTCTTTGGCTAACGACAACGCTTCGGCGCTTTTTTGCAATCGGTTGTTCTTGTACCCATGAGCCATAATGATGCCCGGCTTGGCGGCAGCGCCTTCTCCTTCCGTCACTTTGCCTGGCAAGTACCAGCCTTTCAGGGTCAATCCGCCTTCGCGGCTTGGAAATTGCACGTTTTCGTAGACAAGCCCGAGGCGTTCCGGTGAATCATCCAGAGCCTTCGGCACCGGGTGTGACAGCTTCCATCCTACATAGACCGAGATTCCTATACAAGCGATCACTGCTACAGCCAGCAGTCCGACGACGATCCGCAGCCATAACGGGCTCCTCGACATTCTTCTTCGCCTTCGCGGCACTCTCGATATCGCAGGGGTTGGTTTCATAGGTCGCGTTCCTTTCTTTATCCAAAAACGGTCTGATTCAAAAGGCAATCCCCATTATACGACAGGATCGGATAAGGGGACAGACTCTATTTCGTTTTAGCGGCTTTCTTCGCGCGCATGGTCCATCTGGCGTACACGTAAGACAGCGCCAATCCTGCGCACAGCGTCACAACGGCGTATCCGGGATGGGACATGGCCCACAGCAGAGGCACGCCCAGCAGAAGCAGGCAAGCGGCATGAATGCGGAAACGGACGGCAGCCGCCGAACGCATGCGCAACTCTGGCGGAAGCGGGTAGATATACGACCAATCGGAATGCCGGTACGCTTTTTGCAGCTCTTTAAGCTGAAGCATCGTAAGTCCCGCAAACAGGGCGAACAAGAAAATGGCCAGCGCATCGCTGCGGGTCCAAGCAATCAATAAGAAGCCGAGCGCCGTCAGCCGCATCGTGATTCCGCCCAGCTCGGAACGAAGCCATACCAGCGTAAACAAGTAACGGTAAGTATGAGCCGAATCATACCCGAAGCCTCCGAGCCCCCGGAGAAGCTTCATCGGCGCACGAATCGGCGTCGGACGGTAAGGGATGTCCGCGACATCGATAAAATAGTTCAGAAGCCTGAAAACCCGCGCGCGCTGTTTTTGTTCCGTCTCGGCGAGTCTGAGCCAGTTCAGAATTCGCTTGCCGCCCGAGAGTCGCAGCGCCCCGAGGTAAGCCAGCAGCACGGCGGAGACGGCTAACGTCCCCGTCCAAAGCGGCAGACGGAGCAGAAGCAGCGCCGCTGCGGCCGCAACGAGCCAACGAAGCGCCGACCATAGAACGATCGGAAGACGATCCGTCAGCTTGAGTTCCAGCCATGCGCCGTGGATCAGCACTCGTTTCGCAAAAATCAGAAGGAGCAGCACGTGAACGAATTCGCCGAGGTTTCCGTCGGCTCCCATGGCATACATCGGCCAGACCGCCATCCACACGGCAAGCAGCAGGAACGACTGCATCCAGAATGACCGCATCACCGCCCGATGCATATACACCGACAGCTTCGTTTCCATCGGAAGCAAATAGATGAAGTCCGCGTTTCTAATGAAAGTGCGAACCGGGCATCCAGCCAAAAAAGGCAGGAGTACGAGCGCTGCCGTTTCGCGAAAAGGGAAATCCGGCGGCGCCTCGTTCAGGAAACGGGGATAAAAGTACATTCCCGCCAGCATCAGCAAAATAAGGGCATAGGAGACGCTTTGCAGCGCATACCCGGCATAGGGCCGTACTTCCCGCCAAAACTCCGACGTTCGTTTGCTCCACAATCCTTGAATATCGGAAGGCAGCTCGCGTTTGCTCATCTTACCGTCACGTCCCGGGTCACCAGGCTGCAGAACAAGTCGTCGAGCGAAGCGCCGGGCATATCCGCCTGCACCCGCAGCGCCTCCACATCCCCCTCAGCCGTCAGCCGGCCTTGATGAAGCAGAAGGAAACGGTCGCCGTACCGTTCGATCGTGGACAGAATGTGCGAGCTGATCAGAATGGCTCCGCCGCTTTCTTTGACCCGGACCATCAGCTCCAGCAGCGCGCGGATGCCAAGCGGATCGAGGCCGAGAAAAGGCTCGTCGATAATATATAAGGCCGGCCGTACGAGAAAAGCGCTCATAATCATGACCTTTTGCTTCATCCCTTTGGACAAATGGGCCGACAAGCGGTTTCCGTTGGCGGTCATTTGAAATTCGTCCAGCAGGGCGGCGGCCCGCTCCTCGAAAGCTTCTTTCGGAATACCGTAGGCCATCGCGGCCATTTCGAGATGCTCTTTTACTGTCAATTCTTCGTACAAAAGCGGATTTTCCGGGACGTAGGCATATGTCCGCCGGTAGGCTGTCGGGTCTTGCTCCACCGATCTGCCGTTGAGCAGAATTTGACCGCTGTGCGGCTGCATCAGGCCGAGGATATGCTTGATCGTCGTGCTTTTGCCCGCTCCGTTCAATCCGATCAGGCCGACCATCTCACCCGGACGAACCGAGAACGACAGGTCGTGCAGCACCGGCTTTTTGCGGCTGTATCCGCCGGTCAGCTTTTCCACCTTCAATAAAGGCTGCATGTCCATTCACCTCATCGCTATTGTACCTTGTTTTCCCCGGAAAAGAAAAAAATGCCGCAGTCGCGGCAAAGACTTGTTGAGAAAGTGGTGAATTGAGGTAGAGGTGTACGAGGAGGTGGGGTATCCACTTCCGACCGCTGTTGTTATCGGGAAATTTTGATTGGAAGCCGCTTATCAGCGGATATTTCCCGATGACAAAGGCGGACGCTATCGCTTCTCCAGTGGATACCCCACCCACGTATAGTTCTCTATTTCAGTCAAAACCACTTTCTCAACACTCTGATGCCGCCATCGCGGCAAAGTTTTTTCTCGATATTAATTAAAACTGTTTGCTTCGCACGGGGGAGATGAACCAGTAAGCGAGCCCGACGAACATTCCGCCGCCGACGATGTTGCCGAGCGTGACCGGAATCATATTATTGAACCAGCCGCCAAGCGAGATGGCTTCGGGATGCTGCGGAAGCAAATAGGCCAAACTAAGAAGCGTCATATTGGCAACGCTATGCTCATAGCCGCTAGCGATAAAAGCATACAGGCACCACCAGATGAGCACCAGCTTGGCGATGTCTTCCTTCGCCCGTCCTGCCATCCATAAAGCCAGGCAGACGAGCCAGTTGCACAGAATGCCGCGGAAGAACGATTCCCAGAACGGAAGCGCCATTTTTTTGGCCGCAGCGGCGAAGATCAGATGCTCCGGCCCTGCCGTTTTGAACAGACCGGTACCGACGATCAGCAAGGAGAGGAATACGGCTCCGGCCAAATTCCCAAGGAATACGACGACCCAATTTTTCAGCGTATCGTTTACCGTCGTTCGGCGGGCCAGCGTGCTCATCGTAAAAAACATGTTATTCCCCGTAAACAGCTCCGAGCCTGCGAAGACGACAAGCGTCAGCGCCAGACCGAAGGACATCCCCATGACCATGGGCTGAAAAGGGGACTTGGCAGCCGCGACCGGCGCACCGACGGAGAAGATCAATATTATGCCCAGCCCGACGTACGCGCCGGCCAGCAAAGCCGATACCGCATAGCGGGCGAAGTTCTCGTTCATCTTTTCTTTCTTTTTCACAGCCGCTTCTATAATCGCTTCTACGCTTGATGTAAACATACGGCGGTCCTCCCCGGTACCTCTTCTGCGTTGGAAAAAAGTCGATTAAGCTTACAGCTTCATGCGGGTTGGACTGCGGGCGCAGCGATATGAACCTGACCGTCTTCTACTTTTGCCGGAAACGTCAGAACCTGTCCTTGGTCAGGCTGCTGTACGAGCCCTGTGGTCAAATCAATTTTCCAGTCATGAAGCGGGTCGTACAGGTAATGCCCCGATACGATCCCTTCTGCGAGCGGTCCGCCTTTCGGATGCGGACTGCGATTTTCCAGCGCATAGACTCCTCCGTCCGAAGTGCGAAAAACGGCGATTTCCCATCCGCGCCATTTCACGGTGCGTCCGATTTGCGGCAGAAACTGGTCAAGCGTTCCGATCGGATAAAAGGTTTCCTGCTCTTTCATATATTCCATACCCCTTCCTGTAACCAAAGTTAGTTTTATTGGGCTGCCGGTTCCAGGTTTTGGAACAAAGCCGTGCGCGTATCCGTATCGTTCAGCATTTTGGTCCACGGATCTTTAACCTGAGTCAATGCGAATTCGATCCGTTCCACGAGCGCTTTGCGGTTTTCCATATCGTCAACGACCGCCTTACGGATTGTTTCCAGCCCCATTCGCTCCACCCATTCCGAAGTTCGCTCCAGATATTTTCCGGTCTCCCGGTAATACTGGATGATGGCCGCGCACAGATCGATAAGCTCCTGATCCGTCTTTACCTTGCAGAGCGAATCCGCCAAACGCGCTTTAATTCCGCCGTTGCCGCCGATGAATATCTCCCATCCGCCATCGTTGCCGACAATGCCGATATCTTTGGTGCATGCTTCGGCGCAGTTACGCGGGCACCCGTTAACGGCCATTTTGAATTTGGCCGGCAGGTCCAGACGCTCGAATTTGCGTTCGAGGAATGCGCCCATGCTCATCGAATCCTGGGTGCCGAAGCGGCAAAATTGCGCGCCGACGCAGGTCTTAACGGTCCGCAGCGATTTGGCGTAAGCATAGCCCGAAGGCATGCCCAGCTCTTCCCAAACTTTGGGCACATCCTCTTTTTTCACGCCGATCAGATCCAGGCGCTGACCGCCGGTTACTTTGACGACCTTCACATCGTACTTCAGCGAAACGTCGGCAATTTTCTTCAAATCCTCCGGCGTCGTGACGCCGCCGTACATCCGCGGAACGACGGTAAAGGTGCCGTCTTTCTGAATGTTGGCGCTCATGCGTTCGTTCACGAAGCGCGATTCCTTCTCATCCTCGTGCGTATCGGGATAAATCATGCCCAAATAGTAGTTCAGCGCAGGGCGGCACTTCGAGCAGCCTTCCGGTTGGTTCCAGTCCAGCACATGCATAATTTCTTTCGTTGAGGTCAAACCTTTAGCGCGGATTTCTGCGACAATCTCGTCGCGGCCGAGGGTTGTGCAGCCGCAGATGCCTTGCTTGACGGAAGCCTTGAAGCCGTCGCCAAGAACGAACTGCAGAATTTGCTCCACGACCGGCTTACAGCCGCCGCAAGACCGTGTTGCGCCCGTGCAGGCTTTAATTTCGTCGACCGTCGTTAATCCTTTATCCGTGATGGCGTCGACAATCGTCTTTTTGGTAACGCCGTTGCAGCCGCACACGATTTCCTCGTCAGCCATAGCCTCCACCGAAGCCGAGCTTTTCGCTCCGCCGCCGCAGCAGCCGGTACCCATGAGCGAGTCGTAAATTTCGTCGGTCATCACGGTTTTTTGCTTGATCAGCTTTTGCAGATTGGCCGATTCCGTGATATCGCCGAAGAGCACCGCGCCTACCATCACATTTTGTTTCAGCAATATTTTTTTGTACGTTTGCTTCCATTCGTCCTTGTGGGCAATAACGACATGCTCCGGACCTTCGATAAATTCGCCTGTGGAGAAAACGTCCACACCCGATATTTTCAGCTTCGTCGATACGACCGAGCCTTCATAAGGGAGCGTATCTACGCCGCACAAATGTTTTGCAAGCACCATGCCTTGTTCAAAAAGCGGAGCAACCAGTCCATAGCAGACGCCGCGGTGTTCATTGCATTCGCCAACCGCATAAACGTCCGGCATGGAAGTTTGCATATAATCGTCTACCACGATCCCGCGCTTCGTCCAGATCCCGCTTGCTTGCGCCACGGCCACATTCGGCTTGATGCCTACAGCCATGACGACGAACTCCGCCTCAAGCACCGTATTGTCGGCAAACCGCAGCCCGGCGACACGTTCGCCTCCGAACAGTTCTACCGTCTTTGCGCCCATCGCAAATTTGATGCCTTGACGCTCCAGTTCCGCTTTGAGCATTGTCGCCGCCTGATGATCCAGCTGGCGCTCCATCAAATCGTCCATCAGATGCACGACGGTCACGTCCATGCCGAGATGAACAAGACCTTTGGCGGCTTCCAGCCCGAGCAGCCCTCCGCCGATCACGGCCGCTTTCTTATAAGACTTGGCTGCCTCCAGCATCTGCTGGCAATCCGAGATATCCCGGAAGCCGATCACGCCTTGCTTGTCGCTGCCGGGGATGGGCAGAATGAACGGATTCGAGCCCGTCGCGATAATGACTTTGTCGTACGGTACACGCTCACCATTTTCCGTTACGACTTCATGAGCCGCTCCGTCGATATGGGAAACCGTCGTTCCGGTATGAAGCGTAATTCCGTTCTCTTTGTACCAGTCCCATCCGTTCAACACAATGTCGTCGAAGGTTTTGCTGCCTTCCAGCACATAAGAGAGCAGAATACGATTATAGTTAGGATGCGGCTCGCTACCAAAAACGGTAATATCGAAGCGCGTTGTCAATTTCAAAATTTGTTCCACGGTGCTGATGCCCGCCATTCCGTTTCCGATGACGACAAGTTTTTCTTTATTGAGGGTCATTGTCCGGCCTCCTCGAAAGCTTTGAATTTTCTTGTGTATAAGGAAAGTATACAGGGAAGCTAACGAAAAATTAGTGATTTTTTTCACAACTATGCGATATTTATCACAAAGGAGCGTCAAATGTGACAAATTTAGTACGACTGGAAGCTGTGCCTTTGCCAAAACGCGAAAAAGACCGCCGAACTCCTGGCTGACCTAAGCCGGATAGGGCGATCTTTTCACAACTTTCCATAGATGCTTATGTAAATGGCTTATGCTTTTTTTACTGCCGGGAAATTGCGGCCGAGGCTTTACGGCGATACTGCAAATACAGCAGGCAGCCTGCGGCCACGACAGCCGGTACAGCCAAGTACTGCATCGAAAATGGCGCAATCGCCAGACAGAGCGCTGATGCGGTTAATGCGGCCAAGCGTCCGGTTTTGTCGTTCCACAGCAGCTTAACGCAGGCAAACGAAGCTACGATATACACCAGAATCCCGAGCGTGGTGGGCACCAGAATTAAGCGGTCGACCGAAAACGAAGCGGCGTAGCTGAAAGCCAGCGTCAACGTATTTGTCACAAACAGAAAGAACACCGAACGGTAGGGCGTCCCGCTCCTGCTCGTTTTCGCAAACCAACGGGGCAGCTTTCCTTCGTCGGCCAGCGCATACCCGAGGCGGGAAGAGCTAGCGAGGTACACGTTCAGTGTGCCCAGGCACACGATGCAGGCTACAACCACCGTTGCCAGCCCCGCATTCAATCCGATTGCCCGGTTCATCAGCGCAGCGAGCGGCGCCTCGGTTCCGATGTCTCCGTACGTATTCGTTCCTATTGTCACCGCGGATAGCAGCGTATATACGGCGCCGATAATAAAGACGCTGGCCCACGTGCAGCGCATTACGTCCCGATGCGGGTTGCGGAATTCGGGTACGAGATGGGTAATGCTTTCCCAGCCGAAGAACGCCCAAAAAATAAGGACGCACGCTTGCCCGATCCCGGTGAATCCGTGAGGAGCGAAAGGACGGAAGTGGCCCGCATCGATGTCCGGAAGGCTGTATGCGATCGTCAGCACCAGCAAGATAAGTACAATCCCGCTCAACCCCAGCGACACGAGTCCGCTGATGCGCATCCCGAGCAGGTTGGCGGCGAACGCCGCTATAAGAAACAGAAAGGCAAAGCCATACAGCCATTCGCTTGCCAGTCCGAAAACCGTGACAATATAGGAAGCGCCGGTTAATCCCACAACGGCTTGTCCCGTAGCGACCCAAGCGAAAAAGAACCAGCCGACGACAGCGCCGGATCTTGCTCCGAACGCCTGCTGCACAATCGTTGCGATGCCGCCGTAGTTTTCGTATTTCAGCGCAAGTCGGGCAAACGTATAGGCAATCGGAACGCTTAATAAGGAAAGCAGGAGCCAAGAGACAACCGCCGCAGGCCCGGCGGCGTCCGCCGTGTATCCCGGCAAAATCAAAATGCCCGATCCCAGAACCGCCCCCATATATAAAGCTACACCTTGCGTCATTGTAATTGTTCGTTTCGTCATCCGGGCACCTCGTTTTCTCGGCTTTATTTTAATAGATTACCAGAAAGTGAATTCGTTTTGGGCTCTTGCGCATAAGACAGCAATTATGTTATAGTGTCATTCCGGCCATTTGAGCCGGTCACAGATTTTCATGCAGAATAACTTGCAATGGCTGAAAAAATTTGGACTTGCATCTTCTGCGTGATATGTGGTAAAGTTACTTTCGCTGTCTCATTGCGGCGCTTCATTAATAACTTCTGCGCTTGCGGGTTCGTCCCCTCGAATGGAAAAATAAAGTGCTTGCCAAGCAGACGGCAAATGTGATAGAGTAATGATCGTTGTCTTGAAAGCCTCGGTAATTGAAACGGCCGAATGGCCTGAAATTAACAGTTGCAATCGGACAAGCGATGTGGTAAGTTAGTCTTCCGGCTGTTTGGAACAAACGGTTCGGAGGCATACTAAAACC
>NZ_BILX01000100.1 GCF_004000785.1 Paenibacillus ehimensis NBRC 15659 | reverse complement strand
GGCTTGCGCATCGTGGCCGCCAGCCGGTCCTCGGTATCGTGAAACAGGAATACCTCGACCTGCTCCCCCGGCTTCACTTCCCCGGCGGCTTCGCTGTAATGGAGCAGCACGTCCTGCGTGCCGTCCGTCAAAAAATAGCCGTGCGGCGATACTTCCCGCGCTACGTCCAAACGGCGGATCGTTCCGGCCTCCAGCTTCATACCCGTTCGACCACTTTCGCGTCGGACCACAGCCGCTCGATGTTGTAATATTCGCGGTCGTCACGGTGAAACACGTGGACGACGACGTCGCCCAGGTCGACAAGCACCCAACGGGCCGTGTCCATGCCTTCGAGTCCGCGGATCCGTGCGCCGCGCTCTTCCGAACGTTTCTTAATCTCGGTCGCGATCGCTTGTACCTGCGTTTCGGAATTGCCGTGGCAAATGACGAAGTAATCCGCAATCAAAGAAATCCCGCGCAGGTTTAATGCCGTTACGTCCATCGCTTTCTTGTCTTCGGCCGCATCGACCACGAGCTTCATAAGCTCATCCGGTTGAATGGTCATATCGTTTCCTCCTGTAAGTGAATCATACCGATTCTCCCCGCTCCTCCAGCTCCCGGATGAGTCCGTTGCGAGCTTCGAAGGTCAGCGGATAAATTCGCTTGCCCTTATCCAATAAAAAACGGATCGTTCCGTCAAATCCGGTTATAAGTGCCTTCTCTAAACTATGTTCGGCGTTTTGGCGAATATTATGCACGCCCGGAAAATCCCGGCCCGGCTCCATGTAATCCGCCAGGCAAACGACCTTGTCAAGCAGCGTCATCCGCGCGCGCCCCGAGGTGTGATAACGTATCGCATCCAATACTTCCTCGTCGCTTACGCCGTACTGCTCCCGGGCGATCCAAGCGCCCGCATGGGCATGCCACAGCTCTTTGTCGTAGTCGAGCAAATCCTGAGGCAGTCCGTTCTCGCGGATGATGCGAGCTTGCTCGTCCACGCGCCAATATTTGCAGACATCGTGGAGAATGGCGGCCAGCTCGGCTTTGTCCGGATCCGCCCCGTAGCGCTCCGCCAGCCGGATCGCCGTTTCCATGACGCCAAGCGTATGGTTCCAGCGCTTCTCCGGCATCTGGGAGCGAACCGATTCGATCATTTCCTCACGCTTCATACAAACGGTTCACCTCGATATAATGATTTACCCGATCCGGGACCATGTAACGCACCGGCCGTCCCGAAGCCCGCCGCTGCCGGATTAACGTGGACGACAGCTCGATTTGCGGCATCGGCACAAGCTTCACCGCCTGCCGGATGGCATCGGGAAGCCCCTCATAGCCCGTTTCATAGCCGGGTCGCTGCAACCCGGCGAAAGTAACGAGCCGGACCAGCTCGTCGATCTTATACCACTTCGGCAAATATCGAACCATATCGGCCCCGATAATATAGGTAAACCGATAACCGGGATGCTGCGCCCGAAGCATCGTTACCGTCTCGATGCTGTAGGAGACCCCGCCTTTGCGCAGTTCCATATCCGAAGCCCGGAAGTGCGGGTGCCCTTCGACGGCAAGCTCGACCATCTCCAGCCGCTGCCGCGGGGAAGCCCCGGGCGCCTGTTCTTTATGCGGAGGAACGTTCGTCGGCATAAACCATACTTCGTCGAGTTCGAGCCTCTCGCATACGTTTTGGGCGGCAATCAAATGCCCGATATGTACGGGGTCGAAGGTGCCGCCCATCAAGCCGACCTTCATCCGGCATCCCCCTCTTTTTAGCTGAAATGCCCCTTCCGCCGCCGCTGGCTCAAACCGGAAGCTCGATCGTTTTGTGCTCGCGGGATTCCTTGTAGAGCACGATGATTTTGCCGATCACTTGAACCAGCTCCGCGCCGGCGCCTTGCGCCAGCTGCTCGGCCACTTCGCTCCGGTCCTCCATACAGTTGTTGAGCACCGTTACTTTGATCAGCTCGCGCACTTCCAGCGCCTCGCTGATGTGCCGGAGCAGATGGTCGTTGACGCCGCCTTTGCCGACCTGAAAGATCGGGTTCATGTGATGCGCCAACGAGCGTAAATACCGTTTCTGTTTGCCTGTTAACATCGTTGTTGTTGATCCTCCTCAAGTAAATACCCTCCTAAATCCTCCCTACAAGGGAGGACCCCAAAGGGCTTCGCCCTCTGGACACCCGAAAGGAGCGTGCCTGCTGCGGGGCCGGCGTTGAAGGGACGTTGGCGCAGGAACGCTTTCGTCCCTTCGGGACACGCTCGCATGCGGCGTTCTCTCCCTGCGTTATGCCCGGGGTGCGCTGTGTTGCGTCGTGCGGTTATGGTTCGACTGCGGGGAAGGAGCCGCCTCATGACGCTGTCATGAAGCTCTTGGTCGGCGCAAGTCGCAAACCGGGGCCGTCAGGGGCTCATGACCTTGTCATGAAGCTCCCTGTACGGCGAAAACTCCAAAACCCCAACAAACCCATTTTCCACATCCGTGCCTAATCCATACGTAGGCGCTTAAAACAATTTGCAATCAATGCTCCGACTCCGAAAAAGATTGTTCCACCACTTCGCGCATGGCGGCGATCGGCGCGGGCTGGCCGGTCCAATATTCGAAGGCGTAGGCGCCCTGGTAAATGAACATGCCGAGGCCGCTGTGAATGACGGCGCCGCGCTGGTCGCGGGCCTCGCGCAGGAAACGGGTGATCAGCGGGTTGTACACCAGATCGCTGACGACCGTTTCGGGACGAATCAGCGAGATGTCCATCGGCACCTCGTCCACGTTCGGATGCATGCCGAGCAGCGTGTTGTTGACGACCAACGCGGCCTCTCCGGCCAGCTTCGGAATCTCGTCCAGGCCGTGGCCGGAGACGCTGCCGAATTCGCTCATCGATGAGGCCAAGTCCAACGCCTTCTCCTTCGTGCGGTTCGCGATGTAGATATGCTCCGCGCCTTCGCGGGCCAGCGCGTAGCCGACGCCGCGGGCCGCGCCCCCGGCGCCGATCATCAGCACCTTGCGCCCCTTCAGCGAGATGCCCGTCTCTTCGCGGAGCGAGCGCATATAGCCGATGCCGTCGGTATTATAGCCGATCAGGCGGCCGCCTTCGTTGACGATGGTGTTCACCGCTCCGATGGCGCGTGCCCCTTCGTCGATCTCGTCCAAATAGGACATGACCTCGACCTTGTGCGGAATCGTCACGTTGACCCCGCGGAATTGCAGCGCCCGGATGCCGGCGACCGCGTCCTTCAACGTTCCGGGCAGGATATGAAACGCTCCGTACGCCGCATTGAGTCCCGCCGCTTCGAATGCCCGGTTCAGCATGATCGGCGATTTGGAATGCCGGATCGGATCGCCGAACACTCCGTACAAAATCGTGTGGCTGTCCAATTTATGCTTGCTCATTCTAGTCCGTTCCTCCCGCTCCAGCTAAATGACCGATTCCCGAACCGCAACCTTTACGCCTTTGGGCACGTGAATGACCAGATCCGCCCCGGCGGCGCCGTTTACTTTGATCCAGCCGAGCCCCGAGACTGAAACGTCCAGATTCGCGTTCTTCGGAATACGGATTTGATGCTTGGTCAGCTTGGGCAGCTCCTCCAGCTCTTCCCGGCTTGGCGGCGACAGAAGCACGCCGCGGTGCTCCTCGTACAGCTCGTCCGCCCGCTCCAGCTTCGTACGGTGGGCCTCAAGCGCGTTGGATACGTAGAACGTGAACGATTGCCGCTCGCCCTGCACAAAATCGAAGCGCGCCAAGCTGCCGAAGAAGATCGTCTGCCGGTCGTTCAACTGGAATACCAGCGGCTTGATCGGCCTGTCCGGCATCACCTTCATCAAATCCTTCTTGCTGACAAGCTCCGTCAGACGATGCTTGTACACGATGCCGGGCGTATCGATGATCGAGGCGCCATCGTCCAGCGGAATGCGCACGAGATCGAGCGTCGTACCCGGATATTGCGAAACCGTCAGCTCGGCGTCCAAATCGCTGTAATCGCGAATAAGCCGGTTGATGAGCGTCGATTTGCCGACGTTCGTCGCCCCGACGACATAGATGTCGCGCCCTTTGCGGTGCAGCTCCAACGCTTCGATGACCCGCTCGAAGCCCATATTTTTTTTCGCCGAGCACAGGACGACCTCCACGACTCTTAGTCCCGCTTCCTTCGCCTGTCTCTGCACCCAGTTCACGATCCGGTTGTAGTTCGTCACTTTGGGAAGCAGATCGATTTTGTTCACGACCAGAATGACCGGATTGGTTCCGACAAAACGGGCCAGACCGGAAATCATGCTGCCCTCGAAATCGAAAATATCGACAATGTTCACGACCAGCGAGTCGGTCCCTCCCACATGGGTGAGAAGCCGCAGAAAATCGTCCTGATTAAGCGTAATGCCCGAAGCTTCATTGTAGTTTTTGATGCGGAAACACCGCTGGCAAATGACCGGTGTGCGCGCAAGCGCTTGAGCCGGGACATAGCCGAGCTGATCCGGCTGCTCCGTTTGGAGCGCCACGCCGCAGCCCGCACAGCGGTCGGTTTCGGAGTGTTGATTGTGGGCCGTCATACGTTCCCTACCTTTTCATTATAGTTAATGCGGCCTTTTCGATCCTTCGGTTTACCTTCGTAAAAAAGCCCTCGTCCGCAAGAGAGATCGGATGGACGAGGATGGTATAAAGCCCCATCCGGTTGCCTCCCAGCACGTCGGTCAGCATCTGATCCCCGATCACCACCGTCTGCTGCGCCCGCAGATTCATGATGCTCATGGCTCGCCGGAACGCTGCGCTTGTCGGTTTACGGGCGCGATAAATGAAAGGCAGGGACAGCGGCTCGGCGAACTTGGTTACCCGGGTGCGCTGGTTGTTCGACACAATGACGACTTGAAAGCCGATCTGTCCCACGACCTTCAGCCAATCCAGCAACTCCGGCGTGGCAAGAGGCGCTTTCGCTCCTACCAGCGTATTGTCCAAGTCCGTTATGATGCCGCGGTATCCCTGCTCCCATAACGCTTGAAGATCTATGTCAAATATCGTGTTGACTTGTTGACGCGGAATCAGCTTTTTCAGCAAAGCGTTCACCTCGAAAGACATTAGGCTGTATACGTCAAACTATACCATAACTGTCCATTTTGTTGCAAAATGGCGAACAAAAAAAGCAAACCGCCCTCCGCCAAGGCGCGGTTTGCCGATCGTTCAACATTTACATCTGCGAACGCAAGCGTTCGACGATTTGATTCGTTTTTCTCCAGTCTTCCTCCGTGATCTCCGCTTTTCCGTACTTCGCCTTCTCGAACACGTGGAGCACGGCTTCCAGCTCTTCGCTCATCCACCGGCTCTGCCGGGACCAGCGGCGCACCGCTTCGCGCAGCGTCTCGTGCTCCTCGCGCACATACCCGTTGCGCCGGAAAATGCGCAGCAGGCGTTCGCATTCCACAATTACCTTCTGCTTCAGCAGCGAGGCCCGGCGGCGGCGCGCGCGTTCCTTCAGCAGCTCGACAACCTGCAGCTTCCAGGCAAGGAGTGCAGCGACGGCGATCACGGCGGCAGCGATGGTCCATCCTGCCACATGATGCGTTTCGACGGCCGGCTCTTGCGGCTTCTGCTCAGGCTGCGGCGCAGATTGAGGTTCCACCGGCGCAGCCGTCGTTTCTTCCAGCAGAACGGCGCGCGGCATCGCGAAGCCTGCCGTCGGCTCGAACGGGAGCCATCCGTAGCCGTCGAAATAAACCTCGACCCAGGAGTGGGCGTCGGAGTTGCGTACCGTGTAGACCCCGCCGCCATCCGGATCCATCAGCAGCTCGTTGGGGGCAAAGCCCTGCAGCTCCTGCGGCTGGAATTCCGGCGTCCCTGACGCATAGCCTTTGACCCAGCGCGCCGGCAGCCCGATCGAGCGGGACAGAACGACCATCGCGGTAGAGTAATAATCGCAATAGCCTTCTTTAATCTCAAACAGGAACCGGTCCACAAAATCCCGGCTTTGGCCCTTGCTGAGGTCGGGTTTGTTCGTATATGGAAAGCTCGTCTGCAAGTACCGCTCCAGCTTCTTCGCTTTGTCGTACGGGCTGGCCGCATCCTTCGTCAGATCCGCGGCCAGCTTGCGGACCCGCTCCGGCACGCTGCCCGGCAGCTGGACGAATTCCGCCATGTCCTGCCTCAGCGGCGCAAGAGGCAGCTTCCGCAGCGCTTCTTCGTTCACAACCGGCATTTGCGAAACGAGCGTATACGTTTGCGGATACGGTTGGCGCTCGCTGTAGCGGATCTCGGATTGCGAAGCCGACCATTGCAGCGGCTGGAAGCCGTTTTTGGCGCCGTTCAGCCCCATTACTTTCTGGATGGAATAAGCCCCGAACAATACGGGATACTGCTGCTCCGACAGCAGCGTGACGGTTTGCTTCACCTCCACGGTATTCGCCTTGGAGCCGGCTAACCGGACGTCCGCCGGAAGCGGAGCTTCGGGCCTGATCGCGTTCCACGGACCGCGCCGTTCGCTGTCGCTTTCCTCCCAGCCTTTGCCGGTATAATGCGAGCGCGTCTCGCCCCGCCAATAAGCGCGGTGATTCGTTTCCACCTTCATGACCGGCGTATAGTCGAACCGGAAGCCGCCTCCCAGATTCGCATCGCTCCGGCTGTAGCCCGACGAGGTATCCATCGCCTCGCTGGGGGGCACTTGAACGCCTTTCCCCGTCGTGAAGGCCATCGGCTCCCCCCGGGATGCGCGCCAAGCGGTATACGGGTCGGTCAGCATCGGACCGACCTCGGGCATAAGCGATCCGGCCAGCACCGTCACCCCGATCAATGAGGCGACCGTTATGGCGATGGAAGCAGGGTATTCCGCCAAATGCCGCCAAGCGGCCGGGTCTTTGCGCCGCAGCTGCGCGAAATGATTAAGAATAAGCAGCAGCAGCCCGCAGCCGACGATAACGGCCACCTGAGGCCACAGAAAGATGGACGAGAACGAATCGCGGATGCAGAGCGCAAGCACGCTGGCCACCAGCAGGATATATACCCGCCACTTGACCTCGACCCACCAAATGACGGTCACGTAAACGACCCAGGCGCCCATGCCGAACCACAAATACGGCGTAAGCTCGTACAGGTTCAAGAACAGCTTCGAACTCAAAAAGCTGGACGCCTTCATCGGCTCGATCACTCCAAACCGTTCGAGCACGAGCACGTTGATAACCACGACGGAGACAAGCTGCAATAGGCCGCGAACGATCCAATGCAGCCGCGTCGCATGCTCGAACACGAAAACGGCCAGTAGGGTCAGCTTCACGATGACGACCGTCTCCGGAAGCCAGAGGCCGTCTTCTTTGGCGAACCAGAACACGAACTGGAGCAAAATCAAGCCGGACAACAGCACCGACAAGCGGTGCGGCCAATCGTCCCACAGCAGACGCCCAAGCCACATTCGCTGCTGCTTCATCCCTTCCGACCTCCCAACAGCCCGGGCAGCTCCGACAGCTGCCTTACCGCATAACAGGGAACGCCCCGCGCATGCAAATCTTTGACCCAGACCTCTTTGCCTCGGGGAGCGCCGATCCAGAGATGGCAAGGATTCATCTGCTGCTGCTTCAGCCAGGCAAGCACCTGCAGCATCGGTTCGCCGGACATCGGGCTGATCACCGTAACGAAGCTGCCGGGCACCAGCTGATGCACCTTGGTTTTGAGCACGTGGCGGATGTCATGGGCGCCGTCGGCCTCCACATCGATGAAATGCTGCTGCGCCGTCTGATACAGCGCTTGCCCGGTCTTGGGCTCAAGATAGACGTCGTCCGCGCCCGTAGAGACGAGCCCGAGCGCAAGCCCCCGTTCCGAGCCGTATTGAAACAAGGACGCGGCTACGGATACGGCCAATTCGAACTGCTCGGGGTCCCCGTAGGCTTGCCCCGCCCGGTCGAGAATCAAGTACGTTTTGGGCAGCGATTCGCGCTCGAATTCCTTCGATTTCCAAGTGCCGGTCTTGGCGGTCGCATTCCAGTGAATGCGGGAGATGCGGTCACCGTAAATATATTCGCGAACCCCGTTGATCTGCGTCGTCTCCCGGACGGCCCGGGTCGTGGACGAGTGGTGGCTCGTTCCTTTTATCATTTGGTTGTACTGCTGCCATTCCCGGATCGGCACGGTCTGCGGCAGCACGGCGATGCTCTGGGGAAGCTCCAGACCGCCCTTGTGCTCGAATAAGCCGAAGACGTCCTCCGTCACGCATTCCGTCTGTCCGAACGTATAGCGTCCCCGGCGCATGGCCGGCGTCCGGTATGCCCATTCCGCGCGCCGCCGCCAGTCGGGCACGACCGTCGCTTCGAACGTCAGCTCGCGCCCGCTTTTGTGGACCAAGCGGTCCTTAATAAACAAATAAGGGATCGGCCATATTCCCGGAATTTGCAGTTGAATCGTTATCCCGAGCGAGCTGCCGGCTGGCAGCAGAGAGCCATAATCGCCGCCCGACAGCGTGCGTACCCCTTGGGTCCGCTTAATGCCGCTCCACTGCCCGAGCAGCAAATATACGCTCAAAATCGTCATCATCACGAACAGCATTAAAGCCAGCTTGCCGCCTTGAAACAGCAAGAAGCCGAGACTTCCTGCAAAAGCCGTCGCCACCGCCCAAAATTTGCGGCCGAACCGCGGCCTGGACGGGAGCCTGTGAGCGAAGGAAGGTTTCATCATGCTCACTTCTCCCAACGTACCGGCACCTTCACCTGCTGCACGACCGATTGCAGAACGGATTGCACCGTAGCCCCCTCCATCCGGGCTTCGGCCGTCAGCAATATCCGGTGGCCGAGCACGTACGGCACCAAAAATTTAATATCGTCCGGGATGACGTAATCCCGCTCCTGAATTAAAGCTAGCGCTTTGGATGCCTGCACGAGCGCAAGCGTCGCCCGCGGACTCGCTCCGAGATAGATCGAGTCATGCTCGCGCGTCAGACGGGTGACGGCGACCAAATAAGCGGCTACCGCTTCATCGAGATGCACCTGCTTGACCTGCTTCTGAATCGCCAAAATCTGCTCGCTGTCTACGACCGGCTCCAGCTCATCAAGCGGATGGACGACGCTTTGCGCCAAAATCATCTTCGTTTCCGTTTCCGCATCCGGGTAGCCGAGGCTGAACTTCATCATAAACCGGTCCAGCTGGGCTTCCGGCAAAATGTACGTACCCTCGAAGTCAATCGGATTTTGCGTGGCCAGCAGCAGGAACGGCTTCGGCAGGTCGTACGTTTCCCCGTCGACCGTCACATGCCGCTCCTCCATCGCTTCGAGCAGCGCCGATTGCGTCTTGGTCGTCGCCCGGTTAATTTCGTCCGCCAGCAAAATATGCGTCATAATCGGTCCGGGACGGAAAATAAACACCTCGTCCTTCGGATGGTAGATCGAAACGCCCGTAATATCGGTAGGAAGAAGGTCGGGATTGCATTGAATACGGCGAAACTGGCCGCGGATCGATTTGGCAAGCGCTTTGATCAGCACCGTCTTGCCGGTGCCCGGCACGTCCTCAAGCAGCACATGGCCTCCTGCCAGCATGGCGGTCATCAGCAGCACAATCTCGTCCGTTTTGCCGAGGATGCAGGATGCCAAGTTCGCTTGTATGCGCTTCAAAGCTTGAATATCTTCTCGTATCATCGTTTCCATCGTCCGGGCCTCCTCGAAATGTTATCGTACAAAGTATATACGTATGAACGGGAAATAAAGTTGTCAAAAAATCAACGCTCAATGAAAAGCAAACGTTTATTCTATATTGTACAGGATACAAAAAACGCAGTACACGTGTAAAACCTATGAATTTCTTTGAAAAAAAGAAAAAAGCCCCGGAATGTTGCCGGGGCGTGCTTGGACGGGCCGGGCCATGACATGGGTCCGCTCAGCCCTGCGGCCTGAATACGAGCGCCGCAAGAAACGAAAAGATGATGGCCGCCGAAACGCCTGCGCTCGTCACCTCGAAGATGCCGGTAATGATGCCGACCACGCCGTGCAATTTCAGCTCGGCTACCGCACCGTGCACGAGCGAATTGCCGAAGCTGGTGATCGGCACGGTCGCCCCGGCCCCGGCAAACTCGATAAAGCGGTCGTACAGGCTTTTGCTGCCGATCGGAATGCCGTCGACAATCGCTCCCGCGACGACCAGCGTGCTCATCGTATGCGCCGGCGTCAGCCGCATCACGTCGATCAGCAGCTGGCCGATCACGCAGATCGCCCCGCCGACGACAAAAGCCCAAACAAACTGCATCCAATCCATGGCTAAACCACCTCGCTTTCGATCGCTACCGCATGGGCGATGCACGGAATGCTTTCCCCTTGCTGGAAGGAAAGCGGGGACAGCAGAGCACCCGTCGCCACAACCAGCACCCGCTTCAGCTCGCCCTTTTTCACCCGTTTCAAAATGTGCCCGTAGGTGACGACAGCGGAGCAGGCGCACCCGCTGCCGCCGGCCTGCACGTTCTGCTTCTCCCGGTCGTACACCATCAGGCCGCAGTCCTTGTAGGTCGTTTGGTGGATCGGCACCTTGTGCTTCTCCAGCAGCTCGCAGGCGATCTCATAGCCGACCTTCGCCAAATCGCCGGTCACGATCAAGTCGTAGTAGCCCGGCTCCCGCTGAAAATCGCGAAAATGCGCCTGCAGCGTATCGACCGCCGCCGGGGCCATCGCGGCCCCCATATTGAACGGGTCCTTGATGCCCATGTCGATGACGCGGCCGATCGTCGCCCCGGTCACCACCGGTCCCGGGCCGTGGTTCCCCAGAACGGCACATGCCGCGCCCGTTACCGTATACTGCGCGGTCGGCGGCTTCTGCGAGCCGTATTCCGTCGGATAGCGGAACTGCTTCTCCGCCGTGGAGTTATGGCTGCAGGTGCCGGCCATCACATGATGGCCGAAGCCGGAATCCACGATCAGCGATGCGACGGCAAGCCCCTCCATCGAAGTCGAGCAGGCGCCGAAGATGCCGAGATACGGGATTTGCATCGTCCGGACCGCAAAGCTGTTGCTGATGATCTGGTTGAGCAGATCGCCGCCGACATAGAACTGGATATGCTCCTTGGTCAACCCGGCATTTTCGATCGCCAGCTTCGCCGCTTCCTCCAGCAGCTTTTTCTCGGCCTTCTCCCAACTGTCCTGCCCAAGCGTCGACTCCGCGTGCACGATGTCGAACTCGTTGCCGAGCGGCCCGTTGCCTTCGTCCGGCCCGACGATCGTTGCCGTCCCCCGGATGACCGGGCGCGTTTTAAATTCCCAGCTTTGGGCTCCCTTCAGCATCTCATTTGACCCCCAATCCGAACAGCCAGTGGATGATGCCGATAATAAAGGCGGATACCGTCCCGTAGACGATAACCGGACCTGCCAGCTTGAACATGTTGCCGCCTACGCCCAGCACGTAGCCTTCGCTTTTATGCTCAAGGGCCGCGGAGCACATCGAATTGGCAAACCCGGTTACGGGAACGGCCGAGCCGGCGCCTGCCCATTGGGCGATTTTGTCGTATACGCCTAAGCAGGTAAGCACCACGGACAGGAAGATCATCACGGCTACCGTCGGGTCTCCGGCCGTTTTTTCCGTAAAGCCGAACCAATAAATGAACGCTTGCGCCACGAACTGCCCGATCAAGCAGATGAGCCCCCCGGCAACAAAAGCGCGAAAGCAGTTTTTGAGCACCGGACGCGCCGGCTCTCTCTTTTTGGCGAACTCCTGGTATTCCTGTTGAGTCCAGGTCAACTTTTTCATTTTGGACTTTGTGCTCATGCTCGCTGTTCCTCCTGATGTTGTTATGTCTTCAGCAGAGGCTCGATCTGCTTCAAGATGCGGTTGGTTTGCTCCGAGCACCTTTCGTACATGCGCTTGGCGCCCCGGTTATCGACGGCGAGAGAATACAGCGCCAAATCCGCTTCGCACTTCTTCAGCGTTGCAAGCAGCAGCGGCTTTTGCGCAGGTTCGGGCACTTGGAGCTTGTCGTCGAATAAATCGACGGTCAATTGACCGGACGAGTCCACCTGGCCGATAAAGACGTTCTCCAAGGTTACGCCTATTTTCTCCAACTCCGTAAAAAGCCATTCCCGGCTTAATCCGGCCGTGGCCAGCGGCTCGTCCATCAGGTTGCCGTCGATAATGACCGTTTGCGGCTCTCTTTCCCGCACCGTCGTAATCCCCAGTTGGGCCGGCGTGACCGGCTGATTTTCCTTTTTAAGCAGCACGCTCAGATCCCCGCTGGCTTCCAGAACGGCAAATTCCACATCCGCTACCCGGAAGACGTTTTTGGCCCGCAGCTGTTCGAGCAATTCGTCGGCGGTGTACCGCTCTTTTTTCAAATTATCCTCGAGAATTTTGCCTTCCTGGATGAAGATCGTTCCTTTTCCCTCGAACCAGTCCCGCATCCACTTGCTTTTCAGCGTCAGCAGCTCAAGCGTGAGCGGAACCGTAAACCAGACGAGAATCGCAACGAAGCCGTGAATAAAAAAAGCGTTGATATCGGTGGACATGAAGCCTGCCAAATCACCGAGCACAATGCCTGTTATGTATTCAAAGAAGGTGAGCTGCGAAATTTGCTTCTTTCCAAGAATGCGGGTCATTAAAAACAAGATGGCAATGGTAAACAGCGACCGGATAATAATCTGTACCCATTCGGCCAAAAGTCTCCCTCCTTCAGGTGTTGTCCAAACTTCCTTAACGGGGCGGCTTTGACAAGTACATTATTCGCCGAAAGAAGCGTTGTTATTTGCAGGTAGTTATTGACATTCATCAGCTTCTTCCCAATCGCGCACATTATCGTTTGTGGAGGTGAGAATGATGACCGTGGCAAACCAAGTGAAAACGACGCTGGCTTCGCTGAAAAGCGCCCAAGCCAGTCTGGAAACGTTCGCGCTGAGCACGCAAAATCAAGAGGCCAAGACGCTGTTCACAAACTGCGCGCAGCAAACCCAGCAAATCGTTGACCAAGTCAGCGCGCGCGTGCAGCAGCTCGAAAACGAGGAACCCCAGTATAAAGGGTTTTAATGCATGACAAAAAACAGCCCGATCCGTTCTATCCAACGGTTTCCGGGCTGTTTTGCTGCGCTTTGTATAGCCGTGCCGGTTTGCATGGGCAGCGGTCTGCATCAGATCAGGACCATCAAAACGATCAGCAGCAATATAAATAAGACCAGAATGAGCAGCAAGGAAGTGAACAATCCCATCGGCATCGCCCCTATCCGAATGGTTTGCAATCGTCCCTTCATGCTATGCCCGGTGAAAATAAATGGCACGGACAACAGCCCATCTCTATCCTAAAGTTAAAATAAGTGCTATAATAAACCCATTGTTCACGTGAACATTTAATCGATTTTCGGGAGGATTACCGATATCATGACGATTGCAACCAAGGAGCAGTTGAACGCCTTTGTGACCGAAACGGTGCGCACCACCCCGGTCACCGATATTCATACCCACCTGTTTGCCGAATCGTTCGGAGACCTGCTGCTGTGGGGAGTAGACGAGCTGCTGACGTACCATTATCTGATCGCCGAAACGTTCCGCTTCCGTCCGGATTTGTCTTACGACGCTTTCTGGCAGCTGTCTAAACGGGAGCAGGCCGATTTGATCTGGCAGACGCTGTTTATCGACCATTCGCCTTACAGCGAAGCGTGCCGCGGCGTCGTCACGGTATTGAACCGGCTCGGCTTCGATCTGTCGAAGCGCGACCTGGAGGAGTACCGCGCGTATTTTCGCAGCATCAGCGCCGGCGACTATATCGACCGCATTTTGAAGCTGGCGAACGTGAAAACGGTCGTAATGACCAACGATCCGTTCGATGCTTACGAGCGCGGGAAATGGGATTCCGGCGCAGAGCAGGATCCCCGCTTCCTGGCCGCGCTGCGAGTCGATCCGCTGCTTAACTTGTGGGACAGCTCCTGGAGCAAGCTCAAAGAGCAGGGCTACGAGGTCAGCGCGGACTTGTCCGGCGTCACGCTCGCCGAAATCCGCCGCTTCCTGAAGGATTGGATTGCCCGGATGAATCCGCTGTATATGGCCGTTTCGCTGCCGAACGATTTTGCGTATCCGGAAGATTCCGTCCGTGTCCGCATCATCGACGAGTGTATCGTACCGGTGGCTCGGGAAGCGGGAATTCCGTTTGCGATGATGATCGGCGTGAAGCGCAAAGTGAACCCTTCTTTGAAAGATGCGGGCGACAGCCTTGGCAAAAGCGACATCGGCGCGGTCGAGCGGATCGTCAGCAAATATCAGGACGTGAAATTTCTGGTCACGATGCTGTCCCGGGAAAACCAGCACGAGCTGGCCGTTACCGCGCGGAAAAACCGCAACCTGCTCGTATTCGGCTGCTGGTGGTTCCTGAATAACCCCAGTTTGATCGAGGAGATTACGCGGATGCGGCTTGAGCTGCTTGGCGGCAGCGTCATTCCGCAGCACTCGGATTGCCGTATTCTGGACCAGCTCTTGTACAAATGGGACCACTCGCGCGCGATTATCGGCAAAGTGCTCTGCGACAAATACGGCGATCTGTTCGACGCCGGCTGGCGGCTGGAGGAAGAGGAGATTCGCCGCGATATCGAGGATCTGCTCGGCGGCGTATTCTGGAAGTTTCTCGGCAAGCCGGACCCTGCGGCCTAATTTCTTGTTATTCGATCCATACTAAGAGCCGGCCTTCTGCGCAGCGCAGGGGCCGTCTTTCGCGTTCGTCAGACAATGTTGGAATCTTTGTTCTTCCCTTTCAACAAATCGCCGGTCCAGCCTTTCCAATGCATCCAGAAGTATACGGCCAAGGTCAGCAGGACAATGGCGGAGATGGCAAGCGCATAGCCGAACGGCAGCTCCAGCTCCGGCATATGCTTGAAATTCATGCCCCAGATGGAGCCGAATACGGTAGCCGGGGTGCAGATGACGGAAAAGACGGTGAGCGTCTTCATAATTTCGTTGCCCCGGTAGGTCGCGATATTGTTGTCGATATTCAGCAGGATGTCCAGCTCCGTGCGATAGCGGTTCAGCCGGGAATGCAGCCTTTGGAGCAGCAATTCGTTATTGTCGTACTCGTGGCAGGGGCTGTCTTCCGCCCACCCTTTGGCGGCTGCGTGAAACTCTTCGAGCGGCTGAAGAATGCGGTGCCAATCCAGCACTTCATACTGAAGGTCCATAATTTCATCCAGCACCTTTGAATCGTTGCTGCGTTTCATCCGGCCCTCCAGCTCCTCCAGCTTCCATTCCAGCTCTTCCATCTGCGACAAAAAGGTCAGCGCCACTTCCCCGATCAGCATGCAGAACCCCTGCAGCGCCGTCCGGCATCGATCCATGCATGAGAGTATATGCTTCTCCTGTTCGTCGTCAAACGGATAGAGCCCTTCTTGAAGGGTCAACAGCTCTGATTCGTCGACCCGGTAAAACATTTTTTGCTGGCCGTTCTCGGGATGCAGCGAATAGACGATAAATCCTTGCAGCAGCTTCGTATTCCCCCCGGAGCGAACCCGGGGAATCCCGGCGTCCTCGCAGGTTGTCATCAACGTCCATGACCATCTGGCGTTTGGAAACCGAACGGTACGCTGGTCCATAAAGCTTCCTCCATTCCGGCAAGCGTTCTTGCTTCCTCATTAACCCCTTCCCCTGCAGCCGAAACCGGCGTTGATTCAGGCGGAGACGAGCCGGGTAAGGAAAGCATGAAACGAGAAACGGACTTACGGTCCGCTGGACAAAGGAGGCGAACATCCATGCTATACTGGTCGTTAGTTTTTCTCGTCGTTGCCGTGATCGCCGGTATTTTCGGATTTTTCGGCATTGCCAGCGCAGCGGCGGGAGTCGCCAAAGTATTGTTCATTATTTTCCTGATCTTGTTCGTAGTCACGCTGCTGATGGGCCGGCGGACGAAGGTATAGCGCAAGTCCTTCAGCCGGTTGTTCGGGCAGACGGTATGACAAAAAGCTTCCGTGCCTTAAGGGCGGGAAGCTTTTTGGTATGTCAGGAGGACGGCGGTATGCCTGAAGCGGCCGTTGGCGGTTAGCCGTCAGGTGTTTTTTGTTTCTGCTTTAGTAAATGCAAGCGCTGCTGCAAACGTAACGTACAGCCATGGAGCAACGGAAAAATCCGCGCGATCCATCGGATGGAAAACCGGAAAAAGGACCCCTTGCGGAGTCCTTTCCAACGGTGAACGATTTTGGTCTTTTGCCTTGAACCTCGCCTAAAGCTCGGGTCTTACCTCATTCACGATCGCAGTACGTGTACTACTCTAACGTGTCTTTGGCACATCCCTCCGCTTCTATCTCGATTCGGAAGCAATATCCCCGGTATTTCTCGTTGAACTGTTCAACGGAACCACACCTCTCTTTTCACCGTTGATTGTAGCATGTGCCGCCCGCGACCTTTTTATTCAATTCCTTTAAAAAAGTTGGCCGGCCGGTTCAATCCCGGATAACGACCACCGTACCGAGCGGGATGTGGCGGTACAGCCACTCGACGTCTTTATTGTGCATACGGACGCAGCCCGACGAAGCGCTGCTGCCGATCGAATAGGGACGGTTCGTTCCGTGAATGCCGTAACGGTACCCTCCCGAGCCCGGAACATTGATTCCCATCCACCGGGTCCCCAGCGGATTTCGCGGATCCCCTCCGGGAATTTGCTTTCGCACGTACCACGGCTTCACGATTTTGGTCACGATATGAAACGTCCCTGTCGGCGTCAGGCTTCCCGTCCGTCCTGTCGCAACGGCAAAGCGGTATGCCGCCCTCCCGTTCACCATGACGCTCAACTGATTTGACGATTTATCGATTAATAAATATACGCCTTCCTCCTCCAGACCGGCCGGAGGCGACGTCTCTGCCGGAGGTGCAGGGGCCGCGCCGAGTGCGCCTCCTGCCGGCCAAGCGCCGATCAAAAGGATCAGGAGAAAAAAGGATACTCTCAACATCCATCATCCTTACTCTACCGATGAAGTCACACGCCGTTTTAGTGTGCTCCAACACGCAAGCCGCCTATTCGCCCGTCACAGGCCTCTCCCCTGCGTCAGATCCGGCATACGCCGAGCGGACACTCCGCGCAGCGGACCATCGCCTGGAAGAAAGGCAAATTGGTGACCACGAATCTTCCGCCCTCTAATTCAATGGCCCCGGCTGCTTTATATTCGCTAAGCATCCGATTGACTCCCTCCCGGGTCGAACCGATCATGTTCGCCAGATCGGTATGCGTCAACTTGATTGTGATACGAATCCCCCGTTCGTCCTTTTCGCCGTAAGAGTTGGTCAGGCGGATCAAGGTGGATGCGAGCGCGCCATTCTTGCCGAACAGCAGCAAATCCCGGAATTTGGACTGCATAAATTGCTGCATCTGGCCCATCCATTTGAATAGCTGCAGCGCCATATCGCCGTGCCTCCAGATGAGGACTTCCAAGTCTTTAAGCAGAATGACGCCAAGCGACGCGTCCTCCATCACGATGCCGTCATATCCGTAAGATTGCGGTTCGCCGCTTCCGAACTCGCCGAACAGATCGCCAGGCTGCGCCACTTGCAGAATGAACGCTTTGCCGTCCTCCGTCGTTTTGCTCAGCTTCACCGTACCCCCGTGAACATAGTACAGCCGATCCGCCGTATCCCCTTCCCAAAACAAATAGTTCCCCTCTGCCGCTTGTTTCGGGTACATGATCTGCGTAAGCCGTTCCATGTTTTCATCCGACAAAAACTGCGGAATATGATGAGCGGCTTCCGGCGTCGTTCGGTTTGCGTTTCCCATATACACCATCCTTATCCAGGAAATCTCCCGACTCCTTATGATAATGATGGTACCAGATCATTATTAGATAAATGTTAGAATTCATTTAGGCATTTGTTTTTATTTGCGGACCATCGTAGCGAGCGTCAATGCAGGCTGCCTTTGCGCAAGCCGGAGGGCGGACAGCCGAACCTTTTCTTGAAGGCCCGTTCGAAATGCGTCAGCGTATTGAAGACGGAAGCGTGGCACACCTCCGTCACCGGCAGGTCGCTTGCGGCCAGCGGGGGGCAAGCACGATTTCAAAAACTTCAACAGCCGCTCCTCGCGGAAATGAGGCGTATCCAGCTCGTCGGTCAGCTTGCTCCCCTTTTGCGCCAGCTGCTCCTCGAAGATAGACGTCAGCTCCTCCAGCTTCTCTTTGGAAAACAACTGCTTGCGGTGAAGCAGATAGCCGTTCTCGGCATAAAACGAAACCTCGTCCCGGGTTAACAGACTCATGAGTAAACCGCCCTCCTGTTTCGCGTACGGATATATTCCGACTATAGGCAGTCGGGGACGGAATTGGCTTATCATTTATTACGGAGAAGTACGCATATCTTCCGATGGCATAATGAAAATTTTACAAAAATGAACCTAAAGCTTGAAACTTTTTGAGCCTCGGCTGCGTCTTAAGAAACAGGTTGACAGTTAATGGTCTTTTTTCCATGGACAAAAACAAATTCGGGAGGTACTCCAAGAAGATGAAGAAACGAACCGTCATCTCGGCGGCATTGGCCATGCAGCTTTTCTTATGCACCGGGGCCTTCGCTTACCAGAGCGAATTCACGAATTCCAAGGCGGCGAACGCGGATTTGCCGGCCAAAGCAAAACTGGAAGCCTATAAAGTGGGGAAGGACTTCTTGACGACAATGGTTCGCCCCGAGTGGACCAAAGAACAGATCCAAGCGTTTCAAAGACAGAGCATTTTCCGCAACATTCCCGCTCTGGCTTTTCAAACCGATGCCTCCGATGCTTTGAAGCCCAAGGTCATCATGACCAGTCTGCCTGGGGTAAAGGTCGATCTGAATACCGGAGGAGAGGATGCGGGAGACGAAATCATCGTTTCGATTCTGGGCGGAGACCGGCTGAATCCGGACAAATCGTACACGTTATACACAGGGTGGAGCTCTCGGGAAGGCAGCGATAAGCCGAGCCTGACCCTGCACTCGCTGCAAAGATTCGGCCAGCCCGGAGGCACAATCAACGATTTGTCCGATACCAAGGATCAGCTCGCCCGGATCGAGTGGAAGCAGGTCAGCGAGACAAACCCGAATTTCAAGGTGGCTCCGGCCGAGCTCTCTGCTTCTTTTCCATCCCATTCGGATGAAAAAAACATTAAAAAAGTCAAAGGCGAATATCCGAACATTTACTCTAAGGAAACATTGGAGCAATACCGGAAGGGCGCAGCGCAGCGGGTGCAAAGCTTGTCGGAGCAAAGCATGTGGCGATTTGCCGCTACCTTTAAGAAAGCCACCAACCTGGATCCGAAAAAACTGGCCGAGCAATATAAGCTAAAAATCTCCCAGGTTTATGCCATCGGAACGACGGCGGACGGGAAGGAATATACGGTGACCTGGTTTGGTGACGACATCAAAGACTTGTCGCTGCTCGAAGACAACCCCAGGTTCGTGAAATTCCACATCACCGAAATCGAAGGCCGGGCCGGCGGCGATTCGCTGCAAAGCTTAAGCCTCAGCCCGAGCGTCAGTCTGGTCGAGGCAGAGGATAAAGATCGGCAGCCGACAGGAATTTACTGGTTGGACCAACTTTATTCTGCCTCGAAGTAACAGGTTGTTCATCCTTGAGTTGATTGACCATATAAAAAAGGAGCCACGAAGTGACTCCCGCGCATACTAAAGGGCAGGCCGATCGATGTCGGTCCTGCCCTTTTTATGAACGTGCTGCCGCTACCCGTCAACTCGCTCCACGACGACTTCGCCGAGCAGCCGCTTAACGTCCTCGTGCTCGACGTAGCCCGCCCGAGGCGTCAACGCATTGGCCGTCCCGGAAGCGGTGGCCAGTCGGAGGCACTCCTCGACGGGAAGCCCTTGAGCTGTACCGATGGCCATGCCGGCCACGTAAGCGTCGCCGCAGCCGACCGCATTCACCGCCTCGACTTTCGGGGCGTATACCCGGAAGCAGACGCCGTGAAAAGCGGCCAGCGAGCCTTGTGCTCCCATCGATACGCTGATGCAAGGAACACCCGCCTCGTTCAGCCGCAGCAAGCCTTGCTTTAACGCGTGTGCGTCCTTGATCGAATGGCCGAGCCATTGCGCCACTTCATCCTCGTTTGGCTTGATGAAGTAAGGCTTCGCTTCTGCGCCCCGCAGCAGCGCTTCCCCGCTCGTATCCAAAAATACGACGGCGCCCCGACTTTGAGCGCTCCCGATCAATTCCGCATAAAAGGACTTGGGCACGCCGGCCGGAAGCGAGCCGCTGAAAGCGACAACCTTCGCCCGTGCGGCAAGCAGCGCAAGCTTTTGCCGCATCGCTTCCATTTCTTGGCCGGCGATCGTCGGTCCCGGCTCCAGCAGTTCCGTCGACACGCCGTCTTGATCCATAATGTTCAGGCAGATACGGGATTCGCCCTCGATCTTCACGAAGTCGTGCGCAATGCCCTGCCGCGTCAAGCCGCGTTCGATAAAATCGCCGTTGCTGCCGCCGGCAAATCCGGTCGCCAGCACGGGAACGCCTTGCTGCGCGATGACGCGGGCGACATTGATCCCTTTGCCTCCCGGCTCCGCATACACGCGGTCCACCCGGGAGACTTGACCTGCGGCCAGCGCAGGCAAATGATACGTCTTGTCGATGGCCGCGTTCAAGGTGACGGTGACGATCATCGCAGGTCTCCGGCTTTGCCGATGCAGCCGACCATCCGCATTTTTTCAATTGCCGCTTCTTTTACGGCCTTCTTGGCCGGAATCATATATTTGCGCGGGTCGTTCTCCTGCGGATTGTCCGCGAACACGGCTTTGATCGCGTCGGAGAAGACGATGCGGATCTCGGTGGCGATGTTCATTTTGGCCATGCCAAGCGAGACGCAGCGCTTCACCTGCTCCTCCGGAATGCCGGAGCCGCCGTGCAGCACGAGCGGCAGCGGGACGAGGTCGGCAATGCGCCGGATGCGGTCAAAATCAATCTTCGGCTCGCCTTTGTAAATGCCGTGAGCCGTACCGATCGCAGGCGCCAGCGTATGAACGCCGGTCCGCTCGACGAACTCGGCGCACTCCTGCGGGTCGGCCATCAGCGCTTCGTGTTCGGCCACGACGATATCGTCCTCCACTCCGCCCACTTTGCCGAGCTCGGCTTCGACGTTGACCCCGGCAGCGCGCGCCACTTCCACGACCTGCTTCGTCAAACGCACGTTGTCTTCGAAAGGCAACATCGAGGCGTCGATCATCACCGACGTGTATCCGGCCCGAATGCACTGCACGATCGTTGCAAAGTCCGTACAATGGTCCAGATGAAGCGAGATCGGCACCCGGGAACGGTTGGCCGCAACGGCGGCC
>NZ_BILX01000099.1 GCF_004000785.1 Paenibacillus ehimensis NBRC 15659 | reverse complement strand
ATGTTTCAGCGGCTGGCGAAGGCGCCGCAGGTTCCGGACGCGCTGCCGCCGTTCCGGGACGTGAAGGCCGGCTTCTGGGCCGCGGAGGCGATCGCCGGCCTCAAGCGGGCCGGCTGGATCCACGGCGTGACGGCGGAGCGCTTCGAGCCGGAAAGGCTCATCACGCGTGCGGAAGCCGCCGCGCTGATGGACCGGTACACGGCGGATGCCAAAACGCCGAAGAAAGCTGCTCCTGAACCGCCATCTTCCGGCCGGACCTCAGCCGGCAGGTGAGCAAGTCCTCAGTACCCAACGGCAAAGCCGTCCGAACCGAAACGCGTTCGGACGGCTCTTTTCGTGCGTCCCCGTACCGGATGTCCGTTTGCGGGTTAAGAAAGCGCAACCGCTTTAAGCAATTCCTTTTCCGCCACGACGTACTGCATCGCAGCCGTTTGCGCTTGCCACAGGAACGCCGAAGACGGATTCTTCTTGTATTCCTCTAGCGATGCGACGGCCGTATTCAAGGAATTGTTCATTTTAGGCAGTGCCTTCTTCCCGGCTTCGCCCAGGCCGTCGCTGACGGCAGAAGCCATCTGGGACCAGCTTTGATGCGTCGTCTTGATCGACTGCAGCGCTTTGTCGTCAAGCGGTTCCGGCTTGACGTCTGCAGCATGAACGGTCGTTTGCGCTGTAATGAGCCTCACAAGCTTATCCCCTTGCGCGATATAATTGGAAAACACATCCGCTTGCTTGCCGTTCCATTGGACTTTCGTTACGGCAGGCAAATCGAGTGTCTTCACAATCACCTCGATGTTTTTTTGCTGATAAGCTTGCGACAACCCTAACGCTTCGTCCCGGGTTCCCGCCATTCCTACATAGACCGGGTGCTTGTCTCCCGCCTCCACGGCTCCCGCCAGCCCTTTCTTGCGAAAATCCGCTGCCGCGGCCTCCGCTCCCTGCGCGCTGCTGAATACCCCGCCTTGCAGAACGGCATACGATTTCGCCGGGATCTGCACCGCCACTCCAATCGCGGAACTGCTCGCCGGAGCTGCCGAATTCGCACCGCCGGGCTTGGCCGCAGCGTCTCCCGTTTTACCGGCCGTCTCTCCTGTGGAAGCCGTCCCGCCGGCCCCCGCCCCCTTCGTGCCTTGCTGGGCTGTCGCCGTGGGGCCCGGAGACGTTGTTTTGCCGGTGTCCGCCCCGCCCGAAAACATCGACAAGACCAGAAAACCGAACGCAACGCCCGTTACAACCGCCCCGGCGACGGAAGCGGCAATTCGTAGCCAAGAGCCGTTGCCCGGGGTTCTCCTGAAATAGGCCGATTCCTCCCGGGCGTAAGGCCGATGCGTTCGCTCATTGCCGCCGGTCAGTTCCGGCCGCTCGACGTAACCCGTTTCCGGATCGAACGACCGGCCGCCGCCCGATTCGCGAATCAATTGTTCTACACGGTGCGTCTCTGTCTCAAAGGAGCTCTGCCAACCGCCGAAATCGGTCGTGTATTCGTTAAGCGCGGGTCCGGTCCACAGCGGTCCTCTTATTTTTCCGTTTTCCCCCGTCGGCTTGTCCGGCTCCTCGCGGGTCTCGTCAGCCCGCTGCTCCACGACGGTATATTCTTCCGAGCGAAGGGGGATAACCTGCGGTCCGCTCCCCGTCTCCTGCCGTATTTGCCGCTGCTCGTCCTTGTGGAAACGAAACGTCATCTTGGTCTTGTTCATTGCGCCAACTCTCCCTTGTCCCATATTCGTATTACTAGACTATGAGAGTCGGTCCGCAAATAGAACCGTGAAAGCGGACAGCCATCTCACGAAGGGAGACGTTGAGCCCGCTACCCCCTTCCCTTCCGGAACGTAAGCGGCAGCGCGGTTCCATGCAAAAAACCCCCGGCTTCGCCGCTCAATAAGAACGGCTTTCCGGAGGTTTATCGTTTCGTACTGCTAAGCTAAGCGTTCCGTCAATGCCTCGGCAAGACCGGCCGCCGCTTTCCATATGTCTCCCGCGCCCATCGTAATGACCAAATCGCCGGGGCGCACCGACTTCAGCAAATAGGTCTGCACCTGCTCCTTGGTCGGGACGTAGCGCACGTTGGCGTTGCTGTTCTGGCGAATCAGCTCTACAAGCTTCGCCGAATCGATGCCTTCGATCTGCTTCTCGCCCGCCGGCGAATAGATGTCGGTAATGATCACTTCGTCCGCCTCTGGAAACGCGCGGCTGAACTGCTCGAACAAAAAGTACGTCCGCGTGTAACGCTGAGGCTGAAAGACGGCGACAATCCGTTTGCCGGTCGCTTTGGCCGCTTGAATCGTCGCTTCGATTTCTGTCGGATGGTGCGCGTAATCATCGATCACCAGAATACCGTTGACTTCTCCAAGCACCTGAAACCGTCGCTTGGCCCCCCGAAACTCGGTAATCGCTTCCGCGATCCGGTCGAAGGACAGCCCCGCTTCCATGCAAGTAATCAGCGTAGCGAGCGCATTGTAGACGTTGTGCTTGCCCGGTACGGACAGATGAATCGTTCCGAGCGCCTCGGCGCCGCGCATGACATCGAAGGATACTTTACGGTCGCCCAGCACGATGTTCCGTGCCGTAAAATCCGCTTCCGCTTCAATCGCATACGTGAGGACCTCGCTGTTCACGCTGGAGATCATTTCTTTCAAGTATTGGTCGTCCAAGCAAACGACGGCCTTGCCGTCCTCTTTCACCTGGCTCAAAAACTGCGCATAGGCTTTTTTCAAATTTTCAAAATTGCCGTCGTAGTTTTCCAAATGATCTGCTTCAATATTATTCACCAAGGCGATGGCAGGCTGGTACTGCAAAAACGAACCGTCACTCTCGTCCGCTTCCGCGACGACCCAATCGCCTTTACCCGCCTTGGCGTTGCTTCCCACGTTCATGATTTCCCCGCCGATGATGAAGGTCGGGTCCAGGCCGCATCGCTCCAGTACAAGCGCAATCATCGACGACGTGGTCGTCTTTCCGTGCGCACCCGCAACCGCGATGCCTTTTTTGGCGTTCATCAGTCTCGCCAGCATTTGCGAACGGTGCAGAATCGGAATGTTCAGTTCCTCCGCCGCCACCATTTCGACATTATCCTTGGCCAAAGCCGTGGAATATACGACGACGTCCGCGCCTTTCACATTTTGCGCCTCATGCCCGATGAACACTTGCGCCCCTTTGGCCGCAAGCTTCTCCGTCAGCTCCTGCTGCGCCAAATCGGATCCCGAAACTTGGTAGCCCATTTCCAGCATCACCTTGGCAATGGCACTCATGCCGTACCCGCCGATGCCGATAAAATGGATATGCTCCGATGTATTCACGCCTGCGTTCACCAGCCTTTTTCAGAATCGGATTGATGCTTGATCCAGGAACGGACGTCCCCTATTAAATATAACGTGCCGGAGACGACAGCCAGGTCGTCCTGTGCCGTCAGGCGCTTAAGCCGCTCCAGGCCCGTCTTCCAATCGGGTTCCACGATCACTTCCACGTCGTGCCTCCCGCACTCCGCCAGAAGCGATTTGGCCAGTCCGGCCAGATCTTCGGCAGCGGCCTTTTTCAGCCAATTCGGCTCGGTTAGGATAAGCGTATCCACTATTGGTAGTATATGCCTCAAATAGCCCGTATGATTCTTGTTCGTCAGCATTCCCATCATAAAATGGAGCCTATTGTACGAATAGGTTTCCTTCAGCGCCGCGGCAAGCGACTCGGCCCCCTCGGGGTTGTGCGCGCCGTCGATCAAAATGCGCGGCTCCTGCGATACCATCTCCAGGCGCCCGGGCCACTGCGCCGCTTTCATGGCACGAAGCAAATCCTCGTCTTCCACGATCAGCGCATAATATTGCCGCAGCACCTCGAGCGTCATTAGCGCTACCGCCGCGTTTTTCAACTGATGCGGACCGTTCATGGAGATGGCGACGTCCGGAATGTCCCGGAACGTGCCGCTAAACCGAAACGTCTGCTCGTTTTCCTTAACCGAGATCGTTTCGTAACGGAATTCCCGGCCTAGCAAATAAAGCGTGCTGTTCTTGGCTTTTGCCGTTTCCTCGACGATCCGGACGACCTCCGGTTGCTCCACGGCGCTTACGACCGGAACGCCGGCTTTGATAATGCCCGCTTTCTCGGCCGCGATTTTCTCCAGCGTATCGCCGAGAAAATCCATATGGTCATGACCGATGTTCGTAATGACGGAGACAAGCGGCGTCACGATATTCGTCGAATCCAACCGTCCGCCGAGCCCCGTTTCCCAGACGACGAAGTCGGGATAAGCGGTGCGGGCAAAATATTCGATCGCGATCACGGTCGAAATCTCGAACATCGATGGCTGACCAAACTCCTGCGCAACCTGATCGACGAGCGGCTTGATTTTATTGATCACCTTCAGCAGGTCTTCGTCCGCGATATTGACCCCGTTAAGACGGATGCGCTCGTTGTAGCTTTCAATGTAAGGCGAGGTAAACGTCCCGACGTCGTAGCCGCATCCGCGGATCACTTCGGTCAAATAGGCGCAAACCGATCCCTTGCCGTTCGTACCCGCGACATGAATAAACTTGAGACGCCGGTGAGGATGGTCGAGCAGCTCCATAAGCCGCTCCATCCGTTCCAGCCCCGGTTTAATTCCCGCCAGAGGAATAAACCGGACAACCCAGTCGATCGCTTCCCGGGCCGTCCGAAACGGCCCTTCGTTAACGCTTAGCTGTGCTTCGCTCATGATGGCTCATCCTCTCAGTTCGGCCAGCCGGGCCGACACTTTATCCCGTTTGTCCGCATAATCGGCGAGCTTGGCTTTCTCCTCGTCGATGACTTTGGCCGGCGCTTTGGCAACGAAGCCTTGGTTGGCCAGCTTTTTCTCGATCCGGTCCACTTCGCCGTGCAGCGTGGCAAGCTCTTTTTCCAGACGCGCTATTTCCTGGGCAATGTCGATCAGCCCCGCAAGCGGCAAGAACAGCTCTGCCCCGGTTACGATGCCTGTCATCGCTTTTTCAGGCGTTGCGAGACCAAGCTCGATGGAAAGCGCTGATGTATTGCAGAAACGCCGCACGTATTCTTCATTGCGCTTCAGAATAGCCAGCGCTTCTTCGCCCGCCGGCTTCACGAGCAGCTCGACCTTTTTGCTCATCGGCACGTTCACTTCCGCCCGAATATTGCGCACCGTCCGGATAATGTCCATCAGCAGCTCCATCTCGCGCACCGCATCCGCCGCTTCAAAGCGCGCCTCGAAGGTCGGCCAGGCCGCCAGCGTGATCGTCTCGCCTTCATGAGGCAGATGCTGCCAAATTTCCTCGCTGATAAACGGCATGAACGGATGAATTAAGCGCTGGGTACGGTCCAGAACGTAGGCCAGAACGGATTTTGCCGTTTTCTTCGCCGTTTCGTCGGTGCCGTACAAGGACAGCTTGCTGAATTCGATATACCAGTCGCACAGATCGTCCCAAATGAAGTTGTACAACAGACGGCCGGTTTCGCCGAATTCGTACGCATCGATCAGTCGGGTGACTTCGCGGACGGTTTCGTTCAGGCGGTGCAAAATCCAGCGGTCGGCCGTACCGAGCTCGCCGCTCAAATCGATATCCGATGCTTGGAAATCGCCCAGGTTCATCAGGACGAAGCGCGAAGCGTTCCAAATTTTATTGGCAAAGTTGCGCGCCTGCTCGACCTTCTCCCAGCGGAAGCGGAGATCCTGTCCCGGCGTGGAGCCGGTGGAAATCATAAAGCGCATGGCATCTGCGCCGTACTTCTCGATCACCTCAAGCGGATCGACGCCGTTGCCGAGCGACTTGGACATTTTGCGTCCTTCCGCGTCGCGAACGAGCCCGTGAATCAGCACGTCTTTGAACGGAATCTGCCCCGTGTATTCGAGCCCGCTGAAAATCATCCGCGCCACCCAGAAATAAATAATATCGTAGCCCGTCACGAGCAGATCGGTCGGGTAATAACGCTTCAGATCTTCCGTCTGCTCCGGCCAGCCGAGCGTAGAGAAAGGCCACAGCGCGGAGCTGAACCAGGTGTCCAGCACATCGTTGTCCTGGGTCAGATGCGTGCCGCCGCAATGCGGGCAAACGGAAGCGTCCTCGCGAGAGACGGTCATTTCGCCGCAATCGCCGCAGTACCAGGCCGGGATGCGGTGTCCCCACCACAGCTGACGGGAAATGCACCAGTCGCGAATGTTTTCGATCCAATGCAAATAAATTTTTTCGAAGCGGTCCGGTACGAAGTTCGCGCCTTGGCCCGACTTCTGCGCTTCAATCGCGCGCTCGGCCAGCGGCTTCATTTTTACGAACCACTGCGTGGACAAGTAAGGCTCCACGACGGCGCCGCTGCGCTCGCTGTGGCCGACCTGATGCACGTGATCCTCGATTTTGATCAGCACGCCCAGCTCCTTCATGTCGGCCACAATCTGCTTGCGGCAGTCGAAGCGGTCCAAGCCTTGATACTTGCCGGCATTTTCGTTCATTTTGCCGGATTCGTCCATCACAAGCACTTGCGGAAGATCATGGCGTCGGCCTACCTCGAAGTCGTTCGGGTCGTGCGCCGGGGTAATTTTCACCGCGCCGCTGCCGAAGTCCTTCTCGACATATTCGTCGCCGACGATCGGAATTTCGCGGCCGATAATCGGAAGCACAAGCGTTTTGCCGATCAGGTGCTTGTAGCGCTCATCCTCCGGATGCACCGCCACGGCCGTATCTCCGAGCATCGTTTCCGGACGGGTGGTTGCCACGACGATGAATTCATCGCTGTCCTTCACCGGATATTTCAAATGATACAGCGCGCCCTGCACCTCTTTGTATTCCACTTCGATGTCGGAAAGCGCGGTACGGGCGGCCGGGTCCCAGTTGATAATATATTTGCCGCGGTAAATCAGTCCTTTTTCGTATAAGCGGACGAATACATCGCGCACCGCCTTGGACAGCCCTTCGTCCAGCGTGAACCGTTCGCGGGAATAATCGAGCGAGAAGCCCATTTTAGCCCACTGCTCACGGATCGTTCCGGCGTAATGCTCCTTCCATTCCCATACCTTTTCCAGAAATTTCTCACGGCCGAGGTCGTACCGCGTTAGCCCTTCCTCGCGGAGCTTCTGCTCCACCTTCGTTTGGGTCGCAATGCCCGCATGGTCGGAGCCTGGCAGCCACAGGGTGTCGTAACCCTGCATCCGCTTGGTTCGCGCCATAATATCCTGCAGCGTAAAATCCAGAGCATGCCCGATATGCAGCATACCGGTAACGTTCGGTGGCGGAATAACCATGGTATACGGCTCCGCATCCTGACGCTGCCCCGCTTTAAAATATTGACCCTTGAGCCAGTAGTCGTACCACTTTTTCTCGGCTTCCTTCGGATCGTAGGTTGTCGGCATGGCCGTTTCCGGCGCCGTTTGTTTGGTTTCTTCCATCACTGCAACCTCCAAGTGTGCATAATTGGGTTTGTTATGGGTTGTTCGCTTTACAGTACCATCGGAGAAATATCAGATATTTCTATGCCGGAGAAATGGCGACAAACAAATAAAAGCCTTCCGCCGCAAAGGACGAAAGGCTCTCGCTTCCGTGGTACCACCTTTATTCCGCCCGTGCTCCGAGAAGCTGGAGGCTTCCCTTCATCCGTGCGGCACTTGAACAGATAACGGCTGTAACCGGCCGAATCTAGAGCTTCCGCTTTCAATTCGACAACTCCGGGGCGACTTCGACAGGTACATCCTGCGGAACCTTCCAGCTCTTGCCGGCTCCGCTCTCTGAAGGGTTCGCTGTCTACTATTCCCTTTCCGCGTTTTTGCTTGCATCTATGCGTACTATGATAAACAATAGTCAGGACAGAGTCAATACAAGTATAACCAAAAAAACCCCCGTCCAAGCCTGTTTTGGCTTGACCGAGGGAATTTTTGTAAAAACGGCTTCATTTCGGAATATACACGATTTGCCCTTCGGAGACTTCATTATCGCCGAGGCGGTTATACAGAGCGATTTCGCGAGGGTTCAGATCGTAGCGCTTGGCGATGGACTCCAGCGTCTCTTCCTTTTGCACGATGCACAGCCGTAGCCTTTTGAATCCCTGCTCTTCGTCTTTGGAAGTGAGCAGCAGGTTTTTCCATTCCACCTTCTCCGCCACGGACTCCGCTTCTTCCCCAAACGTTTCTTCCGGATCGCGCTTTTCCTTTTTGGAAGAGCCGGGACTAAACAAGTTGGACAGCCCGAACGATTTGTAAAGCGGTGCGGGCGCCGTAGGCGGCTCGGGCGTTTTTTTGCTGCCGACACCGACCTTCAGATCTTTATCGGGCGCCACGGTCGGGTTAAGATCGCCGAAGGCTTGGGCGGTTGGGGCTTCCTGCGTTTTTTGCGCTTCCTGCGGCTTTAATGTCTCCGGACCTTTCCCCGTCTCTTGGACGGGCAGCGGAGCCGGATTTACATTCGGCGCTGGCTGCGGGACGTTCTGCTGGGCCGCCTGAAACACATTCGGCGCTGGCTGCGGCACGTTCTGCTGGGCCGCCTGAAACACGTTCGACGCTGGCTGCGGTACATTCTGCTGGGCCGCCTGAAACACGTTCGGCGCTGGCTGCGGTTCGTTCTGCTGGGCCGCCTGAAACACATTCGGCGCTGGCTGCGGTATATTCTGCTGGGCCGCCTGAAACACGTTCGGCGCTGGCTGCGAGACGCTCTGCGCCTGCTGGCCCGTCGGCCACTTGCTCGTAGGCTCCACCTTCTCGCTTCGCAGCTCCCAAGATTCCGTTTCAGCCGAGGCTTGGTCCGACGAATCGAAGAAGCTGGAAACGTCCCCGAACGCCTCATCCGACGCTTCCGCAGGCGTGACCTTATGCGGGTCGCGGGCTTCGTGAACGAACACCACTTCGTTTTCCGTTTCCCGCCAAGCCTCCGTATCCCCATCCGACACAAGCTCCAGACCGGCGAGCGACAGCACTCCCGTAATGTTCAAGCTGCGGGACGACAGCAGATCGACGTCAAAATTTTCGATTTCTACTGCGATATCCTCCATCCGTTGAACCCGGTTCATCGGCAGCGTAATCTCCACCGGTATCAGATGCTCCAACGTCTGATCACTGCGGCCCAACTCGTCGACAAAGGTCCCGGTCAAAAACAGATTGCCGCGGAGCAGGGCTTGGTCCCCTTGCGGAATCACCTGAATATGGGGAACAAGCTCCACTCCCTCCAAGTCTTGAATGCCGATCGCCCCTTCGGACAAATGCACGCGCTCGTAAATGTCGAAGCGTAATCCGTTATGCTGCGTCGTCAATGTAAATCCTCCCTCCGTAATTCCTGCCTTTTCCACAGAATCCCGCATCGGCTCCGGCGAGTTCGAAATTCTGATATAGCCATAAAAAGAAAGATGGCCCTATGCCTTCGTCTCTACAATTTATATGGCTTCAGGGGAAGGAGCATGACTACTATTTTTTCAACCGCTCATTCAGCGCAGCAAAATCCGGGGGCCATGGGGACAGCACTTCGATGCTTTCGCCGCTCCACGGATGGGGAAACGTCAGCCGCTCGCCGTGCAGCGCCTGTCTCTCGATGCCCTCGCTCCGTCCGCCATATAGCGTATCGCCGATCAGCGGATGACCCAGATGGCTTAGATGAACGCGGATTTGATGCGTTCGTCCGGTTTCAAGCCGGAGCCGTACAAGCGTAGCGGAACGGTAAGACTCCACGACCTCGTAACGGGTAACGGCCCGCTCACCCCCGGGAGAAACGCGCCGACGCGTCGCGTGATGCCGGTCCCTGCCGATGGGCGCATCCACACGTCCGCGGTCCGGAGAGAGACGCCCGTGCACCAGGGCTACATAGGTACGCTCCACCTTTTTCTCCCGCATCGCTTCGTCCAATCGGACCTGCGCCCATGGACACTTGGCGATCAGCACCGGACCGGTCGTATCTTCGTCCAGCCGGTGAATGTGCCGGGGCCGGCACGACTGTCCCGTCGACTCCAGATGCCAGCCGACCGCATGGAGCAGCGTTCCGCCCTCCGACTCCCCGGTCGGATGCACCTTCATCCCGGCCGGCTTATCCGCCACGAGGCAAAAATCGTCTTCGAACAATACTTCTATCCCCGTCCATTCCGGCATATATTGCAGCGACTCCTCGGGGAACAGCCGCAGCAAAATGCGGCGTCCCTGGATTTCAATGCCCGAGGCGCTCCGGAGCTTCCTCAGCGTCCGCTCGTCGATCGCATCCGGGAGAAATGCCTTCACTTCCTCTAAACTCGCAGGCTCGGCGCTCGCCGTCCATTCCAGCCATTGGCCTTTGCGGCGCCATGCGGTCATGACAGCCGCCTCTTGGGCTGGCCCGCTTCGGATGCCGCCCGTTTTTTCTGGCGTCCCCATTGCAGCCAAGCCGCCAGGACGATTCCTGCAAACAAAATGAAAAACACGCCCGCCACAACGATCAATTCGAGCGTGGTACCGAATAGGCTGTACCGATTTAACATAACGCTTCCTCCAATGAATGGCTTATGGCCATTCTACCAAATCCTTCCCGGCGAACGCAAAGCGGTACAATGGCAGTTCAGCCGGATCTTACAGTCTAGCGAAAGTTGTTAAATCTTCTTTTTCTATGATAGAATAGCATAGGAAAAAAGCAAAAAAAATCGACACGAATGCTTTAATTCATGCATGGGAGAGGTTAAAACATTGAGCAGTACTCTGCGAACGATACGACAATGGAGTAGTTGGAAAAAGGCACTGTTTTATTTCACGGTGCTGACTTTTTTAACGTCCAGCTTTTTATTTCTGACCTCGCCGGGAGGCAAGATCAGGCAATGGCTCGCGGAAACGGTCATTACGACGCAGCACCGGAGCTGGGCATGGATTTTCGTCGGCGCGGAGCAGCGGGATTTGATGGTCAAGCGATTGCAGGACTTCAACGAGGAAGCCGCACGGGAAAAGCAGGACAGCAGCTTGATCAAAATTCGCAATCGTCAGGCCAAAGCCCGTTCGATCGATGAGCTGATTAAAGTTGAAGATATATCGGGGAAATTTTGGCAGGGCAAGAAAATGTACGTGTTCGATCCAAAGACGATCCGTGTCATGACGCCGCCCAAGTCCGGGGAAGGCGAAAGAATCACCGCGATGGTAAAGCGGACAGGGGCCGTGGCCGGCGTCAATGGCGGCGGTTTCGACGATCCGGAAGGTCTCGGGAACGGATTTGCGGCGTTCGGCGCCATTATCTCCGGCGGCGAGGTCATTTATACGGATCAGGACGGCAGCATTGCGCAGCATATCGTCGGCTTTACGAAGGAAGGGATACTCGTCGTCGGAAAATACAACATTTTCGAGCTTCGCGATATGGGCATCTCGGAAGCCGTCTCATTCCATCCTCGTCTGATCGCCAACGGCAAGCCGCTGATCACAAGCGGCGACGGCGGCTGGGGCCGCGGGCCGCGAACGGCTGTCGGACAAAAAGCGGACGGCACCGTCATATTCATCGTCATCGACGGACGGCAGGCGCACAGCGTAGGAGCTACGCTCAAGGAAGTACAGGATCTTCTGCTGGAAGAAGGCTGCATCAATGCAGGCAACCTGGACGGAGGCGCTTCGTCCGAGCTCGTAGTCGACGGGGAGCTTCTTACCAAGCCATCAAGCCGTTACGGCGAGCGCAGACTGCCTAACGCGTTCCTGGTTTACGACGATCCGACATCGGTTAAAGCGGACCGCGTCTGGGACGGCATCGACAAAATCGATGCGGGCGGTTCTTACGACCACCCCGACTTCCTGCGCGAGCAGGCCGAAAAGCGGGCCAAGCAGCAGCAGAATCCAACACCGCCTGCAAAGACGGATACGGATAAGACAAAGACGAAAACCGATACAAAACCGGAATCAAACAAGCCGGCCGCAAATAAACCGGAAACGAACGAAACGGGCAAGACGGGTACCGGAAAAGGCGAGAGCGCGAAATCCGGCGGCAATGCAGCCAAAGACCCGGGCACCGAGAAGCCTCCGGCTTCCGGTACCGGAAGCAACGGTACGGGAACGGCAGATCCCGGCAAGCCTTCCGGCGGACAGGGCAATACGCCGCCGCCGACGGGCACGGGTAGCGGGTCGGTCACGCCGAACGGCGGCACTTCCGGCCAAAGCGGAACCGGCAGCGGATCTACCGGTTCCGGTTCTACGCAAGGCAGCGGTGCGGCAGGAGGAAGCGGGAACGGTTCTACGGGAACCGTCCCGAACTCCCCTGCCGGAACCTCGGCTCCGGGAACCGGAAGCGGCGCGCCGGCCAAGACGACCGACAAATCGGCTGATACGACTGCACCGGCTCCAACGCAGACGCCAACAACCCAGCAAAATCAAACGCAGACGCCCAGCCAATCGGCTGCGGGAACAACGGCACCGCCGGCCAAAACACCATGATGGTTACATAAATGTGCAGCAGCATTAACAAAAGGACGGCACGTTCCTCTCCTTCGGGAGTGGGCGTGCCGTCCTTTTGTACATTATAACTGCTTGAGCGCTTGGTAATGTGCCTCGATCGTCGCCTCGATATCGTCGTCGGAGTGCGCGGCCGAGACGAACATGCCTTCGAATTGGGAAGGGGGAATGCTGACGCCATAGTCGAGCAGCAATCCAAAATACCGGTTGAATTTATTCAAATCCGATTGTTTGGCCGTTTCGTAATTGGTCACCTGTTGGTCGGTAAAGAACGGGCAGACCATGGAGGCGATCCGGTTGATCGTCATCGGGACACCCAGCTCGCGGGCATTTTGGAGAAATCCCGCTTCCAGGCGGGCGGACTTGCGTTCCAGCTCCTCATAAACGCCGGGTGCTCCCAGCAGCTTAAGCGTCGCATACCCCGCGGCCATCGCTAACGGGTTCCCGGATAAAGTGCCTGCCTGATAAATCGGACCTGACGGGGCAATTCGTTCCATGATCTCCCGTTTGCCTCCGTATGCCCCAACCGGCAGACCCCCGCCGATCACTTTGCCCAGACAGGTAAGATCCGGCGTAATGCCAAACCGTCCTTGCGCACTGTTCAAGCCTACGCGGAAGCCCGTCATCACTTCGTCAAAAATCAGCAGACTGCCGTAGGAAGCCGTGATCTCCCGCAATCCTTCCAAGAAGCCGGGAAGCGGCAGCACGACGCCCATATTCCCGGCGACCGGCTCCACAATAACGGCGGCAATGTCTTCGCCGAAATGCTCGAAAGCCATACGTACCGAATCCAGATCGTTGTACGGCACCGTAATGGTGTTGACCGCTACGCTTTCGGGTACGCCAGGGCTATCCGGCAAGCCAAGGGTGGCAACCCCGGAACCCGCTTTGATCAGCAGCGAGTCCGCATGACCGTGGTAGCATCCTTCGAACTTCAGAATTTTACTTCTTCCCGTATAACCGCGGGCAAGTCGGAGAGCGCTCATCGTCGCTTCCGTTCCGGAGCTGACCATCCGCACGAGCTCGATGGAAGGTATTCTCTCGATGACCAGCTTTGCCATCTCGGTTTCCAGCTCGGTCGGCGCGCCGAAGCTCGTACCGAGCTCCGCCGTCCGTTTTATCGCTTCTACGACCTCCGGGTGGGCATGTCCCATAATGAGCGGGCCCCATGAACCGATATAATCGATGAATTCATTGCCGTCGATATCGAAGACATGCGAGCCGCTCCCTTTATGCATATACAAAGGAGTCAATCCAACCGATTTAAACGCGCGAACCGGACTGTTGACTCCGCCCGGAATGACTTGCTTCGCTTCCTCAAACGCCCGCGCCGAACGCGCATCGGAACGTTTTCGCTGATCGTTCATCCATTCCACTCCTTACCTATTTTGAGGATCACTGCAGCCGCTCCAACAATTCCTTGGCCGCTTCCTTGCCTTGACGAATGCAGTCTGGCAGTCCGACGCCATGAAACGCGCCTCCGGTGACCAGCACACCTGGCATTTTGTCCGCCAGGCTCTGCCGAACCCCGCGAACAAGGTCCAGATGCCCTACCGGATATTGAGGCATGGAATGCATCAGCTTCGTCATTTCCGTAAACAAAGGCTCTGCCGTAATCCCCATAACTTCCTTCAAATCGTGCCGTACTGCGCGGATGATCTCGTCCTCCGACATGTGCTGCCAACGCTCGTCGCCGGAACGTCCGATATAACAGCGCATCAGCACTTTGCCGCTCGGCGCGGTGTGCAGCCACTTTTTGGACGTCCACGTACACGCGGTAATGAACCGTCCTTCCCGTCTCGGGACGAGGAAGCCTGAACCGTCGAGCTCGCGCCCAAGCTCTTTCTCGTCAAAAGCGAGAATCACGTTGGCGACCGACACGTACTCGATCCGGTCCAGCTCCTTAACCTCCGGGACGGACGAGGCGAGCAGCTTGGAGATGCCGTGAGCCGGCAGCGCCACGATAACCCCGTCGGCTTCTTCCACTATATCGTCCTCGCGAATTACGCGGTATCCGCCGTCGGCCTGCTCGATCCGGGCCACTCCGCACTGCTTGACGAACCTCACGTCGTCAAGCGCATCGATTAACCCATGGACGATCGTTTCAAGCCCTTCCTTATAGGAAAGAAACATCGTATTGCGCGCCACCTCGGGGAGCGTACGGCTTTCTTCGCCGCCTGACTTGCGGTTCTTCATCATGCCGAGGATCAAGCTGCGATGCTTCTGTTCAATCGCATGAAACTGCGGGAAGGTCGCCCGCAAGCTCAAATTGTACGTATTGCCGGCATAAATGCCCGCGAGCAGCGGCTCGGCGATCTGACCGAGCACTTCCGCACCCAGCCGGCGCTCCAGGAAATGCCCCAGCGATTCGTCCTCGGGCGACGTCCGTTTGGGCAACACCAAGTCCATTGCCGCCCTGAGCTTGCCTGAAAATGACAACAGACCCGTACGCATGAACGGTCCCATTTGGGTCGGTATGCCGAGCATCAGGCCGGGAGGCATCCGGTGCAGCTTGCCGCCGGACAAAATATACGTTTTCCGGGAGTCCGGGTTCATGCCGGTCAATTGATCCTCCAAGCCCAATTCGCGGGTCAGCTCGACCATCGGAAGCTTGCGGGCCAGAAACGAATCCGGCCCCTTCTCAATGACGAACCCGTCGCGCTTCAGCGTTTGGATTTTGCCGCCAAACGAATCGCTCTTTTCCATGATGGTAATTTTCAAGGGGGCAGCGGACGGCCCCATGCTTTGCTTTAAATAAAAAGCGGCGCTCAAGCCCGTGATCCCGCCGCCAATAATCACCACATGCTTCGGACTTCGGTTCTCCTCCATCGTATCAATCCCTCTCGGTCTGCGCATAGACGACGTCGCTCAGCGTTTCCATATACAGCGGATCGGTATTAAGCGAGCGGGTGCGTTCCAGCCGCAGTCCGAGCTCCCGTGCCGTTTTCTGCGCTTCAATATCGAGATCGTACAGCACTTCCAGATGATCGGATACAAAACCGATCGGACAAATCAGCACATGCTCCGCTTGCTTTTCTTTCTTCACGGTGTGCAGGACGTCAAGAATATCGGGGCCCAGCCAAGGCACGCCGGTCTGCCCGGCGCTCTGCCATCCGAACTGCCAATGGGTGATGCCGCATCTCTCCGCGATCGCTTTGGACGTTTCGAGCAGTTGATCGGGATACGGGTCTTTCATTTCAAGGATTTTCTCGGGCAGGCTGTGCGCCGTAAAAATCACTTTAACCTCGTCCTTGGCCACGCCTTCGAACCGGTTCAAGCCTTCCTCCACCCGCTGTACAAGCGCTTCGATCAGCGCCGGGTGAAGGTGATAGCTCTTCACAAAACGCATCGAAAGCCCCAGCGAATCCGCCTTCTCTTGCGCGCGCTTGATGTAGCCGCCCACGCTCATGACCGAATAATGCGGCGCGAGTACGACGCCGACGGCTTCCGTGATGCCATCCTGCACCATCCGCTCCACACCGTCCTCAATGAACGGAGACGCGTGCTTCAATCCTTGATAGCATACGAACGTCGTATCCGGGTATTTCTCGTTCAGCCGGGCTTCCAGCGCCTGCACCTGCTTATCCGTATTTTCCCGAAGAGGGAAAAAGCCCCCCACAATCGCTTCGTAACGATCCGTCAAATCCTTGAGCTGCTCCGGGGTCGGAGGATTCCCGCGACGAATATGCGTATAATAAGCTTCCACTTGATCAAGACTTTCCGGCGTTCCGTAAGACATCACCAGAACACCGATCCGTTTTTGCTGCGTAACGCTCATGCTATACACCGCTTTCCTGTTTCGTCCAGCCTTGCGCTTTCAGAGCTTGACGAGAATAGTCGTGAATGAAATCCGTCAATTCTTTCAGCTTCTCCAGCGACGCTTCCGGGAACAGTCCGTGACCCAGATTGAAAATATAGCCCGGTTCCCGGATGCCCTCGTCGATAATCGCCTTGGCTTGCGCCTGAATGACGGACATCGGAGCGGTCAATACGTACGGATCGAGATTGCCCTGCACCGCATAGAACGAGCCTACTCTTCTGCGGCCCTCCGAGATCGGAACACGCCAATCGAGACCGATGACATCGGCGTCGATGCCTTGCAGATAAGGGAGCAATTCGCCGGAGCTGACGCCCGGGAAATAAATTTTCGGCTGCTCCAAATGCTTCAGCTCCGCAAAGATACGGCGGATCGTCGGCAGCACATACGTTTTGAAATCAACGGGGGACAACGCGCCGACCCAGCTGTCGAAAAGCTGCACCGCTTTGGCCCCGGAAGCGATTTGCGCTTTCAGATAAGCGATCACCATATCGCCAAGCTTATCCATTAGTTTGAACCATACCTCAGGCTCTCCGTACATTAAGCCTTTCGTGCGGATGTAGCTTTTGGACGGCTTGCCTTCGATCAGGTAGCTTGCGATCGTAAACGGCGCGCCGGCGAACGTAATCAGCGGCACCTTCAGCTCGGCCGCCAAAATCTCGATCGTCCGCAAAATATGCGGTAAATCCTGCTCCACCTGAATCGGCTTCAGCTTGTTCACGTCCGCCGCCGTGCGGATCGGGTTGTCAATGACGGGCCCGATATTTTTAACGATGTCAAAGTCGATGCCGATGGAAGCGACCGGATTCATAATATCCGAATATAAAATCGCCGCATCCACACCCAGCTTTTTGACCGGCATCAACGTGACCTCGGCCGCCAGCTCCGGCTGCTTGCAAATTTCCAGCAAGCTGTATTTCGCTTTAATTTTCCGGTATTCGGGATCGTAACGGCCGGCTTGACGCATGTACCATACGGGCAGCGTTTCGACAGGCTCTTTGCGACAAGCGCGAATTAACGTATCGTTATAACTCATTGGTGCATCCTCTTTTCCGTAAACTCCCATAGTCTACTTCCCATTATGCCCTATTTGAAACGAGGTAACAACGTGTGTCAGGCTACAGTTTCCGACAAAAGTTTGACAGTGCCGCGATGCAAAAGACCGCTCCGCTCCGGGAGAAATGCCGGATAGCGGAACGGTCTTCATCCTAATCGCGTATCGTGGCGGCAGCTAGTTCCGAAGCCAACGAGCGATATCTTTCGCAAAATAAGTAATGATCATGTCGGCGCCAGCCCGCTTAAATCCGGTCATCGTCTCCAGAACGATCGACTTCTCGTCAACCCAGCCCTGCAGGGCGGCAGCCTTAACCAAGGAATATTCCCCGCTGACATTATACGCCACGAGCGGCAGGTTGAAGTTTTCGCGGAGCGCCCGGATGACGTCCATATACGCGAGAGCCGGCTTGACCATCAGCATGTCTGCGCCTTCGGCGACGTCGGATTGCGCTTCGCGCAGCGCTTCCCGCACGTTGGCCGGGTCCATTTGGTACGTTTTGCGGTCGCCGAACTGCGGCGTGGAATGTGCCGCTTCGCGGAACGGACCGTAGAAAGACGACGCATACTTCACGGAATACGACATGATCGGCACCTGCTCGTAGCCGGCTTCATCGAGCCCTTGACGAATCGCGTAGACGAAGCCGTCCATCATGTTCGACGGCGCGATAATGTCGGCGCCGGCTTCGGCCTGTGAAACCGCCGTTTTGACCAGCAGCTCAAGCGACGCATCGTTCAGCACCTCGGCGCTGCCTTTCGCCTCGTCGTAATGAACGACGCCGCAGTGGCCGTGGTCCGTAAACTGGCATAAGCAGGTATCGGCAACAATGAGCAGCTCCGGAGCCCATGTTTTGATTAAACGCGACGCTTGCTGCACAACGCCGTTCGGATCGTAGGCCGAGCTGGCATGCGCGTCCTTCTCGTGCGGAACGCCGAAGAGCACAATGGCCGGTATGCCCAACTCGACGATTTCGCGGATTTCCTCTTCAAGCCGGTCGAGGGAGAAATGGTAGACGCCCGGCATCGAGCTGATTTCTTCCTTAATATTCGCTCCGTGCGTCACAAAAATCGGATAAAGCAGGTCGTTCAGCGTAACCGTATGCTCCCGAACCAAATTCCGAAGAGCAGCCGAGCTGCGCAAACGCCGGTTTCGTACAAGTGGAAAACTCATGGTTTACTCCTCCTTCTCGTATAAGCACCGAACCAGGGAAGCAACGGTCGCTTCCTTGGCCAAATAATCGACTTTAAGTCCCGCTTCCTGCGCGGTAGCCGCCGTTCTCGGACCGATGCAAGCGATTTTGCACCCCTGCAGCAGCTTGAGCGGTTCCGTCTCGCCAAGCTCCTGCAGAGCGCGCAGCAGATTCGTAACCGTTGAGGAGCTGGTAAAAGTAACGATGTGCAGCATGTTCTGCTTCAGCAGCTCGACGATCTCGGAGCCGCCCTCGGTATCCAGCACCGTTTCGTAGATATCGATTTTGGTTACGTTCAAGCCGCGCTCCCGCATTTGTTCGGGCAAATAAGCTCTGGCGATATCCGCCGTCGCAAGCAGCACGTTTTGCCCCGGACGCAGCTCGGGGGCAATGGCCTCCAGCAAAGCGTCGCCGTCGAATTCCGAAGGGACGACCTCCGCGAGCAGTCCGTACTTCGCCAAGGCAGCCGAGGTTTTAGGACCGACCGCCGCCAGACAGGCATTCCCCAATGCCCGAATGTCAAGCCGAAGCTCCCGCAGACGCTCCATAAAAAATTCGACGCCGTTCGCGCTCGTAAACAGGACCCAATCAAAGGTGGAAAGGCGTTGGAGCGCCTCGTCCCGCGCCGCTTGCGCTTCCGGACGGGATGGCGGCCTGGTGCGGATCACCGGAAATTCCACGGCTTCCCCGCCAAGCTCGTCGATTTGCGAGGACAGCTCGCTCGCCTGACTGCGCGCACGGGTCACCAGAATACGCCGGCCGAACAACGGCTTGGTTTCGAACCAAGCCAGCTTCTCGCGCAGCTGGACCACTTCGCCGACAATGGTGACGGCCGGAGATTGGAAGCCTGCCGCTCTTACCTTCTCGGCAATATCGGTTAACGTGCCCGCTAGCGTCTCCTGCTCCATCCACGTACCCCACCGGATCAGGGCGACCGGCGTTTGCGGAGACTTTCCTCCGCGGATCAGCTCCGTGCAGATTTGCTCCAGATTGGCGACGCCCATCAAAAAGATCAACGTGCCTGAGGCTTGCGCCAAATTATCCCAGTTTACTTTAGAGTAGGTTTTATTCTTATATTCATGACCGGTTACGATCGAAAAGGACGAAGTAAAATCGCGGTGCGTCACCGGGATGCCTGCATAAGCGGGTACGGCGATCGCGGACGTGATGCCGGGCACGATCTCGAAGCGGATTCCATGCTCCGCGAGCAGCTCCGCTTCTTCGCCTACGCGCCCGAATACGCTCGGATCTCCGCCCTTGAGCCGGGTCACCGTTTTTCCTTGCAGCGCCAACTCGACGAGCAGGCGGCTGATCTCTTCCTGCTTCATCATATGCTTGTCCGGCAATTTGCCGACAAAAATTTTCTCTGCCCCGGCCTTCATATGTTTGAGCAGACGGGGGCTGGCCAGCCGGTCATAGACAACTACGTCGGCCCGCTGAATCGCTTCTAAGCCTCTCAGCGTAATCAGCTTCGGATCTCCCGGTCCGGCACCGACAAGATAAACGACACCCTTGTTCACAACCGCTTCTCCCCTATTCTTCAGCTAATGCAAGCAGTTCGGCAGCACCTTTCGCAATCAGCGCTTCCGCCAGTCGCAGACCCAATTGCTGCGGATCGTCTCCGGTCATCGTCTCTTTCAGCACCCGCTTGCCGTCCGGCGATCCGACCATACCGGTCAGTACAATCGACGGGCCGCTTCCTTCCGTCAAATGCGCGTGAGCGCCGATGGGCACTTGGCACCCGCCGTTCAGACGGCCCAGAAAGCTGCGCTCTGCGGCTACGGCCACGGCCGTCGGCTCGTGCTTGTACTTCGATAACAGGTCAAGCACGAACTCGTTATCGCCGCGGCATTCGATGCATAATGCGCCTTGTCCGACCGCCGGCAGGCAAAGCTCCGGCGGCAGGTAGGCGCTGATGCGGTCCTGCCAGCCGATTCGGTGCAGTCCGGCGGCGGCGAGCAGGATGGCATCGAAGCCTTCCGTTTCCAGCTTGCGCAGCCGCGAGTCGATATTGCCGCGGATCGACTCAATATGCAAGTCGGGGCGGTAATGCTGCAGCTGGGAAGCACGGCGCAGGCTGCTTGTCCCGACCTTGGCGCCCTGAGGCAAATCGTCGATCCCGCGGCCGTCCCGCGTGATCAAGCAGTCGCGCGGGTCTTCCCGCAGCGGAACGGCGCCGACCACTAGTCCCTCGGGCAGCTCGAAGGGCATATCCTTCATGCTGTGTACCGCGAGATCTATTTCGCCGTCGAGCAGCGCCTGCTCGATTTCTTTCACGAACAAGCCTTTGCCGCCGACCTTTGAAAGCGTGACGTCCAGAATCCGGTCGCCCTTGGTGACGATTTTTTTCAGCTCGAACTCGGCTTCGATGCCGTTACGCTTGCAAAGCTCGCGCAGGTGATCGATCACCTGACCGGTTTGCGTCAAAGCAAGCGCGCTTTGTCTGGTGCCTACTACGATGGTGCGCATGCGTGAAGTCAACCCCTTATCTTCTCCCTGCAAAGTCGGAAGTGCTGTATTCGCTATCGCTATGTAACGCTGTACTCATTCATGTCCCATTTGCCGCGCATATACACGCAGCCAGGCGCCGATCGCTTCGATGCCTGCCGGCGTCGGGTCTTGCAGCACCCGGCGCGCCAGCTTGGCGCGCAGCTCCGCTTGATCCGCCCTGCCGTTTCGAAGCAGCGGCAGCAGCTCCCACTCCAGCATGCCGCGGAACAGCTCCTGCCGTCCGCCCGTTTCGGGGACGGCCTGCTGGACGATGCCGCGCAGCTCGTGGAGCAGCTCTAGGTACGGCGCGTACTCTTCGCCGAACGCTTCCTCCAGCCTGCGGCGCAGCGCCGCGGCTAAGCCCGGGCTTGCGCCTGCGGTGGACACCGCAAGCGTCAACCGTCCCCGCCGGACCGCGGCCGGGACGAGAAAACCGCCGCCGGCCCCGTCGTCGGCCGCGTTCGCGAACTTGCCGAGCGCCTCGGCCTCGGCGCACACCTGCGCGTTCACCGACGCATCGTCGGTGGCCGCGAACACCAGCCGCGCCTCGGCCAGCGCGGGCAGCCCGGGCGCGT
>NZ_BILX01000098.1 GCF_004000785.1 Paenibacillus ehimensis NBRC 15659 | reverse complement strand
AAGCCGGTCCTGATGACGGCAGGCCTGCTTGGCGGGGCCGCCTTTGCAGCGGTCCCGTTCGCCGCGCAGGGGAATCTGCTGATGCTGCTGCTGCTGTTCGGCCTGGCTGGCGGGCTCGTCGGCTCGTTCTTCACGTTGGGGCTTGCCTATGCGGCCGATGTGGTGCCGAAAGCCGTGCTGCCCCGGACGAACGTCATCGCCTCCGTACTGTTCAGCATCGGAAGCATCACCGGGCCGAATATCGGCGGCTTCAGCATGCAGTACTTCTCCGTCCACAGCATGTTTTATTGGCTTGGCGGCGCATATGTCTTATTCGCGCTGCTCGGACTGTGGTTCCGGCCGAAGGTGTGACCCGCCCGTCGGTGTCCGTCTGTCGAAGCACGCCAGACGACAAAAAGAGGAGCTGTCTCCCGATTTATTCGGGCAGGCAGCTTCTCTTTTTGTTGCTCCGCTTATCATACTGCTTCGGCTTCCGGGCTGCGCACCGGCAGCGGCTTGCCCAGCTTGCATCCCTGATGCGATTGCTTCAAAGTTTGTGTTTTATCCGCAAGGTTCATACAGGGTTCGAATCGAAATACATTGGATAGTAGACCCTTTATTCAAGGAAGGTGATCCGAAATGAATACGACGGCTTTGACCGACAGCTCCAGAAACATGATCGAAGTCACAGGCGAAGGAACGGTTGCCGCAGCCCCGGACCGCGCGCTGATAACGCTCGGGGCCATCACGGAGAAGGCAAGTCTGAGCGAAGCGCAGACCGAAAATGCCGGAACGGTGTCAAGCATCCTCCAATCGCTTTTCCAATTGGGGATTCCGAAGGAAAAAGTGCAGACGGTCCAGTACGGCATCGAGATCCAATACAACTACAAGGAAGGGGTTCAAACGTTCCGCGGCTACAAAGTGACTCACCTTCTGCGGGTGACGGCGGACAAGATCGAGCAGACGGGAGGTATCGTGGACACGGCGGTACGACACGGGGCGAATACCGTATCCGGCATCCAGTTTACTTCGGCGCATCCGGAGGCTTATTACAATCAGGCGTTGACGATGGCGGTCCACAGCAGCCGCCAGAAGGCGGCGACTCTCGCGAAAGCGATGGGCGTAGCGCTTCATCCTACCCCGGTTCGGATTCAAGAAGCGTCGCAGTCTATCGAACCGCGCCCGTACCAAATGGCGTCTTTTGCCGCTGCGGCCGCCACTCCCATCCAGCCGGGAGAGCTGAACATTTCCGCTGTCGTCAAAGCTTATTATTCTTATTCCTGACGATCGATTCCAGGTCACACAGCTCATGCCGTTGAAATGAACGCACCGACCAAGTACAATGAGACTGGATGATAATCGTTCTCATTTGATAATTGGAAGAAGGTGCGTTGTTTGACGCCGAATGTCGAGGTAGCCAACATACACGATTATTTTGACCGGATCGCTGAATTGGTTCATGGAACGGTTCGTACCCGAAGCTGGGAGCAGCAGCTTTCCCCGCCGCCTCATATCGGAAAGGGGAAGATTACCCGGATGCGGATTCGTCCGGGAATGGAGATCGTCGTTTCGGATATGACGTACGAGCGCAATATGAAGCTGCACATTATGGAAGCGTGCCGGCTGTTCGAGCTGAGCTACTGCGTAAGCGGTGAAATTTACTGCGAGTGGAACGGCAGAGAAAACTTGACGGGAAGCCGGACGGGCAATGTACTGCTCCTGGAAAATGTTCAAGTTTACGAGGAGATCAAAGCGGGTCTCCGGCACCAATTGCTGGAGGTGCGTTTTGCTCCCGAGGAGCTGCTCCGGTATGCCGACGATGCGTCCGAGAAGCAGGGGATGGAAGCGTGGATACAGCGGCATAAGGGAAGCATCGATCCTTACTCCGATTCCCCGGCTATTCGAAAATGCGTATCCGATCTCATGCATTGCACCTACAAAGGCTCGATGAAGCGATTGTACATGGAAGGCAAAGCGATGGAGCTCCTCGCCTTGTTTGCCGAAGCCGGGGGACGCGCTCCCGCGGACCGCAAGCTCGTGCTGCGCCGCGACGATATCGAGAAGCTGAAGGAGGTCAGGCAGTGGGTGATCAACCGGATTGAGCATCCTTTGTCCATCCGGGAACTGGCCAGACTCGCGGGTATCAACGAATATAAGCTGAAAAAGGGCTTTCGCGAGCTGTTCGGCATGACGATTTTCGAGCTTGTTAGACAAGAGCGGGTGGAAAGGGCGCTTCGCTTCATGGAAATCGAGCGGATGAATGTGGGAGAAGCCGCCGTTTCCGTCGGTTACAGCAATGTCAGCAATTTTACGACGGCGTTTCGGAAGCATTACGGCTGCAATCCCGGCGAATATGTAAAGCAGCTTCATCGTTTGGACTTGCGGCAAAGCATGGAGCAGGAGAACAATAATACGTAATGCCAACCCTTCAAACACTTGTACTTCCAAAGGTTTGAGGGGTTTTTGTTTTATTTCAGCCTCCTTGTACAGGGATAAAAACTTCCTCCACAGGTAGCGCAGCCACAGCTTTTCGAATGATAATGATTATCAATGATGGATTGACGGTCTGACGGACCGCCTGTTCCAGCACGAAAAGCATAGATGTTACTGGTAGGAGGAAAATCCCATGTCCAATTCGATCCCCGAAGCACTCACATCCGATCGTTCCCCGAAGCAGCAGACGGACCGCCGCCGTTGGTATGCGCTTGCGGTGGTTTTGCTGCCCATTCTGCTGATCCAATTGAATACGTTCATGATTCAGGTCGCGCTGCCGTCCCTGCAGAATAGCCTGCATGCGAGTTTCTCCGAAGGTCAGTTTATTGTCGCCGGTTACTCGCTCGGCATGGCGCTGGCTTTGATTATAGGCGGCAAACTCGGCGATATGTACGGCAGAAAACGGATGCTGGTCATCGGCGTGGCCGGCTTTACGCTTACGGCTGCGCTCGGCGGGTTGGCTTCCGATCCGTCGGTTCTCATTGCCATTCGAATCGTGCAGGGGCTGTCCACGGCGATTATTCAGCCGCAGGTATTGTCGACGATGCAAGTCAGCTTCCCGCCGCAGGAGAAGGCACTCGCTTTTGGAATTTACGGCGCATTGATCGGCGTCGGCTTCACCTTCGGCTTGATTTTGGGCGGGCTGCTGATCGATTGGAATTGGTTCGCGCTCGGCTGGCGGAACGTTTTCTTTTTCAATGTGCCGTTCGGTGTGCTTGTTCTGCTGCTTTTGCCGATCATCCCCGAATCTCGCGGGGGGCAGGCTCGAAGCATAGACTGGAGCGGCGCCATCCTGCTGATCGCCGGTTTGTTTCTGCTGATTTATCCGCTGTCGGAAGGGCAGAAGCGAGGCTGGCCGCTCTGGACGTGGAGCTGTCTGGTCCTGGCTATCCCCGTTCTGTTGGCCTTTATCGCCGTCGAAATCCGGAAAAGCAAGCAGGGGGCCGTTCCGCTTGTCGACCTGTCCATATTCAAATTGCCTTCGTTCAGAGTCGGCATGATCACGGTAACGGTGTTCTACAGCGGGATGTTCTCGTTCTTCTTTATCCTGAGCTACTTCCTGCAATACGGCTTGCATTACAGCGTCCAATCCACGAGTCTGGTTTTTCTGCCAATCAGCGTTGGATCTTTCCTGAGCTCGCTGGTATCTTCCGGAATCGTCAGGAGATGGGGAGAAGTCGTGCTGAAAATCGGGGCGCTGGTCATGGCGGTCTGCAGCTTTGGGCTCATTGGATCGCTGCATGTAGGCGGTGCGGAGCTGCTGACCATGCGGAATATGACGATCCTGCTGGTGTATGGTCTCGGTCTGGGATTGGCCGGTACGCCGCTTGTCAATGTAGCGCTCAGCGTCGTGCCTGCGAAAAATGCGGGCACCGGCTCGGGCTTGTTCACGACCTTCACGTATTTGGCCAATTCACTGGGGGTTGCGCTGATCGGCATTTTGTTCTCGGCCGTGTTGAGTAAGCCGCTAGCGGCAGCGGACCTGCCGGATTTTGTACGGGCATTCTCCGTCTCTCTAACCGTTACCGGAAGCTTGGCTCTTGCCGCGTTTAGTTGTCTGTGCCTTCTGCCCAAGCGGAGGGTGTGAGAGGAGGCTCAATTGTTTAAAGAATTTATCCGCCCCTTGGCTTTGGTTACGATTTCCTTATTCAGGGAAATATAAGGAAAAATAGACAAGGGGGCACATTATGCGGGCTATGTGGAAAGGCACGATCAGCTTTGGATTGGTGAACATTCCGGTGAGTATGTATAAAGCAACGGAAGAGCATAAGACAAGTTTCCGCAGCTTGCATGCATCTTGTCATCAGCCTATACAGTATAAAAAATGGTGTCCCTCTTGCAATCGAGAAATTCAGCAGAAAGAGATTATGCGAGGCTACGAATATGCTCCGGGGCATTTCATCACGATTGCAGATGAAGACATGGACAAGCTGCCGCTTCCTACGCTGAGGACGATCGAAATTCTTCACTTTACGGACCGGGACAGCATTGATCCGATTTACTATGAGAATGCCTATTATTTGGGGCCGGCGGAATTCGGCAGCAGGTCCTATAGGCTTCTTCATACCGCCATGAATCAAACTGGAATGGTCGCTGTGGCCAAAGTTGCCTTTCGTACAAGCGAGCATCTGACCGTTCTTCGACTGCATCATAACTGTCTTGCGCTTCATTTTATTTATTATCCCGCGGAAATACGGTCGGTGCGGGAGGTGCCGGGAGTTGAAGGCGGGGCGCAGTTTACCGAATCCGAACTCCAAATGGCCGTACAATTGATTCATCAGATCAGCGGGGCCTTCCGAAACGATTATCGCAGCAATTACGAAGCTGCACTCCAACAGCTCATTCAAGCTAAGATACAAAACAGGGAGCTTGAGCAGCCTCAAATTACGCCTGTCGTTGACCTGATGGAAGCACTTACACAAAGCTTGGCGGCTCTCCGCCAACCAGCCGTAATCGCGTCGGACACTTCTACCATTGCTTTTCCCGTAACATCGAAGGCTCTGGATGGAGCCCGCACAACCATTTCAAACACAAGACCGAGACGGCGGAGATAATCTCTCGAATAACGCTCTCCCGTGCCTTGCTCGCATCTCCGGACGTGCGAAGAAAGCAAGCCTTCGAACCGCAAGGTCCGAGGACTTGCTGATTTGGCATGGACAGGGGGTTGTTTAAGGCTGCGGCTTGTCGATGTTCATATGCTCCATGGTGCGGTCGCCCATGGACCAATTGGGGAAGTAAAGCTGGTCTTCGGCGATATATAACGCCGTTGCCCGCGCTTCCGCAAGCGCTTGACGCCCGGTGCCGTCCAGTCTGATTCGCTCCACCGAGGCGGAGCGCGAAACGCCGAAGCTGCCGCTGACATAGTAAACCCAGCCGTCCCGATAGTTCAGTCCGAAAACCGGAATCCTCGCGGATTCGTGCAGCGGAATATCGACGGAGCCGTCAGCGCTCATTTTGCGCAGCTGCTTGCCGTCCTTCACATAATAGATCCATCCGTCAATGACAGTGAAGTCCGTCACCTTCTCCCGCAGCTCCGTTCGTCCCGATCCGTCGTTCCCCATGGCGTAAAGCGTCTTTTTCTCCCCTTCGTCGGTCAGAACATAGAGGCGTTCGCCTTGCAGAAAAAAATTGTTGATGTCCATACCGGAAAGGAGTATCTGCTTCTCTGAACCGTCCGTTCTCATCCGCTCCATACCGTTCGGAGAGGAGAAGGGAGCGTTATCGTTACCGCGGCGTTCAACGAGGTGAAGGTAATACATCCACCCGTCTTGGACCCACAGGCGGCTGGCATTCGTCTGCGATACAAGCGTCCGCTCCGTGCCGTCGGTTTTCATTTTGTAGATGGCGTTTGGCTTGGATGGCTCGGATGCGATGTAATACAGCCAATCATCAACTGCATTGATGGAGGTGGCTTTATCGTCCGAAAGCTTGGTCCGGCTCGAGCCATCCGGTTTGGATCGGACCAGCTGGTGCGCTCCCTCCGACCAGAGGTACGGATTCATGTACACCCACCCGTCCTTGACGGAAAGCTGACCGCCGTTCGCCAGGTTTAACGCCTCCGCCTGGATGCGGCCTTCTTCCGAAGGCTTGGTGCACGATTGGATGGCAAAGCCGCGCACGCCGTCCCAGGAAGTCTTCCAGTTGAACTCCTCGTGCGCAAATCTCCAGGTCATCGGGAAATAAACGATGTTGCGGTACAGCAAAACAGGGTAAGGTTCGTCCGCATTAACGATCGTTTTGCCGTTCACCTTCACGGGAAAAGGAGCGGGGACGGCAGCTGGCGAACTGCCGCTGTTGGCGTTGGCCTCTGCGGTTAGAGCTTGTGCCAGTGGAATACAGCCGTCCTTTTTATCCAGAGACAGTCCGCTTTCCTTGCTCCAAGAAACGGTCAAGCCCAGGGAGGACGTGTAATTCCAAGTCATCGGGAAATAGGTGATGTCACGGTGCAGCAGCAGCGGGTATGGACTATGCGTTTGGTCCGTAACCGTGCCGTTCACGGTCACCGGGAACGCCGGAAATGCCGCTTGCACTTCCGGTGAAGCTGCCGCCCGGGAAACGGGAAGCGGCCAAATAAGCATGACGCTTAAGGCTGCCGCTGCTGTCGCTGTCCAAGCTTTTAAAATTCGAGGCATGATTTAGACTCCCCTTTCCTGTCGGACTTCGGACAAGCTTTGCGGGGCTTGAAAGAAAAAGCCGACGTTCTTATTAACGCCGGAAACGCCTGTTTGTTGCGCTATTTGCAAAGGGATGGGAAGTTTGCGGGGCAGCGATGAGTTAAGTGGCACTGGAAGCTGCTTCTCTTTTTTTGCTGTTGTTAAGTGCCGATGTTATTTTGTATCGCGGCAAGTGCTGCATCAAAGACGACGAGGGGAGCTTTGCACAGAAAAAGAATCAGGGGCGCCCCTCTCCATGTTCATGGATTTCAGAGCGTCCCTGATCTACATCATCCGAATTATTGCGTAACGGTAATGTGGTAAATTTGGATAACGGATCTGCCCGGAAAATATTCGATCGAGTAGTAGATCGCTTTTCCGGGTTTGAGTGCCGTAAGATAACCGGAGGTCGTTACGTCTACATTATGATGTTCCCACCAAAACCAATGGAAATTGAGATTGGGCTTCGGGTCAGCCAGTTGGCCGCTCCAGCCCACTGGAATCGTGAGGTGTACGGGTTCTTTGAATTCAGAGGTTTGCGTAGTTACGTCTTGGACGGCCGTCTTGGCAGGGACTGCATTCGTGCTTGGCGCAGCGGATGCCCCACCTGCAAGCATCGTTAACGAAAGAGCGGCAATAAGAGAAGTGCTAATAATTTTTTTCATATAATTCCATCCCCTTCACACAAGATAGATTGCGAGTTTAAGATGGATCACATCATCCGAATTATTCCGTAACGGTAATATAGTAATATTGGATAACTGTTTTGCCCAGCAAAGATTCTTCCGAATAGTAGACCGCCTTTCCGGGTTTGAGTGCCGTAAGATAACCGAAGGTATCCACATCTACGACATGTTGATCATCCGAAGCCCGGTGGAAGGTGAGGGTGAACTTCGGTTCGGTCAGTGGACCGTACCAGCCTGCCGGAACAGTGACGTACACGGGTTCTTTAACTTCGGAAGATGGCGTAGTTACGTCTTGGACGTTCGTGTTGGCAGGAACTGCAGTTGTGTTTGGTGCAGCGGAAGCTCCACCTGCAAGCATCGTTAATGAAAGAGCGGCAGTGAGAGAAGCGCCAATTAATTTTTTCATATAATTCCAACCCCTTCTACAAAATGGATTACAGGATTAAAATAACGGAATTTATATTAACTAACAATAGGTAATTTAGATTAAAAAGTTTAAGGACTTACCGTCCATTAGTCGTTGGCTTCTGTAAGCTGTTTTTTTGCTTGTGATCACTGTATTTTTTGTAAGTTACTCTGAGTTCGGTAGAAAATAACATAATTTCCAGGTTTCAAGCTTCGACAATTTCCGTGCAAGAAACCGCCATGTTTCTGCGAGATGATCCAATCTTGAATGGCGAAAAGCAAACGATTGTACTATATGGGTCTAGAAGCACTAATCTTTTTTCCCAAAGACCAGCAGGAGGAGCGTGATGCAGAACCGAGAAACTCGCAGGTACAAACGTTTTGTACGAACCGTAATTTTTCGCGGATGTTATCATCATTATCAATTCAACGGGTGGAGGCATTCAGATGAAAAAGACAATTGGTATGATTTTTGCATTGACCGCATTGTTGGCATTCGTTTTTCCGTTGAGCAGCTTCGCGGCTTCTTACACGTATTCTACTTATACGGCTAACCAAGTTACGTTAAATATTATTCAAACGAGCCCTGGCAGCATCCAATTTAAAACCCTCAATCGCGACAAAAATTTACAGCAAACCAGCTATGTCGGAATTAACGGCGGATTTTTTTCCGCACAGATCGAAAAATCGACCGGCATGTATAAAACACATAATATTGCGATCAAAAACGGCGTTCCTGTCATCGGTACATCGAACAATGCAAATAATGGCTGGTACAACTCCGGCAACCAAGGCACGATTATTTGGGATGCGAAAAACGGAAAGTTTCTTTATCGGGTGTTAAATACCGGATGGGAAGTGAACAAAGCGGTAGGGCACACGAATTATTGGGCACAAGGCGGAGTGTCGATGAGCCTTGGCTCAAAGAACTGGAAAGATGTCGCTTTAAAGGAAAAGCTGCCGAACCCGGACGGAAAGGTTGAAAGATCGGCGATGGTTTATAACGGAACATCCGTTTATTTAATTGTCACCAATTCGGATTGCACCGCAGAGACCTTCCGGGCGACGATTCAAAAGTATTTTGGGATTAAAGACGGAGAACCGAAAAGCAACGTGAATGGCATATTTCTGGATGGCAGCGGGTCTTCTCAGATGAGAGCCTACGACAGCAAAAACAAGCTGGTCAATATTACAGGCGATGGCAGAAAATTGGTTCAAATTATTACCGTGAATTAAAAAGGGAAAAGCAGGCAGGTTGTCATTCTTGACGACCTGCCTGTCAGTTTTCTTCCAGTCCCGCCTCCCGGGCGTAGGACGAACGGGCCGCCACCCGGTATTCGCTGGGAGACAGCGTCGTGGACCGCTTAAACAGATTCGAGAAATAAAACCGTTCCAGCCCGATCTGGCTTGCGATTTTTTCGATGGACTGGTTCGAATGGGTGAGCAGCCATTTGGCTCTTTCAATCCGGACCTTGTTAATATATTCGATCGGCGTGACATGGAACAAGTTTTTGAAGTACCGGCTGAAATAGTTCGGACTGTAATGGAACGCTTCGGCCAGCGCTTTCGGCGTCAACGGCTCGGCAAGGTGCTCTTCGATGTACTGTAAAATTTGATTCGACCGGCTGACCGCCGGGGAGGAGGACAGACGAATCGCTTGCGGCGGGAGCCGGTCCATATAGTACGTCAAAATTTCGTATAAAATCGTATTTGCTCTGAGCGGAGACGTGATGTCGCCGCTCTTTTGACTTGCTTTCTTCAGCTTCTCGAACAGAAGCTGCATATAGGGCATGTCATCCACTTCGATAAAGTATGGAAAGTCGATCAGATGAGAGAGATGAAAGCTTCCGACGTTCGCGGAAAAATGGCACCAGTACTTGTGAAAGGTATTGTCGCTGATGATCGAGTACGCCAAAGGGGTATCCGACGGCAAAAAATACAGCTGGCCCGATACGGGATAAAACTCCTGGCGCTTCACTTGAAGCCAGCCTTCCCCGCCCAGGATCAAATAAAAGCGGTTAAAGCCGTCCGTGCTTAGCGGCCTCCTCCAATTCCGGGAAACTCTGTCGCAGTAGCTGGCGACCATAAGCTCAAGCTGCAGCGTTTTGAAATAACTTTGAATGATCTCGTTCCGGTTTCCGGCCATGCCGACTCCCCCCCCTTTCCCAGCCAAGTATACCACGGATTGGGAAGTTAGGATATTCCATGAAAAAGTTACAGATACACATACTGCAAGGAACAGGTTTTCGATACGATGAGGGTAGCCTCGCAATCGAGGTTCCGCGGGTATAACGTTGGTTAGACCGCGAATACGGAGAGGAAGGAGGGGGTCCCCTCAGGCATGAAGCCGCCGGGCCGTCCGGCGGAATTTACGGTTGCAACCGCGCAAGAGAAAGGAGTAGATCAAGTGAACAACGAACAAAAGAACGGGTATCCGAAACGAATGTGGCGCAGAACCGTATCTCTGCTGCTCGCCTCCCTTTTATTTGCGTTCCAATGGGCCGGCAGTGCAGGAGCGGAAGAGGCGGCCGACAGCCGGGCAGCGGCGGCCAAAGAAACCGTTGCGGAATGGATCTTCAAGGATAAAGGAACCGACGGCGTGTTCCCGGCAACGGGAGGGGTGTACAAGACGTCATCGACGTTTCGGGACGTAGGCACGAACACGGACCAATACACCTACGACTCGGGAGAACGCAGTATCCGCAATCAAGGGTGGAACGACGGAACGGGCAAAAAATATTGGCTGGCCACAATATCCACCAAAGGCTTCGAGAACTTGACGCTGTCGTCCCAGCAGACGTCCTCCAGCACGGGCCCGCGCGATTTCAAGGTGCAATTCAGCACGGACCAAACGAACTGGACCGACCTTCCCGGGGGCAATCTGGTGCTGGAGCAGACGAACTTCAACTGCAAAAACAACAGCTGCAAGCTGATTGACGCTCCGCTTCCGAGCCAAGCCGACGACAACGACCTGCTGTACATCCGTTGGGTCGTGAATTCGACGAAGAACGTGAGCGGGGGAACCGTGTCCAGCTCCGGCTCCAGCCGAATCAAGGACGTAATCGTGAAGGGCGACCGGAAAACGGGCGGCCCGACTCCGACATTAGGCGTGCTGCAGGCCCCTGCCAACGGAGCGAGCGACGTTGCGCCGAACGCGGCCGTCTCCGTCAAATTCAATAAAGCGATCGCTTTGAACAACGGCCCGGGCGTAAGCATCGTCGACCAGAACAACACCTCCTTGGGCAATCTGTCCGTGGGCGTCGTCAACAGCGATACGCTGGCGATCAATCACCCGGATTTTGCCGAGGGCAAATCGTATACGGTCACCGTTCCGAAGGAGCTTGTCCGGGGGGCGGCAGACGATGTGCCTCTGGCGAGTCCGATCGTTTGGAGCTTTACAACCAGAGGCGCTTCTGCGGCAGGCGCGCCGACCTTGTTGAATATGACCTTTAACGGGGATACGAAAACAAGCATCTCGTTTGACTGGTATACCGGTACGGACGTCACGGGGACCGTTGTCCAGATCGTCGAGGCTTCCAAAGCTCCGGGGGGAAGCTTCCCCGAGCAGGAGGCGATGACCTTCACCGGAACGACCGAAATCGTGAAGACGCTGATGAAAAGCAGCGACCGAAGCTCGAATAAAACGACCTCGTTCGCCAATCACAAGGTGACGGCGAATAACCTGAAGCCGGGCACGAAATACAAGTACCGCGCAGGCAGCGGAAGGGCGGACAGCTGGAGTCCGGTCGGCTCCTTCACGACGGACCATGTGAACAACCACGATTTTCACTTTATTTATACGACGGACACGCAAGGCTCCAGCAAAGGGAATTTCGAGCTGTGGCAGGATACGTTCCGCAGAGCGATCGATCATATCGGCGACCCGAAATTCATGCTGCTCACGGGCGATCTGATCGATGACGGGGATCTGGAGCAGCAGTGGCAATGGTTCCTGGGCATCCCGCAGAAAGAATTTGCGAACGTTCCGTTCGCTCCGGTCGTCGGCAACCATGAGATCGAGGATCACCCGAACAACAACTTCTACTATCATTTCAACCTGCCCAAAAGCGTCGGCACCGGCACCGAAGACGGCACGGTGTATTCCTTCGAATACGGCGATGCGCTCTTCATGCAGATCAATACGCAGTACGAGGGCGACGTCGACCCGTATAAGGCCGATGCCGGCTTTAAAGCGCAGGTGGACTGGATGCGCAACCAAGTCGCGAAGACGGACAAGAAGTGGAAAATCGTCGCGATGCACAAGGGGGCGTATTCCTCCGGGGACAATGCGGATGCGGAATCGGATCGCGTGGAATTTTACCGCAAATATTTGATTCCCGTCTTCGACGAATTGGGCATCGATATGGTGCTGGAAGGCCACGACCACCTGTACATGAGATCGCATCAGATGCTGGGCAACAAGGCGATCAAAGACGTCGTCGTCGACGAGCAGGGCAATGTGGTGAACCCGAAGGGCTCGGTGTATTTGATGGGCAATTCGGCGGCCGCCAAGTTTTACAAGATCAATCCGAACATCAAGGACTTCTTCTCCGTGAAAAACGCCCAGCCGAACAAAAAAATGTTCGTGGACGTTCAAGTCACGGACGGCATCCTGAAATTTACCTCCTATACGGCCGCCAAGAACGAGCCGCTGGCCGTTTACGACCAATACAGCATCAAGCGGACGGACGGCAAGCCGTCCAGAGTGGAGAATGCTAAGGCCGAGCTGAAAAGCCGCAGCGCCGTCATCTCCTGGAACGCTCCCGCGTCCACGTCCGAACCGGTCAGAGGCTACCGGATTTACGAAAAGAACGACAAGGCCGGCACGAACTGGAGCGTATACGTTCCGGCGGTCAAAGGCCAGACCGCGTACCAATACACCGTCAATAACGCGGACCCGGCCAAAACGTACGACTTCGTCATCAAAGCGGTCGGCGCAAGATCGAATTCCGACCCGGCGGAGGCAAGTACGACAGCGAATCCGTAGCTTGAAATCGCAGCCTGTGCCTGCGGCTTCTTCGATAACCGAAGGAGCCCGGGCACGGTCTTTTTTTACGCCAAGTACCTTGCAACGCAAAGTAGTATGTGGTAGCATAGTAGTGGAAGGGGAGATCGTATGGACATGACAGAGTGGACCTCCCAGGTTCGCCGCGGAATTTTGGAATATTGCATTTTGCTGCTGGTCAGCAAGCAGCCGCGATACGGCTACGAGCTGGTAACGCTGTTAGATCGATGGGAGCCCCTTGCCGTAACGGAAGGGACGCTGTACCCTCTTCTGCGCAGGCTGCTTAAAGAGAACTATATCGAGTCCTTCTGGAAGGAGTCGGAAGCCGGCCCGCCGCGCAAATATTACAGCCTGACTGCCGACGGACACCTCCTGCTGGAGGCGATGTCCCGCGAATGGAACAAACTGGATGCAGCAGTGTATCAAATTCAATTGTATCGGGGAGAGGAACCGTTATGAGTCCGAAGACGAGAGCGTATTTGGAAAAACTGTATCAGCTATTGCAGAAAATGCCGGAAGACGAGCGGCTGGACGCGATCCGGGAAATCGAGAGCCATATTGCGGAAGGCGTGGCGAACGGTCAATCGGAGGACGCCATTCTGGCCCGGCTTGGCGACCCGCGTATGCTGGCGAAAGCGTACCGGAGCGAATATATGATGGAAAAAGGCCGGGGGAGATCGTTCAAAGACGTCATGATAATGGCCGGTTTTTATTGCTCGACAGGGCTCCTGAGCATCATGGTCATCCCTGTGCTTGCCACCATCGCCTACGGGTTCGGGTTTTGTGCGGTTCTCGTCTTGTTGGCCGGGTTCATCCGCACGCTCGGCATCGGCGCCACCTGGATCCAGATGAGCCTCGGGCCCGGGATGGAAGTTCCGACCGAGTGGAGCATGGTGTTTTCCACCATCGTCGGCGGCATCATTGGAGGAATTGCTTACGTAAGCTGGAGAGGCCTGCGCCTATATATGAGCTTCCTTTCCGCGAGCTACAAAAAAGTGCTGCCCGGCAGCAGAGCGATGTAGCGTCGTATGACGAAATGTCCATCGTGCAGCAGGGGAATACCGCAGTAATATGACCGCATTCCGTGTCGGAATATGCGGTTTTTTTGCTTTTCGAAAAGGGATACGGCGGGGCCGTCGCGAATGGATAATAGGCCTTAAGAAGGTATTAGACAAAGTTAGTACTATGTTCCGGCCGATTTTTCTTTACAATAAACATATGGTTTGAATCATACACGCACACACGGAAAGCAGAGGAGACGTATGCAAACTCGTCATGTAAAAATTATCGGAACCGGTAAATATATGCCGAAGCGCCGGGTCACCGATTCGGAGATGGATCGGGCCCTGGGCGTGCCGGAAGGCTGGGTACGGAAAAAAACAAATGTCATTCACCGCCATTTCGTAGAGGACGAAACGGCTTCTCTTATGGGAGCGAAGGCGGCCTATGAGGCCTTAGCAGCGGCTGAATTGACGTTCAACGATATCGATTGTCTGGTATGCACAAGCGGGACGATGGAGCAGCCGATTCCTTGCACGGCCGCTTTAATTCAAGAAGCGATGGGGCAGCAGCATTCCGGCGTTCCCGCCTTCGACATGAACTCGACATGCTTGAGCTTTGTCGCCGGCCTCGATGTGATGTCCTATCTGGTAGACGCCGGACGGTACCGCCGAGTCCTGCTGGTGTCGACCGAGATCGCCTCCAAAGGCTTAAACTGGAAGCAAAAGGAAAGCGCAGCTCTCTTCGGCGCCGGGGCGGCCGCAGCCGTCATCGCGAAGTCTGGGCCGGAGGAGCGCTCGCGCATTCTCTCCGCTTCCATGGAAACGTACAGCGCCGGGGCTCATCTCTCGGAAATTCGGGGAGGCGGCAGCGGCCGTCCTGCAGGGGGGTTCGCTCCGGAGACGGCGGAGCATTACATGTTCGACATGCAGGGAGAGCCTTTGTTTCGGATGGCTTCGAAGAAGCTGCCGGATTTCATGAACCGTCTTCTTGCCGGGGCCGGGTGCTCCATCGCGAACATCAAGCTGGTTATTCCGCATCAAGGCAGCGCGATGGCGATGCGGCTGCTCAGCCGAAAGCTGCGTATTTCCGAAGAGCAGCTGCTGTACATAACGCCCGACCATGGCAATACGATCGCCGCTTCGATTCCGATGGGCCTGCACGAAGCGATCCGTCAAAATAGAATCGAGCGGGGAGACCGCGTGCTGCTGGTCGGCACCTCCGCCGGACTGACGCTGGGAGGCGTTGTGCTTGATTACTGAGCAGCGTGTCTTTTCGGCCGGGGGACTTAAGGTGCTGATTACCGGCGGCCGCGCTCCGGCAGCTCTGGAGCTGGCCCGGCTGCTCGCTGCCGCCGGCTGCGAGGTGCATGCGGCCGAAAGCGTGCGGCATCATCTGTGCCGCGTATCGAAAGCCGTCGTTCGAAGCTATGCGGTGCCCAGTCCCGCACGCGAACCGGAACGCTTTATTGCCGCGCTCGAAGAGATCGTGCGGCGGGAAGGCATCGCTTGGCTGATTCCGACCTGCGAGGAAATTTTTTATGTGTCGGCAGGTTTGGAACGGCTCAGCCGGATATGCCGCGTCGCTGCTCCGCCGCTGGAGCAGCTCCGGCGGCTGCACAGCAAGTGGGAATTTATCCGCCGGGCCCAAGAGCTCGGTTTGTCCGTTCCGTACACGGAGCGGGTGCGCTCTCCGCAGGAATGGGCCCAATTCACGGCGCGAATCGCATCAAGCCCGGAGGAAGTGTTCCGGGGCGGCTATGTCGTGAAGCCGGAATTTTCGCGCTTCGCTTCCAAGGTTCGCATCGTGAAGCCTGGCCGCCGGGAAGCCGGGGCGACGGAGGGAAATTGGATTTCAGAGGAAACCGCCGTCCGATTGGAAGCCGAAAGCTATCCTTGGGTCGTTCAGCAGTTCATCCCCGGACGGACCTTGTGCACCTATAGCATTGCGCACGAAGGCAGACTCGCGGCGCATGCCGCCTATGCCGCCGATTACTCGGTCCGCGGCGGGGCCAGCGTCTATTTCGAGCCGTTGTCCCATTCCGGCCTGCTCGAATGGATACGGAGGTTTGTCCGGATGGAACGGTTCACCGGGCAAATCGCGTTTGATTTTATCGAGACGGAGCGGGGAGAGCTGTACGCCATCGAATGCAATCCGCGGACGACAAGCGGCATTCATCTGTTCCGGCCGAAGGACGGGCTGGCCGCGGCCTTGCTGCATCCGGAAGCGCTGGGCGAATCGGTGATCGAGCCGCAGCCGCATGCGCGGGGGATGCTGGGGGTGCCCATGCTGGCCTGCGGGCTTACGGGAAGCCGCTCGTGGCCGGCCCTCGCGGCGTGGCTGTCCAAGTATGCCGCGGCCCGGGATGTGGTGTTCCGGTGGAGCGACCCGCGGCCTTTTGCGGAGCAGCTTTTTCTGCTGGCGGAGCTTCGGAGAGCCGCGTCCGCGCGCAAGCAGACGCTTATGGAAGCTTCGACCGGCGATATCGAATGGAACGGAGGGACATCATGAACAGGAATGCCCTAGTGACGGGAGGAACAGGCTTTCTGGGCCGACGGCTTGCTCTCCGGCTCCGGGACGAGGGCTGGAACGTTACCGCCTTGGGCAGACAACCGGCGATCGGGGAGGAGCTTCGGCGGCAGGACATCCGTTTTATGCAGGCCGACCTGCGGGACCGGGAGCGCATGAACGCCGCTTGCGCCGGTCAGCAGGCGGTATTTCACTGCGGCGCGTTGTCAGCGTCCTGGGGGCCGTACAACGACTTTTACGAAAGCAACGTTGTGGGAACGGAAAATGTCATCGCCGCCTGCCTGCGGCATCAGGTCGGCCGACTTATTCACGTGTCGACGCCCAGCGTTTATTTCGGCGGCGCCCACCGGCTGGGCGTCCAGGAATCGGACCCGCTGCCGCGCCGTCAAGCCAGCCCGTACGCCGCGACAAAGCGGCTGGCCGAGGAGGCCGTAGCGCGGGCAGGGACGAAAGGACTGGAGACCGTTATCGTGCGGCCGCGCGCCTTGTTCGGTCCGGGCGACGCTTCGATTTTGCCGCGGCTGATCGAAGCCAATGCGGTGCAGGGAATCCCGCTGATCGGAGGAGGAAAGGCGCTGATCGACTTGACGTATGTCGACAATGCCGTCGATGCGCTGCTGCTGTGTCAAGCGGCGCCAGCCGCTTCGGTGGCGGGACGTGTTTACAATATCACGAACGGCGAGCCGATGCCTTTTGCCGAGGCGGTACGCAAGCTGCTCGGAAAACTAGGCATTCCGGTCCGGTTCAAGCGGCTGCCTTACGCCGCCGCCTACAGTGTGGCCGCGCTGATGGAGCTGTCCGCCCGCCTGCTGCCCGGCCGGGGCGAGCCGATGCTCACCCGGGCGGTTGCCGGCATGATCGGGAGAAGCCAGACGCTCGATATTAGCGCAGCCCGAAGGGAGCTGGGCTACTCGCCCAGAATTCGTGTGGACGAAGGCATGGAAGCTTTCGCGCAGTGGTGGAGGAGTAAGCATGACCTATAGACAACAGATGGAAGACAAGGGAGTGCCGATCCCGAAGCTCAAGCTGCGCCTGTTCGCGGCCGGCTATTGCACGCACCCGGAATGGGTGACGCTTCGGGGCGGCTCGCTGCGTTCGTGCCGCATACCGGCGATATTCGCCTGCATTGAGCACCCGGCGTTCGGCACGATTGTTGTGGACACCGGGTACTCGGAGCGGTTCATACAGGAAACGGAGCGGCTGCCGGAGCGATTGTACCGTACGATTACGCCCGTCGTGTTCCGCGGGGAGGAAAGCGCGGTGCGGCAGCTCGCCGTCTGCGGGGTGGCTCCGGAGCAGGTGCAGACGGTGATCGTGACGCACTTCCATGCCGATCATGTGGCCGGTTTGCGCGATTTCCCGAATGCCAGGTTTTTGTACGTGCCGGAGGCGTACAACGCGGTAAAGTCCTTACGCGGGTTGGCGGCTCTGCGAAGAGCATACCTGCCGGGACTGCTGCCGGAATCGTTCGAACGCCGCTCGCAGCCGATTCTCCGGGACCGGAAGGTCGAGCTGCCGGCGGACTTTCCGTTCTCCTGCGGCATCGATGTGTTGGGGGACGGCAGTCTGCTAGCGGTCGACCTTCCCGGGCATGCGGACGGGCAGATCGGGCTGCTGCTGTCGACCGAGCGCCACGATTATTTGCTCTGCGCCGATGCGGCCTGGTCGAGCCGGGCGATCCGCGAGAACCGTCCGCCGCACCCGCTTGCCGGGCTGGTGATGCCGAACCGGCGTCAGTACCGGGACAGCTTCGAACGGCTCGTTCGGCTGCACGAGCGGTATCCGGCTTTGCGCATCGTTCCCTCGCACTGCCCGGAGGTTTGGGAAAAGTGGATTCAAAAGGGGGAACCGCTCTAATGCTTATCGATTCGCTGCGCATTTTTTCCCGTTATTGGCTAACCCGCCACGGACGCCGGTGGATGGACCGGTCTGCGCTTGAGCGTTGGCAGGAAGCGCGCATCCGGAACCACTTGGGCTGGGTGCGGCAGCAATCCCCCTTCTACCGCGAATGGTGGGGGAACCGCCCGCTGTCGGAATGGCGGGAGTTTCCGGTGATTGACAAACAAATCATGATGGAGCAGTTCGACCGTCTGAACACGGCGGGAATCCTGAAAGAGGAGGCGTTTGCTCTGGCGTTCCGCGCGGAACAAACGCGGGATTTCACTCCGATGATCGGCGGGACGACCATCGGCTTATCGTCCGGAACGTCGGGGCACCGGGGACTGTTTCTCGTCAGCCGGGAGGAGCGGCTGGCCTGGGCGGGCGCCGTTCTGGCCAAGGTGCTCCCGGGATCGCTCTTCGGCAAGCACCGCATTGCCTTTTTTCTGCGCGCCAACAGCAACCTGTATGCCGCGGTCGGAAGCCGGCGGCTGCAGTTCTTGTTTTACGATTTGCTCGATCCTTTGGAGCGTCATCTGGACCGGCTCCGGGAGCAGCAGCCGACTCTGCTCGTCGCTCCGCCTTCCATGCTTCGCCTGCTAGCGGAGCAGCAGCGGGAGGGGCGGTTATCGATCTCGCCCGGGCGCATCGTGTCGGTGGCCGAGGTGCTGGACCCGCTCGACCGCCGATATATTGAGGAAACGTTCCGCCAAACGCTGCATCAGGTTTACCAGTGTACGGAAGGTTTTCTTGCCGCTACATGCGCTCACGGTACGCTGCATATGAATGAAGATATCGCAGTCATCCAGAAAGAATACGTGGACCTGGAGCTGCGAAAGTTCGTGCCGGTCATTACCGATTTTTCCAGAATGGCGCAGCCGATGATCCGGTACCGGCTGAACGACGTGCTGACCGAACGTTCGGAGCCTTGTCCTTGCGGATCGCCGTTTATGGCCATTGAGACGATCGAAGGACGCTGCGACGACTTGTTTTATTTTCCGGCCCGGGATGGGAAAGGCTGGGTGCGCGTATTTCCCGATTTCGTCACCCGGGCGCTGCTTGCCGCCTCCGGCGACATCGAAGCGTATTGCGCTGTGCTCCACGCGCCGAACCGGATGGAGGTTTCCCTGCAAGTAGCGGACGAGAAGCGGCCGGAGACCGAGAAGGCCGTGGCGAACGCCTTGACCGGTCTGTGCGATCGGATCGGCTGCCGTACGCCGGGGTTCGAGTTTACGGCGTATGCTTTTCGGCCGGGGGACCGGAAGCTTCGGAGGGTGGAGAGGAGGTTCGGCCTTGACTTCGAAGCTGCGCTTATTCGATAGCGGGTCGATCGGGCAGCTTGAATGGCCCGAGACGCCGGACGGCAGCTATGCCAAGCAATATCTGCTGCCGCTGCTCCGCCAGCCGGTCGAAACTTTCGTGCCGAACCTGTCTACAGCGCTGCACGTGCTGCAATTGAACGATAAGGTATTGCCGGTGACCGTCAATGAGACGGAGTATGACAATTCGTACGTCTGTTCTCCTTACACCCATTACGTCAGCTATGCGAAGCAGGAGCTGTATCTGCTGAACTCCCGCCCGACGGAGCTTGCGCTCCGCGGGCTGCTTAACGTCATGGGCTGGCTGTTGAAAGGGAGCGGGTTCAACCGGGCAGTCCACGTCAACAACTGGCTGCTGTCGACCAACTTGTATCCCGAGCTGTCTGATGAGGAAATGGAAGACGCGGTCCACTTCCTGCTCTGTTCGTTTCCGCAGCATACGCTGATTTTCCGGTCCCTCAACCGGACGACGAACGCATCGATGATGGAGGCGATGGAGAAGATGGGCTTCCGCATGGTTCCAAGCCGTCAGGTCTATCTGCTCAAGCCGTCGGACGATGCTTGGATGAATGCCAAAGCCCGCTGGCTGCTGAAACGCGACTATGGTCTGCTTAACAAACACGGGTACGAAGCCATCGGTCCGGAGGAGCTGACGGATGCCGATATGCCCCGGCTGGCGGACCTGTACCGGGCGCTTTATTTGGACAAATATTCGTACCACAATCCGCAGTTCGGTACAAACTTTTTCAAGCTGGCTTGGAAGAAAGGGCTGCTGGAGCTTCATGCGCTTCGTCACAAGCCGACGGGACGCTTGGATGCGGTGCTCGGCTTCTTTTGCCGTAACGGAGTCATGACCACGCCGATCTTCGGTTACGATACGTCGCTTCCGCAGGAGCTCGGCTTATACCGCATGCTGTCGTCGGTGCTGATCGGCATAGCCCGGACGAACGGCCATCTGCTCCACGAAAGCTCGGGTGCCGCGCAGTTCAAGCGCAACCGCGGAGCGGTCGCGGATATCGAATACAGCGCCGTTTACGACCGCCATTTGCCCTTCCGCCGGCGTTCGGGCTGGATGCTGCTGCATAAGACGCTGAACGGCATCGGCATTCCGCTAATGAAAAAATATAAATTTTGAGATAGGAGCAGGAGAAGGAGGGATTTCGATGGATAACGCCCAACCGGTAGCCTTGGTCACAGGGGCGTCCAGCGGCTTCGGCTTATTGACGTCGGTTGCGCTTGCACGCAGCGGCTACAGAACCGTTGCGACGATGCGCAATCCGGACAAATGCGAAGCGCTTCTGGAGAGGGCGGAACGCAGCGGGGTGCAGGAGCTGATCGATATCATGCCTCTGGATGTTACCGATCATGAGGCGGTCGGGCAAACCGTCGGTTCGATTGTCAAAACGTACGGCCGGATCGATGTGCTCGTCAATAATGCGGGGTTTGCTCTGGGCGGTTATGTGGAGGAGGTGCCGATGGAGCGGTGGAGACAGCAGCTGGAGACGAACGTGTTCGGAGTGATCGCGGCGACCCGGGCCGTGCTTCCGCATATGCGGGAGCGGAGATCCGGGTGCATCGTCAACGTAAGCAGTCTCAGCGGCCGATTCGGGCTGCCGGGGTATGCGCCTTACAGCACATCCAAATTCGCTATTGAAGGCTTCAGCGAGTCGTTGCGGCTCGAAATGAAGCCTTTCGGCGTCAACGTCGTGCTTATCGAACCGGGGGCTTACAACACGGACATCTGGCAAAAGGGCTTCGACTCCATATGCACTTCCGAAGCTTCTCCTTACCGGCATTTGCTGGAGAGGGTGCTTCGCTATTCGCGGCGGGCCGCGGCTACCGCCCCGGACGCGGCGGAGGTTGCGGAAACCATCGCCCGGGTCGTCCGGTCGAAGCATCCCAAGCTGCGTTACCCGCTCGGCCGCGGAGCCAAACAAAGCCTGGCGGGCAAGGCGCTGCTCCCTTGGCGATGGTACGAATCGATTGTGCAGCGGTTGCTCAATAAATGAAGGCTTAAGGCTAGGCCGTTCCCGGTCGGAGATTCGCGGGAGCGGCCTTTTT
>NZ_BILX01000097.1 GCF_004000785.1 Paenibacillus ehimensis NBRC 15659 | reverse complement strand
GGCCCCGCCGGCTGCCGAGCCGAACGCGGCTGCGGCGCAAGGCGCAGGCGCATCGCCGGGGCCTGCTGCGCCTTCCGGCGGCACGGCCGCCGTACCGCCGGCCGGTCCGGTGCAGTCGCCTGCGGTTTCGGCTGAGCGTCCGGCTGCCGCAGAACCGGCCAACGGGAGCTGGCCTTGGGAGCGGCTGTCGTTGGAGCTGAAAAGCCGGGAGCTGGCTTTGAAGATAAAGCAGGAGCCGACGGACAAGGGCGATAAGGCTGACATTTATATCCAAACCAAGGACCGCGCGGTGGTTCATCTGAACGGAGCGCAGGCGGAGCAGCTGCTTCTTCTGCTGCTGCAAGGGCTGCCATCCGAGAAGGACGCTTGGGAGAAGGCGCTCAAGCAGCGCTTGGCGGCGCAGTTCAAGCTGAAGGACGATTCGCCGGATTGGAAAATCGACGTGAAGTGGAAAGAAGACGCCAAAGTCGTCCGCACGCCGCCCGTACAAGCCGGGAAGCCGGAGCCTAACGGCAATGGAGCGGACAAGGAGCATGGCAAAGGCAAGAGTAAGGAGAAGGAAAAGGAAAAGGAAAAGGAAAAGGAAAAAGCGAAGGACCGCGATAAGCACGACGATGAGAATGACGACTGATCGGAGGGCTTTCGCTTTCGCCGCCTACAAAAAGCAGCCCGTCCGGAGATGATAAGCTCCGGGCGCGGCTGCTTTTTTACCGCGATCCTCTAACTGCTCTAGTCCCCGGGAGTCCGGTCCACGTACAAACGGGAGACGAGCGTGGCCTCACCGCGCCGTACTTCCTCCTCCGTCGCTTTTTCCTCCAAAGGATCGTGCGTGTTCATGCCCGGGGCGATGGTCGGTTCATCGGTCTGCCGGGCCTCTTCTCTTTTGCCGGTCACAAATTGTTCTCCCCTTCCGTCTTGGAATAGGCAATGAGCGTAATCGGTCTGCCGGTCAGTTCGGCCAGCCTCGCTTCCGCCTGTTGAATAATATCGACGACTTTTTCTTGGTCAAGAAGCGGGGCGATTTGGTAGTCGGTCGTTTCGATTTTCACGGGCGATGGGCCTCCTGTAAGGGATGAGATCGGTTTCCCGGTTAGAATTCCCTTCGGGAAAACCCCGCATGCATGGAAGGGAGTGGGAAATTACATGGAAAGGAATACCAAAAACATGGCCCGGCATCGCGCCGCTGTGTTATAGTGAAGCTACTGTTCCGGGAACACGGCGAATGACGAAGGAGGAAGGAATTGCATGAAATGGAACCGCTGGCCGTGATGGCGAGCATCGTGCTCGCCGTGCTGATCTCGTCGATGGATACGACGATCATGAATACGACGATGCCGCGGATCGCGGAGGAGCTTGGGGATGTGAAGCTGTACGCATGGAGCTTCGCTTCTTACATGATTTTATGTACGATTGTGACGCCGCTCAGCGGCAGGCTTTCGGATTTGTTCGGACGCAAGAAAGTGCTCGCGGTCGGCATTTTGGTCTTCTTGCTCGGGTCCATGCTGTGCGGTACGGCGGCGACCATGCTGCAGCTGGTGCTGTACCGGGGGCTCCAAGGGCTTGGCGCTGGCGCGATGATTGCGTTCCCGGCCATTATCGCCGGGGATTTGTTCCCGGTGGAAGCGCGGGGCAAAATTCAGGCGTTCTTCACGGGCATGTGGGGCATCTCGTCGGTGCTGGCGCCGCTGCTTGGCAGCTTGTTCATCGAGCACTTGAACTGGCGGTGGATTTTTTATATCAATATTCCGATTTGTCTGGCGTCCCTGCTGCTGCTTGTGCCATACCGGGAAGTGTACGAGGCACGCAAAAGCCGGATTAACTATTGGGGGGCCTTATGGTTCGGGCTCGGCATCGGGCTGCTGCTGTTCAATACGGTGGTGAGCGAGGGCTTTCTGCTGTATACGGCGGGGGGCGTATTGTTTTTGCTGCTGTTTGTGTACAACGAGCGGAGGCATCCGTCGCCGATTATGCCGATGGCGCTGCTTAAGAACGGTTCCGTCGCCTGGATGAACCTGAACGGCTTCCTGACGTGCGCGGCGTTGTTCGGCACGTCCAGCTACATTCCGTTTTATTTGCAGCAGCACGGGTACTCGCTTTTCGTCAGCGGGCTTTCGCTGCTCGGCATGTCCGTCGGGTGGATTCTTGTAGGCGTCCCGGCCGGGAAATGGGTGCTGCGCTTCGGCTATCGGCCGCTGCTGTTTACCGGCAACGTCCTGCTAACGCTGTCCGGGCTGCTGCTTCTGTTTTTGCCGGACGAAGGGGGCTTCTGGTACGTCAACGCGATCATGGTGCTGCAAGGACTGGCGTACGGGCTGCTCTATACGGTCTCGGTCATCGGGGTGCAGCAGCTTGTCGCCGCCGATCAAAAAGGAATTTCCACGTCGCTGCAGGTCTTCTCGCGGAATATCGGCACGGCAGCCGGGGTGACGATTATGGGCGCGCTTCTGACGTCGGCGCCGGCTTTTATGACCGGCATCCACCGGCTGTTCCTGTACGGGTTTATCGTCAGTTTGGCCGCGTTGGCGTCCACGATTTTTCTTTTTTCGCGGCGTAGGCTGTCGATTTCCGAAAGCGGGGCTTGAGGGGCGACGGCGTGAAAAGCCGTTGAAAAGAACAAAGGGCGGTCTGCTTAATGCAAACCGCCCTTTGTTGTCACGTCGTCGTCTTTCTTTAGTCGAGGTACCATTCGCCGGACCAAGGGTCCTGTACCCAACGGGTATGATGGTAATAATGATGCCCCCACGGACTATGCCAATGATGAGAGTGCGGATGGTGTCCGTGCGGATGGAATCCATACGGATGGAATCCGTGAGGATGTGGTTGATAGGGATAGTGGTAATAATGGTGTCCGTGATGATGACCATGATGCGGCCAATGATGCGGATGATGCGGACGGATTTGTTCGAACTCCTCTGCGGTTTCGGTTTCGATTATCGTCTCTTGAGACATATTTGATTTCTCCTCCCTGATTAGAACATACTCCACCATATGTCAGAGAGGAGGAATTGGGCACTTATCCATCCGAAAATGGGCTTAATCACCTTGTTTTTTTCTTAACCAGCCGGGGCGGTGCGCTTCCTGCTTGCCGCTGCGGTCCTTCGGCTCCCCGTCTCCCGTCTCGCGTTCGCCGCTTCCGAACGGCTGGCGCAGCTGCGCCTCCTCCAGAGCCCGGCGCACTTCTTCGGGTATCGGAAAATCCGTCACCGGGGTATCCTTCAGCGCCCGGGTCATGATTTCCCGAAACAGCTGCGCAGGCACCGCTCCGCCCGATGTGGTCAAATAATGGGTTTTGTCCGTCTGATCGTACCCGAGCCAAATCGCGGCCGTCAGCTCGGGAGTGAAGCCGACGAACCACGCGTCCTTTGCGCCGTTCCGGCCGATCGCCGCAAATTCGGCCGTTGCGGGCAGCTGTGTCGTTCCCGTCTTACCTGCGGCCGGCCGGCAGCCGAGCGCAGCGGCTATCCCCGTGCCCTGTGCGACACTCTCCTGAAGCAGCCTCGTCAACGTATAGGCGTAGACCGGCTCCGTCAGCTTGGTCGGCTGCGGCTTGGCTTCGACGAGCGTATGGCCGTCCTTGGTCGTAATTTTGGTGATGGCGTGGGCTTTCTGCATCACGCCCTGATTGGCGATGGCGCCGTACGCCTGGGCCATCTGCAAGGGCGAGACGCCCTCGGACAAGCCGCCGAGCGCAAGGCTTAAGTTGCGGTCGGCCGGAGGCAGCGCGATCCCGGCCTTGCGCACGTAGTTCATTCCGGCGTCGATGCCGATTTCATTCAATAGCCACACGGCCGGAATATTCCACGAACGCAGTACCGCCTCCCGAAGCGAGACCTGCCCCCTCGTCTGTCCGTCCCAATCCTTGGGACGGTACCCGGAAATGTCGAGCTCGCCGTCATACAAGAGCGACTCCGGCGTGTAGCCAAGCTCAAGCGCAGGCCCATACACCGCCAGCGGCTTAAACGACGAGCCGGGCTGCCGCTTCAGCTCGGTGGCCCGGTTGAAGCCGCGGTAGGTCTGATCCCCCCGCGCGCCCACAATCGCGCGGATACTTCCGGTTCGTTGGTCCAGCACGACCGCTCCGCTCTGCACCGGGCGGTCGGGAGCACTTTGCGGGAATAGCGTATCGGTGCGGTACACCTCTTCCGCCGCCTGCTGCACCTTAAGGTCCATCGCGGTATGAATCCGCAGTCCATGCGTCAAGATCTGCTGCTCCGTGAAGCCGTAAAGCTTCTCGGCTTCATCCATGACATAGTCGACATAGGAAGGATGCCGCCCTTTGAGCGACTCTCCGTTGTTCGGCTTTAGCGCTATCGGCTCGGCTATAGCCTTGGCGTAGGCGGCGTCGCTGATGAAATGCTGATCTTTCATTAGCGACAGCACGAGGTTTCGCCGCTCCAGCGCCTTGTCCGGATGCCGCGCCGGAGAGTAGAGAGAAGGGGCTTTGGGCAAACCGGCCAGCACGGCCGACTCGGCAAGCGTCAGCTGCTGGACGGATTTGCCGAAATATTGCTGCGCCGCCCCTTCGACGCCCCAGCGCCCTTCGCCGAAGTAGATGCTGTTCAGATACAGCTCCAAAATTTCGTCTTTGCTGTAAGCGAAGTTGATTTTTATCGCGTAACCGAGCTCCTTGAATTTGCGGTTGAACGATTTGTCCGAGTCGAGGAACAAATTTTTGGCAAGCTGCTGCGTGATCGTGCTGCCGCCTTCCTCCAGCGCACCGGCTTTCAGGTCGCGGATCAGCGCCCGGCCGATCGACCACACGTCGAACCCGGCATGATCGTAAAAACGCCGGTCTTCTACCGCAACGACGGCATTCCGCAAATCCAGCGGAATTTGGCCGAGCGGCACCGGCACAATTCGGGAAGAGGAAAGCTGCGACACCGGCTGTCCCCCGGCATCCATGACGAAGCTCGGCTCGGGGAGCGGATGCTCCAGCTTGCTGATATCCAAACCGCGCACCCAAACGGCGGCAGCGCCAAGACCCGCTGCCCCGGCTGCACAACAGAGCAGCCCTGCCGTCCACAACCACCGCCGCCCCCGGAACCGGCGCGCTTTCTTCGTCTCCCGCGCCGTCATGCCGCTGGCACCCGGCGCAGGCTCTCGGGCTTCTCGCTCCCCAGCACGGCCGCCGCTCGCCGCGTACTCTCGTTCCTTCCGCGAAGCCGCTTCGCCACCGGCACCCGGCGCAGAGTCGCCCGCCGCCTGTCTGCGGCTCGGCTCCCCTTGCTCCGCACTGCCGGCTCTGCGCCACGTGGACCGTGCGGCCTGCCGCGCTTCGTCCGCCGCACGGCTTCCTCCGCCGGAGGCTCTATACGACTGCCCCTCGCGCATGCCCTCACGCTTCGGAGGAGAACCCGTGTCGGGCTTTGCTTTCGGCCTCCAACGAAACATCCGGGATAAGCTCATGGCTGATGATCCCCCTTTTTGTTGCCACGGAATGTTCGCTGCTTCAGCGTGAATAACCAATACTAATAACCTATTCGCGCCGGCCGCCTTGTTTCGGCAGGTGGACAAGCAAAAAGGAGCCTCCGTAGGAAGCTCCAAGCGATCTGGTATAATCCCTCTTGGGAGGGGATATCACTGCAGAGGGTCCGGCAGCATGCCCTTTTCCATCACCTGCGAATTCGTCGGAAGGCTTGCCATCACTTTGCCAAGCTGGCGGACCTCCTTCTCGTTGTTGGCCATCTTGCCGTTCATCGCTTTGCCGATCGGCGTCGATTCGGTCGGCTTCGTCTTGGCCGCGCCGTATTCCATATATTGCTGTAGCTCCGCCAGCATCTCTTGGGCAGCAGCTGCCGCCGAAGCGGGGATATTGTCCTGCGCAACGAAGCCGGCCTCGTTCAAGTCAATGCGGGTCTGGCCGTTCTCCTGCGTATGCGTATAGATACGGTACGGATATTCCTGCAGTGAAGCGGAATCACGAATCGTCAATTCGTACGTGCTTCCTTCCCGGGACGGCAGTTCGGTGAATCCCATCGTTTTGAGCGTAGCGTGCACGTGGGAAAAGGGCTTGGTGATCGACGGCAGCGTTCTTTTACGGGACATAGAGCAACACTCCTCGATTCGTTATTTTCCGCCGGACGGCATGACGCATCCGTGTACCCATTTATTACACGGCTCGGAGCAGGTTGAAACTTTGTATGGTACTTAATCGTCATTCTTTTTCGAACAGGTATTCATTGGGGGTGTTGGTATGCGCGGCAGATCGCTGCGAATTATTTTGTTTCTTATGGTGGCGGTAACCTTATCCGCTCTGGTGTACGGGTACGCGTTTTCCAATAACGATAGCTTTGTCGGTTCCAGCATCGACGAGCAATTTCCCGTTCCGGCGGAGGCGCGCAAATCGGACGTTCCGTTCTCCAATCCGGGCGTCGTCTATGTGCGCTACAACATGAAAGGCGTGGAAGAAGCGGAAAGCATTCCCGATTTCTATGAGGATGGGATTCGCAAGTGGGGGTGGAAGGAAGACAAAGAGGAGAGGGTGGGGGCGCTTCGCGTTTTTGTGAAGGACGGCAAAACGATGAATATCACGACGCACACCGGCTTTTTCACTTTGTTTACCAAGAAGAGCTCCGGGGAGCCGCACAAAGCGGTTGCCGGTTCGCCGCGCGCCGCCGTTTCCAAGCCGCAGAGCGCGCCCGAGAAGTAACCCCCCCATGCAGCCAAATGCAAAAGGGCGCATGGGGCTGGCGTTCGGCTCAACAGGCTGCTTCAATCGACGAGCGGAAGCGAATACCGCGCGAACCCTTCGCCTTCGTAGCTGTATCGTTCGCATATCGTGTAGGCACGTTCGCCCGCGCTTGTTTGAAGTCCCTTCTCGCGCAAATACGCTTCGACCGCTTGGCTGGCCGCCTCGAAATCGCCGTCTTTATTTGCCACGACGACGCACCGCTGCGCCGGCAAGGTCAGGCGGAGGAACCATTCGGGAATGCCGTCGTACGATTCAACCTCCATGCAAAGGATGTAGACGTGCGTATCCGGATGGCTTTGCGACGGTCCGTGCGGCCACAGGCCGTAGTGAATTTGAGGATTCACAATATGGGGCAAATGCTTGGCGGAGGACAGCAGCGCTTCTTTGGCGTGCCGATACTTGTCTCCCATGTCGTTCAAGCCGATGCATGGGATGCCGATCAGCTTCAATTCCTTGTGCTCCACAATAACGGGCTCCATCTCCGGGAGCTTTGCCGCGTTTTCGATCATACGATTTTCGCCTCTCTTCCTAAATTGTTATTTTCCTCAATCGTAATAGACAAGCTTTTATCCTTTCACTCGTTCCTTCTCCAGCTTCGTCAGGATTTTTTGCAACGAAAAACCCGCATGGTATAATGGAGCGATAAAGCCAGACAAGCGGAGTGAAGAACGATGAGAATCAATAAATATATCAGCGAAACCGGAATTTGCTCCCGGCGTGAAGCGGACCAGCTGATCGAGGGAAAGCGTGTCACGATTAACGGCCAGTTGGCGGAGCTTGGAAGCCGGGTGAGCGAAGGCGACGACGTGCGAATCGACGGAAAACCGGTCAACGAGAAGAAAAAGCACGTCTACATTGCGCTTCATAAGCCGGTAGGCATCACCAGTACGACGGAAAGGCATGTCCGCGGCAATATCGTGGATTTTGTAGGGCACCGCGAGCGGATTTTTCCGATCGGACGGCTGGATAAAGATTCCGAAGGTTTGATTTTGCTGACAAATGACGGCGATATCGTCAACAAAATATTACGATCGGAGCACGAGCATGAGAAAGAATACATCGTTACGGTGAACAAACCGGTTACTCCGATGTTTTTGCAGGGGATGGCGAGCGGCGTGCGGATTCTCGGGACCGTCACCAAACCATGCAAAGTGAGCCGCATCGACGACCGGACGTTTCGGATCGTGCTGACGCAAGGATTGAACCGGCAAATCCGCCGGATGAGCGCCGCCTTCGGCTACGAGGTGCGCCGTTTGAAGCGGGTGCGCATTATGAACATCAAGCTGGCCGGCTTGCCGGTAGGGCAGTGGCGCGATCTGACCCCGGAAGAGCTGGATAAACTGATGAGCGCCATCGGGCATCAGCCGTAAGTTTGATGCTACACGTTGAATTTGTAGCCGATCCCCCGCACGGTATGGATGTATTTCGGATCGGTGGGGTTCGGTTCGATCTTCTTGCGCAGGTTGCTGATGTGAACGAGCAGCGTGCGCGTGTCGCCGTTGCTGTCCACGCCCCAGGTCATTTTATACAGCTGCTCGAGCGGGAGCACCTTGCCGGGCGAACGGGCGAGATGCAGCAGCAGATCGAACTCTTTGGAAGACAGCGGTACAAGCCCGCCGCCAGCTTTCACGGTCCGGCTGAGCAGGTCGATCTCCAGTCCCGGAAACGACAGGTATTGGGAATCCTCCTTGTGCTGCTCAAGCAGCTGGCTGCGCCGCAGATGCGCTTTGACCCGGGCGACGAGCTGGCCTGGGCTGAACGGCTTCGTGATGTAATCGTCCCCTCCGATGCTGAACCCCAGAATGATATCCATATCCTCGCTTTTGCAGCTCAGAAACAAAATCGGCGTATTATAGGACTTCCGGATTTGCCGGCATACTTCGATGCCGTCCATTTCAGGGAGCAGAATGTCGAGAATTACCAAGTCGGGACGGTGCTCCCGCACCATGGCAAGCGCTTCCGCTCCATTCCCGGAATACAGTACATCATACCCCTCCTTCCGCAAGTAAAGACTGATTAATTCGACAATCTCGGCTTCATCGTCGACGATGAGTATTTTTTCTCCAGGCATCGATTTCTCCTCCAAAAGATGATGCGGCGAAACATGATGCTTCTTTGAAACTATCAGAATCATACCCCGCCGGACTCGATACTGGATTCTGATATGGCAGCGACAAACGCCCCGAGTCCCCCAAAGGTGAGCCGTTTATCCCGGTTTCCAAAAAATGCAGTTTAAGGTACGATATTAGCATGTAAGCCCATTTGAACAACGGGAAGAAAGTGGTATCGATTTCCAGAAACTATTTCTATTATAAATGGTTTTGGGTGTTTATTTCCATAGTTTTATTGGCGGCCGGAATTACCGGTGTCGCTTACTGCCTGTCCTCTGCCGAGAAGTTCGCGCCCCGTGCCGTGCAAGGAGTCATGGACCTGGAGCGATACGGCCTGGAATCCCATGGAACGGTCCGGCTGGACGGCGAATGGGACATGTACTGGATGCGTCTGCTGACGCCGGAAGAGCTGGCCTCCCGGGAGCATGCCGCGGGGGAGAAAGCAACCCCGATTGCTCTCCCCGAGGTATGGAATCGTGTCCTGGTGGAAGGCGTGCAGCCCGGCGGATCGGGTCATGCGACCTTTCACTTGAAGGTGATGCTGAATGGCACCGCCTCGGATCTGGGACTGAAGCTGCCCTATATCCGGACGGCCTACAAGGCTTGGGTTAATGGCGAGCCGGTCGCGAGCAGCGGTACGGTCGGAGAAGACATCCTGACGTCCAAGCCTCAATACACCCCCAATTTGATCCGGTTTCACCATACAGGCGGGCCATTGGATATCGTTATTCAGGTATCCAATTACCATCACCGGCTCGGGGGCATCTGGAAACCAGTCGAGCTGGGCTCGTGGAGCGCGCTTGACAGCAAGCTCCGGAGAGAGCTTGCGATCGAGACGCTTGTGACAGGAAGCCTGCTGTCGATGGGCCTGTATCACATCGGACTGATTGCACTCAGACGCAAAGAGAAGGGATCGCTTTATTTCGGGCTTTTCTGTTTGTTGATCGGGATACGGGCCTTCTTTACGGGCGAAGGCGTGATGTATTATTTTATTCCCGGGGTGAATTGGCTCACGGAGCTGCGCATCGAGTACGTGTGCTTCTACATGGGCGTGCCCGCCATGATCATGTTTATGCACTCGCTCTACCCGCAGGAGGTGCGCTCCGGCATTGTCCGGCTTATTCTGGCGCTCGGCGCAGGGTTCTCGGCTGCGGCATTTTTGATCCCGCCCCCGTGGGTGACGTATACGACGCCGGTGTTCCAGCTCATTACGCTGCTCACCAGCGGTTATCTGCTGTTCAGTCTGGGCCGTGCCGTGCTTCGCAAAAGAGACGGAGCCCTGTTTGCCGCGATCGGAGCGGGCGCTTACGTCGCCACCGTGATGCTGGACATCATGTACTATAACCAGTGGATCAAGCTTGGCGAGGTGTCGGCGTACGGGCTGCTTGTCTGCGTGTTCATGACCTCGTTCATCCTGAGCGCCAAATCGGCCAAGGCTTACGTGGAAGTGGAGACGCTATCGCGGCAAATGCGCGAGATGAACACCGGACTGGAGCATAAAATTCGCGAGCGGACCGCCGAACTGGAACGCATCAACCGCAGTCTGGAGCGGATGAACGACGACTTGGCCCGGATGGAAACGTCAAGGCGGCACCTGCTCAGCAATATCTCGCACGATCTGGGAACGCCGATGACGCTGATTCAAGGGTACGTGGAAGCGCTCATCGACGGCGTCGTCTCCCAGCCCGACCAGCAGCAAAAGTATTTAAAGCTCATCCATAACCGGATTACGGGCTTGAACCGGCTCATTGCCGATCTGTTTCAGCTCTCGAAGCTGGAGGCCAGACAGATGGATTTCGATATCCAGCCGGTGAGCACGGAAGACTTCATCCGGTATTTCGACGAGCGCTACGAGCTGGAGCTGGCCGGCGCCGGGCTCAGGTTCGAGACGGTCGCTTACTCGCTGCGGCCCGAAGCCCACCGGCAGGCCATCGTCAAAATCGACATGGACCGGATCGATCAGGTGCTGACCAACGTCATTTACAATGCGGTCAAGCATACGCCCCGCGGCGGGCTGATCCAGCTTCATTTTATCGTGGACGAGCATTCGCTTGTCGTGCAGGTGCAGGATAACGGCTCGGGCATTGATCCGGAAGATTTGCCCTACATTTTCGACCGTTTCTACAAGAAAGACAAGTCCCGCAACACGGCCGGCGGCGGCAGCGGCCTCGGGCTGGCCATCGCCAAGGAGATTATCGACTACCATGGGGGCCGGATCTGGGCGCAAAGCCGCGTCGGTCAAGGCGCCTGCATCGCTTTCGCGCTGCCCCTCGTGAAAGGGGGTGAATAAAGACCCGGACGCCGGCGGCGCCAACAGTGAATCCCATACGCGACGCTTAATCGCCGGAGCCCGGGGGATGCAGCAGCGAGCTGCGGTAATCCGTTGGCGAGAGCTGGTAATGCCGCTTGAACTGCTTCGAAAAGTACAGCGGGTCCTGGAAGCCGACCGAAGACGCGATCTGCTCCACGGTCAGCTCCGGGCGCTCCCGCAGCAGATGGCGCGCTTTATCGAGCCGGAGCCGCAGCAGGAACGTCACCGGCGTCAGCCCGGTCTGCCGCTTGAACAGCGTCGAGAGATAAGCGCGGTTGTAGCCGAGCGACTCGGCCATCAGCTCGATCGTGATCGGCTCGGCATACTGCTTGGACAAATACTGCAGCGCCCGCTGCACCGTTTGCCCGGCGGCGGTCGCCTGCTCCGGCTCGTCCGCATGGAGGGGGCGAAGCGCTTCCGCGAACTCGGCGAACAGCAGGTGCAGGCAGCCGTTCGCTTTCAGATTGGCGCCTGCGCCGCGTTGCTGAAACGCCAGCTGCACTTGGCGGAACAGGACGCCGATCGAGCGCTTGCGCCCGGTATGGACGACCGGCTGCTGCGAGCTCAGGCCCGTATCCTGCAGCAAGCGCCCGGCGAGCGGCCCTTCGAAGGCGACCCAACGATAGTGCCACGGGTCAAGCGTATCGGCCATGTAATTGACCAGCTTGCCCGGCTCGATCAGGAAGCTGTCTCCTGCGCCGAGCTCGTAGGTCTGTCCCTGGCAGACGTAGGTGCCTTTGCCGGATAACACATGATGCAGCAAATAATAATCGACGACCTTCGGTCCGGGCTTATGGCCCGGCTTCGTCTGGCTGTGGCCGGCGAACAGGACGGTCAAAGGGCTGTCTTCCGGCGCGGGATACGGGTTGGATACGACAAAATAGGTATCGGGACGTTTGACGGGACCGGACACGTCGCGACTCGCCTCCTTTTGGGGCTATCGCCCCGGATAGGTTCAGTATAGCACGACGGAGGTTGTCTATGCGTTCATGATCTAGCATTTTTCCATGTCGCTCTGACATCGTTCCATAGTGAAAACCGATTGTCCGGGCTATACTTGAAGCAAAGCTTACTATAAAAAATTCGCTATATCGAACGTGTCTTCTTAAATCCATAACGAGGTGAACCGTCATGACGGAAGTCAAAGCATTGCTGGAGCAGTTTGTCGAGCTGTACGGAGGAGAGAGCTCCAATCCTGTCCGGGCGTTTCATGCGCCGGGGCGCGTCAATCTGATCGGGGAGCATACCGATTACAACGGAGGCTATGTTTTCCCGGCCGCTCTGACGTTCGGCACGACGATGCTGATCCGGAAACGGGAGGACGATCAGGTGGGCTTCGCTTCCACCAACTTTCCGCTGCGCAAGCATATTTCCATTCAGCAGGTCGAATTCCGCGCCGAAGACGATTGGATCAATTATCCGAAGGGCATCATCCGCGAACTGCAAAAGCGGGGGCTGTCCGTCGGCGGTTACGATATTTTGTACAGCGGGGCGATTCCGAACGGCTCCGGCCTTTCCTCTTCGGCTTCTATCGAAGTGGTGACGGCTTACGGCCTGCTCACGATGGAAGGGCAGCCGACGGACAAGGTGGAGATCGCGCTGCTGTCGCAAAAGGCCGAGAACGAGTTCATCGGCGTGCAATGCGGCATCATGGATCAATTTGCGGTAGCGATGGGCAAGAAGGAGCATGCGATTCTGCTCATGTGCGATACGCTGGAATACAAGCACGTGCCGTTCGCAAGCGGCGAATACAAGCTGGTGATCGGCAATACGAACAAAAAGCGCGGGCTCGTCGACTCGGCTTATAACGAGCGCCGTTCGCAGTGCGAGCAGGCGGTGAAGTACTTGGCGGCCGAGTATCCCGAGCTGACGCTGCTCGGCCAGCTGTCACTGGAGCAGTACCGGAGCGCGCAGCATCTGATCCCGGACGAAACGGTGCGCAAACGGGCGCAGCACGTCGTCGAGGAAATCGACCGGGTGCTGCAGTCCATCGAGGTGCTCCAACGGGGAGACTTGGCGGCGTTCGGCCGCCTCATGATCGGGTCGCATAACTCGCTGCGCGATTTGTACGAGGTGACCGGCGTCGAGCTGGACACGATGGTTGAAGCGGCGCTTGCCGTTCCCGGCGTGCTTGGCTCGCGGATGACGGGCGCCGGCTTCGGCGGCTGCACGGTATCGTTGGTGCATCAGGACAGCGTGGAGCGGTTTGTCGGCGAGGTGGGCCGCGTGTATAAGGAGAAGACCGGCTTGACCGCGGACTTCTATGTATGCGACATTGGGAATGGCGTGGAGGAGCTGCGGCTTTAGACGCAATCGTTCGTGATGAACGGACGGAACTAATAATACATTCGGATTGGCGGAAGGAGAGGCTGGACTATGGCCATTATGGTAACCGGAGGCGCGGGTTATATCGGCTCGCATACGGTAGCGGAGCTGCTGGCAAAAGGCGAAGAGGTGGTGATCGTCGACAATTTGCAGCAGGGACACCGGGAAGCGGTGCTCGGCGGGAAGCTGTACGTCGGGGACATCCGCGATGCGGACTTTTTAGATACGGTATTCCGCGAAAACGATATCGACGCCGTCATTCATTTCGCAGCGAGCTCGCTCGTCGGCGAAAGCATGCAGCTGCCTGGCAAATATTATCATAACAACGTCTACGGGACGCTCTGCCTGCTGGAGAAAATGAACGAATACGGCGTGAAGAAAATCGTATTTTCGTCCACGGCGGCGACGTATGGCGAGCCGGAGAACGTTCCGATTCTGGAAACGGACCGGACGCTGCCGACGAACGCTTACGGCGAAACGAAGCTTGCCATGGAAAAGATGATGCGCTGGTTCGATACCGCGCACGGCATCAAATACGTCTCGCTGCGCTATTTCAACGCGGCCGGTGCGCACGAAAGCGGCCGGATCGGCGAAGACCATTCGCCGGAGACCCACCTGGTGCCGATCATTCTGCAGGTGGCGCTTGGCAAGCGTGCGCATATCTCGATTTTCGGCGACGATTATGCGACGCCGGACGGCACGTGCATCCGCGACTACATCCATGTGACCGACCTTGCGGACGCCCACATTCTCGCGGTGGAAAAGCTTCGCGCAGGCGGGGAGAGCAGCGTGTACAATCTCGGCAACGGCAAAGGCTTCTCCGTCAAAGAAGTGATCGACATCGCGCGCGAAGTGACGGGACACGCGATTCCGGCGGTTGTTGAAGCCCGCAGAGCGGGAGACCCGGCGGTGCTTGTCGCCTCCTCGGAGCGCGGCAGAACGGAGCTCGGCTGGCAGCCGAAGCGGGACAGCTTGAAGCAAATCATCGCTTCCGCATGGGCTTGGCATCAAGCGAATCCGGACGGCTACGGCAAATAAATAAACGGGTGCAGGCGTTCGGGCCGAAGGCCGGCCGATCCAAAGGAGTGGAGAACAATGGAACAAAGACAGAAGGACACGGAATTCGGCTCCCCCGACCGGAAGGCGGCCTACCGGGTCGAACGTCTGCTTCAATTCGGTTTGAACCGCGGACTGCTGGAGCCGCTCGATGTCTATGCGGCCCGCAACGGGCTGCTCGATCTGCTTTGTATCGGCGAGCCGTACGAGGGCGAACTAACCGAGCCGGTGGCGGACAGTGCAGTGGAGCTGCTGGAGCCGCTGCTCGATTACGCGGCCGACAAGGGCTTGCTCGAAGAAAACAACACGACGGTGCGCGATCTGCTGGATGCCCGTTTGATGGGGCAGCTTATGCCTCGGTCATCCGAGCTTGTGCACCGGTTCTGGACGACCGCGAAGTCCACAGGCATCGAAGCGGCGACGGACGCTTTCTACAAGCTGTGTATCGATTCGAACTACATCCGGATGGACCGGATCGGCAAAAACATGTATTGGCTTGCGCCGACGGAATTCGGCGATTTGGAAATTACCGTAAACCTTTCGAAGCCGGAGAAGGACCCGAAGGAAATCGCCATGCTCCGAAACGCGCCGCAGAGCCATTACCCCAAATGTCTGCTGTGCATCGAAAACGTGGGCTACACCGGCAGACTCAATCATCCTGCGCGGCAGAATCTGCGGGTCATTCCGGTGGAGCTGGCCGGGGAAACGTGGTACTTTCAATATTCGCCTTACGTGTATTACAACGAGCACAGCATCATTTTCGACCGGACGCACCGGCCGATGAAGACGTCGAAGGAGACGTTCGAGCGCCTGCTCGATTTCGTGGATCGCTTCCCTCATTATTTCGTCGGCTCGAATGCCGACCTGCCGATCGTCGGCGGCTCGATCCTGAACCATGATCATTTTCAAGGCGGGCGGCACAAGTTTCCGATGGAAAAGGCGGGCGTCGAAGAAAGCTTCAGCCATCCGGATTATCCCGGAATGAAGATCGGCATCGTCAAATGGCCGATGTCGGTCATCCGCCTCTCTACCCATAACCGTGATCAGCTGCTGAAGCTCGCCACGGCGGTTCTGGAAGCGTGGAAGATGTACAGCGACCCGTCGCAAGACATCTTTGCGTTTACGGAGCAGGCGGGCATCAAGGTGCCACACAACACGATCACTCCCATTGCCCGCAACAATGCAAGCGGGGAATATGAGCTTGATCTGGTGCTGCGCAACAACCGGACCAGCGAGGAGCATCCCGACGGCATTTTTCACCCGCACAAGGAGCTTCACCACATCAAGAAAGAAAATATCGGCCTGATCGAGGTGATGGGGCTTGCCGTGCTGCCCGGACGTCTCAAGGACGAGCTGGAGCTGGCTTCCAAGCTGTTGACCGGGAAAGAAAGGCTGGACGGGAAGATTACGAGCGACCCGTCGCATCCGCTGCACAAGCACGCCGTATGGCTGGAGGAGTTGATCGGCCGTTACGGTACGGCGATGCCGGAGGAGGACGCGAGGCATGCGCTGCAAACGGAGACGGGCCGCAAGTTCGCGGACGTGCTGCGCGACGCGGGCGTATACAAGCGCAGTGAGCAGGGGATGGAGCGGTTCCGGGCGTTTTTGCGGCACCTCGGCGTGCGCGCTTAATGCAGGAACGGAAAAGCGTCAGCCCTTAAGGAAACGAAAAAGACCCCCATCCGGGACGCCGTGTTGACGGAGTGCCGCGTGGGGGTCTTGCCCTTTCTTAATCGAATCAGGACTATCCGGCCCGGGAGTCTTCGTCGCCGGAAGGCCGGCGCGTTCTCGGCTCGATCTCGATCAGACCGGGCTTCCGGGTAATTTCTTCGACCTCGATGCCGTTTTTAGCGAGCGTGTTGGTCAGGAAATTTTCATCCTGCGCCGGGAAAATGTATGCCGGATGCCGGTCGGTGTTGCTAAGCAAATGCTCGGCCACCTGCAGCAGCTTCTCCATCGAGAACGGCTTGCGCAAAAATTTCTCGATATCCTTCTCGTGATAATCCTGCGGCGGCTCCAGCGCCGTGGATACGATAACCGGGGTCCGGTAAAACTTCGGATGGCGGTACAGCTCACCGATGAAATCCCAGCCGTTCTTCGTTCCCTCCAGATGAATGTCCACGATACACAGCTGCGGACCGCCCTCTTCGATCCGGTGCAGGGCGAGAATGCCTTCCTCGGCCGAGCGTACATGCATCGTCGGGATTTGCAGCTTGGCGAGCGCCACTTGAATCAGCTTCGCCAAGTTATCGTTGTCCTCCAAAATCATGATGCTGTTGTCCGCCGTTCCGACCCGGTAAGCTTGAAGCGTCACGGTGAAGGTTGTTCCTGCGCCCATCTCCGATTCGAACGCGACCGTCCCCTCATGGCCTTCGACGATTTCCCGCACGATGGACAGCCCGAGGCCTGTACCGCCGATCTGCCTGCGGTCGGAATTGTCGACACGATAAAATTTGGAGAACAGCTTATCCTTGGCTTCCTCCGGGATGCCGAGACCGTAATCCTGAACCAGGAATTGTACGTCTTGGCCGTCCTGCCGAAGCGTCAGATCGACACGGTCCGCCTGAGGCGAATATTTGATCGCGTTGCTGAGCAGGTTGTGCGCCACCTGCTTCAACCGGTCCGCGTCGCCGCGCACCCACACTTCGTGCTCCGGCAGATGAAGCGAGATGTCGTGGCTTTGCTTGCCCCGCCACTGATCGACCACCTCCTGCAGCAATCCTCCCAGCTCCACCGGTGCAAAATGATAAATTTGCTTGCCGGATTCCATCCGCTGCAGATCCAAGAAATCGTTGATCAGCGTCGAAAGCCGGGTCGCCTCTTTATAGACGGTTTGCAGATAGCGCTGCTGCTTCTCCGGCGTAAGCTGGCGGTTGAGCAAAATCTCGATAAAACCGAGAACGCTGGCAAGCGGCGTCCGCAGCTCGTGCGAGACGATGCTGATGAATTCATTCTTCATCTCGTCGACTTTCTCTTCCTCGGTCCGGTCGCGGAACACGAACAGGAAGCCGAGCTTCTCGCCGTGACGTTCGACCATCATGCGGATGGCGTACAGCTCCACGTATCTTTGCTGCTCCTCCCCGTCGGTGAACGAGAAGCGCTCCGTCAGCGTGTTCAAGTCGCCGCGCAGCAGACCGCGAATCGATTGGGAAACACGGGCAAAGCTCGGCGAGTTGTCGAGCAGGTCCTGACTGATCTCGGCGATTGATTCGCCGGTGCGTCCGCTCAGCCGGAGGAAGTCGTTCATGCGATGATTGAAAAACATCAGCTTCCCTGAAGCATCGCACATCATCATGCCCTCGTGTGTCGATTCGAGGATATTGTTGATCAAGTCGCGCTGCTCCTCCATCGCCGCTTTCTCCTGTTGAAGCTGCTCGTAGAGCGTCTCCAGACGGGCGGCCTGACGACGGCGCTCCTCGTTCATTTGCTGCGCCAGGAAGGCGAGTCCGAACTGGTGAATGAGCCCTTTGGCCAGCCGCGTTTTTTGCTCGTCCGGCGAAGTCAGATATCCGGTCAGCAGCAGGAAGCCGGTGACTTCATGCTCATCGTTGAACAGCGGATAATAGCGGTCTATCGCGTGAGTGATGCCTTGATGGAAGCCGCTTTCCTGCACCGTAGCCTGACGCATGCACTCCAGCGGCATTTTCTCCTTCAGGACGCGCCTCGCCATGCCGAACAGCTCGCTTTCCAGCATGGCGGGCAGCGTTGACGGATAGCCGATGGAATAAGCGACCTGATAAGACGCTTCCGCCCCTTCGCCGTCCGGTGTTTTCAAGACAAGCAGAGCCGCGTCAAGCTGCAGCGATTCCAATAGCGCCGGGAGGGAAGCGTTCAAAAAGTCGGCCATGTCCGTCGAGCCGGTCAGCTTTTCCTGATAGCTGCTGATGGCCTCCAATTCCTGCTCGCGCTGCGACAGCTTCTCCAACGTCGCTTCCTGCTCCTCCTGCTGGGCAATGATCTCTTCGTTCTGCACCTCCAGGCTCTCCGCCATAAATCGGTACGTTTCCTCGCTTTTGCGCAGCTTGGCTTCCGCCTGATTGGCCCGGTTGAAAATGAAGAACGAGAACAGGCCGACGACAATGGCGATGCTGCCTCCGATGAAAACGATGACGCGCGCCCGTTTCTCCGCGGTTTGGGCCGATGTATACGCTTCCGCTGCGATGAGCTCGATCTCGGCGGTCAGCTTCGCGTGAATTTGGCGAAAGCGGTCCATCTGGTTTTTGCCCATGGACACCCGCTTGATCGCATCGGACAGCTTCCCGGCGCGGATCAGCTCGATTTGGCTGGCATAATGCTCCTGCAGCCGCTGAATTTGCGGAATGGCGTCGCCTTCCATGACGCTGCGCAGGCCGGGGTATTTCTTTTGAAACTTGGCCATGGCGAGCAAGTCGTCCTGCAGCTGGGCTTTGCCGAAATCGTAGGGCTCCAGGTATTTCTCGTCTTGCGTCACCTCGTAGCCCCGCAGCCCGGACTCCATATTGATCAGGTCGATCAGTAAGCTTTCGGCCAGATTGTTTAGCGGAATCACTTCGTTCACGACGCTGTTCAGTTCCTTCTCCGTACTGGAGGAGGCGATAAAGCTGGAGACGCTGATCATCACGAGCAGAAAAACGACGACGATAACGTAACCCAGGGAAATTTTCGATCGTGAAATGTTCATGGCAGAGCCACCTTTTCGGTATATAGACATTTTTTGTACGTTCCTAGTTCGACAAAAGAAGGGTAAATCCTCTATAGCGAACGGTGCTTTTCGAGCCGGAACGCAAAAAAGTATCGCCGCATCGCCGAAAAGAGCGGCTTACGATGGCATGAGTCGAATGCTGTCAGGGAGCAATGTATTCAAAAAAGTGGATGGGGACCTGAAGCGAAGAGGGAGGGGAAAAGGGCGCTTAAACCGGCGGCGGAGACGCCTGCCGGGAGCAGCGAGCGGCGGAGCGGGTCAGGCGCGCTCCACCCATTCGCTGCGCAGGGAGAACAGCTCTTTCAGGTCGTCCGTCGACAGCTCGGTGATCCACTGCTCGCCGGTGCCGACGATTTGCTGGCTGAGCCCGAGCTTCTTGTCGATCATCTCGTCGATGCGCTCCTCCAGCGTGCCCAGCGTGACGAATTTGTGCACCTGCACATGGCGCGTCTGTCCGATCCGGAAGGCGCGGTCCGTCGCCTGGTTTTCCACGGCCGGATTCCACCAACGGTCGAAATGGAACACGTGGTTCGCCGCGGTCAGATTAAGCCCGGTGCCGCCGGCTTTGAGCGACAGCAGGAAGATGCCGGAATCGTCCTCCTCCGGCGGCGCTTCGCCTTGGAACGTTTCGATCATGCGGTCCCGCTCCGCCTTGGAGCTGCCCCCGTGAAGAAAGGGCACCTTGCCTCCGAACTCTTCCTCCAGCACCCGCTGCAGCAAATGCCCCGTTTCCACAAATTGGGTAAAAATGAGACACTTGTCGCCTTCCTGCCGCAGCTCCTGCACCATTTCCAGCAGCCGTTCGACCTTGTTCGAACGTTCTCGCCAAGGGGCCCGGACGGCCTCCTTGGCGAGCAGCGCCGGATGGTTGCAGATCTGCTTCAGCTTCGTCAGCGCGGCGAGAATCATCCCGCGGCGCTCCATGGCCGACAGCTTGTCGATCCGCTCGAACATGTCTTGAATGTAGTTCTCGTACAGCGTCGCCTGTTCGGCCGTGAGCGAGACGTAGGTTTTGTACTCGTACTTTTCCGGAAGATCGAGCTGAATGGACGGGTCTTTCTTGACGCGCCGCAGCAGGAAGGGCCGAATCAGCCGCTGTACCTTGGCGATCAGCTCCTTGTCCTGCGTACGCTCGATGGCGCCGACGTACCGCTGGGTGAAATCGCGCAGCGTGCCGAGATAGCCCGGGTTGAGAAAATCGAAGATCGACCACAGCTCGGTCAGCCGGTTCTCGATCGGGGTCCCGGTCAGGGCGATCCTGTGCCGTCCGGCAAGCTTGCGGATCGATTGCGCCTGCTTCGTGTAGGCGTTCTTGATGTTCTGCGCTTCGTCGAGGCAGATCGATTCCCATGAAACGGAGCCCAGCTCCGCTTCGTCCAGATGCGACAGCGTGTACGTCGTGAGCACGAGGTCGCTGTCGCTGCAGCTCTCGGCGAAGCCGTTTCCTTTGGCCCGGGCCGGCCCGTAATGCAGATGCACGCGCAGGTCCGGCGCGAAGCGCTGCAGCTCCTTCTGCCAGTTGCCCAGCACGGAGGTCGGGCAGATCAGCAGAGAAGGGGAGGCTCCGTCCGTCTGCGGCGTGTCAGCCGCTTGGGGTTCGGCGGCCAGCCGCTGCTCCCGGAGGTGCAGCAAGTACGTGATCATCTGGATCGTCTTGCCGAGCCCCATGTCGTCGGCCAAACAGCCGCCGAGGCCGCATTGGCGCAAGAACACAAGCCACGAGATGCCTTCCACCTGATACGGCCGCAGCTTGCCGCGGAAGCTGTCCGGCGGCTCCAGCAGCGGAGGGCGCTTCGCGTGGTTGAGCAGATCGACAAGCTCCTGAAGCTGCTCGTTCAGCTCGACTTCCATGTTGAGCGTACGGTGGAAGTCTTTGTCCTCCTCGCCTTCGCTGGAGCCGAGCAAATGAAGCTCCAGCACGTCCCGGAACGAAAGCCCCTGCTTTTTCTCCACCTGATGCATGACGCGCTGCAGCTGGGCGAGATGAACCGGGTCGAGCTGGACCCACTGCCCGCGGATTTGTACAAGCCGCCGGTTCTGTTCCAGCAGCTCGCGGAATTCCGCCTCGGTCAGCTCGACGTCGCCCAGCGCGATTTTCCAGTCGAACTGCATGAGCTGATTCAGGCCGAACATCGACTGCGGGCCGGAGCCGACCGACGATTTAATTTTCGCTTTGAGGCGCGGACGCCATCTGCGGACGCGTTCCCACCATGCGGGCAGAATGACCGAATAGCCCGCTTCCATCAGGCGCAGGCTGCCTTTGGCCAGCAGCTCCCACGCCTCGTCCGGCGTCAGCGTGCTGCGCAGCCCGGCTTCGCCCTCGGCGAGCCACGG
>NZ_BILX01000096.1 GCF_004000785.1 Paenibacillus ehimensis NBRC 15659 | reverse complement strand
GCATCAGCTCGAAATAATGGCGGGTCACCATCACGTTCTCCACGACCATCGGTCCCAGCGCATCCGGCGTCACGTTCCAGTTGCCGAGTCCGATAATCAGCACGCTCGCCTTCGGACCGATATTCACCTTTTGCAGAAATTTCTCGAACTCCTGAGCGAAGATCGTGGCCACCCGGTCCTGCAGATCGCTGTCTTTTTGACGCAGCGCCGGCACGTCCAAGGTTATATAATGACCCGGAAGCTTCCCGACCGCCTGGGAGCCCTCCTGGGAAGTAATATCGATCACGCTGACCCGGACGCCTTCCTGCTCGTACTGCGTCCGCTCAATGCCGGGTATTGTCATTCCGCCGGCCGATGCCAAATCGTGCGCCTCAAGGGCGAGATCCGTCCGCACGGAGTAAGCGCTCAAATCCAATCCCATGCTCTCGTCTCCTTTCATTCTGGCTCGCCAAGTTATTGTGTGAAAAAGCCAAATCCGTTATGCAAAAGTTTTACAGGCTTGGTCCGGCGTTTCTATTGCATTTTCATATCGCCCATGTTAGAATATTAAGAGTTGTCAACAAAACATGACCTATGTTTTTTTGCAAGTTGTGGTAGGAGGTGAACGTCATGCCAAACATTAAATCCGCGATTAAACGCGTGAAAGTAAGCGAGAAGCGCCGTCTTCGCAACGCTTCGCACAAATCCGCGCTCCGCACGGCTGTAAAAACAGCTGAAACTGCAATCGCAGGCACCAACGTGGAAACGGCTAAAGCCGCTCTGATCGCTGCCAGCAAAAAGTTGGACAAAGCAGTGACCAAAGGATTAATCCATAAAAATGCCGCTGCCCGCAAAAAGTCCCGTCTCGCGAAAAGACTTAACGCGCTTTCCGCTCAATCGTAAGGTACTTAAGCGGCGTTGCAGCAGATACGAGGGCTCAGTCCCCGTATCCGTTGTCAACAACATACATGCGATAAAGAAAGACCTTCAGGCATTCGTCCTGGCGGTCTTTTTTATTTGGGTCACAGTGATCTGAAAATAAAAGAGCATGACCGCTCCTTTCCGGAACAATCATGCTCTTCCTATGGCAACCTTTCAGGAGGCCAGCCGCAGCAAAAACATTTCCAAGCCCAGCACCTTGTCGATTTTCCCGCTCTTCATCCGGTAGTCCAGATCCGCCAGCTGCTGCAAAATGTCCGCGAGCCGCTTCAATTCGAACTTGTTCGCCTGACCGGCCGCCACCTTTACACCGTACGGATGGAGGCCGAGTTGGCTGGCGATCTGCTGCTGCGAATAACCCTGCTGCATCAAATCCTTCACTTGGAACATGATGCGGAACTGCCGGGCGATCAGCATGACGATTTTGATCGGCTCCTCCTTGCGGCGGATGAGCTCGCTCAGCATCGTAAACGCCTGGTCCAGCTTGACCTGAACGATATGCTCAATCAGTAAAAAGATGTTCTGCTCGATGCTTCTCGTGACGAGCTGCTCCAAATCTGCGGCTTGAAGCGTGCCGCCCTGACCGACGTAAAGGGCGCATTTCTCCACTTCCTTGACGAGCGCCTGAAGGCTGGTGCCCGTATACAGAATGAGCTGCTCCGCGACCCCGGGACCGAACGAAAAACCGGCTTTTTCCGCTTCCTGATTGACCCATCCCGTCAGTTCGTCCGCGGACAGCATGGCGCACGGGACAAGCGCGTCGGCTTCCTTCAGCGCCTTGACGATCTTTTTGCGCTCGTCCAGCTTGTCCGCCTCGACCGTAAAGACAATGATGGAGAAATCCGTCGGGGCTTTCAAATAGTCCGCAAGCCGTTCGAGCGAATGCTCCACTTTGCCGCTTTCCTTCGCGCCTGTCAGAAAAAGCGCGTTCGTCGCGACGACCAGCTTGCTCGGCACCATAAAAGGCAGCGTCTCCGCCTCCTCGATGACGGCATCGACCGGCGTTTCCGTCAGATCGTACCGCGATACGGCAAACGCTTTATGCTCCGGCTCGATCAGCTTGTCCGTTAACCGGGCGATCAGCTCCTGAATCAGATAGCTTTCCGCCCCGTAGGCTATGTATACAGGCTTAAACTGCCCCTTGCCGATATGCTTCATCGCCGTTTTGTAATCCATCGTGCCGCCCACCGATCCTTCCCGCTCTGCTTTACGTCCTTCATGATACCAACAACAAAGGGATTACGTCAAAGCCCCGAGGCCTGACCTAATCCCTTTGCCCGAAACCCATCTATATAAACACCTGCCCGGCAGGCTCTAGAAACCGGCCGGCAGATGGTCATACGACGTGAATCGTCTTCCGTCTTCATCTATTGTATATATACGTGAAAATACGCCGCAGGGTGCAATAGTTCTCTTTACCAATATGTTAAACTTTCATGAACATGTTGAAACCTGCTTTCGGTTACGGCTTGCTCTCCTTGACTTCCGTTTCCGTCTTGGCTTTCAGGTCGATGACGAACGTCTTGGACTGTTCGGCCATCTTGACCCGGTACGTCAATTTCCCGTCGCCGGACCATTCCACAAGCTCGATGCGATCCGCGCCCTTCCAATTGTAGCCGGAAGCATACAATTCTTTGCCTTCTTTGTCAAAAATAACGATTTTCTCTTCCCGGAGCGCCGCCTTATATTTCTCGTCCGGGGATGCAAGCTCGTGTGCCGCGGGCTTCGAGTCCGGTTTCCCGGCAATGCCCATATACGAACCGCCATTTTTCTCAACGGCGTCTTCCAGCGGCGGTTGATTGCCTGTCGCACCGGCGCTGCCCGGATCGCCCGTCCCGGACGCGACCGCTTCTTCCGACGGCTGGGACGGCTCCGAGGCGATGAATCCCTTGGCTTGCTCACCGCTGCCGTTCCTCGGCGCTATCATCTGTTGATCGCCTTGGTCTCCGGACGGAACCCCTTTTTCCTGTTCCGGAGAAGAAGCAGGCTGCTGAGGAGGCACCGCTGCCACATTGCGCTTCTCTGCCGGAATCTTCGATTGCTGCCCCTGAACGGGCTGCTCCGGTTGCGCCGCCTTGTCCCCGTCCCCAGGAGTCTGCTGCCGGGGTACGGCCGTTTGACCTGCGCTGCGGCCCGTATCCGCTGCATCGGAGCTTCCCGAGCGGGCAGGAGCTTCTTTGTTGGCGCCGCCGCTTCCTGCGGACGAATTTTGAGGCTTATGCGCCTCGGACGACGCTTTGTTATCGGTCTCGCCTGCGGGAAGAGACTTCTCCGCTTTGCCGGCCGTCTGCTCCGCCGGCTTGCTTTTGGCCGTCTCGGCCGCTTGGCCGGCCGCCGGCTGCCCCGCGCTTTCCGGTTTCTTATCCGTCATGGAGAGCAGCAATCTTCCTGCATCGGCCTCGGGATTGGACTGCTGGTTGTGGAACAGGAAAAATCCGAACACGAGCCCGGCCGCTACGACGCCGCCGAACACGGGGAAGGAAATCCATTCCCGCACATTTTTGCGCCAGCTCCCCCAAGTCGGACGGTTGGCCGCCGGATCAGGGGCGGTCCTTGCCCGCAGCGCTTCCGTCTCGCGCTCGATCTTGTCGGGAGCTTCATAAGGAGCATCCGGTACGGCTCCTGCCGCCTCAAGCTGCTCCAGCTTCGGCAATATGGCATCGACCAAGCTGAATGGCGGCGTTACCTTGGGCAAGCTCTCCAGCTCGTTCGATAAATTCACAAGACGTTCGAACAATTCCGTGCAATCCGGACACTGCTGCAGATGCTGAAGCATCCGGCCGTACTCCGTTTCATCGAGATCCCGGTCCAGGTATCTCTGCATCAGTTCGATCACCTCTTGACACATCATCCCCGTACACTACCTTTCCGTAACGATTCGTATATCCTCTTCATGCTGCGCCGCTTACCCTCGAACCGCGTCGCCGCTTGGCTTCTTGTACTCCCTCAGAATCGCTTGGAGCTGCTGTCTTGCCCGGAACAAATAAGATTTCACCGTGTTGATCGGCAGGTCCAGCGATTCCGCTATTTCATTGTAGGAAAAATCCTGCAAGTATCGAAGCACCACGACGGACCGATGGTGTTCGGGGAGCTTGTCGATTGCATCTCGGATGTCTTGAGCGATATACGTAGACATCACTTCGTCTTCTACCGTTTTATGGTCGGTAAAGCTCAAATCGTGCTGCTCGATCGAAACCGTAGGCTTAGCCCGGCGGAATTTATCGATGCACAAGTTGGTCACGATGCGCTGCACCCACGTTTTAAACTGAGCCTTTTCTTCGTAGGAATTGATCTTCGTATAAATTCGGATTAACGCTTCCTGAGCGGCGTCCATCGCATCCTGCTCGTTGTTCAAAATATAATAAGCGGTACGGTAGACGTGGTTTTCAATTTCGCGCAATAGGGTAATTAGAGCGTCGCGATCGCCCGACTGGGCAGCCTTGATAACTTCAGGCGCTACCACTGGGATCCCCCTCTCTTGCAACCTTATAAACGAGTGCGCCGGGCAAAATGTTGCACCCCGGAACATAACTCTATCAGCATATCAAATTTTGACTTCGAGGTATATAGAAGTTCTCCGCCTTGAACGGCCGATTTATGTCGTTCAATTATACGTGTACGCGGCTTTTTTGTTTCGCTGCAAAAAAGATCGGATTCCCCGCGGTTCCCCGGCCGACGATGATCGCTGCATTGCCCGGAGCTTCGCTGAGAATCCGATGATGAATGTGTCACTGTTTGACAACCGGCGGTCGGACTGTTTCTGCGTCGGCACCCTGCCGGCCGGCCGGAAAGATCGTGGCGAGCGCCCCGGCGCACACGATCAAGGCTGCCCCGATCAACGCCTCTTGGTAGTGCCCGCTGCCCGACACGATCCAGCCTGCAGCGATGGGACCGATCACCTGTCCGGTGCCGTAGACGGCGGTAAGGACCCCGACAAATCTTCCGGAATCGGCCGGCATCCGCTGCCGCGTCCATGAGACGGTCAGCGTCGTGACGCCCATGAACGTAAAGCCGAACAGCACGGCCCCGAGCAGCACGCCCGGCCAGGCCGGATAAACGACGGGGAGCGCAATCCCGACCGCTTGGAGCGCCATGGCGGCGAATAAAGCCGGCCTGCTGCCGATCCGGGCCGAGAGGAGGGACCACAGCCAGCACGAAGGAACGGCCGTCGCGCCGGCCAAGATCCAGCTCCAAGCTGAAAAAGAATGCATGGCCGGAAGCTGCTGCACATAAGCGACCAAAAACGTGCCGGTCACGATGTAGCCGAGCCCTTCCAGTCCGTAGACGATCAGCAGCCGTATTTTGAAGCTCGTCAGCGAGCTGCGGTCCTCCGGAACGGACAAAGGGGCACGGGCCTCCGCAACCCCGGCACCGGCTGGCTCCCGAAGCTTCGTCCACGCCAGGGCCAGCAAAACGGCGCATACGAGCGCCATGCCAAGCCATGTGCCGCGCCAGCCGTACTGCTCCTGCAGCCACGGCACCGCAAAGCCGGTCGCGGTAATGCCGAGGCCGACGCCGCTGTAAAAGAGCCCCACCGCATGATGAGGCTTCGACAGCCCCGCCACGCCGTCCATGACCAATCCGGACACGTAGACGAAGATCACAGCGCTTGCGAAGCCGGAGACGAAACGCAGCGCCAGCCACAGCGCATAGCTGTCTGTGCCCCCCATCCATGCCGTCGTCGCCACGCTGACGACAAGCGCAAGCTTCAGGCGGGTCAATCTGTTCTCCTTCCGGGTCCCCAAGGCAGTCATAATCGCACCGGCCAAATAACCCGCATAATTCGACGATGCCAGCGCGCCGGCGCCCGCCTCGGAAAACAGCTGCTGCTTCAGCATGAGCGGAAGAATCGGCGTATAAGCGAACCGCCCGACCCCCATTGCGATAAAAAGAGAAGCGATTCCCCCGCCGACTAATAATAGCGAGCGCTTTTTGTGCCCGTTCATTCCTATCCCTCCGCTTTCTCGTTAAAAACATGATTGTCTTGTCTATCGTAGACGCCACCTGATATCATGTAAATAAAATGATTTTGATAAGATGTATCATTTTTTTAGATACCAAAGGAGGCTCCGAGCATGCCGCTGGATACCGCAGCTCTTCAAGTCTTTCAGGCCGCCGCGCGGAGCGGCAGCGTCTCCAAGGCCGCCCAGCTGCTCAACTACGCGCAATCCAATGTCACGACGAAAATCAAGCAGCTTGAAAAAGAGCTTGGCGCCCCGCTCTTTTACCGGCATAACCGGGGCATTACGTTGACGCCTGCCGGCAAAACGCTGCTGGAGTACGCCGACAAAGCGCTGCGTTTATTGGAAGAGGCGCGCAAAGCGGTGCAGGACGCGTCGACGCCGACCGGTCCGCTGTCCATCGGGTCTATGGAAACGACCGCCGCCGTCCGGCTGCCCCATTTGCTGGCTGACTATCACCGAATGTGCCCGGAGGTCGATTTGGCTTTTGTGACGGGTCCGTCGCAGCATTTGATCCAGGCGGTGCTCGATTACAGCTTGGACGGGGCGTTTGTCATGGGACCCGTGGAGCATCCGGAGCTGCTGCAGGATTCCGTCTTCGAGGAAGAGCTTGTCCTTGTCACGGACGCATTGCGCCCGCGTCCTGAGTTTCCAAAGGAGTTGACGGACCGGACCGTCCTCGTCTTTCGTTCCGGCTGCTCCTACCGGGGCAAGCTGCTTGGCTGGCTTCAGGAGGAAGGCGTCATGCCCGTCAAAATTATGGAATTCGGCACTTTGGAGACGATTATCGGCTGCGTTGCGGCCGGACTTGGCGTCTCCTTGCTTCCCGAATCGATCGTGCGGAGCAAAGCCAGGGAAAGCCTTGTCCGATTCTATCCGATCCCGGAACGGCACGGACGGGTTCAAACGGTGTTTATCCGCCGGAAAGACGCCTATTTGACGCAAGCCTACAAGCTGTTTCTCCATGAGATCAAGCAGCGCTTCCTTTTGCCGGACAGCCCTGGCCAGCCATCTTAATTTGAGATGGCGGGTATCTGCTATTGCGATTTTACTTGACGAAACGGATTGCTTATGATGGGAGCATAGCAGGTTTGGATATGCCGTCATAGTTTTTTGGAAGGAGTGCTGTACTATGTTTTCTACCCCGATGACAGACATCGTCGGATGTGCCTATCCCATCATACAAGCCGGTATGGCCGGGGGACCGACGACACCGGAGCTTGTGGCCGCCGTATCGGAAGCGGGCGGCCTGGGGACGATTGGCGCCGGATATCTCCCGCCCGGGGAAATCAAGCGCGCCATCGAGGACGTCCGCCGTCTGACGGATCGCCCTTTTGCCGTCAATCTATTCACCCCTGAATCATTCGGTCCGCCCGATGAGACCGCTGCACGCATGAACGAGTGGTTAAACCGGTACCGGGAACGGTTGAAGCTTGCGACGGGAGCGATGCCCGCCAAGTTTCAGGAAGCGTTTGAAGAGCAGCTTCAAGTCGTTTTGGACGAACGCGTGCCCGTATTCAGCTTTACCTTTGGCATTCCTTCGCCAGAGCTGATCGGCAAGCTGAAAGGCCAGGGGATGAAGCTCATCGGGACCGCGACCACGGTTCGTGAAGCGTTGGCGCTTGAGGCGGCGGGGATCGACCTTATCGTCGCCCAAGGCAGCGAAGCCGGCGGACACCGGGGCACCTTCTTAGGCCGTTACGAGGACGGACTGGTCGGAACGATGGCGCTGGTTCCGCAAATCGTCGCCCAAGTCCGCACTCCCGTCATCGCCTCGGGAGGCATCATGGATGGGCGCGGCGTCGTAGCCAGCCTGGCGCTGGGAGCTTCCGGCGTACAGATGGGCACCGCTTTTCTGACCTGCGACGAAAGCGGAGCCCACGGGCAGCACAAGCGTGCCCTCCTTCAAAGCAGCGAAGAGGATACGACGGTGACCGTCGCTTTTTCGGGAAAAGCGGCCCGGGGAATCAAAAATGAATTTATTTCGGATATGGAGCAATATCCGGGGCTCATTCCCGAATATCCTATCCAAAATAAATTAACGCAAGACATCCGAAAAGCCGCGGCGAGCGAAAACAACCCGCAATATATGTCGCTCTGGGCCGGGCAAGCGCTGCGATTGAGCAGGACGCAATCCGCAGGCGAGCTGATCGGCGAGCTGATGAGCGAAGCAGCCGGCACGCTGCAGCGGCTAAATCAATACCGGGGATGACGACTTGCCGGTATACAAAAAAAGAGGCCTCTTCCAAGCGGATTTTCGTCTGCTTGGCAGAAAGCCTCTTTTTGATTTACATAAAACTGCTGCTGCCGGTCGCTTATCGCGGCATGTCCGTTTGGGGCTCCGAAAGCGCGCTTTCGCTTTGGCTGGCACGCTTGCTTTTCCATTCGGATACGACGATGCCGGCAAAAATAAGCCCGATGCCGAGCCACTGGAGCAAGCCGGTCTGCTCATGAAGCAGCAGGCTGGAGCACACAATGACAACGGGCAGCTCGATCGCCCCGATGATGGAGGCTACGCCGGTACTGAGATGCGGGGCCCCCTTGGTATACAAATACGGCGGAAGAATCATGCCGAACAGACTGAGAATGACCGCCCATCCCCACAGGCCGTTCGTCAGCGCGCCGCTCCACAGAAACGTCGGCGGATAAATAAGCGACACGACGATAACCGATCCAGTCAGCATCCACGAACTGCGCAAAATCGCAGGCACCTCGGTCGCGACCCTACCGCTGAAATAGACGGTCAGCGTATAGCTGGCGGCTGCAAGCAGCCCAAGCCCGATCCCGGTCCAGTTAAACTGAGGAACGCTGCCTTCGAGAAAACCGGAGGCGAACAGCGTCCCGGCCAGCACGACGACAACGCCGATGAGCTGAAACCTATTGGGCGCTTTTCTTTGCAGCAGCCAATCCGCGAGCAGCCCCATCCAGGTGAACTGGAACAGCAGCAGCACCGCGAACGACGCGCTCAACGTCTGCAGCGCGTAGTAGTAAAACACGCCGGTAAGCCCCGTAAACACCCCGCTGCCGAGCAGCTTCAGAAAGACGATCCCCGGCATCTTTTTCATGTAACCCCAGCAACGGATGCTCAGAAGCCACAGAGCCGCAAAGCCGAACAACACTTGGCTGCCCGTCACTTCGGCGGGCGAAAAACCGTCCTTATACGCCAGCTTGACGCAAGTGGACAGTATCCCGTACGATGCAGCGCCGGTCAATACCAACAGGCTAGCTTTGAATCGCTGCGAAAATATCATAACCGATCCTCGGTTCTAGTTAACCCTCACCCACCCGCGGTGGCTCCGGCCGTTATAACCGGAAGCCCCACAAACAAAAAATATAGCAAACTCTGGGCCGAGTTTCAAGACTTGTTTTTTATAAAGAACTGACTACAGTAAGTTTTCTGTTTGAAAATAGCTAAAAATGTGGTAATATTGCTGATATGTTTGCCTGACTGTGGTAAGGTAAACAAGTCATAGAGCCAAGGTGAATACGATGAGCCGAAGAGAAGAGATCAAGAAAGCCGCCGTCGGGCATCTGCTGCAATACGGTTACGAGGGCACGAAGCTGGCGGATATTGCCCAAGAGGTAGGGATTAAGAAACAGTCGATGTACGCTCATTTTGAGAGCAAGAAAGATTTGGTCGTCGAAATCCACGAGGATGCAACGAAGCAGGAAATCGCTTATTTGACTACGTTTTTTCACGAGCATAAGGGAGAGCCGCTTCAGACGCTGCTGCGCTCCTTTGTTGAAGAGATGAAAGACCGCTACGCGACCAACCGGAATGTGAAGCTGATGTTTCTGATGGCGTTTATGCCTCCCGAGCCGCTGCAGGAGCTGTGCATCACGATGTATGAGCTGTATTTGCATCATTTGCTTCATCTGCTGGAGCTGGCTTTTCAGCTCGATTCGACCACGCAGGTCAATCCGAAGGAAGGCGCGCTCGCCGTGCATACGATTTATGAAGGCTTGACCGCCAAACTGATTTTCGGCAGCCCGGATTATTTTATCCAAGCGGCCGAAACCACCTTTTCCTTATTGTGGAAAGGAATACTTAAAGAAGATCGCTAGAGGTGTATTATGCAACTTGAAAACAACAAGCTGACAGCCCTGGAATCCGATTCCGTAGGCAAAGTATTCGTCCGTTATTTGGTTCCGTCGATTGTCGGCATGTTTATGATGTCCATTAACGTCGTCATTGACGGCATTTTCGTCGGGCAGCGGCTTGGCGAGGTGGCGCTGGCGGGGGTCAACGTCGCCTTTCCGGTATTTTCGATTTATTTTGCCATATCGCTGTGGGTCGGAATCGGCGGTGCGGCTCTGTATTCCAGATCATTAGGCGCCAAGGATGCGGAGCAGGCACGCTCAATCTTTACTCATTCGCTTACGCTCATTTTCAGCTTGACGCTGGCCCTGGCGGGGATTGCTTATTTGTTCCGGGAAAAGCTGGCGCTGTTTCTCGGAGCCAATGACGAAACGATGCCTTATGCGATGGAATTTATGACCGTGCTGCTGAGCTTCGGCTTTGTCGTCACCGTGCAAAATGCGTTCAGCATCTTTGTCCGCAACGACGGGAACCCGAATCTGGCCATGATTTCACTGCTCGCGACAGCCGTATGCAATATCGGGCTCAATTACGTGCTGTTGTTTGTTCTCGACTTCGGCGTAGCCGGGTCCGCCTGGGCGCTGATCGGCGCATCGGCCATCGGGGCGTGCGTGCTGTTCACGCATTTTTTGCGCAAGGACAGCACGCTCCGCTTCGTCAAGCTGCGTTTGTCTTGGAAGCTGGCCAAAAGCACATTCACGATCGGCTTTCCGAGCTTCGTCGCGGAACTGGGCATCGCCGTCTTTACGGCAGGCTACAACATGGCGATGGTCCGGTGGGCGGGCACCTTAGGCGTATCGGCCTTTTCCATTCTGAACTACGTGCACAGCGTGGTGCTGATGTTGTTCATCGGCATGGGCTCGGGCATTCAGCCGCTGATCAGCTACTATCGTGGCGCGAAGCAGCATGCCCGGGAGCGGGAAACGATCCGCATCGCCGTAAAAACGTCGGTCGGCATCGGGCTGGGCGTGTTTCTGATCGGTCTGGTTACGGCGGACGGCATCGTATCCTTGTTCGGTTCGTTTACCCGGGAGGTTCAGGAGCTGGCCGCTTCCGGCATACGTCTGTTTTTCACCGCCTATTTGTTCATGGGCGTCAACTTTGTCATGATGACGTACTTTCAATCGACCGACCAAGTCAAAATGGCGACTTGGATTACCGTAGCGCGCGAGATGCTGATCATGGTCGCGCTGCTGTTCACCCTGCCCCGCGTCATGGGAACGACCGGGATTTGGCTCGCCATCCCGCTTTCGGAGCTGATCGTCGTCCTTACCGTGTATGCCTATATCCGCAGGCGCTCCCGCAGCGTCGCTTCGGTCAATGCCGCTTCTTAACGAAGCTGTGTCTCACCTTGAAACAGCGTTTCGTCATGAAAAAAGCCGCTCATCCCTATCTTTGTATGGGGCGGGCGGCTTTCGTGTTATGGGCGTGAGAACAGGGCAAGCCTGCAGACACGCCGTTCCCGCCATACCTTATTAGGGCCGAAGCTTCGTTCGCGTATAAATCTTTCCGCCTCGTACGGTCATCTGCACCTCCCCGTCCCTGTCCGTCCGCTGCACGCTGACACCGTGCGACGTCAGCCGGTCCAGCACCTGCCGGTTCGGATGCCCGTAAATGTTGTTCGCCCCGGCGGAGATGACCGCGTGCTTCGGCTGCCAAGCGATCAGCCACTCTTCGGCTGTGGACGACTTGCTCCCGTGGTGGGCAACCTTCAGCACATCGACGGGCTTGAATACGACCGATACCGGCGCTGCCGCACCCGCTGACGACTCACGTTCGCGAGCCGCAGGAGCTAATGCTTCCCCTTGAGCGAGCCCCCGCGATACCCCCGACCATCGATCAAGCAGCTTTCGCTCCTCGGCCTGCCCGATATCGCCTGTAAACAGCCAGCGGGTGCCCGCCATCTCCATTAAAAACACGACGGAGCTCGGGTTTTGATCCTGCTCTACACGCACTCCTTCCCGCTCTCCCTCCGGCAGCGGATACAAGAAATGAAGCGCCGTACCCGAACCAACTTGCAGCGTATCTCCAGCCTCCACCTCGACCAGCTCCGTTCCCCGCTCCAGCGCGGTCTGAAACAGCTTTTCCACGGCCGGCAGCGGCTTCAAGGTCCCGTTGAACAAAAATCGCCGCACCGGAATGTGCTCAAGCACCGCCTGCAAGCCGCCGAAGTGATCGGCATCCTGATGCGTCAAAATCAGCTCGTCGATCTTCTGCACGCCGCGTTTTTTGAGCAGCGGGACCAGCAGCTTCCGCCCCACTTCGTACGGGTCTCTCCGCTCCTTCCACGCCTCTCCCGGTTTACGGAAGGTGACCGTTCCTCCCCCGTCCACCAAGATCGTATGTCCTTCCGGCAGCGTCTGGATCAAAATGCTGTCGCCCTGCCCCACATCCAAAAACTGCACGCGTCCCTCCGCTGTTCCGCGTTCGGGATCGTAGCCGTACCAGAGCAGACCCGCGAAGCCGAGCAAGCTGGCAGGCAGCAGAACGTACCGGTTCATCGTTTGCCGGTTTATAAACGGCAGCTTATTGGTTTTCGCCCCATAAAGCATCGGTTCGGGCGCACCCGCCTCGTCCTTGGCCGCAAACGGCTGCAGCAGCACAAGCGCCGTGCACAGCAGCCCGTAATAAGCCAATATCCATACCGGCGAAGGGCTCGGCCAAATCGTTTGAAACGCATCCAGCGTGCTCGCTTGCTCCACCACATAAAACAGAAGCTCGTTCGTCTTGGCAATGAACCACCCGAGCCAGCCTGCTCCGGTCCCCCATAGGAACCCAATCAGCATTGCGGCCGTCCCGCCCGGCATCACCCATACGCTGAACGCAGGAACCAACGCGAAATTGGCAGCGAACGACAGCAGGGAAAATTGGTTGAAATAATAAATCGACAGCGGAAACGAGATCAGCTGCGCGACAACGGTAATGGAAAACGCATCCCTCAGCTTCGTATGCTTGACCGGCAGCAGCTTGTTCATTTGCGGAACGCCGAGAATGAGGCCCAGTGTCACCAGAAACGAAAGCTGGAAGCTGACATCCAGCAAGTAATACGGATTCCAGACGAGCATGCCGACTCCCGCGATCAGCGCGATATGGAGGCCGTCCTTGAGCCGGTTCCGGTAAGCGGCATACAAGCCGATCATCGCCATCAGGCCGGCCCGGACGATCGAAGGCGAAGCCCCGGTGACGGCGATATAAAGCGGCATCAGCGCCAGCGCGACAAGCAGATACGTTTCCCGCGTCAGTCCGAAGCGGCGCAGCAGCCAGATCAAGCAAGCCAGAAAAATAGCGACGTTGAGACCGGAGATGGCGATAATGTGAGTCAGGCCCAGCCGCGAAAAACGCTCAAACTGCTGTGGATCAATCTCATCCGTTAAGCCAATCAGCATGCCTTTCATAAAGCCGCTTTGGTCCGGAGGAAACAACCGGTCTACCTGCGCAGCAAGCCGGTCCCGGAAACGGTCGATGCCGCGCATGGCGAGCCAACCGCCCCAGTCGCCGGTTTCCGGCGGCGTGACGGTGAGTCCTGCCGTCCCTTTTGCCGTCATCTGCCAATGAATATGCTGGAGCCGCAAATAGCTCCGGTAATCGAAGCCGCCGAAGTTACGCGCTTCCGCCGGGCGGCGCAGCGTTCCGTCCAGCTCGATTCGGTCGCCCCGTTCCCAACGTCTCGCCGTCTCCTGCTCCTCCCGTGCAAGCAAGCGGATCGAAAACTGCATCCGCTCGCCCCTGCCGCCATTCCCGGGTTCCGCATGTTCGGGAATAGCGATCGATTCGGCTACGGCTTGAAAGGAAACACGGTCCCCGTCTACCGAAACCGGCGTGTCGATTCGCCCTTGAAAGTGGACGCCGCCTATTTCATCCGTTTGCAGTTCAACCAAGCTCAGGTTTCGGGCATCATGGTCGCCGTATATGCCCGCCGCTGCCGCGACGATCAACAGACTGCGGAGCCAGACGGTCCCCTTTGGTTTCATGATCATCGCGGCACAATACAGCATTCCTGCAGCGAGAGCCAGCCACAGATTCATCCATGGCAGCCGTACGACAACCGCAACGGCATAGCCTATACCCCAGCATACGGCGAACGCTACGATCGGTCTTTGAGACATCCGCTCCTCCTTCCAGCAACAAAAAAAGAACCTCTTCCAGGCGCATGCTTGACGCACGCCCAAAAAGAGGTTCTTCCTCTAAGCTTTAGATCGTTCTAATTTTTCACTTCACTGACTGTTCCGGCCGGAGGCTCGTAGTTTTCAAGCTGCCGGAACGTCATCCCGCGCTGCTTCATCAGCGCGCGCACCTTGTCATTGTCTTTCGGATACGGCCGGTGGAACACGATTTCCGACACACCGCTGTTCGCCAGCATATTCGCGCACGTCCAGCACGGCTGGTCGGTCACATAAACAACGGACCCTTCTCGGTCCTCACGGTCCGTAAACAACAGCAGGTTTTGCTCCGCATGGATCGTCCGGATGCAGCGCTGCTTCTTGACCACCTGCTCCTTGCCGTCCGATGCGACCAATTCGTACTCTTCCACGAGCATGCAGCCCGCTTCCGAGCAATCCGGCACGCCCATCGGAGCACCGTTGTACGCCGTGCCGAGCAGCTTCTTCCCCTGCACCAGGACGGCTCCAACGTGCCTTCGGCTGCATTGGGAGCGGGTGGAAGCCATATAGGCGATATCCATAAAATACGTATCCCAATCTTTACGTGCCATCATGCGGTTCAAGCTCCTTTATTTTTTACGGTTCTATTTCTGGCTTGCTTGGATCGCTTGGTCCAAATCGTAAATAATGTCGTCGATCGCTTCCGTCCCGATGGACAAGCGAATCATCCCCGGCGTGACGCCCGCCGCCGCCTGCTCCTGCTCGCTAAGCTGCTGATGCGTGGTGCTGGCCGGATGGATGATGAGCGACTTAGAATCGCCGACGTTCGCCAAGTGGGAGAACAGCTTTACGGCATTGATCACTTTGCGCCCTGCTTCCACGCCGCCTTTGATGCCAAACGTCATAATGGCGCCTTGGCCTTTAGGCAAATACTTTTTCGCCAGCTCATGCGACGAATGGCTCGGAAGGCCCGAGTAGCTTACCCAATCCACGGCTTCGTGCTTTTCCAGGAATTCGGCAACCTTCTGCGCATTCGAGCTGTGGCGCTCCATGCGAAGATGAAGCGTTTCGAGACCTTGCAGCAGGAGGAACGCGTTGAACGGCGAGATGGAAGCGCCCATATCGCGCAAAAGCTGCACGCGCGCCTTGATAATGTAAGCGATCGGCCCGACGGCGTCGGTATACACGACTCCGTGGTAGCTCGGGTCCGGATCGGTCAGACCGGCAAATTTGCCGCTGGCTTTCCAGTCGAACCGGCCCCCGTCGACGATAATGCCCCCGATCGAGGTGCCGTGTCCGCCGATAAATTTGGTCGCCGAATGAACGACAATATCCGCTCCGTGTTCGATCGGACGGCAAAGATACGGGCTCGGGAACGTATTGTCGATAATAAGCGGAATGCCGTTCTCATGCGCAATAGCCGCTACGGCCGCAATGTCGAGCACGTCGCCCCGCGGATTGCCGATGGCCTCGGCGAATACCGCTTTCGTCTTCGGCGTAATGGCCTTCCGGAAGTTTTCCGGATTGCTCGAATCGACGAAATGCACTTTGATTCCGATTTTAGCCAATGTATTTGCAAACAGATTGTAGGTGCCGCCGTACAGGCTGGACGATGAGACGATCTCGTCGCCCGCTCCGGCAATGTTAAGAATCGAGTACGTGATGGCCGCTTGGCCGGATGCCGTCGCCAGAGCCGCAGCTCCGCCTTCGAGCGCAGCAACGCGTTTTTCGAACACGTCGGTCGTCGGATTCATAATGCGCGTATAGATGTTGCCGAACTCTTTGAGGGCAAATAAATCGGCGGCGTGATCCGTATCGCGAAATCCGTAGGACGTTGTCTGGTACAAAGGAACTGCTCGGGACATTGTAGTCGGGTCAATCTCCTGTCCTGCGTGAACGGCCAACGTTTCCAAAGAAAGCTTGCGCTCTTCTGACATACTGCATCCTCCTTATGATGAACAGAAATGATGGATAATCGTACCTATTTTCGCACATTCCGCAGCAAAACGAAAGCTTTCTCCGCAAAACAATTCCAGACATAATTGCACGGCCTGGCCGGCTCAAGGCTCCAATGTCACGAGAGGCTTTATTTTTTGCAGCATTTTTTCGCCGATCCCCTTCACTTCCAGCAGCTGGTCCACGGATTTGAACGAACCGCCGAGCTTCTTGCGAAGCTCGACGATCGCTTGCGCCCGGCTGGCCCCGATTCCCGGGAGCTCGTCAAGCTGCCCGGCGGTAGCCGTGTTCAAATTGATTTTGCCCGGAGCGCTCTCCGCCGGCTTCGCGGCAGTTGCCTTCGCCGGACCGGAAGCCTCCCCGGCGGCAGAAGCTTCACCCGGCCGACGATCCGCTGCAGGAGGCTTGGCCGATGCTTCCGGGGAAGCCTTCTCCGCGACCGGGTTCCCTTGAGGCTCCGCCGCAGGGCTCTTTTCCCCCTTCGCTGCCTTCGCTTCGCCCGGGGGCGCGCTCGTCTGCCTTGCTTCGTTCTGCTCCTGAAGCAGTTTTCTCATTTCCTCATCCGCCGCCTTAAAGCCCGCCGGTACCCCGTCCGATGCCCAAGGGCGCCAAAGCAGCAGGACAATGACAGCACCGATAGCGAGCACCAGGCCGGCAAGACGAACCAGTGCTTTTTCCGAAAAATGGGGCATGACTCCACCTCGTTTCTTAATCGATCTTGACCGAAAAAAATCGTATGCATGGTTTTCGCTCTCTCTCATATACATGAAGAAGGCTGCAATCCAATCAGGGGGGATCGTCATGCAAATAGGATTTATCGGAACAGGCAGCATGGGCAGCATTCTCGTCGAAGCATTCATTCAATCCGGCGCAGTCAGCCCGGAGCAGCTTGTCGTGACCAATCGCACACCGCGCAAAGCGGAGCAGTTAGCGGAAAGCTACCCGGGCCTGCAAACAGCCCGTTCCAATAGGGAAGCTGCAGCCGGCACCCAGCTTCTTTTTCTGTGCGTCAAGCCAATGGAATTCAAAGCGGTCATCGATGACATCCGGGATGTCGTCGCTCCCGAAACGGTCGTCGTTTCCATTACAAGCCCGGTGCAGATTCGTCATTTGGAAGAACTGCTGCCCTGCAAAATCGCCAAGGTCATTCCAAGCATTACAAACTATGTACTCAGCGGCGCGACGCTGTGCATTTACGGGGATCGGATGACCGACGAGGATCAAGCGCGGCTGGAACTGCTGCTCTCCCATATTAGCGCCCCCATCCGCATCCGCGAGGAGCATACGCGCGTCTCTTCGGACATTACAAGCTGCGGCCCGGCGTTTCTGGCCTTCTTCGTGCAAAAATTCGTCGATGCCGCTGTCGCCGCCACCGGCATCTCCGAGACGGAGGCTACGCAGCTTGCGGCCGAGATGACGCTCGGCACCGGCAGGCTGCTGACCACCGGAGGCTTCACGCCCGCCTCCCTGCAGCAGCGGGTGTCCGTTCCCGGCGGCATTACCGCGGAAGGTCTCCGCATTATGCAAAAAGAGTTGTGCGGGGTCTTTGACGACCTGATCCGCACAACTCATGCTAAATACGATGAAGATGTGGAAAAGGTGGAAGCCCGTTTTTTCCGCCCGTAGGCCGAACAGAACGCGATGCTTTCACGTCCTTTTCCGCTATGAACCGCCGTGCTCCGAAACCGGAGTGCGGTTTTTTGTTTTTCCGGCGCTGTTTCTTTACCCTACGACGATATTGACAAGCTTGCCCTTCACGGCAATCACCTTGCGGACGGTTTTACCCGCCATCGCCTCTTTGACTTTGGCCAAGCCAAGGGCCAGCTCCTGCATCGTCGCTTCGTCGGCATCCGCCGCGATCGTCGCGCGGTCGGCGATTTTGCCGTTCACTTGGATGACGATCTCCACTTCGTTGTCGACCGTCCACGCTTCGTCGTACGCAGGCCATGCCTCATAAGTAACGGTACCGGAATGACCAAGCTTCTCCCACAGCTCCTCCGCCAAGTGCGGCGCGATCGGAGACAGCATTTGGACGAAGTTTTCCATGGCCGCCTTCGGCAGATGGTCCGTCTTGTATGCTTCGTTGACGAAGATCATGAGCTGGCTGATCGCCGTATTGAAGCGCAGCGCCTCATAGTCTTCGGTTACTTTCTTAATGGTGCGGTGCCAGGTCCGCTTGAACGCTTCGCTGCCTGCATCGTTGTCCTCGGTAATTTTCGCGCTCAATTGTCCGTCTTCACCGACGAACAAACGCCAAACGCGGTTAAGGAAGCGGAATGTGCCCTCTACGCCGTTCGCGTTCCAAGGCTTCGTCGCTTCCAGCGGCCCCATGAACATCTCGTACATGCGCAGCGTATCCGCGCCGTACTCGCCTACGATTTCGTCCGGGTTGATGACGTTGCCGCGCGATTTGCTCATTTTCTCCATGTTCTCGCCGAGAATCATGCCCTGGTTGACCAGCTTGTAGAAAGGCTCCTTCGTTTCCACGACGCCGAGGTCGTACAATACCTTATGCCAGAAACGGGCATACAGCAGGTGAAGCACCGCATGCTCCGCGCCTCCGATGTACAGGTCGACCGGCAGCCATTTGCGCTGCAGCTCCTTGGAGCAGATCTCATCCTTGTTCTTCGGATCGATAAAGCGCAGGTAATACCAGCAGCTTCCCGCCCATTGCGGCATCGTGTTCGTCTCGCGGCGTGCTTTGAGACCGGTCTCCGGATCTACCGTATTCACCCAATCCGTCACATTGGCAAGCGGCGATTCGCCGGTACCGGAAGGCTTGATTTCATCCACTTCCGGCAGCAGCAGCGGCAGCTGATCTTCCGGAACGGTTTTCATCGTGCCGTCCTCCAGGTGCAGAATCGGAATCGGCTCGCCCCAGTACCGTTGACGGCTGAACAGCCAGTCGCGGAGACGGTACGTTACTTTGCCTTGGCCTTTGCCATTGGCTTCAAGGTGCTCGATCATTCGCGCAATCGCCTGCTCGTTATTCAAACCGTTCAGGAAATCCGAATTGACGTGCGCGCCGTCGCCGGCATACGCTTCTTTGCTCACATCGCCGCCCTGCACCACTTCCAGAATCGGAAGGTCGAACTGCTTCGCGAATTCCCAGTCGCGCTGGTCGTGCCCCGGCACCGCCATGATCGCGCCTGTTCCGTACCCGGCAAGCACATAGTCGGCGATCCAGATCGGCACTTTGCTGCCGTTAACCGGATTGACCGCATAAGCGCCGGTAAAGACGCCCGTTTTTTCCTTCGCCAGATCGGTGCGCTCCAAGTCGCTTTTGCGGGCCGCGCGTTCCTGATAGTCTTTCACCGCTTGCGCTTGCTCCGGCGTCGTAATGCGGGCTACAAGCTCGTGCTCGGGCGCCAACACGCAATAGGTGGCCCCGAACAGCGTATCCGGACGGGTCGTGAATACCTTCAGGCTGTCGTTCCCGTGTCCGTCGATGGCGAACGTCACTTCGGCGCCTGTAGACTTGCCGATCCAGTTGCGCTGCATATCCTTGATGCTTTCGGACCAATCGAGCTCCTCAAGATCCTCCAGCAGGCGTTCCGCATATTCGGTGATCTTCAGCACCCATTGGCGCATCGGCTTGCGGATGACCGGATGGCCGCCGCGCTCGCTCAAGCCGTCGATGACTTCTTCGTTGGCCAGCACCGTTCCGAGCGCCGGACACCAGTTAACCGGCACCTCGTCCACGTAGGCGAGACCTTTTTTATACAGCTGGACGAAGATCCATTGCGTCCATTTATAATATTCGGGATCGGTCGTGCTTAATTCGCGCTCCCAATCGTAAGAAAAGCCGAGCGACTTGATCTGTCTGCGGAAATTATCGATATTGCGGAACGTGATGTCGCGCGGATGCTGTCCCGTATCAAGCGCATGCTGCTCCGCCGGCAGACCGAAGGCGTCCCATCCCATCGGATGCAGGACGTTATAGCCGCGCATCCGTTTATAGCGGGATACGATATCTGTCGCCGTGTAGCCTTCCGGGTGTCCGACGTGAAGGCCTGCGCCGGAAGGATACGGAAACATGTCGAGCGCGTAAAACTTCGGCTTGCTCTCGTCGTCCTGCACCTTGAACGTTTTGTTGTTCTCCCAATACTGCTGCCATTTCGGTTCAATCGCCAAGGGGTTGTACCCTTGCTGTTCTCTGGTTTCCTGTGCCATATTGTGTAGACCTCCTTCGATTCAAACAAAAAAGCCCTCATCGCTAGCGCAACGCTAGGGACGAGAGGCTTATTTCCCGTGGTACCACCCTAGTTGACTCAAGCATGCTTTGCCCGGGTCCACTCTCCCCTTAACGCGGGGTACGTTTACGGCTGTGACCGGCGAAGCTTGCGCTTTGTTGCGGTCTTTTGGCCAAACGGCTCGAAGATGAGTTCGCTGCCCGCTTCTACCGGTTCCCACCCGCCACCGGCTCTCTGAAAGAAAGCGCTGCAGTTACTAGTTCTTGTCACGGCCTTTTGCATATATGCTCCAATTAGGTTTCATTATATGAAAAACGATTCCTCCGTGTCAAGCCGGGTCCCGATTTTCCCCTGGCTGCCGGATAAAATGCCGCCGGGCCAAGCGCAAACGGCCCCGTCCCGGTTACATCCTCCGCAGCTTGGCCATACTTTGTAATAAATGTTTTCTATTCGAAGCTTACGGAGGATGGATCGAAATGAAAGGTTTCGTCAACGGAGTCATGCTGTCGCTCCCGCTGTGGGGGATGATCCTGTGCCTGCTGCAGCTGATTCTCCATTTAACACGTTAACCCCGACTTCAAGCCCGCTGCTTCACCGCCACAAAAAACGCCCGCTGCGTATCGTCCGTCGGCGCTTTGAACGTAAAGTCCGCATAGCACGCCGTCTCGCAAAAACCGGCCGCGCGCAGCCGCTCCTGCACCCAATCGAGCGGATACGCCCGCTGCACGTGCAGCTCCTCGATCCGGTGATACCGCTCCGTAATGGCGTCGTCGGACCCTTCCGCCCAAGCGTCCCCTTCCCGCACGAACAACGTCAGCTCATGCTCGATTTCACACCGGCCCGGATCGAAATCGCAGGTCCAGATGTAGGCGACGTCGTCGTCGTTCAGGAAAAACGGCTGCGATTCCGCATAGCTCTGAAGCTGGCTCGGCGTGTGCATGTCGAACACGAACACGCCGCCCGGCCCCAGCCCGTCGTAGACCTGCTTGAAGGTCCGCTCGATGTCTTCTTCCTCCAGCAAATAGTTCAGGCAATCGCAAAACGAGATGACCGCGTCGACTTGGCGGCCAAGCTCCCATTCGCGCATGTCCTGCTGGAGCCACATCACGCTTCCGCCCGCAGGGAAAGGCTTGCGCCGCTGGGCGTCGTCCGATTTTTGACTGGCCATGGACAGCATGTCCTCCGACAGATCGATGCCGACGACTTCGTAGCCGAGCTGCGCCAGAGGGACCGCTATGCTGCCCGTGCCGCAGCCCAGATCGACCACGCTTCGGGGCGTCCCGAACTTGTCCCAGCACTGGCGCGCAAAGCGGAGCCAATCGTCATAGGGCATATCCTCCATCAGCCGGTCGTATAGATAGGAAAATTGTTCGTAAGCCACGGCTTGCTCCTCCTTCACCGAACAGACAAAGGCCGGCTCCGAACGGCCTTCATTCGGATGCCGGCTGCGATGCCGCTTCTTTTTTCAAATAAGTCCAGCTGCCTTCCTGATAAATCAGGCCTTCCTTCATCAGCTTGCCGATGGCGCGCTTGAAGGCGGATTTGCTCATGCCGAACCGCTGGGTGATCAAGTCGGCCGGAGTTTCGTCCGAATACGGCATCGCCTGATTCGGGCGCTCCTTCAGAAAAGCGAGCAGCTTCTCTGCATCGGTGTCTCGTCCGACTTCCTTCCGCTCGCGCATCGAGCAGTTGACATTGCCGTCCTCGCGCACGAACGTGACGCGCACTTTCACCTGTTCCCCGAGACGCAGCAGCCGGGTTCTCTCGGACGCATGAATGAAGCCGATGACGCCAAAGCCGACCACGCCGCCGTCGCAGACGACGAAGGAGCCCATTTGCAGCGGCTTATAGACGCGGGCGTCGACCCAGGTGTTGCGCCAGCTTGCCGGGGCATCGAAGCACAGCCGCTTGAGCCGGTCTTCTCCGGCAACTTTGGCGACAAGCCGTCCTTGCCGGTCGTGAGCGAGTACGACGAACACACGGTCCCCGACTTCGGGTCGCAGCTCCTTAAGCTCGGGCAGCTCTTTAAAAGGAAGCAGCAAATGACGCCCGAGCCCCATTTCGAGAAAACAGCCGAAACGCGGATGAATGTCGACCACTTCCAAGAGTGCGACTTCTCCGAGCGTCACGAGCGGCTTGCGCATCGTGGCCGCCAGCC
>NZ_BILX01000095.1 GCF_004000785.1 Paenibacillus ehimensis NBRC 15659 | reverse complement strand
CGCGCAAGCGTCCAAGCGGCGCTGGCGGCGAGCAGCACCGCGAGCGCTGCGGCAGCCGCAGCCGTCTGCCGCAGCGCCGCCAGTCCGGCGGGCAGCAGCAGCGTCAAGGCATAGAAAATATACAGCGGGAGTCCGAAAGAGGCGGGGCGGACTTTCTCCGGCCCGGCCTGCGCTTCCAAACGGCTCAGCTTCTCACGGTCCTGCTCGCGCTCCGCCTCGAACCGGACCTCGCGCAGCGCTTCCTTCCATTCGTGAAACAAGCGTCTTGCCGTCCGAATCCGGTCCAGTCCTTCTTCTGCCTGCAAGTGGTCTTCATTGGACGGCAAACGTTCCTCCGCCCGTTCTCCGTCGATGCTCAGGCTGCGGCCCTGGTCCTCTTCCACCGGGCCTCCCCCGGCGGCCCCACTCCGGCCATCCGCCAGCCCAAGCTCCTCTGTGCCGAATTCGCTTCGCAGCCGCTCGGCTTCCGCCTCCAGCAGCGATTCGTTCTGCCGCCAGACGCGCCACTCCTCGCGGAAAGCGGATGCCTCCTCCCGGAGCATGACCGTCGAAGGAAGACGGTCCAGATGGTCCGACGTCCATGCCGGGTGAATGCGGCGAAGCATCCGCTCCAGCTCCAGGCCAAGCTGCTCCTCTTCCGCCTCCGCCTCCGCCAGCGTCCGCTTCGCTTCTTCGTAGGCCGGCAGCCGGTCCAGCAAAGCTTCAAGCGCCGCCCGCCGGTCAAGCACCGCTCCCTCTGCCTCCGCTTCCGCCTCGGCCGTCCGCAAGCCTTCCTTCAGATCGGACAGCGCAAGGGCGACCCGGTCCAGCTCGACCGTAAGCCGCTCCCGCTCGGCAAGCACCGCTTCCATCCGCGGCAGCGCATCGGCCGGGAACGCATCCAGTGTTTCGGGGAGCTCCGCCAGCTCGCGTCGCAGCTCCTCCCTCCGCAGCCAGTGCGGCTGGGCGCGGATGCACCGCGCAAGCCAGTCCGCTTCGCGCTGGAGCTTGTCCAGCTCGCGCTCCAGCGTCTCCTGCTCCGCAGCCAGGCGGTTCGCCTCCGCCTCCAGCGCATTGTAGCGCTCCGCCCGGCCGCGGCTTTGCGCGAGCTCCGCTTCCGCCGCCGCCAGCTCCTGCAGCGCCCGGTTCATCAGCGGCGTGCGCCCGCGCGGGCGGTACAGCTGCTCCAGCTCCTGCGCGAGCTTCTTGTCCGCCCCGCGAATCGAGCTGCCGCTCGCGCCAAGTCCCGCGCTGTACAAGAAGCTGCCGACCTCGCCCGATTGCAGCGTCCCGAGCTCCTGCAGCTCGGTCAGGCCGAACGCGAACAAGCTGCGGAACAACTCAGGCGTAATCCCGCCCAAGAGCGCAGCCAGCTCCCGCTCGCCCCCAGCCGTTCCGTCCGGAAACGTCACGCGCACGCTGCCGGCCGCAGGCCCACGGCCCCGTCCTCCGCTTGAGCGCGCCCACCGTTCAACCCGGTAACGGCGGCCTTGCTCGTCAACGAGCGTAATCGCCCCGCCGTTCCCACCCTCTCCCGGCGCAGTCAGCCGCTCCGCCGAGCCTCCCCGGGGAAAGCCGAACAGCACATCCCGGATAAAGCCGAGAACGGTGCTTTTCCCCGCTTCGTTCGGACCATAAAACAGTGTAACCGGAGCATCAGCCAGCAGCTCCACATCGTGCAGCACACCGTAACGGCGGATGTCCAGCCGCTCGATTCTCATTCGCTCCACCCCGTCTCCGTGCCGCCATCTTCCGCCAGCAGATCGATTGCCAGCTCTTCGGCCTCCTGCAGCCACGCGGCCCATTCCTCGGGCCCCAGCTCGCTTAACAGAGCGGCAAGCTGCGGCTGCCCGGCGAGCGGGGCGAGCGCTTCCTCCGCGAAGGCCGACAGCCGTTCCGGCGATTCGCCGGCCTCCGACGCGAGGCGCAGCAGATCGCCCAGAAAGCCCGGCTTTGCGGCCAATTCTTCGCGCGAGACGGCCGCTCCGGTCCGATCCTCGATGCTCTCGATCCAAAAGGCTTCCCCGCCGGAAGCGGCGCTCTCTCTCAGCGCGGACGCCAGCCCCGCGAGCCATCCGCTGCGGCGCACCGCTGCATGAAGCGGCCCGCGTCCGGTCAGCGACAGGCGCGCCAGAACCGCGCGTCCGTCCGCGGCCGCACAGGCCGCCTCCAGCTCCTCCTCCAGCGCATCCTTCAGCTGCTGCTCCGTCTCCAGCCCGGCTATGGACAGCTCCCGGACATCCCAGCGCACGTCGTCCAGCGGCTGAAACCGCAGCTGCGTTTCGCCGCCTGCCGCCACGTCGACCACATAGCACCCGCGAGGGCCGGTTTCCCGGACGTGACGGCCCTGCAGATTGCCGGGATACACCACCCATGGCCGCTCATGCAGCACCCGGCGCGAATGAATATGGCCGAGCGCCCAATAATCCGCCTGCCCGCCCGTCAAATCCCGCAGGCTGCATGGCGCATAATTGTCGTGCCCCGCATCGCCGTCCACGTTCGCATGCAGCACCCCGATGTGATACAGCCCATCGTTATGCCGGACAAAGCCCGGCGTCAAATTGTCCGTCACCGCGGAACGGCCGAACGAGATGCCCGATACCCGCGCAATCGGCTCGCCGTCCCGCGCCCGGACGACGACGCTCTCGACTTCGTCGCTCCCGAATACTTTTACCGTATCCGGCCAGCGCAGCTTCGCGCTGTAACCGTCGTGCAGCGGATCATGATTTCCATGAACGACAAAGGCGGGCACCCCGTGTCCCGCCAACGTTTCCAAAGCTTGTTGAAACCGCAGCTGAGCGCGCAGCGAACGGTCTTTTGCATCGTAGATGTCGCCGCTGACGACGACAAAATCCGCCTGCTCGCGAACCGCCAGATCAACGAGCCGGTCGAGCGCCGTGAACGTCGATGCCTTCACCCGCTCCCTTAGCCCGTCCGGCAGACCGGACAATCCCCGAAACGGACTGTCCAGGTGCAGGTCGGCCGCATGAATAAACCGAAACCCCTGCGTCATTTCCAAATCCTCCGTCCTTGTCCCGTTAGCTTGGCGTTGCCTTGAATCACAGGCCCGGCAGCCGGGCGATCCCGCAGGACCGCCAGCACTCCCGCCTAAGCCCTACTCCGCCGGCGGCGACTTGCGGTACGTCCGGTAGACGTTTCTGAGCTGCTGGACGACGCGGGTCATCGAGTACGTCTTGAGCGCCTTCTCCAGCGCCACACGCGACAGCTGATACCGGTACATCGGATCCCCGATCACCTTCTCCAGCGCCGTGGCCAGCGATTGCACGTCATCGACCGGAACCAGCAAGCCGTTGCTGCCGTGCTCGATCTGCTCGGCAATGCCCCCCACGTTCGTGCCGACAACGGCCAGACCGCAGAGCGCCGCCTCCGCAAACACCGAACCGAACGCTTCCGCCCGCGAAGGCAGGACAAAAACGTCAAAAAACGGCATAAAGTCTTCCGGGTGAAGCATATAGCCGTAAAAAATCGTTTCCTCGTAAATCCCGAGCTGCTGCGCAAGCTCCTCCAGCTCCGTGCGGATCGGCCCGTCTCCGATTAGATGCAGCACAAACGGCTGCCCCCGGCGTTTCAGCTCCGCGCAGGCATGCAGCAGCGTATCGAGCCCTTTGGCAGGCACGAGCCGGCAAACCGAAATCAGCTGCGGCACCTGATTCTCGTGATGGACCGGACGGAACCGCTTCTCGTCGAAGCCGTTCGGGATCACCCCGATCCGCTCCGGCTCCTGCACGTAATCGGACAAATAATGCTTGAAGGAATTGGACACCGTAATCAGCTGATCCGCCTTTTCCTCCAGCTCGCGGTAAAGCGACGTCAGGAAGGCATGCTCGGGGCCGTCCGTCGAAATTTTGCCGTTCAGCGCAAGCTCGCGCTCATAGCTGGAGTGCACCGTCATGAGCAGCGGGGTGTCCGGAAACAGCTGCTTCATGACCAGCCCGGCAATCGGATGGTGGGCGTGGATCAGATCGTACGCCGATTTGATCCGCATCTTCGTCCACCAGATATAGTCCTTCATCGTCTGTATGTATTTATCGACTACCGGATGGCCCGCATACGGCTCCCAGTCGAACGTAGAGAAACGAATTTCCCCGGTGCCTTTGCCGCGCACCCGTTTGGGCAGCGAAAAAAGCTCCATCTCCCAGCCCCGCTTGTTGAAGCGGTCCAGCATGAAAGGAACCATGGAAGAAACCCCGCCAGGCTGTTCCGGCGGAAAAAATAACGCTTGAAGAATACGCATCCTACCCACCTCGGCCTCTCCCGTTGTTCGCGAAACGCAAGGGCGCTTCGTCACTACCATCCTAACAGTTCCGGAATGCGACGACAAGACTTCCCAAAACGAATATATGTTTGGTATAATCAGTACCATGTACCCGTTTACAAAGTGAGGCTTTCGCGCGTTTCATGAACAATCAGACGATTTGGGATTTGATTTTCGGACCGGCCGGTTCGATCTTTATGCATTCGATGCTGATCGTCATCATTCTGATGACGTTTCTCGTCTCGTTCCGACTGCTGCTGTCGCGCCGCAAGATCGGATATTTCTCCATGATCATTGCGCTGTTTATCCTGTTCGTCCAACACGCACAGATCATCGAAAAGACCTTGGCCCAAGACATAACCCCCGTGCAAGAATTCATCGCTCTGCTGATCAAGGTGCTTGCCTTTGTGATGCTCAATATCGGCATTTATCAGCTGTATAACGCAACCCGCAAGCGGGACTTTGTCGTCTTCGCCTTTTTTATTCTATTGACCGCCGCCATCTCGTTGTCGTATTGGTTCGCTCCGGCTTGGCTGCAGGGCAGTGAGGAACAGTCCAAATTGCTCCGTCCGCTCGGTATGGAGCTGTACTTGTTTTTGCTGCTGTTTTTGAGCTTCCTGCTCGTGAACTCACGTATCGGCCAGAACGGGAAGTATCAGCTGATGCTGACCGTTTATTTTACGACCCACACGATACATATGGCCAACGTTTATTTATTTGACAGCAAGCAGATCGCCCTGAAGTTTCTGGAGCAAACGATTCCGTTCGTCTTTTACATCGTTCTGTTCCTGTTCATTTTCGAGCGGGTGATCGAGATCATGCAAGCCATTTACAACTCCTCCATTACCGACGGGCTTACGAAGCTGTACAACCGGAAATATTTTTACAACCGCGTCACCCAATACGTGCAGCAACGTGCGCCGGTATCGGTCATCTTCAGCGACATCGACAACTTCAAGAAGCTTAACGATACGAAGGGTCACCATATGGGAGACCAGGTGCTAAAGCAGGTAGCGCAGATCGTGAAGGAAGAAACGGAGGATTCCGGGATTTGCGGACGCTACGGCGGGGAAGAAATGGTCGTGCTGGTTACGGACCCGGAAGTCGATGCCGCAGGCCTGTCGGAGCGTATCCGAAGCCGTGTAGAGGCGGAGACCATCGTCACGGTAAGCATGGGGTACAGTATGCTCAAAAAAGGGGTAAACGCGGAGGAGTTGATCAAGCAGGCGGATGAAGCAATGTACCGGGCCAAGACGACCGGCAAAAACAAAGTCGTCGGCTTCTGAGCCGACGCCGGTCCGTACGCTCTCGGAAGAAAGGCGGGAAGCCGGCTTCCCGCTTCTGTCGCAGGTCTATTCTATGGTGAACAATTCCTCCAGAGGCTGCTCCAAAAGATCGCTGAGCTTCTTCGCCGTGCCCGGGCCGACAGCCTTGACCGATCGCTCCAGCAAGCTGATATAAGCATAGCTCAAGCCCGAGAGCTGGGCCAGGTCCCGCTGAGTCATTCCCTTGACGATCCGGGCCCGTACGATCGCGTTCGTTTTGGCTTTAATTTTCATGAGCGGTCCTCCCCCTTGCTGAACAAAAACCCACTACCATTATACATCAATTTAATTTACTTTTGCAACCAGTAATGTTTACTATTGTTAAATCAAGTTTAATTGTACTTCCTATTTTTTACTGTATTTTATCGATATTCACCGTTGTTTACGCATGCTGTTTTGTACCGGTTCTTTCATCTCATCCGAAGGGCTTAAAAGGCCTTACCATTTTCGGGGTAATTTTCGTTCCTTGAAGAGAATAACTTTGTTGGGCCCGCCAAGTCCAATAGGTACTCTATTGTCGAAACTTTAGGACTTTACATATTGTTACATTTAATTGTATTTTATGGATAAAGAAATTTCCGAACAATCAATTTATCAGCCCAATTTAGTCCCAATGGTCATCATTTGGAAAAAAGGAGTTGATACTGGAATGAACTCCCCTGCTGAAGCGCGGAAACTGCACTATCGTTTGGGGGCCTTTGCGGTGTTGGTCAGCTTGTTGTGGCTACTCGTCTTTCTGCTCTCCATTGTATCATCCATGCCTGTGAATCCTGTGTCCCAACTGATCCCCAACCCGAATGCATTTAAGTCCGTCTTCCCGCAAGGGTGGGGATTTTACAGCAAAAACCCGAGAGACGACCAGCTGCTCGTGTACGATCTGTCGACTCAACGCCCAACCGTGAACTGGCCTAACAATCGAACGGAAAATTGGTTCGGCATCAAACGGTCAGGAAGGGCGCAAGGATTGGAAGTAGGGTTAATCCAAGCCTCCATTAAAAGCGATGCGTGGACCAAGTGCGAAAAGGAACCGTCCATATGTTTAGCGGAATCGCAAATAAAAGTAAGCGCTATCAATACCTCTCCGAAGCCCACGTTATGCAACGAACTCGGTCTGGCCCTGCAGCAACCGGTTCCGTGGGCATGGAGCAAACAAAAAAATAATATCGTAATGCCATCAAAAATTGTAAGGGTGTCGGTCCAATGCTCGAAAAAATAGGAAAATACACGTTGCATACGCTGTCGTCGGTATGTCCATGGACGAACGTTTACGGTCTGGCAAGAACGTTGCTGGCGGTATCTACCTTGCTTACGCTGTTGCTGAATGATGCGACCATATTTTTTCGGCCTGCCGCCGGCATTGCCGACTATCCCAATTGTTCTTATAACCTCAGCATTTTTTGTACGGTGCCGAACGAATATTTTTATTTAAATTTGATCCGGTGGCTTTGTATCGGAATTCTTCTGTTGGTTGCCATCGGCTGGAGGCCAAGAATCACGGGCGTGTTCCACTGGTGGATTGCGCACAGCATGCAGACTTCTGCGCTGACGTTGGATGGCGGGGAGCAAGTCAGTGCGGTTCTTACGCTGCTGTTACTGCCCCTTACGTTGACGGACCCCAGAAAATGGCACTGGGAAAAGATTGATGTTCAAAAGCAAGCCGACCATATCCAAAGCGGAGCGGTCCTTCCTCATATTGTCGCACTAATAACCATTGTTGCCATCCGTTTTCAGGCCTCCATCCTTTATTTGAACGCAGCCGTGGCAAAGTTGAAACAAGAAGAATGGATTGACGGCACCGCGACTTATTATTTTCTGAACGATTCCCTCCTTGGCATGCCTCCCTTGCTGATTAAAGCGACCGAATTTGTTCTGAATACAAGCTTGGTGGTCGTCCCTACATGGGGAACGTTTGTCGCTGAAATTCTCTTATTCTCAGCGTTGTTTGTGCCTAAGCGTTATTGGAGCTATTTTTTGTACCTGGGCTTTGCTCTTCACGGGATGATTGCCATTATGATCGGTCTGTACAGCTTTTCGTTGATTATGTTCGGCCTGCTTATCTTGTATCTGAGGCCGGTTGAACAAGAATACCGGTTCCGCTGCTCTCTGAAAGGATTTAGAACATGGGGTCTGACACGTTCCCGTCGGCAGGCTGCCCCTTCGTTCGACGAAGCCCACTAATGCCTTACACGATAAAAGGCAGGCCACGGACCTGCAGCAAGAGCTCGTTCACGCATAAAAGGTGAGGTTTGCAGTGGGAAAATCACTTTTGCGGGAGGTATGATCTTTGATCCTTATCAGGTCAAAAACGAAGTCCATCATCGCGGCTATGCTGGTTTTCGTATTGGCAATCGGCACGTACACATCCGTGTGGGCGCAGTCGGGCGAACGTAAATCGTTTACGGGAGAAGAAATGTTTGTCGGCATTGTTTTCGGGCAAGGACCGGTAAGCGAGCTTTTTCCGGAAATATGGCCAAAAAACACGCTGAAGGAGACGAACAGCGAGGAAGCGAAGAAATGGGTCGCTTTAACCGTCGCGGACATGAAACAGAGCTCGCCTGCCTTTTTCGACGAGTTTGAAAAGGCCGTTTACAGCAAAGATTACGTGGCCATTGACCAAGCCTTCACCAAAGGCGGAACCTTGTTGAATGAAGCGATAAATAGACAAGGCCTTATGTACCAGAATGCCGATGATCCTACGGTAAACGCGTTCGCGGCAGGGGTTCTGGTCATGGTAGGTGCGGGAGTCTATAACTATGCGGCCGTAGTTCATACTGCGGCGGCAGGCATTCAGGTGGTGGCCGGATTTGCTTATTGGGTTTATAACCAAGTAAAATTTTGGCCCAAAGCGGAAATGACTGCCTCTTCCCAGCTTGAAAAAGAATTGTTTGTCAATAAAGTTATTGACAGACTTTCTAGTTATCGGTAAGTTAAACGTAGCAACTCAATATCCGTGGTCTGCCGGGGATCGGGGGCATCTCAGTATGCTCCCCGGTCCTGCTGTTTGTTTTTTTCTGCGCAAGGGAATGCAGGCGAAAACATAAGGGAGGGGAACCTGATGCGTTTTGAACCTCAGAGGGACACAGCGTTTGCGTTCATGTTCGGCATCATTGTTTTACTTCTGCTGGCCGTTATCGTTGCCATTTGGTTTGCACCAGCGACGCTTGGAGAAAAAATTCCGTTGATTTTGGTTGTTATGGTGTTTGAAACGTTTTTCTTGCTCGTTTGGTATAATACCTATTACGTCATAACAGACACGCATCTCATTATTGTGCTCGGTATTTTTAAAAGTAAAATTCCGCTGGATTCCATCACATCCGTAACAAGAACAAAAACGCTGCTGGCGGGGCCGGCCTTTTCCACGAATCGGCTTAGTATCCAATATAACAACGGAATGAGCTTTGCGCACGTTGCGCCCAAAGACCGGGAAGCGTTTGTGTCCGCGCTGCGGCGGCACTTTTCCGACCGCATCCCGATTAAGCTGGATTAGGAACGAAAATGCAAAACCAATATAAGCTAAATCCAGGAATGGAGTCTTCACGATTTGAACTGAAGGCTTCTTTTTTTATGAGCTGAAACTTTTTCTTTATATACTTTGATGCTATGATAAAATTTATGGGGATTGGCTAAAAAAAGACGCCGCTGTATATACATCAATTTAATTTACTTTTTCAATCATTCATGTTTACTTTTATTAAATCAACTTTATTTGTACTTCCTATTTTTAACTGTTAATATATAGATATTCACCGTTATTTACTTATCTTGTTTATTGCTTTGCCATTATTTCAATAATGTGGGTGTGTGCGATGGATTTCTACGATCAATTACGAGATATGCGCAAATTGAAAGGCTTCACCATTCGTGAGCTGGCAGACCGCTCCGGCGTATCGGCGGCCTATATTTCCCAGCTGGAGAACGGCAACCGCGGGGTTCCCTCGCCCGATGTGCTGATGAAGCTGTCCGAGGGACTGAACATTCCTTATACCGAGCTGATGCAAATCGCGGGCTATCTGGAGAAAACATCCTCCGACAAAGAGGAAGGAAGCTATACGAAGCCGCGGGTGAACCTGCGCCGTTTTCTGCGCGAGAACGACCTCATCTTCGACGGAATCGAGCTGACCGAGCTGGATAAAGAATGGATCGAGCGGATGCTGACCGTCATGTTCTGGAAAGAAAAGCAGCTTCACAGCAAGGACGAGCAGACGGCGGAAAGCCCTCAGGAAGCGGTGGAATTTTCGTATGAGTCGAAATGATCGGCAGGAAAGTCCGGCTCCCGGTACTCCGGGGGAACCGGACTTTTTTTTCAGGGGAAGAGGAAAGGACCGTCCCGGCCTGGAAGTCGCGGGCGGTCCTTCTGTTGTCACACGACGCGGATTAAATAGGCAGGCGCTTGCTTGATACGATCGTAGATACCGCCACTTTGTTAATCAACGTATCTTTTCCTTTGACCTCGATCAGGATCGTGTACCGGTCCGTCGACTTCAAGGTGCCCTGCATTTGGACACCGTTCTTCGTAATCAAGGTGACGGGGATCCTTTCCGTAATGAGTTGATCCAAAAACCGGTTCTGCACATCATCCTGGGTCTGCATGTTATCACTGCTTTTTGTCATGTGAGACATCCCTCTCTCTTTTTTAGGATTCCGTTCTATAGTATCACAACCGAATCTATTACTCTATTGCCAGGACGGATAAGGCCATGTAAACTATAAATAGAAAGTATCACGTTCCGCCAACATGCGTATACTGAAAAAGGAATGCGGATGCCGCAAACATCCGCATTCCCGCACAATAGCCGCTTCTTAGGGCGGTAGGCTTAGACAAATTGTATGAGGATCAAGAAAGGACCGCTGCTTTGACCGAGGGCGGTCTATTTCTTTTTGTTAAGGTACGTCAGCAAAGCCAGGATGAACATGCCGAACCCGAACATCAAGGTAAGTGCTTGGTATACCTCCATAGGCCATCACCTCCTTTCCAGGAGGCTAGCCGACCGCCCCAAAAGCCATTCTATCGTGGTTTTTCCATTGTAACATATTATTCCATTGAACCCAAAATAGGCTTGTCCAACGGGAAAATCAAGCGTTCTATGGGACCGAACAATACGGACTGCGGGATGCCCGGCTTCCCCTATCCGGCGCATCAGCCTACGCACCTCCAGGCTTTCGCGGATGGCAAGCCGGGAAATATTGCAAACGGCCGCGGAATCATTTATGATTGACATTACAGTAGGTCAAAAAAAAGAGGTGATCGCTTGTCTCCGCGAACGAAAGAACAGAACGAAGAAATCCGGCTTCTCCGGGTAAAGCAAATTATGCAAGCCGCAGCCGAGGTGTATTTGGAGCAGGGCATTACGATGGAGATGCGCGACGTAGCGAACAAAGCGAATCTGGGCTACGGCACCGTATACCATTATTACAAAAACAAGCATGCTCTGCTCGACGACCTGCTGTGGCAGGCGTTCCACGAAGCCAAGCAAGTGACCGGGGAAGCGTTCGGCGCTCCCCAGCCCCCCGGGCAGCAGCTCCGGCGGTACGGCACACTCCTGCTGCGGCAATGGTTTCACGACCGGTCCGTCTACATTTTGTACAAGATGATCTGGGAAAACTTTCAGCAGGTCCCGGGCGGCCGCTTTCAAAAACTGTACGATCAGTTCCAAATCGAGCTGTACCGTCCGCTTGTGTCGGCGATGGAACAACTCGGGGCGCAGGAGCCTGAGAAACGGGCGAATCTTCTGCTCGGCTTCATGATCGGCTGCGCCGGTCTATGGATTCATCACGGTCATGAGGAGCCGGATACCGACGATATCGCCGATTCGTTAGTCCGCAGTATCGAAAAGAAGGGACATGGAGCCAATGATTATTTTGAAATCCAAGCAAGAAATTGAACGCATCAAACAAGCCGGCCAGTTGGTCGCCGCTTGTCACCGGGAAATTGCCAAGCTGGTGCAGCCCGGCATTACGACGCTCGAAATCGAAGATCTCGTGGATACGATGATCACAAAAGCCGGCGGCAGGCCTTTTACCAAAGGCTACAAAGGGTATAAGTACGCCACCTGCGCATCCGTTAACGACGTCATCGCCCACGGATTTCCAAGCCGTACGCCTCTTCAGGAAGGCGACATCGTCACCATTGACATCGTCGCGGAAGTCGACGGCTGGTTGGGCGATTCCGCCTGGTGCTACGCGGTGGGCTCCATTTCCGACGAAGCCCGGCGGCTCATGGAGGTGACCAAGCAGTGCCTCGATCTCGGCATCGCTCAGGCCTTCGCCGGCAACCGCCTCGGCGACATCACCCACGCGGTCCAATCCCATGCGGAGCGGAACGGCTACTCCGTCGTGCGCGATCTGCTTGCCCACGGCATCGGCCGGGATCTGCACGAAGAGCCCAACTATGCACATGTCGGCCTGCCCGGCAGAGGCGTACGCCTGAAGGAAGGCATGGTGTTTACGATCGAGCCGATGATCAATGCCGGCACGCACCATATGTACGTCGAAGCGGACGGCTGGACGGCCCGAACGGCTGACGGACGGCTATCCGCCCAATACGAGCATACGATCGCCATCACCGAAGACGGTCCGCTGCTGCTCACCGATCAAGCTACGGTTCACTAACGCCGTAAAACCGATATGGATTTCCGGTTCAACTCTTAGGTTTCAGCCCTTTGTCCGCGGCCTTCTGCCGGACAAAGGGCTGATTTGGTTCCCAACAACTTCGTAAATTCCAGCCAATTTGCCGCACGCTCTCCCCGCCTGACGCCCCTTGACCGACTACATTTTTCTTCCTTACCCAGGATCACAGCCCCATAGAAGCCTCATCCGCCTTACAATTCATCGCATTTCGACAAAGCACAGGGGACCATTCGCCCCGAAAGCTAAGACTAAAGAACCTTTTATGCTTTAGAAGGAAAATTTTTACTTAAAAGGGTATTGAAAAAAATTAAAATTGTATTAATATAATTATCAAGTAGTCCACATTGGAATATTTTACCTGATGTTTCAATGAACTACGATATGCCTCTACGATTTTACCCAAAAAGAATTGACCACTGATGAAAGAGGTGATGCCTTTAGCGGAAAACCCGTATCGATCACCCGTCGCCCCTGCTCCAGTTGTACACACCTCATGCTTCCACTCGATTTATCCTGCCTTACCTCCAGATGATCGCTTCTGTAGTAATTACCTTCGACGAGACCCGCTTTAAATTTGATTTACATCCCGCCATCGGTTCAATCAGTTTCAAATTCATTCTAAACCGATTGGAAAACTATTAAAAAGGAGAGATGACGTTTATGTTAAAAGTATGGGCATCGATTATTACAGGAGCATTTTTGCTCGGGAGCGTGCAAGGGGTGCAAGCTGCTCCACAAGATCAAGCTGCTCCCTTCGGAGGATTCACCCCTCAATTGATTACCGGGGAAAGCTGGAGTGCGCCGCAAGGAGTATCGGGAGAGGAAAAAATCTGGAAGTATCTCGAATCCAAGCAGGAAAGCTTCCAAATCGGCCAAACCGTTGATCTGAAAAAGCAATTGAAAATTATCGGCCAAACGACCGACGAGAAAACGGGAACCACGCATTACCGTCTACAGCAGTATGTGGGAGGCGTCCCCGTATACGGCGGCGTACAAACGATCCATGTCAACAAAGAAGGACAAGTTACCTCGCTGATCGGCAGCCTGCTTCCCGACCAGCAGCAGCAAGTTTCGAAAAGCTTGAATTCGCAAATCAGCGAAGCGCAAGCCATCGCCGTGGCCCAGAAAGATACCGAGGCCGCCGTCGGCAAGCTGGGTGAACCGCAAAAGACACCGGAAGCGGATCTGTACGTTTATTTACACAACGGACAACCGGTCCTCGCTTATGTGACCGAGGTTAACGTTCTCGAACCGGAGGCAATCCGGACGCGCTACTTCATCAGCGCCGAAGACGGCAGCATTTTATTCAAGTACGACATCCTCGCTCACGCTACAGGTACCGGAAAAGGCGTGCTCGGAGATACGAAATCGTTCACGACCACGCAATCCGGCTCCACTTATCAATTGAAGGATACGACGCGCGGGCAAGGTATCGTCACTTACAGCGCTGGCAACCGGTCCTCTCTGCCGGGAACGCTGCTCACCAGCTCCAGCAATATTTGGAACGACGGCGCGGCGGTCGATGCGCATGCCTATACCGCCAAAGTGTACGATTACTATAAAAACAAATTTGGCCGCAACAGCATTGACGGCAACGGCTTCCAGCTTAAATCGACCGTGCACTATTCCTCCAGATACAACAACGCCTTCTGGAACGGTGTGCAAATGGTGTACGGCGACGGCGACGGCGTAACCTTCATTCCGTTCTCCGCCGATCCGGACGTCATCGGCCACGAATTGACCCACGGCGTTACGGAACATACGGCCGGCCTGGAATACTACGGCGAATCCGGAGCGCTGAACGAATCGATCTCCGATATTATCGGCAACGCGATCGACGGCAAAAACTGGCTGATCGGCGACTTGATTTATACGCCGAATACTCCCGGGGACGCCCTCCGCTCTATGGAGAACCCCAAGCTGTATAACCAACCCGACCGCTATCAAGACCGCTATACGGGACCTTCCGATAACGGCGGCGTGCATATTAACAGCGGTATCAACAACAAAGCCTTCTACCTGATCGCCCAAGGCGGCACGCACTATGGCGTCACCGTGAACGGGATCGGACGCGATGCGGCTGTGCAAATTTTCTATGACGCCCTCATCAATTACCTGACTCCAACTTCGAACTTCTCGGCGATGCGCGCAGCAGCCATTCAAGCGGCAACCGACCTGTACGGAGCGAATTCTTCTCAAGTAAACGCTGTCAAAAAAGCGTATACTGCCGTCGGCGTGAACTAATTTTAGCGCAAAACCTAAAGGGCTGCTCCCATTCGCACAAGCGAATAAGGGGCAGCCCCTTAACTATTCTTATTGATAAGCTATCGGATCGGCCGTCCCCGCTTCGTCGAAGCCCTTCAAGCGCAGCCGGCAGCTGTCGCAAACGCCGCACGCTTCCTCCTGTCCGTTGTAGCATGAGGTTGTCAAGTGATACGGCACGCCGAGGCGCATTCCTTCACGGATAATTTCGGCTTTCGTCCAATGAATCAAGGGCGTTTCGATGCGGATCGGACCGCCTTCCACGCCGACACGCGTCGCCAGCGCCATCACTTCCTCCACCTTCCGGATAAATTCCGGGCGGCAGTCCGGATATCCGCTGTAATCCAGCGCGTTGACACCGATATAGATCGCTTCCGCTCCGATGGTCTCCGCGTAAGAAGTCGCGATCGAGAGGAACAGCAGATTGCGGCCCGGTACGTAAGTCACGGGAATATCCGAATCGACCGAACCGCTCTCGCCGGCCGGCGGAACCTCAATCGATTCGTCAGTCAAAGCGCTGCCCCCGAACTCTTTCAGGAAGCCGAGCGCAATCACCTTATGACGGTTCGCCGTCTTATAAAATTCGGCCACCTGCCGGGCGTTATCGATCTCGCGCCTTTGGCGCTGCCCGTAATCGAACGTAATCGGGTAAACGTCATACCCGGCGTCCTGGGCCATCCCCATGCAGGTTGTGCTGTCCAGCCCCCCGCTCAAAATAACGACTGCTTTTTTCATCGTTCCCACCTTCATTCGATTGGTTAGACCCCGCGGGCCGCAGGGTCCCAAATGATTTTATGCATCTGCATGTTCAGCTTCACCCGAGACAAGCCATGCTCCAGCATCAAGCCGACCAGCTTGGCCGGAGGCATCGTTTCCCAGACCGGGCTGAACAGCGGCAGCGCCCGGGTCGGGTACGCTTCGAGCAGCGCTTTGGCCGCATGAAAATCCCGCTCGCTGCCGATCACGAACTTCAGCTCGTCCTGCGGGCGCAGCTTCGCCAGATTTGCGGTGACCATCCGTTCCTCTTCGCCGGAATCGGGAAGCTTGTAGTCCATAATGTAACGGACGATGGGCGATTCGATCCGCTCCAGGAAAGGCGTCAGGTCCATGGCGCCGTTCGTCTCGATATGCAGATCGTCGTAACGGCCGGTTGCGGCGAGCGCCTCGATGAGCGCCGCGGATTTATCGCCATACAACAGCGGCTCGCCCCCGGTCAGACAAACATGCCGCGAACGGTAACGGCCCGCCTCGGCTACAATCTCCTCGATCGTCATCGTAAATTCGGCCTCGGCCGGCGGGTAGCTGTACTTCGTATCGCACCACGTGCAGCGCAGATTGCAGCCGAACAGCCTTACGAATACGGTTGGAAAGCCGGCCCGGGTGCCCTCCCCCTCGACCGTTTCGAAAATTTCCACCATGGGCAGCCCGATCATGCCGGATCATCTCCCATCAGTCGGGCCGTGACGGCCGCATAGCTGGTCGGTGTCTCCCACAGGCGGACTTCCTCCAGCCGCACGGCCGGGAACAGCCCTTCGCTCCGCAGCGCGTCCCGCAGCTGCTCGTACATCCAGACGACCATATTTTCCGCGGTCGTATTCATCGGCGGCAGCACTTCGTTCAAGTAACGGTGATCCAGCCGGTCAATGATGCGCTCTTTGGCGATTCGTTTGATATCCGCAAAATCGATCGTAATGCCCCGGTCGTCAACCTTGCCGCGCATCACGACCTGAAGTTTATACGTGTGTCCGTGCAGGCTTTTGCATTTGCCCTCGTAGCAGTGCAAATGATGAGCGCTATCGAACGTAAATTCCTTGGAGACGAGCACTTCCCTATCGTGGTATTTAAGCTCGCTCCGCTGAATGTCTTCGCCTAACGTTTGTACTTTTTTCGGAATTTCGTAAGTCATTCTCGTTCACCTCTCCCAAAAGGACCAAACAATTATAGCATGCAGTCTTAGCTTCTCACAATATGGCGAAGCTTGTATAATGTAGGATACCGACAGCCATAAAAGGAGTTCGACATGTCCTCTATGATCCGTTTGCCCGAAGCATATATCCAACAAATGCAAATGCAGCTTCAAGAGAGCGCCGAAGCGTTCCTGCGAAGCTATGAGCAGCCCCGCGCGCAAGGCTTGCGAGTGAATCCTGCCAAAATCGACCCGAAGAGCGGCTCCTTCCTGGAGCGTCTGCGCGACACGTTCGGGCTGGAGCCCGTCCCCTGGTGCGGGACAGGCTTCTATTACCGGGAAGAAACGAAGCCCGGAAAGCATCCCTACCACGCGGCAGGGCTGTACTATATCCAAGAGCCTTCCGCCATGTCCGCCGTTGAACTGCTTGACCCGCAGCCGGGAGACGTCGTTCTCGACCTCGCCGCCGCGCCGGGCGGGAAATCGACGCACATCGCCGGGAAGCTGGCGGGCCAAGGGCTGCTGATCAGCAACGAGATTCACCCGGTCCGCGCCAAAAGCTTATCCGAAAATATCGAGCGGATGGGCGTCACGAACGCCGTCGTCGTCAGCGCTACGCCGCAGCAGCTAGCCGAGCGGTTCCCCCGCTTTTTCGATAAAATCATGGTCGACGCCCCCTGTTCGGGGGAAGGCATGTTCCGTAAGGACCCGGAGGCGATCGCCGAATGGTCGCCGGCTCACGTCGAGATGTGCGCGGCGCGGCAGCTCGACATTCTACAATCGGCGGTGGCGATGCTGAAGCCGGGCGGACGGCTCGCCTATTCCACCTGCACGTTCAACGTGCAGGAGAATGAGCGCACCGTTGACGAGCTGCTCCGTCAATATCCGCAGCTGCGGCTCGAACGGACGGAGCGGATTTGGCCGCACCTGCACCGCGGCGAGGGGCATTTTGTCGCCGTGCTGCAGCTTGAAGGGACGCCGGACGAGCCGCACGGCGCCGTGACGGGCTTCGCAGCCCCTCGTACGCGTCAAGCGGGCAAAGCGAAGCGCGGAATCGGGCGGCCCGAAGAGGCAGCCATGCGGCTGTTCCAGCGGTTCGCCGAGGAGGCGCTTGCCGCGGGCTTCGAGCTTCCGCCGGGCGAGCCGGTCCTGTTCGGCGAGCAGCTCTACCTGCTGCCCGCACCAGCCGGCATCCCGTTCGGCAGCGCGATGCTCCAGGGGCTCAAGACGCTTCGCCCCGGCCTTCACCTCGCCGAGGTGAAGAAGGACCGCGCGGAGCCGGCGCATGCTTTGGCGCTTGCGCTCACGGACGCCGCTCAAGCCCGGCTTGCGGTGAATCTGGCCGCGGGGAACGGCGAAGCGGAACGCTACCTCCGGGGTGAGACCATCGACGGCCCCGAAGCCCGCAGCGGCTGGACGCTGATCACGATTGACGGCTTTCCGCTCGGCTGGGGCAAGCAATCCGGAACACAGGTCAAAAACCATTATCCGAAAGGCTTGCGCCGATAGCCCCGTCCTCCATATATAGAAGCTTTTAGCGAAAAAGACTGTCCCCGCATCGATGGAATGATTACTCAATCCAACATGCCGAAGGACAGTCTTTTTTAGTCGCTTTGACGCGAAAGACCGAACAAAGCAGCCCATATAATCACGAAGCCGGCCAATTGGTCCGGGGTGACGGCTTGTTGGAACACCAGCCAGTTGATCAGCAAGCCGACCGCCGGAAAAGACAGCTCCGCCAGCGTCGCATAGGAAGCTTTCGTATCGGTCAGTCCCCGGTAGTAGAGCAGCAGGCTGAGCAGTCCCGGAATGAAAGCGCCCAGAACCAAATTCACGATTACCGCGCCCCAGGCGACCGACGGCGCGGGCTGAACGAGCGCCATTCCCTCGCCCGCCGACAAAGCCAGAAGCAGCGGCAGCGCCAGCAGGAAACGGAGGGCCGTCACCGTCTCGAACTTCATTTGCCCGAGCACCAGCCTCCCCATTACCGTCGAGCCGCCCCACAGCGCAGCCGCCCCGATGGAAAGCAGGCCGCTCCAGGTCGCGATATCGCCCCAATGCCCGATCGGCGCCTTCCAGCCGAACGTCAGCAGATAGGTGCCGAGCAAAGCGAGAAGCAAGAGCAGCGAAAAACGCCGCGGCAAGCTTTCTTTCAGCACGACCCGGGCCAGAATGATCGCAAACAGCGGCTGCAGCTTTTGCAGCAGCAGCACGGCATTCGGATTGCCGTGAGCAAACGCCGAGGTGAACAGGATCGTCGCCAGAGCCGAGCCGCCCCACGAGATGAACAGCAGAGCCAGGAGATGGCGCAGCTTCAAGCCCCGCAGCTCCTGCCTGTGCAGCCAAACGACGGGCAAGGCGTAGACGAGCAGCAGCACGTGCTCGATCAATACAATTTGCGTAGAAGTAAACGATTTGAGCAGCAGGATACGGAATAAAGGGTCGACGCCCCATAGTGCCGAGCCGAGCACAACCAGCCATAATCCGCTCCGCACGCTTGCTTTGGCCGTTGCAACACGGCCGTTTAACCCGACAGCAGTAGCTCTGTCCATATTCAACAACCTCCCAAGGTGTTTGAACAGGACCCTTCGAAAAGAAGTCAGCCCCGCTATCGGTTAAGATAACGGGGCATATGCAAATAAGCTCACCTTGAGCCGTTTTTTGACAAACGATTCAAACCGGTATGCCTACTTTGTGACCTTCTCCCATCCGGACTATTACCGTCGGCCTTGGAATTGCACCAAGTCAGTCGTCTGTTCCGCTGCGGAAATCGACGAGTCGCGGGCTTAGGCTCCGAGCGAGCCTTCACCGCCGGTCGGGATTTTCACCCTGCCCCGAAGGTCCTAATTCAATTAGAAAGCATTTTATCATATGCTTTTCGTTTTCGGCAAGCCTTTTATGCCATTAATGGACGGTTTCCGTTTCGAACAGCACTTCTTCGATCAGCCGGTTGTTGTGCATCATGGACAAGTTGAGCGCGGAGTAATCTTTTTCCTTGTCAAGCTCCTCCATCAGCAAGGTAGCGATCAGCTCCCGGTCGTCGGTACTGCCGGGCTCGCGGAAATCGATAAAGCCGGTGAGCTGGCGCTCGCTGATATCCACCGTGGCCGTACCGATCGGAAGGCCGCCGCGGGACTGCTGATAAATTTCGTACGTCAGCACTCCCCTGTCATCCCGGACAAGCGTAACCGTGTAATCCTTGTCTTCGTCTTTTCCGCTCCACAATACCTCGGAGTCTTCCTCCTCCGCCAGCAAATCCTCGTGGGTTAGCTGTATCACTTCGAAAATCTCGTTGTCGAAGCTCATCGCAAGCTCGAAGCGGTCCACTTCGTCCTCGTCGAAATCGAGCACAAGCAGATCGGCAGCGATATCCAGGTCGGCTTCGGTAGGTTCGACCATCCAATAGACGGTACCGGTCACTTCGCGGTTCTCGACCTGGAGAAACGCCTCGGCGACAAAATCTTCCTCTTTATCGTAGAGATGATATTCCAGGGCGCCCTCGTCTTCACCGACCAGCACCAGCTCGAAATCCGCCATGGTGTAGTCGTCCCGCTCCTGGGGCGTCTCGTCTTCCAAGCGCGTCTCGTTATCGATCCAATCCGAGTCGTAATCGAAATCTTCTTCCGTCGAGACGACCCCGGCATAGGCCTCCGCTTCCCGTTCCGAAGCGATCACATGGTCAAAGCTGCTGTAGGTGACCATGACCTCGCACCCTTTTGCCTGCAGAGCTTCCAGCAGGGAGTCCACGTACCGGTGGACCGCTTCGAACACTTCTTCTTTCTCCGCTTCGTCAAGCACTTCTTTCTCCAATTGGAGCGCGCCTGCGATTCGGTCAGATTCACGGAAGACGAGAGATAATGTGCCCACAAACCGATTTTTGAAAATGATGTCGCTGACTTCGCCGCCCGCCGTCCTCAGATCCGGTCTTAAGCTGACATGCGTCATTCGGGTCCCCTCCAATCAGGTTTAGGCTTTCGCATAGTGCGGAGTTTCCTACCCTCATAGCATGTCCTTCCCGAACGGAAAACTATGCGCGGAGTTCTTCCGAAGGAAGCACGTAACGGCGCAGCGCTTCGTGCACGCCGTCGTCGTTATTGGACAGGGTTACGGCATCGGCAGCCTCTTTGACCGCCTCCGGCGAATTGTCCATGGCAATGCCTAGCCCGGCAAACCGGATCATATCGATGTCGTTGTAATAATTGCCCATGGCCACGATTTGTTCGGAGGCAATGTCCCATTGGGCGGCGAGCGCTTGCAGCGCACGGCCCTTGGATACTTCCTTCGACATCACGTCGACAAAGTGAACTCCGCTGCGCAGCGCATGAACGCTCGGAGGGAGTGAAATTCGCGCCAAGTCCCGCTCTACCGCATCCATCTCTTCCTCCGACCCGAACATCGTAAGCTTCACCAGCGGAACGGTCATGCTCAGCACGTCCTCCACCCGCTCGGGAGAAACCATATATTTTTCGTACATCGCCGCTTCCCGCTGGCCAACTTTCTCGACGAACATATCCAGCGCCGTGTTCACGTCAAAATGAACCTGCTGCTCGCGGCAGTAGCGGATGAGCCCCGCAAGCTCCTGCACCTCGAAGCCGAATTGATGCAGCAGCTTCGGACCCGGCGTCTCGACGGTCGCTGCCCCGTTGTGCGTGATCAGCACGCCGGTAAGGCCCAGACGCTCGAGAACCGGAATCGCATTGGCCGGGCCTCTGCCGGTGCACAATACGATCCGGGCCCCGGCTTCATGCGCCTTACGCAGCGTTTCCACCGTTTGGCCGGTTACTTCATAATTGTCGTTCAAAAGCGTGCCGTCCACGTCAAGCGCAATCAGTCGATAGTTCATTTCCTCTCCGCTCCCTTGTACTTCTTCTCTCTATATGCGTGTCAGCGTGTCAGCGTGTCAGCGCGTCAGCAAGCTTTGCCGCTCTTCCTCCGTCAATTCCCGCGACTGCCCAAGCGGCAGCGCCGGGTCGAGCTTCAGCGGTCCCATGGACAGCCGTTTCAGGTAGGTTACCTGCTTGCCGACGGCTTGAAACATGCGTTTCACCTGATGAAACTTACCTTCATGTATGGTTAATTCGATGCGGGAAAGCTCGCCCGCCTCGGGGTGCCCGCACTGCAGCACCTTCAATTCGGCCGGCATCGTCACATAGCCGTCGTCTAGTGTCACGCCGTGCGCGAATGCTTCTATATCGTTTCCGTCCACGGCGCCTTTCACTTCGGCATAATACGTTTTCGGAACATGCTTGCGCGGCGACAGCAGGTTGTGCGCCAGCTTGCCATCGTTCGTCAGCAGCAGCAGCCCTTCGGTATCTTTGTCCAGCCGTCCGACCGGGAATACGTCCAAATGCGAGTATTGCTCGTCCAGCAAATCGAGTACGGTCCGGTCTCTCGTATCTTCTGTCGCGGACACGACGCCTTGCGGCTTATGCAGCATCAAATAGACAAATTCGCGGTAGACCACCGGCTCTCCATCGACCGTAACGCGGTCGCGCTCGGGATTCACCTGCATTCCGCTGTCCTTTGCCGTTTTGCCGCCGACGCTGACAAGCCCGCGCTTGACGAGCTGTTTGATTTCGCTGCGGGTCCCGAAGCCCGTATGAGCCAGCATCTTGTCCAGACGCAGCGTTGCTTTCATCGTTAAGTCCACCTCCAACCGGGGGGATATTCGTTCTTCAGCATCCCGTCCTGCGCTTTTGCCCAGCCGACGGGATACCCGTCGATGCACACGAGGGCATACCCTTTAGCGGGAACGCTGTCCGCCGCGGTGCGAAGCTCGCCTGGGGCAAGCTCCAGCGTCTCGCCCTTCAAATACCGCACGGCCCGCGAATCGTCGGCCGTGAACATCACCGTGCGCAGCGCTTCCTCCGCGCGCAGCCCCATCGCCAGCGCGTGCGAAGGCGTGAAGCGCTGCTTGGTTACGCTGCCGAGGTACCATCCGGGCCGGATGACCCGGATGCCGTCCAGCGGCGGCAGCCCGGCCGGCGCGGCGTACACATGCTCGCCGCGGCATTCGAGCTCGGCCGCGCCGTACGGCGCCGCGGCCAGCTGCTCTGCCGCGAAG
>NZ_BILX01000094.1 GCF_004000785.1 Paenibacillus ehimensis NBRC 15659 | reverse complement strand
AACTCCTATAACGGGTAGGTTATAGGAGTTATCCATAATAATTTTATGAAGGAACCGAAGGTATCACCTTGTCTCCCCTCTTCTTCATCAATATCTTCTTAACACAGCCGGTTGCTTTTATTTCAATGAATTTATAAGACAAGTCTGAAATAATTATTGATAAAACAATAGAGAGAAAAGCGTAGATCATAAATGACAAAGATAAGGGAATCTTAAATAACGAAATTATTTTGGGCACAACGATCTTCAAAGGGAACATGACAAAAGTGTGCCACATATACAAACTATAGCTTATTTTCCCAAAATATCTTAATGGTTTTGTATTAAGAAAATTAGAAAATACACCTTGCTCGAAAATAATGGTCTGGAAAAAAAGAAAACTTAACAGTAGCGGTAAAAAAATATTGAAATTTTCAATATGATAAGAAAAAAACATTAATCCTAAAAAAATAATACCATTAAAATAAAATACTTTACGAGATCCGTACCATTTTTTCAACTTGTTCTCAAACAAAAAGATTGCAATACCAACAATGAAAAATAACAAGTTAGGATGGAATGAGACTATAATGATACAAGTAAGAGCTAGGAGGATATAACAAAGAACTCTAAAAATTTTCTGTACAAAGGTTTTTCTAAGGATAAATATAATAGATCCTGAGATTATGTAAATAAAAATTCATAACTTAAGGACCACGCTACAATTTGGGCTATAGGAAGCGGAAAGATGCCTGGTAATAAAAATAAATTCGAAAAAAAGTGTACGATGTACTTTACAAAATCGATATCTTTCATCCATTTATAGCCGATTATTGGTCCAATTGCAAAAATGAATAGATGTAATGTTAAAAAGACTGGATAAATTCGTAATATTCTGTACTGATATTGGACCTGCATAATTAATAAGATAAAACAAATTTTCTTTTGGTACTTCCACTATATATTTTTCGAGTACCGCAGATCCATAAATATGAAATATCAATACAGAAACAGCAAGGAACCCTCGCAGTCCCTCGATAGTCCCATTGGTTTTTTTACTCACGGTAAGCCTCCTCAACTACCCTCCCCTCTCGTGCTAGTTTAACATCGGCTGTTTAAAAGGAGCATCCACTAAATTCATTTCTTTACACAAATGAAGCACCAACTCAAAGGAGAGCCAGCGCCTCTAACATTGAACTCCAAATAAAAGATACAATTTTTTGAAGAAATAACACTATAATTAATATGCATTTTTATTAACAAAGCCATTGATGATCGTCTTCCAAATAATCTTAATATCGAACAAAAAGCTCCAGTTCTCGATATAGAAGATATCGTACTTGATCCGATCCTCGATGGACGTATCGCCGCGGAGCCCATTGGATTGAGCCCAGCCTGTAATCCCCGGGCGGATGTGGTGCTTCACCATGTACTTCGGAATTTCTTCCTTAAATTGTTCCACGAAATAAGGACGTTCCGGCCGGGGCCCGACGACACTCATATGTCCGAATAATACGTTGAAAAACTGCGGCAGCTCATCCAAGCTCGTTTTCCGTAAGAACGTTCCGAACTTTGTTTTACGCGGGTCGTTTTCCGTCGTCCATTGGGTATCGGAAGATTGTTCCGTTTGTACCCGCATCGAACGGAATTTATACATCATAAAATTCCGTCTGTTTAAGCCGACACGCTCCTGCTTGAAAATAATCGGACCCGGAGAAGTAATTTTCACGCCAATAGCAATAAGGATTAATAATGGCAGTGTAATAAGAATTGCGGCTAAAGAAAATACGATATCAAAGGCTCGCTTGAAAAAACGATTTCTAAATTCATCCAGAGGAATATCTCTGACATTAATTAACGGAATGCCTGCGAAATTATCAAAATACGGCTTTGACGGAAGATAATCAAAATAATCAGGAATGATTAACGTTTTAACTCCGGCCTTTTCACAAGTGTTGATAATTTTTCCGAACTTATGATGAGCGTCCAATGGCAAAGCAATGATCACTTCATCAATCAATGTCGTCTCCAGAATGGCCTCAAGCTCATCGACCCGTCCAAGGATAGGCTTGTAGTTTTCAAAACCCGCTTCGTGACAATCATGAAAATCATCCAGGAAACCAACTACCTCATAACCCAATTCGGGATGCTTCAATAAATTCCGATAGAATTTTTTCCCGATCGAACCCGCGCCCAGAATTAATACGAATTGTTTGTTATATCCCTTCTGCCTCAAACGCTTCAAAGAGGTCTTAAGGATATAGCGGTAAAAGCTGATCGCGAGTATATTATTAACCAAAAACAACAGCAGGAAAGAACGCGAGATATCAAGCTCTTTGAAAATAAACAGGAAGCTTAACAAAATTAATAAACTAATTGTATAAACCTGAATGATCGTGAACAGTTCATATGAAAACTTTTTTCTGCGCTTCGGCGTGTAAAAGTTAAAAGAGTAGCTTAAGAAAATCGCTATCCCGCCGTATATTAAGCTCCACAATGCATAGTTATGAAAGGGGAGCGGATTATCATATGGAATCCAGCCGCTTTTAAACTTCAGCCACCATGAAAATAAGAAAATGAGCTGCACGCAAATAAAGTCAGTAAAAGCATAAATCTGTGATAAAAACCCCTGACTTTGCCGTACCATTTTCTCACCTCACCGATCCAAAACGATTTAATAATAAAGAAGTCAAAAATTTCACAGTAATTCCTGCATATACGAGACCATTCACCAAAAATGAATACTTTTTTCGGTAATGCTTCTGATGAAACAAATACATAGCACGGTGGAACTCGTAAATGATCTTAAACGGCTTGCGTCGGCTGCTAGCGCCTTTATAATGAATAATCTGAGTGTACGGATAATAATGAATATCCCATCCACCTTGCTTTATTCTATAGCACCAGTCGATATCTTCGCCATACATAAAAAACTCTTCATCGAGCATCCCCACTTGATCGATTGCTTCTTTACGAACGATCATAAAAGCACCGACTAAACAATCCACCGGATAATCTTGATCCGGGTCCAGATGGCTTAGCTGATACTGGTTATATTTCGGCTTATCAGGAAATAACTTAGAGAACCCAAAGGCATAGTAAAAAGAAGCGGAAGGGGTAGGAAATCCCCGACGGCACGCTTTGTCTAACGCCCCGTCAGGCAGCACCACCTTGCAGCCCGCCGCTCCGATACTCGCATGTTGATCCATAAATTGGATCATCGTATGCAAAGTGTCGGGTTGAACAACCGTGTCTGAGTTTAACAAAAGGACGTAACGCCCTTTAGCCAATCGCATTCCTTGATTGTTCGCTTTGGAATATCCAAGATTGGCATCATTGCACACCAAATGAACCATCGGAAAGTTTGCCCGGATAGCCTCGACGGAGTTATCCACGGAATGATTATCAATCAGGATCACTTCATAGGTAAAGTCCGTTTCCGACAAATAAACCGATTTTAAACAATTCAAGGTGAGCTCGCACGTATTGTAATTAACAATAATAATACTTAAGTCCATAAACTGACTCCATAAACTAGACATGTATTCCTATTATATCATGAAATACTTTTCAAAAGTATGACTGATCGAAAAGCATTATTTAAAATAACAGTAAATATTTTCGAATTGAGCTTTTCGTTTATCTTGTATTACACGCCTTTTATGAACAGTGCTTTTGATTGTAGCAAAAAAATTACGCCAGCTCCCAAGAACTCCTGGCTCCCGGACGATGAAGTAGGCCAAACTTCCCAGCTCATACAACAGAATAGGAAACAAGTGTTTTAAGATGTACAGCCAATGGTCATTTTTTACAATCATTTTATAACGATTAATATAAGAAAATCTGCGAACGCGCAAAGGAACTTTCGTCCTCGCCCCTTTTTTCCACCCCCGATTATGGAAGGCTTGAGCTGCAGGGCAATACAGAGCGTTCCATCCTAAAAGACGGCTACGCCATGCAACGTCTACATCTTCCTTATAAGCAAAGAAATCCTCGTCGAAAAACTCACCATCAATACTAACATCTCGAACCATGCTGCTGGAATACAGTGCAGCGGCGCCCGAGACCCCAATTACATCTCCTTCTTCATCCCACAATGAAGAATCCTGCCCCGCCCCGCGGTCGAAGGCTCTTCTAGACTTGGTAAATAACAAACCGGTGCTGTCGATTTCGTTAGGTGAATGCTTGAACAAAAGCTTGCCGGTGGCGCTTCCCAACGAGGCATCCTGCTCCATCCGCTGGACCAGATAATAAACGTAATCCGGATGCAGCGTGACATCCGGATTAAGCACTAAATAATAGTCGCTGGCCGCCATTCGAATCGCTTGATTATGACCTCCGGCAAAACCCGCATTCACCTTATTCGATACAATAGTTAAACGATCCGATTCAAACTCGCGCACCACATTCAGCGTGCCATCCTGTGAATCGTTATCTATAACTATAATACGATCGATCGGGTAATTTTGTTGCAGTACCGCCTGAAGGCATTCTCGAATATAGGGCTCGCTGTTAAAGGTAACGATATGAACGCTAACCTTTTTCATATTGAGGAACGCTCCAATTTAGCCAGGAAATCTCTCAGCGCTTCCCGCCAAGGACGCAAATCTTCAAACCCATTCGTACGAATGGACAAATGATCCATCACCGAATACTTAGGCCGTGGGGCCGGTCTTGGAAATTCTTCTGTCGTGCAAGGCTCCACAGTAACGTTTACGCCGCTTTCTTCAAATATGGCTTTGGCAAAATCATACCACGAACAAACGCCGGAATTCGAAGCATGGTAAATACCATATTTCTCTGTTGCAACTAATGTCAATAAAAATTCAGCCACATCTTCTGTAAACGTAGGCGAACCAACCTGATCGCTGACTACCTTGAGCCGATCCCGGTCCTTGGCCAGATTCAACATGGTTTTAACAAAGTTGTTTCCATGAAGCCCATAAACCCAAGAGGTCCGAACGATAAAATAACGGGAACATAGAGATTGAACCAATGACTCTCCGGCTCGCTTTGATTTACCGTAAACCCCGGTCGGATTCGTATTATCATATTCCTTATAGGGAACTGTCGCTTGTCCGTCAAACACATAGTCCGTACTGATGTAACAAAGCTTGCTCCCGATTTTTTCCGCAGCCACTGCCAAATTGCGAGTACCTGCAGCATTAACCAAGTAGGCTTGGTCCTCGTCGCTTTCCGCTTGATCCACTGCTGTATAGGCGGCACAATGTATGATTACGTCGGGCTGAACCCGTTCCACTTGTCGCAAGCATTGCTCCAGGCTTGCAATATCAAGTTCATTACGCCCCAAGCCTGTCACTTGATGCTGCTTTTGAAACAAAGCGACAACATCTTGTCCTAATTGGCCGTTTGCCCCGGTTACCAATACTTTCATGCTTAAACACCCAGCCTGGAAGCATATTGCTTATTGTAATACTCTTGGTAGGCCCCCGATTGGATTCGCTGCCACCATTCTTTATTGTCCAAATACCAGGAAATCGTCTCTTTAATCCCTGATTCAAAATGATACTTTGGCTTCCAGCCGAGTTCATTGGTAATTTTGGTCGCATCGATCCCATATCTGCGGTCATGGCCAAGACGGTCTTGAACGTAAGTGATTAAAGACTCCGGTTTGCCAAGCTGTTCCAAGATCGTTTTTACAATTTGGATGTTCGTTCTTTCGTTATTGCCGCCTACGTTGTACACTTCACCGCTAACTCCATTATGCATAACCAAATCAATAGCGCTGCAGTGATCCTCGACATACAACCAGTCCCTAATATTCAGTCCGTCCCCGTATACAGGGAGCTGTTTATCATTAAGAGCATTGGAGATCATTAATGGAATCAGCTTCTCCGGGAATTGGTACGGGCCGTAGTTGTTGGAGCAGCGGGTAATATTCACGTTCATCCCAAAAGTTTCGTGATACGCCCTAACGATCAAGTCACCGCCGGCTTTGCTCGCAGAATAAGGACTATTTGGCGACAATGGTGTCGACTCCATAAAGAGACCCGTTTCGCCCAAAGAACCATAAACTTCGTCCGTCGATACTTGAACAAACTTGGTCACGCCATATTTCTTAGCAGCGTCAAGCAAAACCTGCGTACCCAAGACGTTGGTTTTTATAAAGATTTGCGGATCCAGAATACTGCGGTCCACATGAGATTCAGCGGCAAAATTGACGACAATGTCAATTCCCTTCTGGAACAATTCGTCCACCAGTTGGGCATCTGCAATATCGCCTTTAACAAAGGTATAGTTAGGATTATTTTGCATGCTGGACAGATTCTCCAGATTCCCCGCATAGGTAAGGGCATCCAGATTAATGATTTGGTAATCCGGATATTTATTAAGCATATAAATAACAAAGTTGCTGCCAATAAAACCGGCGCCGCCGGTAACCAATACTTTCATGATTAGCCTCCGTTATTCGAAATTAATCTCCGCATCTTTAAGAACAGGATGCTTGCCATCCTTATCGGATAAAATCGGATTAGCCGTCGGCCAATCGATGCCCAGTTCCGGATCGTTCCACGCGATCCCGCGATCATGCTCCGGCGAGTAGAACTCATCCACTTTATACAACACTTCCGTATTCGGAACCAAAGTACAAAAGCCGTGAGCAAAACCTTTTGGAACCAGCAGTTGCCTTTTATTCGCCGCGCTTATGATGACCCCAACCCATTGTCCGAAAGTAGGGGAGCCTTTCCGAATATCAACGGCTACATCATAAATAGCCCCTGCAGCTACACGCACCAGTTTTGTCTGGGCTTTCGGATTCAATTGATAATGAAGTCCTCTCAAAACTCCCGTTTCTACAGACAAGGAATGGTTATCTTGAACAAAATCATAGTCAATGCCGAGTTTTTTGAATTTCTCGCTATTGTAGCTTTCCATGAAAAAGCCGCGATTGTCTCCAAATACAGCCGGTTCAACAATCACTACGCCTTCTAGTTTTGTTGGTATGATGTTCATAAGAGTCACCTGCCTACAATTTTAGCTTGCCGAATTCTTCGCCGAACAACAAATCTTGGGCTAACTCATTGGCTTTAGCAAGCGAAGCATGCGTTCCCGCATCCGTCCACCAGCCTTGGAGAATGTCATAGGTCAGTTGACCGCGACCGATATAGGCATTATTTACATCCGTAATCTCCAGCTCACCGCGTCCAGAAGGTTTAAGAGTTTTAATGATATCGAAAACAGAGCTATCAAACATATAAATTCCCGTAACCGCATAGCTGCTTTTAGGATTCTGCGGTTTTTCCTCGATAGAAACGATTTTATCGCCATCGAGTTCAGGTACACCGTATCTTTTAGGATCGTGAACTTCCTGGATCAGGATTTTCGCACCCGTTTGCTGTTTTTTGAAGTTTTGTACATAAGGAGCGATGCTGTCAGAGAAGACATTATCACCAAGAATAACGACCATTTGATCGTCACCTACAAAATGCTCCGCCAAGTCTAGTGCTTGTGCAATTCCGCCTGCTTCGTCCTGGACTTTGTAAGTAAACGTTACGCCCATTTCTCGACCGCTGCCGAGCAAATTTACGACATCACCCATGTGATCCTTGCCAGTTACGATGAGGATGTCTTGGATATCCGCATCTTTAAGCTTAGCGACTGCGTGGAAAATCATTGGATATTTCCCTACGGGAAGTAAGTGCTTGTTTGTCACCTTTGTTAATGGGTAGAGACGGGAACCTGTGCCACCTGCAAGTATAATGCCTTTCATGTGTTTCCTCCACTTATATAATTATAAAGAAAATCGTTATACATAAAAAAGAATAGCGTCATCCAATTACAAGGAACTCTTAACATAAAAGCCCATACTTAGAAATTACGTCGTTAGATATATCTGAAAAAACTAACATAATGCGTACTATAAATAAACTATCTTCAACTTCAATTAACACGATAAATTGACCATGGATCAACTTTATCTTGGTATAATAAGGTTACCTCGCCTCTATCAATAATTGACTGTGGTATGGCAATACTTGTGAATATATATTTGATTTTTAATTCTCTTGCAGTTTCGATTGGAATATATATAATACGATTTGTTTCATTAACCTTTGCACTCTTTTCATGATCAAAAAGAGAGAAGTCCAAAGTTCCATCTGTTAAACGCATATCGATATGAGCGAATTGGTTCCATAAATTCACAAAACGAAGTTCTTTGTCAATTATCCTCATCATTGTCCAATCAGGATAATAATAAGTACCTGTTGTTCTTGCGACTCCTTGGGCTGTAACCAGATTAGAAATTGTGGGGTTACCGCTCACCATCCATCTCCCACTATCTTTAGCGTCTATCTCTCTGATTTTAGCCATTGTTGATTTCGCAAACATGGCATCGATACCTTGAGTGATCGGGTTAACCATACAAGTTGAACCAACGGACAAAACTAAAAGAAGTGTAGAAAATAAGCGAATTCTTTTTTTACCCCCACTCAGTAGCAAATATCCCATATACGACATCAAAATTACTACGAGAACCATTAAACTAGTACCCAGTGTAAAAGCTTTATAGTAACCAAAAATATTGTCACTGTTTGTTAAAATACAGAGAGTCAGGAAGCAAATTAATCCTGAAATAATACCGGCAGTCTTAGGAGAAAAAAATTTTATTTTCTTTTCCAGCAAAGGTAGTAGAGCAACGACCAGTAAAGTAAAACCAAATCCATAAGCATAAGTAATTCTTACAGGATAAGTAAAGTCCATTAATGTGATTTTGTTTATAATCGATATTTGTGGCATCCAGGAAAACAGCCAAAGTATAACAGAGGCACCTAACAAAAGTGCAAGGAGCAACAATCTCCGTTTGAAACGCAGGAGAAGAAATGTAGAAATTAAAATTACAAACGGGATAAACGAATAAAACTGGCTAATTTCACTAGAGTTCAAAAAATGAGGATGTCGAATACTTGCTGTAAATACATTCACAAATTGATACAAATCGTAATCCCATGGAAGCGGTATCCATGGTCTATTCGTACCAGGATAAGTTGTATTCATCATTGTATGAATGGCAAACTTTGATTTAGTATAAAAATGTACAATTATCCCAACAACAGGCGCCATCATAAGCATATATTGAAAAAGGCGCAATGGAGCGAGTGGCTTTCTATTCTTGTTTTCTATACACAAATAAATAAGGAGTGCTAAAAAAATGTAAGCTAAAGGAACCTGGGTTGCGGGATACATGGTGAATATATATACTAGCGCGAAAAAGCTAATAGCTAATAGATTAAGTATCCTCCCGTAATTGGTTTTGGATTTCAAGTAATTATTGAAACAAACTACCGCAAATTGCCCACTCATTAACATTAACATCAGCGCTTGTGATAGCCACCATTGCACTGGAGGAGCAAAAGTGATGACCATAGCTGTGAGTAAAGCATAGCGATAACGTCTAGTCAGAAGCAAGCCCATTTCAAAAGAAGCCATAAATAATAGTATTAAACGCGAGCACCAATAAAACGAAAAAGCAAAATCTGGCGGTAATATAAGGAAACCCCACAAGTCAGGACGAGCTAGTATGATGATATCTTTAACCGGTGCAAAGGCAGACACTACCATATCATTGCCATTAAAACTTAACTTATTGTTAAAATAAGGTAATTCGTTCCCGGACATAACTTGAGCAAAATAATATGGTTTCTCAGTCGCCCATTCATCACCGCGAATTCCCTGAGGAATACCTAATAAGGTACTTTGTACAAAATTCGGTGAATTGCCCTGAAGCATCCCGTCATATGCCCCTAATGATGAGCCTGTAAACCGGCCACAAACTAAAAGTACTAATAATAAAAATGCTATCGCGTATCGATAACGAATTGCTTTTTTTTTGCCTAAGTAGGCCAACAATCCTGCTACAAATATAAATATAAAGAAAAAATATACTCTACCCAAAGAAAATGTAAACGCAGGAGAAAAATAACGATAAAGTGTATCAAAACCGCAGCTTCGTGCAATTATTGCTATAAAGCGTAAAATAACAACATCAAGCAAAAAAGCAGAGAGTGAAGAATAAAAAATAACAAGAATAAAACCAAGTATTCTATCTCGCTTACTTTTTCGAGATTGAATAAGATCTTTGCTTTTCTTGAAATAACCAAATAATATTACAGAAATACTTTTAATAAGCAGCCAAACTTTATCTATGAAAACGAATAGGAAAGTTGCAATAACAAAAAAAAGCTCTTGTTGAAAAAACTCCTGCCGAAAAGCAATGGGTGAATTTTCCAGAACGCCCAGGGAATAAATATGACCATCTGTACCAGAAGTATGAATATTAACAATACCGTCTTTTACCATATAGTTACTTATGTCATTTTTGTTGGAAAATCGTTTTAAGAACTCGTCTCCTGAAATTTTTATTTCGTAAAGAGGAGACTTGATGATAGATAAAGAATGAATTTCAAAGGATTGTGGAATTGTTCCAAAATCAATACGGAGTTTATTTAATTTTTCTAAAGATACTGGAACAGCAACTTTTTGGATTCCTCCCCCTTGCAGAGAAATATCTGGTGTCATATGAGAGTCATCGAACGGATATCCCTCTTTGAAATTATCATATAAAAAATTAATTGTCGCTGCCTGTCCTTTATTGCTTATATAAAGTTCCGCTGAAGATTTGAAGGTACTAAATATAATTAAATTACCTACTAAGAGTAGTGCTAAGCAAATTAAAACTCTTTTACTTAATTGTAGAATGGTTTTCATCACGATAGCTCCTGTATCCTCATCAGATCATCAGATCAGTTAAGCCTTCAACGCAAGAACCTTGTTAAAGAGCTTTTTAAAAAAAGATTTGAAACCTTGAGTCCGAATAATATTAATTGCTTTTGATAAAATGCTCTTAGACTTTTTAATAAACTTACCGACTTTTAATTTATCACCGAAATATGCGTTACTTAATTCAAATGGATCTTCTACACTAAACATCACATCATAATCTTTACGGTAAGCGACTCTAATTGTATCATCTATCTTTTCCCCTGAAACGTAGCAGCTATAAGACCAAGGTGTTTTAGAGATAAGATCTGAATTATTCGAATCGTGAATTTTAGAATACTCGGCATATAGCTTTTTAAAAGGATGCTCGCCTTCCGGAAGCCAATCTCTCATACATTTTTCTGCCGTTTCTCCATAACCCGAAAAATGAATAAAGCGTAAAGGATCACCCTTTATGTAAAAGTGTCCGTCTTGCTCACTCATTTCACAGTTTAACAACGACCATGGCGCAAAATCGTAACCCCTATGTTTGAAAATTTCAACATCAAAAAAGCAAGGAGCTAAGTCGATCCATTTCTGATCCGTGAAAATGCCACGTCCAATATCATCGTAGCAGAACAAATAAAGACGCTCTGCCCACCACTTAATAAAGTTTTGTGCTTCTTCACTACGATTAACACCCAAAAAACCGAGATTATATACTCCATGGGCTGTACTTGAAAGTTCCATATCAATGTTCCCGGGTTCAAGCAAATGAGGGCAAACAACAATAGGTCTCACATCTAAAAGTGATCTTAACTCAGTAAAATCCGAATAAACGTAAATATCCGGGTCAAGATATACGAACTTTTGCTCATCCGGAAAAGCCTTATATAAATAACGAAAGAACTGTCCTTTAACTGCTGTCGAAGCTTCAACAATAGCATGTTTGAAAATAAACCGGTTAAAATTACCTTCCCAAGCGTCTTTAGCCAAAATAATTTCATCGAAAAATGCGTACTCATACTGTGGGAGAACTTCACGTTCAGTCAAACATATAACAAAAGTTGCATCAGGAATATTTTCTTTTACTGACTTGGCCAGGGTACGTGCTTTATGCAAATAGTTTGCACAAATTGATGTAAAAATTATCATTGTTAAACTCCTTTTATTTCATAACAAATTTTTTAATAATTGTTTTAAGTATTGGGATACGTTTGATTTTCTCTAAAATTGTAATGCTTTCCTGTAGTGACCTACATAGAAAAATTTGTTCTATAAGCGCATCTCTCAAAATCATAGCATATTTGTCTCTATATTTCTCAAAAAGTACGGGATGATGCTTATAAATATGTTGATAAGTTTGCTTTACAACATCAACATTGGTTAAAAATTCTGTCGTGCGTGAAGTTGGCTTTATCCTATAATGAAAAAGAACTTCAGGAATCTGATAAATTTCACGACCTAGTTCTATGATACCGAGCCAAAAATCATAGTCTTCCATACCATGGTACATATCAGTATGAAATCCTCCGACCTTTTCCCAATCCTCTTTATAAAATAAGGCAGTTACAAAAACGACATTATCAAGAAGCATCTTCTCTAACGAATAGTTTGGAAGGTCCCATCTGCCACTCCTTTCTCCAAATAGATCCGCATAACAATAAACTACCCCAACAGATTGATTTTCTTCCAAAATTTTGACTGCTTTTTCAATATAATCTTTCTCAATTTTATCATCTGAATCTAAAGGAAGAATATATTTTCCTGTCGCTTGTGCAATTCCAGCATTCCTTGCGCCCGCTGGACGTGCTCGACTTGTCTTAATTATCTTAGTATTTGAATTTGTTATTCGCTCTAAAACCTCTAATGTGTGCTTGTCATCGGACCCATCATCAATAATAATTAATTCAATATCCTTGTAGGTTTGTGCATACACGGAGGCCACAGCTTCCTCTATATAAGCCCCATCATTATAGCATGGCATGATGACACTGACTTTACTCACCCGATTTCCTCCTAGTGACACTACCAAATAGTAATATTTTTATCGCCGTTTTTATGCGGTTCTCTTTCATCTGAGTTTGTATGTGACTTAGACTGTTTTGTATATGAGTTAATTCATTTTGTGTCCGACTCAATTCATTTTGCACCTTGTTTAAATCGTTTTGCGTTTCAGACAGATCTGACAAGGTGTGCTGGAGTTTTTCTTGATTTACAGATAGTTCCGTTTGCACTGCTGTCAATTGATAAAGTTTTGAATTTAATTGCACTTGAAGACTATCTGACAATTGATTTAAATTGGCTAATTCGGCTTTCAATTGTTGATTAAGAAATACTTGTTCGTCTATTTTTTGACGATACAGGAACAATTCTTCTTCTCGCTTTTGATAGCCTTGTTTCCAATCTAAGATTTCACACAAAAAAAAGACCTTCAAATAAGTAGCGGTTGAAAAGTCCCCAATTAAGTGAAACTGAGGATCAAAAGTAAAAAACTCATAGCCTTTATTGTCTAAATATCTTTCTGCATTAATAGGCTTGATATCAGTAAATATTCCGTCTGTTTCAATTTTTACTACATTTATACAACAAGGACTACCTTCGAGAGGATCCCATCTTAATAGTTTTGCATTTTTCAGCATTTCTTTTGTGAAGGTTACAGCAAAACCGATCGGGGAATATTCTGCGATATTAATTTCATAATCGTGATCATTAAATCCATGTCCCAGATCAAAAAATAAAGTACTGTGTAGGATTCTGTCTTTCATTTGCTGTGAAACTGCTTGTTCAATATCGAGAAATATATTATCTTTAGCAAGATTGTACAAATCTTTTATGCCAACATAGTTCTTAGCAAAGTGAATCTCCCATTGAGAAAAACAATTTTCTGTCTGCTCCTCAATATTAAGCAAAAGGTATAGCATATCTTTGGTAAGAAAATTTTCTAGCTGGTGATCGTTTACAAATTGTTTCAGCATTCGCCATAGAACAAATTCCTGTGGCACTTTACATGGCATATGCCACTCATAGTCAATTACTTTATATGAATTTCCTGCAATAAAAATATTTCCCGCGATCATATCTACATTTGCATTATCCGTCCAACGAAGAGATTGTTCGCATTGTTTTGGGCCAAATATCTCCTCAAATTCACGAGAGTATATTTGTTCTTGCAGTGGTATACCGCCATATAAAGAATCTCGCAGATAATTTATGTGACTATTAAATTCATCCCAATCCTTATTTAAACAAGCTGAAAGCAAAACATCTTCCAAAGTCTTCTCCGTAAGAAACGGAAAAGAAACGATGGAATTTCGTTCCTGACAACCTATATTTTTTAAATTTTTATCCCCATATTCATAACAGCTAAAGCTATTCATGTTTTTGAGATGTGTTTTTCCTTGCGAGTGCAACGCTTGTTTATGAACAAATTTCTTATCTTCATTGAAATATGTGAAAATACGGAAGCGCTCGCTACGATTTGCACTTAATTTAACATAAGCAATGTCTGAGGGAACTTCTTCAGGTGATGCAGCTATTTCAACCAAGAATGAATTCGAGAAATTATCAATTAAATCCAAATCCATCAGGGATCTATATACAGAGTTTTCCTCAAAAAACTTTACCCGAGCCATATCTAGTGGGTAGTTTGGAACGGATGGCGGCATTTTTGAAATCGTTGTATCGGTAAATATCTCAGCGGGAAATTTATAATCGGGATAAGGATAATAAAATTTTAATGCATGAAGTTGGGCCTTGTTTATTTCGGCGCATAATTCTCCTTTAGAAAAGGTTCGTACCATTTCCCCCTCAATATACCCGTTTATGCCAGAAAAAAACCTACCTGTATGGTCTTCTTTCGCACCAGAAAAGTATTTCAATCCAAGTCTATTCTCGATTGCTAGTAACAGCCTGCCTTGGACATTCATATGGTTGGAAGAAACCACAAGAAAGTCTCGATAAGGCTGTTCACTTTTAATCATATACGCCGCGTATTCAAGTACGCCATTAATAACAACATAATCAAATTTCCAATCGGAAGGGATACTCTGCACATCGCAAACTACAATCTCCAAGTTATCATATTGTTTATGGCGTTGAAAATTAACTTCTGCTCGCCTTTTGGTCAATTCTACTGCAACAACTTTACTAGCGTGTTCACATAAAAGACCTGTCAATGCGCCACAACCAGCTCCAATTTCCAAAATCGTGCAGTTTTCCTTAAAAGGAAACCAATTCAATATATTTTGACGAAGATGGGACATATGATATACAACAGGCCATCTTCCATCTTTATACCAATCTGAATCACCATTTTTAGCATATTGTAATAGCTCATTTTCAATATCGCCATCGGAATAGACATCATCAGCGCTTGGCTCATAGAAATCGAGGTTAAGTCTTGCCACACAAATCCCTCCCAAACTCTGTATTGTCCTTTGCTAAATATCTTCATCTTTGTCTATGCCGCCTACGAGAAGACTCGTTTGGTTCGCCAATATCGTAGACATACTGGAGATCACAAATATGGTCATTCACAATGTTAAACGATATAATTGATGAATATGAATCAATTTCCGTTAAGTAGACTCTATTATCAATGAATGAAAAGTAATAGGGAACTCCCTTTAATTGCAGCAAATCATAAATATCCTCGTATTTAGTTTCCAGTTCATTTAGATCCCGTACCCTTACTAACCTTGGAGCAATATCGCCAGCTCCATTCTGATAGACACTAAGATAATAATAAGAACCGATCTTAGTGATGTCATTCATTCCTTGTAATTCAAAAGGAACTTTATACTCCGCAATTATGTCAAAGGTTAGATCAGATGCTTCAGCTACTACAATTTTCCCAGGACCAGAAACAAAGTAAACTTTCCCATCAATTAAACTAATTGCACGAACATAAGCTGTATTTAAATAGTCTAACTTCACTACTTTCTCTATAACAACTTCTTTTCCTGCATTCTTCAACACAAATACCTCTTGTGACGATGCTGCAATCCCATAGAATCGTTTGTGGTTTGCGTCGTAAACAATTTTGTGAGGCTGGCTACCAATATCTGTGATTTTTTGTGTTTCAACAAATGTGGAACCCTTACGTCGTAAAATCTTCACCCTATCGTTTTTCGTATCCTCCACTAAAAACACTTCGCCATCACTAGCTATGGAATGAGGAGTGCTAAAATCGCCAGGCATCGTTGCCCACTCTTTAATAGGGTCAATTAGGTTATCATGAAAAATAACGCGATGATGCCAACAATCAACAATAAAATAATTATTATCAATTTTTGTAATAAATGTCGGCGTATACAGCCTTTCTTTATATGATGTTAAATCGACGTCAGACTCTACCTCGCTGTCCGAGAACCCGCCCCTTGAGTAACTAGTATATGCATCACAAACCTCATCTGTATTTCCGATCATTCTAACCGTCCCACGGTCTAACCAAATTATGCGGGAACACATTTCGCGAATCTGCTCAATACTGTGTGAGACTAAAATTACTGTTGCCCCGCCGCTCATTAATTCACGCATTCTCTGAGCGCTTTTCTGTTGAAAGTGAGCGTCACCTACAGACAAAATTTCATCAACAATAAGTACATCTGGATTTACCAGTGTTGCAATTGAAAAAGCCAAGCGCATCGTCATACCGGACGAAAAATTACGAACAGGTACATCCATGAAATCATGTAATTCAGAAAATTCAACAATTTCGTTGTATTTATCGATTAAATACTGTTTTGAATACCCCAGTACAGCACCATTAAGAAAAACATTTTCTCGTGCAGTTAAATCAATATCGAATCCGGCACCAAGTTCCAACATAGGTGCAATCGTCCCATAAACTCGAGAACTTCCTTGAGTGGGGGTTAGAATTCCTGAAATTATTTTAAGCAACGTGCTTTTACCGGCCCCATTACTCCCAACTATACCGACAACCTCGCCCTTTTTAATTGTGAATGAAACATCTTTCAAAGCAACAAATTCATTGTATTCTAGCTTACCGGATATTTTCTTTACTATGAATTCCTTGAGGCTGAAGATTCGGTCATTTGCCATGCGAAATTTCATAGACACATTTTTTAATTCAATCAAAATAGACCATTCTCCTTACAGATTGAGAATAAATTTGTTTTGGTTTCGTTTGAAAACATATGCTCCGATTGTTAGAGATATAATTGCAAACAAAGCGCAATACACCCATGCCTTAGGATCAGGAATGCCCCCATTTAAAATAATAAAGCGAACAAATCTAATAAAATGATACATAGGATTAAATTCCATAACAGATATCATATACGGTGGGAGAATGCTTTCAGGATAAAAAATAGGTGTCAAGTACGTCCAAATCGTTAAGGCAATGCTATATAAAAATTGGGTATCTCTAAAAAATACCATCAATGACGCCAACAACAAGGAAAGACCCATAATAAAAACAAACATGCATAGAATTGCGTACAGCAAAGCAAAGTGAACATAAGTAATCTTCATGCCTGCCACGATAATTACGATGTAAAGCGCTGCTAAGGACAGTACAAAATTTACTCCTGTCGATAAAACGCGCGAAAAGGGGTAAATGTACTTCGGAATGTAGACTTTATTAATAAGAGAAGCATTTTGAATAATGCATGTCATAGCTTGAGATGTTGCTTCAGACATATAATTGAACATAACAATACCGCTAAGTAAGTATACAGAGTAATTTGGTATATCAAAGCGAAATAATGTAGAAAACACCATGTACTGTACAACCATTATTAAAAGAGGATTTAATAAACTCCAGAGCATTCCCAATACAGATCTTCTATATTTTGTTTTGAAATCTCTTTCCACCAATTGTGAAAGAAGAAAACCATATTTACCGTACACATCAAAGATTTTCTTAAGCATTTACAATCCCCGCAATTTCTGTTTAATAACTGAACAAATTTCATTAACTTTATTAAAATCAAACTTCTAAATTATTCATAAATGTTTGCATGAACCATATTGAATTTGCGAATTCATTCACATATCCTTTCTAGCAAGGCAACTGTTGTTTTTTAGTTTAGTTTAATGTTGAAATTCTCTATAAATTGTCGATCCCTGTCTTTCTGCTATTTTATCAAACTTGTATTATGAATACTACCCCTGGGATATATTCGCCATTTACTTGATCCATTCCTTACTGCTTTCCCGCTTAGGCCAATATCCACATAAAGAAAATAAATTTGGCTTCTCCTCTCAAACTATGATAAGATTTTGTCGTAATTTCAAGTTATATAAAGGAGAACACCAGATTATGAACGCCAAAAAAAGCCAGCATGTGTATGCTGCTCATCTAAAAAAGTCATCTGAAGCCGCCGACAAAAGCTCAATCTTGTTCTGGATACTATCAAGCATCGCCTTGATTTTTTTAGTCTGGGCTCCCTTTCAAAGAGGGTTATTTAACGGGAATAACTTCGATTTTGAAAGGCCGATCTACTCCTCCTTCGTTTGGGCCTCGGTCGTTCTGATCCTGCTTTCCATTTATTTGTACTTCCACTGGAGGTTAAAAGAAAAGTCGGATCTTGCAGTAATTGTTGCCTGGCTGCTTCCTATTACTTATCTCATATCTTCGTTCACAGCAGCTTCAACTAATTATGCTGCAAATTCAATCTATATTCAAATCATTTATATCGCGTTCTTTTCACTGGCCTACTATCTTTCAAAGCAAGATCTCGGCCTATCGATACTTAAATACGGTTTTGTCAGCACTTCCTATTTTATTGTTATTTTCGGGGTCATGAACTGGCTTGGCAATAAAGAAGCCGCTTTTGCGCTGGTAAAATGGTTCGCTGCCAACATGGAGCCTAATGCTTCTTATCTTCACGCGGTGATGTCAGATTCCAACGGCCCTCGGCTAACATCGGTTTTCCAGTACGCCAACTCTTACGCGGCTTTTCTTATTGCAGTCTTACTGGTCACCATATTCTTAGTCGTTACGTCTTCCAAATGGTATTCGATAGGCATTCATGCTTTTATGGTCGTTCCTATTATCATTTCTTTTTTCGTTACATTATCGCGCGGCGCTCTGGTCATTTTGCCAATCGTTTTGTTATTGGTTCTGCCGTTTCTTAAACCGCGTAAGCAAGTCGCCTACCTAATCCATTTGGTAGTATCTTTTGGTTTATCCTTAGTCATTCTAAATAAACTAACGACAATTGGAGTAACTTTGTTTCACGAATATAAATCCGATTTATCTCTTTCAGGTTGGACCAATCTATTGGTGATTTCTTTAATTTATGCGGTATTGGCAGTTCTTGTCCAAAAATTCGTTTCTCCATGGATCGAAAAGTTAACAAATCGTCTCGAAGAAAAACGTTTCGCTTTTCTAGCTATTCCCGTTGTTGCCGTCATCGTTGGCGGAATAGGGGCGGTTTTGCTACTTACGGATTCCGGCGTAACAAAGTTGCTCCCGGAAAATATTCGTACCCGTATTGAAAACATCAACTTTCAACAGCACAGTGTCTTGGAACGCGGTACGTTCTACAAAGATGCTATGAAATTATTCAACGATTACCCTGTTTTTGGCGCAGGTGGGGGAGCTTGGCCGGCACTATATGAAAAATACCAGAATAATCCGTATATCAGCCGCCAGGCACATAACTTTTTTCTTCAGTATTTAACGGATGTAGGTATCGTTGGATTTGCTATATTCATGATTTTTCTGATTTTCATTTACTATACTTACATTCGCAATTTTATCAAGCAAGACGAGCAAACGCGAAACAAACGATTCATTTTCTATATTGCATCGGTTTCGCTGCTGGTTCACAGCATTATAGACTTTGACATGAGCTTTGTTTACTTGGGAATGCTCTTATTCTTAAGCTTTGGAATTATGATCTCAAACGACACTCTGGAACTGAACGGCAACTGGAAAGAAGTATTGAATTCAAAAAAATGGGTTTATCCTTCAGTAGTACTATTGGTTTCTATGCTGCTTTTCTTCATTTCCGTTAAGCTGCTGAGCGCTGACAGCCAATTCAATCAATCTAGAGCTATAGCCGCCAGTGGAAACAACAACTTGAACGATATTTTAACGCCTTTGAATAATGCCTTGTCGCAGCATCCGAATCATCCGGATTATGTATATCAAAAAGTCTCTATTCTTTTTCAAGTTTATAACCAGACCAAGGATGAAAAATATTTTACGGAAGCTACGAATTTGCTGGATCAAGCTTTGCAAAAAGAGCCCTTTAACTTTCCTTTGGTAGATCGAAAGATTTACAGTCTGATTCAAAAAGATAAAGTAGAAGAAGCACTGCAATTTACAAATGATAAACTCAATAGCTTCCCTTGGAAAGTTTACCTCTACGAGGTTGCAATATCTTTAAATACAGATTTGGGTTATAAGGCACGCGAAAAGAAAAATACTCAAAAGCAAGACGAATACTGGAACCAGGCTTTTGAGCTTTACAGTCAATTTGAGGCCCGCAAAAAAGAACTCGCTTTGCTGCCAAAAGAACAAGGCCAAGGCCAAGCTTTTGCCGAGACCGGTAAAATGGGCTTAGCCTTAGGTCAGATTCAGTTCGTTCGAGGCAAATACGATGCAGCGGAAGCAATGTTCCGGATTGGTATTGGTGGTTCTCCGGAGAACCAGACAACGAAACAAAACATTCGCTGGTACTTAGCTTCCTTGCAAAAACAAGGAAAGTCTGACCAGGCACTTTATGATAAGCTAGTAGCTCAGGACCCGAATGAACGCCAAGAATTTCAAAACCTTGTAAACGCTAAGTTTTAAAAAATCTTTATAAAAAATGGTAGCTAAATTTACACTACAATTTGCTACCATTTTTTTGACTATGATGCTAAAATAGATTCTAGGCCTTAAAGACGATTTTTAATCGAAAAAGGTATGGTTCAGTCGATTCTGCTCAGGGAGGGAGGTGAAATGCGAAATGAGTCAAATAGAGAAAAAAAATGTTTACAATCGTGAAAGGAGCAAGACCCAAGTGAAATCAACTGTATTGAAAAAAACATCCCAAGCGTTGGCCGCATTGATGATTGGCTCGACGCTGCTTCCTGTGCTTGCATTTGCTGGCATTGATTTTGGTAGTTTGAAGTATGATAAGTACACCAAGACTGTATCTGGTTCCGTGTATACGGATACGTATAATCAAGATAAAAGCGTATCTTTAAGTGTATATTCGGATGCCTACCACAAAGATCTGCTTATCACGACTTCCAACGTAACCTACAGAACGGTTGATAAGGTTACATACTTCGACTTTAACTTTACCTGGACAAATCCTACCGTTCCGGATAGCGTCTACGTGGTAACCTACTACGGTAACGACCGTAATGAAGCTTACGCGCTAAACAGCGGTCAAGCTCCGATTAACTCCACCGGTTCTAGCGGTTGGGGCGGCGGCGGTGGCGGCTCTATCTCCAACGACGGCGTTATCGAAGTATTCGGAGATTCTGTAGATGCCTTCACTCTGCAAAGAGCTTTTGAAAATTCTAAAGAAGTAAAACTCAAAATCAAAGGTGAGAAGCTGGCTATCCCGGCTGACGCACTGGCAGAAGCGCTGAAAAAAGGCGGAGTTTCTGTAACGATCATTAACGACAACGGCACTTATACTCTTCCGCTCGCGGCTATTAAATTCGAAGCAATCGCGAAAGAATTGGGCGCTGAACTGAAAGATACGAAAATCAACGTAACGATTGCTAAAGTTGCTGACGCTACTGCTGAAGACGTAACGAAAGCCGTTTATGCCGCAGGCGGTAACCCAATTAAAAACGCTGTTGACTTCAACGTTACAGCTTCCGGCAACAGCAAATCTGTCGATGTTGATTTCGGCAGCACTTATGTATCCCGTACGTTGGGTGTGAACAAAAACCTTGATGCTAAAAAAGCAACTGGGGCTCTCTACAACGAAACAACGAAGAAACTGAGCTTTGTGCCTTCTACGTTTGAATCGAAAGACGGTCAAACTGTTGCTACGTTGAAACGTAACGGCAACAGCATCTACACGGTAATCGAAGCAAACAAATCGTTTGAAGACCTCGCTTCCCACTGGTCTAAAGCAGACGTTGAAATGCTTGCTAACAAATTGGTGGTTGAAGGCGTATCCGACAAGCAATTCCAACCGGACCGCAACATTACTCGTGCTGAATTTGCAGCATTGGTTGTTCGTTCCTTGGGTCTGAACTCTGTAACGGCTAATACGTATTTCACTGACATTAACGCTTCCGCTTGGTACGCTGATGCAGTTGCAACAGCTTCCAAAGCAGGTATCATCAATGGCTATGAAGACAATACGTTCCGTCCGGATGCACAAATCACTCGTGAAGAACTGGCAGCTATGATCATCCGTGCCCTGAATTACGCAGGTGTAGCTTCCGAAGTTTCCGAGTCGAATCAAGCTCAACTGCTTGCGAAATTCAAAGACGCTTCCAAAATCGTTTGGGCTAAGAAAGAAATTGCTGCTGCCGTAAATGCAGGCATCATCAACGGTCTGACTGACGATACGATCGGTTCTGCTGAAAAAGCAACTCGTTCGCAAGCAGCTACGATGCTGAAACGTTACCTCGGACTGGCTGACTTCATTGATTAATCTTTATTGTTCTACGAGACTCGGTACTTTGTACCGGGTCTTTTTCATTTGAACAAATCTGAACTTCTTCATCAATTCAAAGATCATTTAGATTAACAATAGAGGAGGTCTCCGTCTTCAACAAACTCTTCAATAAGTTTAGCTGTCTAAGAAATCAGGAGCAAGATTGCTTCGACAGCTGGCTGCTCAAGCGAGGATTGAGGCTTAACCAAAGCAATCCGTTCTAGAGCAGAATGGTACCTTGGTGACTAGAGCCGGTGAGGGCTCCCGCATTCAAGTGGCGATTACAGTGCATGGGAATAGCTCCGGCTCCCCCGTCACGAGCCTCAGACAAATTGCCTCTATTACATAAACATCTACGAAA
>NZ_BILX01000093.1 GCF_004000785.1 Paenibacillus ehimensis NBRC 15659 | reverse complement strand
GCACCGGCCGCCGCACCGGCTGCGGCTCCGATGCCGGCTGCGGCGCCGGCCGCAGCTCCCGTGCCTGTCGCGGCAGTGGGCGGATTTGTTCCGCCTTGAGGCGGGGACGGCTGCAGCGGGGCTTTCGCAGCCGGAGGCGAGGAGCATCCGGCGCTTGCAGCCAGGGCGGCCGCCACAAAGAGGCTGATCAGCTTCTTATTTCCCGTTGCCGATGTAGCGTTCGGATTGGAGGGCTCATGCTTCTTCATCTTGATTCGCTCCCATTCTAAGGAAATTACCAATTAATACGAAACGGTTACATCTATGTTTCGGCAAAATTCGCAATCTTTCATTGCCAGAGCATTTTGCCGCGTCATATACTAGAGTGGTAAGTTTTAGTAGAGTTGTCAACTGGGAGATGGCTGGGGGGAGCAAATGCGGATGAAGAAGAAGCGATGGCTTCACGTAACGTTAGCGACGGCAATGCTGCTGTCGCCTTTTTTGGGTTGGAGTTCGGGAAAAGCGCAGGCAGCGGAGGGGAACAAGGATGCACGGTCCTCGTTTTCACCATTTTCAATGCCGTTGTTCCCCGCAACTCAGCCGGCCAACGTGGTTTCCGGAAAAGTATGGGTGAAATACAAGGAGCAGGCGGGGAGCGAGGGCTCTGCCGGACTGCTTGCTGCCGTGGATTCGGATTCGTTCGTCGAAATGCCGCTGGCGCCGGGAGAGAACGTGCTTTCCGCTGTCGAGCGCTATAAACAGGACCCTGCCGTGGCGGCAGCCGAGCCCGAATATTTGCTGCAATACGCAGATCCGGCCGTTACGGAGGTGCCGGGTCAGGTCGCAGGCGGAAGCGGTTCAACGACCGTGACCTCCTCCATCTATCAACCGAATGACCCTTATTATGTGAACGGCAGCCAGTGGGGGCTCAGTGTAACCGAGATGACCTATGCCTGGGAGCGCGTGCAGGACAGGTTTTCGATCCGTATCGCGATCGTCGATTCGGGAGTGAATCCGCACCATCCGGATCTCGCCGGGAGCTTGGAAGCGGGCTATAATGCGCTTGACGAAGGCCAGCCTCCTGTCGACGATTCGGGACACGGTACGATGGTCGCCGGGATCGCAGCAGCCGTAACCAATAACGGCATCGGCATAGCCGGAGCGGCCGGCGGCGCAAGGATCGTTCCGGTGAAGGTAGGGAAGAAAGACGCCAATAACAAAGACTATATTCCGAGCAGCGCCGTAGCCCAAGGCATCCGATGGGCGGCGGACAACAAGGTAGACGTGATCAACATCAGCCTGGGGATGCCGCAAAACAGCCAAATGCTGAAAGAAGCTGTCGATTACGCCCTGGCCCGGAATGTGGTTATTGTCGCAGCGGCCGGCAACGAGAGCAACCATTGGCTGTTCGGCGCGCCTGCCGATTTTCCGACCCGTCAGGATAACGGCTACAGGAAATTTGCCTGGACCGTCTACCCGGCGCGCTACGAGGGCGTCGTTTCCGTAGGCTCGGTTACCCGCGTGGCGAACAATACGTTGACGATTTCCGATTTTTCCAATATTGGAAAAATAACAACGGTTGCGCAGGGAACCGGCGTGTACTCGACGGCGCTGTCCGGAGGCTATGCCAGCGGTGCCGGGACCTCTTATTCGTCCCCGATGGTGGCGGGACTGGCCGCTTTGCTCAAAGCTCAAAATAAAAACTTGAGCTCGCAGGACGTGCATCATATTTTGTATGACAGCAGCCAAAAGCTGGATGTACCGCCGATATCGGGATATTATTTGGGGACATATTACTTTCCGAAGCATCAAGATTATTACGGCGGAGGGCTGATGAACGGCAAGCGGGCTTTTACCATGCCGCGTCTCCGTATGACGGCAGCGCCGGAGCCGGACGGGCGGCACGCCAACGTGACGGTAAGGGCGGAGGACGATAAAGGGACCCCGCTTCGGGGCCTGTCCTCCGAAATTACAGTGACGGTGAATCACGAGGATCGTTATAAACAGAACAAAACCGTTTCTTTGGTCAAAGGGGAATGGAGCGGTCCGGTCGAGCTTTCCGTGACCGACGACGTTTACGAAATTACGATCCAGGCCAACGATGCGCCCGGCAGCAGTAATGAATTCATCGAATCCGGCGCGGCAAGATTCTCGAAGCTTCCGGATCGGCCGAAAGCCTCGATCGGTTCGGGAACTTACACCGGTCCCCAAACCGTAACGTTATCTTCGGCGACACCGGGAGCCCGAATCTATATTTCGTACGATGGAATGAATTCCTACGAATACGCGGGGCCTTTAACGATCAACTCCGATACAACGTTTTATGCCGCTGCGATGAAAAACGGCGTTTGGAGTGAGACCGCCGAGTACTCTTATATCATCCAGCCGACTCCTGCCGGCGGCGGAGGTGGAGGGGGCAGCGCGGGGTGCTGCGCCGGAGGAGGAGGCGGTGGCGGCTGGGGCGGTGCCCCTGCAGCTTCCGGCGACGGCAAAAGCGAATCCGGCTCCGTTCTGAGCGTGAAGCCGGACAAGGCAAAGCTGCTGGAGCAGCTTGCCGCTGCCAAAGGAGCGCCGGTAACGATCGACGCCAGCTCCCGATCCGGCCACGCCTTGAAGCAGATTATCGTGGAACTGCCGGGCGAGGTATGGCTTAAAGCGGCAGAAGCCGGATCGGCCTTCGTCGTTCGCTCCGACCAAGCGTCGCTCACCATTCCGCCGGACGCTTTTGCCGTGGAGAGCGCAGCGACCCCGGTTAAGCTAACCGTCACCCTGTCGCAGGAGGCTCCCGGCAAGCCGGCTTATGCGGGACTCGCTTCTCCGGTGTTCGATTTCACGCTTCAGGCGGGCGACCGGACGATCCAAGCGTTCGACAAGAGCGTGACGGCGCTGCTGCGGTACGACTCTGCCAAGATCGGCGATGCCGCCAAGACGGGAATTTACGTTTATAACGCTCCGGCCGGACGCTGGGAGTATGTCGGCGGCAAGGCGGAGAACGGGGCGATTCAAGTCCGGTTGAGCCACTTCTCGTCCTATGCCGTGATGGAATGGAACCGGACGTTTGACGATATAGCGGGTCATTGGGCCAAAGCGGCCATCGAACGGATGGCGGCCAGGCAGATCGCCGACGGCATGACGGAGACGGCCTTCGCGCCGGAGGCGGCCATGACGCGGGCTCAGTTCGCCGCGCTGCTTGCGCGGACGCTGAAGCTGCCGTCCGGCGCCAAGGAGCTGCCGTTCAAGGACGTGCCGCACGATGCGTGGTATCGCGATGCGTTGGCCCAAGCGCTGGAAGCCAAGCTTGTGAGCGGGGTCGGCGACACGGCGTTCGCCCCGGAAGCGCCGGTCACCCGCGAGCAAATGGCCCACATGCTGATGAACGCGGACGCTTATGTCCGCGGGGCCGAGTCCCAATCGCCAACGGACGCACTTGCATTCACGGACCGCGAGGCGGTCAGCGATTGGGCCAAGGAGTCGGTAGGGCGGGCGGCCGGATTAGGCTTGCTGGAAGGCAACCCGGACGGCTCCTTCGAGCCGAAGCGACAAGCGACGCGAGCCCAGGCCGTGACGGTTCTGTACCGGCTTTTGAACCATATGGAGAAATAACGCCCCGTGATCAGACCGCAGGAAAAGCTCCCAGAAGGCATTGGATGCCGGAGGGAGCTTTTTCGCCGTTGACCGAAATGCACGCTTTGTGAAAAGTAGACAATAAATGGCCAAAACCTTTGTAAACGCTTAAAATTAAGCGCTTTCAGGAGGATTTGAAAAAATATGAAGATTTTTTATCGATTTTTTGATATTTAGCAGGAATATTGCGTTATTTGTCGTATTTTATTATCTACCATATGAGTGGCGGGGAGAGTTTAACATGCTTGTAAGTTCGTATCTGGTTCGTACGTTTAAATTGTCCGATTACGTTTCAGTCACGGAGCTTTTCAGGAATGTGCTTTCAGAGGAATGTTACGAGGAGACGATGTCGGCTTTCGCCAGACAGTTGTCCTGGGACAGCGAGCTCGTCCTTGTTGCGGAGGACGAAGGCGCGATCGTCGGGGTCATCGTCGGAACGATCGATAACCAGGACGGCTACTACTATCGTATTGCCGTCGAGCAGGATCATCAGCGCAGAGGAATCGGCCAGACCTTGATCGAGTCCCTTCGCCAACGCTTTGTGGGACGCAAAGTGCGCCGCATTATGGTTACCATCGATGCGCACAACGAAGTGGTCATTCCCGTATACGAGAAAGCCGGGTATCAGGCGGAAGATTTTTCCCGGTTCCCGCAGCGGCTCAGCATTGTGAACGGCTGACATCAGAACGAATCAATGTTACGACGAATCATGCAGGCATACCCGGAGCCCCTCGGCTTCCCGGCTATGCTTTTTTTGTTTGTTCGAAGATTACGGCTCTTGAAAGCGGTGCAACATAAGTTTATGCTAGTAGCAAGAGAAAGAAGCACGCCAGTCAGTTGAAAACAGCAGACAGAAGGGTTTGGACCACATGGAGACGTTTACCCCGCATGTCATCAAAAGCTTTAAACACGATGGGCACTTACATCGCATGTGGCTTGAAAATTGGTTGGTGCCGGAGCGTCTGCTGCATGAATCCCATCGGGCGGAGTCCATGCTGGTGCTGATTAACAGCCAGACGAAAATTGTCGAGGCGGACGGCAAAGAATGGGTCAGCCGCATACCCGGGGTGTCTTTTTTTATCCCGGGACAGTGGTTTAATGTGGTTGCGCTGATCGAGGAAGCCGGCGTCCGGTACTACTGCAACGTCGCTTCCCCGCCGTATGTGAACGGACGCGTCATTACCTATATCGATTACGATCTGGATGTGATTCGCATGCCGGCAGGCGACGTGCACGTCGTTGACCGGGAAGAATACGAGCGGCACAAGCTCGCCTATCATTATTCCGCCGTCGTGGAGAGCAAGGTCGAGCAGGGCCTGCAGCATTTGCTGGAGCGCGTAAAGGGCGCTGGAGCGCCGTTTCGGGACGAGCTGGTCCTATCCTATTATGAGCAGTGGAGAGAACGCGGAGCGGAGGGTTAGGATGTGAGCTTTTCTTTGAGCAACAACGAAAGCGAACGGACCGAAAGCCCGGCGGAACCCCCGGTTGATTCCAATCCTTTACGGGAGCTGCTGGGCTGGATGAAGTGGTTCGCGTTCGCGGTGGCCTTGGTCGTGCTCATGCATCAATTCGTGTTTCATTTGTCCACAGTCAAAGGAGAATCTATGCAGCCTACGCTGGAAGAGGGCGAATGGTTGTTTATCAATAAAACGATCCGATATGCCGGCACGCCCCCCAAGCGCGGAGACGTCGTTGTCATCCAGGAGCCGCCGGGAAGCGAATCCATGCATCCTTTTTTGGTGAAGCGGGTGGTAGCGGTGGCCGGGGACGAGGTGCATATCCGGGGCGGCAAGCTTTATGTCAACGGAAGCGAGGCGGAGGAAGCGTACACGGATTCCAACATCGAGGACGGACGCTTCGAGCCTTATACGGTTGCCGAAGGCCACCTGTTTGTCATGGGGGACAACCGACACCGGTACGCCAGCTACGATAGCCGCACCTTCGGCGCCATTCCGATCACCCGGGTCGTCGGACGGGCGGAATGGATCGTATGGCCGCCGCAAAAGTGGAGGAGCCTGTAATGGAAAAAGAAGACAGCAGGGCGGGAACGGAGTCGCGGAGCGAAGGTTTGGCGGCAGCGGAAGAGCTGCAGCCAGCGGACTGGAGACAGCTCAAGCAGCAGCTGCAAGCGGATGCGGCGAAGCTGGGCATTGACAAGATTGGATTTGCGAGCGCCGACCCGTTCGTCGAATTGAAGGATATTTTAATCCGGCACCGTGAGAAAGGGTTCGAATCCGGCTTCGAGGAGCCGGATATCGAGAAGCGTGTGGACCCGGCGCTGACGCTGGCGGAACCACGGTCCATTATTTCGATCGCGGTCGCGTATCCGTCGAAGCTGAAAGATGCGCCGCGGTCCGAGCCGGGTGCGTACCGGGGCATTTTGTCCCGTTCCGCCTGGGGCCAGGACTACCATCATGTGCTGCGCAACCGGCTTGCAAGGCTGGAAGACTGGATACGCGAACGGGTGCCCGGAGCGCGTACGGCGAGTCTGGTCGATACCGGAGCGCTTGTCGACCGGGCGGTGGCCGAACGGGCCGGGATCGGCTGGGTCGGCAAAAATTGCTCCGTCATTACCCCGGAATGGGGGTCTTGGGTTTACCTCGGCGAATTGATCACGAACGTGCCTTTTCCGCCGGATACGCCCGTGACCGAGAGCTGCGGCGATTGTACGCTTTGCATCGACGCCTGTCCGACCGGAGCGCTCGTCGGCCCGGGGCAGCTTAACGCGCAGCGCTGCGTGTCGTTCCTCACGCAGACGAAAGGGCTTATCGAGGATGACGAGCTGAAGCGCAAGATCGGCAACCGGCTTTACGGCTGCGATACATGCCAGATCGTCTGTCCCAAAAATAAAGGCATTCACGCCGGGCACCATCCGGAGCTGCAGCCGGACCCCAAGGTGGTCAAGCCGCTGCTGCTGCCACTGCTGTCGATGTCGAACCGCGAGTTCAAAGAGCGGTTCGGCCACAGTGCCGCCGCTTGGCGGGGCCGCAAGCCGATCCAGCGCAACGCGATCCTCGCGCTGGGCAACTTCCGGGACGCAAGCAGCGTGCCGCAGCTCGCGGAGCTGCTGCGGAAGGACGAGCGTCCCGAGATTCGCGGCACCGCCGCCTGGGCGCTTGGCCGCATCGGAGGGGAGACGGCGCGCGAGGCGCTGGACGCCGCTTGGGAGACGGAGCGGGACGAGGCCGCCCGCCGGGAGATCGGCAAAGCGCGCGCGCAATTTACGGGAGAGCGACAGGGGGAAGAGCAGGATGGCGATCCGATACGATGAAATCGATTCACCGATCGGCGTGTTGACGCTCGGTTGGAACGCGGAGAAACAGGGTGGCTTGTGTCAGATCGAATTCGGCGCGTTCGCCGATGTCGAGCCGAAGCTTCGCGCTTGGTCCAGCCAACGATACGGTACGGACGATTGGATAAGGGACCCCGGAGCGCTATCCGAGGCGGCCGGTCAGCTGCAGGCTTATTTTGCCGGTACGAGACGGACGTTCGACCTGCCTCTGGATTTGCGCGGCACGCCGTTTCAAATTGGGGTATGGAAGGCGTTGACCGCTATTCCGTTCGGGGAGGTCTGGTCGTATAAAGACGTCGCGGTGCGGATCGGTTCGCCTAAAGCGGTGCGCGCCGTAGGGGGAGCGAACAACCGCAATCCGATCCCGATTGTTGTACCATGTCACCGTGTGATCGGCGCAAGCGGCGCGATGGTCGGCTACGGCGGCGGACTGCACATTAAAACGTTTTTGCTTCAGCATGAAGGCTTTTCGGGGAAAGGGGCCCTAGCGTGAGATACGTGCATATCGAGAACGTCGAGTCCGGGCAATATTTGGGACGGACGATATTTTCCGCTAACGGGGCGGTGCTGCTTTCCGAAGGGGTGCAGCTAACCGTCTTCATGATCACGACGCTGAAGCGGATCGGCGTGACGATGATTTATATTAAAGACCAGCAGTTTGACGATATCGAGCTGGCCGACCTTGTCTCGGAGGAGACGAAGCGGGCCGTGATGCAGCGGATGGGAGAGACGTTCGATTCAATCCGGTCCGGGAAAGATTTCAACACGAAGCACATCGGGGTAAGCATCGATACGCTGCTGGACGAAATTATGCGAAACAAAGAAGTGCTGGTGCAATTGTCGGATATCCGGACGCACGATAACGAAATGTACGTGCATGCGATCAACGTTTGCATGATGTCGACGCTGATCGGCATCAATATGGGGCTGTCGACGACGCAACTGAAGGAGCTGGCGGTCGGCGCGCTGCTGCACGATGTCGGCAAGCTTGAGCTTGTGACGGACGATGAAAGCGGCGATCCGAGAAAGCATCATACGTGGCGCGGCTTTGAAGTATTGAAGCATAAGCGGGAGCTTAGCTTGCTGATTGCGCACGTCGCTTTTCAACATCACGAGACGATGGACGGAAAAGGCATGCCGCGTCAGCTGCCGGGCGATGAAATTCATCTGTACGCGCGCATCGTTGCCGTGGCGGACACGTATGACAACCTGCTGTTCGATTTGTCCGAAGGCCGGCGGATGCTGCCGCACGATGCGTGCGAACGCATGATGGTGCTGGCGGGCGAGAAGCTCGACCGGGAGATCGTGATCCAGTTTTTGCGTACGGTGTCGGTTTATCCGACAGGCACGTCGGTTAAGCTGTCCACCCGGGAAACCGGCGTTGTGGTCGGTCAGCACCGGGGCCTGCCGGGCCGGCCTGTCATCCGTGTGGTCAAGGGCGGCGGGGACGATATGGAGGTCAAGGAGATCGATCTCGCCAAGCAGACGACCGTATTTATCGAGAGCGTCCTGATGTAGAGGAAAATTGGTGTTTGTAACCGAGGCCTTGACATGCTATGATGAAGAAATGACATCCATCGTTTGAGGTGAAGGTACGATTATGTGGGGTTACGTCATTACCGCGGTTATCGCCCTCATTGCCGGAGGCGCGGCCGGTTTTTTTATCGGCGTGCAGTACTTGCGCAAGCAGATTGAAAAAATGCAGAGCAATCCGGAAATGCTGCAGCAGATGGCCAAGCAAATGGGGTATAACTTGAACAAGCAGCAGATGCAAAAAATGCAATCCATGATGAAAAAGCAAAAGTTTCGTCCGTAAGCCCGAAAAGCCTGGTCGCGGGCTTTTCTTTCTATATTGGAACGGAAACTCCGGACGAATTCAGGAGGAGGATCACCATGCCGGCCAAAGAGTACAGAAACAGCCGTGTTGCCGACAACCGGGAACAGGTCGAGTATCATATCCGGGAGATTTTGCGCCTGATCGGCGAAGATCCGGACCGGGAAGGTCTGCTTGACACACCTGCGCGGGTAACCCGCATGTATGAAGAAATTTTTGCAGGCTATGACGCAGACGTGAAGGATATTTTAGGCGTTGCCTTCGACGAGAAGCATGAGGAGCTCGTCATTGTGAAGGATATCGTCTACTACAGCCAGTGCGAGCATCATATGGCGCCGTTTTTTGGCAAAATCCATATCGGATACATTCCGAGCGGCAAAATTGCCGGGCTCAGCAAGTTCGCCCGTTTGGTTGAGGCGGTCACCCGCCGCCTCCAAGTGCAGGAGCGGATTACGTCGGAAATTGCCGACATCATCGAGTCGGAGCTTGAGCCGCACGGCTGTATGGTCGTCGTCGAGGGCGAGCATTTGTGCATGTGCGCACGCGGCGTCAAGAAGCCGGGCAGCAAAACCGTGAGCTCCGCCGTTCGCGGACTGTTCCGAACGGATGCGGCTGCCCGCTCGGAGTTTTTATCGCTAATTAAAGAGTAGGGACGGAGGATGCGGGGAGCCTGCGTCCTTTTTCTTTCACACACGTAAAAGGGGATGCGCAGATGTATTGGTTATATTTAGGGGCTGCAATTGCCCTCGAAATCGCCGGAACGATTTCGATGAAATTTTCGCAAGGTTTTACACGGCTGACGCCTTCGATCCTCATGGTCGTTTTTTACTTGCTTGCGTTTACGGCGCTCAATTTCTCGCTGAAGCAGATTGACGTGAGCGTAGCGTACGCGATATGGTCCGGTCTGGGAACGGCGGTCATTGCGGTGATCGGGTATTTGTATTTTAACGAGTCCATGTCGCTGTTAAAAGCCGGTTCTATCGTCCTGATCATCCTCGGCGTCATCGGCTTGAACTTGAGCGGAGGGGCTCACGGGAGCCCGGCCGGTGCTCAAGCGGAAAGCACCCCTGCGTCAAAGCACCAGGCACAGGATTGAATAGACAGGGTGAAAGGGGAAATACAATGCGGCTTAAGGCACTAAGAGTGTTATTTTGGATCACGGATATCGGGTTTTTGGTATATTGGGGAATTACCGCCCTGAAGCTGATTCCGCCGGAATTATTGTATAACGATTACACCAACCCGATTCTCGTGGCGTGGAATTGGTCGTTTATGCCTATTGATCTGTTCATCTCTCTTACAGGTCTGTACAGCCTGTATCTGCATAGAAAAGGCCGGGGCGCATGGATCGGCTGGTCGCTGGTCTCGCTTATTTTAACCTTCAGCTCCGGACTGCTGGCCATTTCATTCTGGGCCGTTCGCGGCGAATTCGATCCGGCGTGGTGGACGCCTAATCTCTATTTGATGCTGTATCCGCTGATCTTCATTCCCTGGCTCATCTCGATGCTTGGTTCCGGTAAACAAGACCGAGCCGCTTCCGTCACGGGACAAGCCCTTCGACAATAAATGACCACCCATAGATGCAGCAAATCCCCGGACCTGTCGGCCGGGGATCATTTATTTTAGTAAGGCAGCCACATCAAACGACGGGCAGCCGCAAACCGTTCGTTTACGTGGTCCCAGTTCACTGTGTTCCACCAAGCTTCAATGTACTTGGCCCTTTCATTCTTGTATTTGAGGTAATACGAGTGCTCCCATACATCCAGCACGAGGAGCGGGATGACATCCCATTGCGACAGGTTCTGATGCTTCTCCGCCTGTAAAATTTCCAGCCGATGGCTGCGCGGGCCCCAGACCAGAATAGCCCAGCCGCCGCCTTCTACCTTCTCCGCCGCTGCGCTGAATTGCTTCCGAAACCCTTCGTATGAGCCGAACGATTTTTTTATCTCCGCCGCGATCGGTCCTGTCGCTTTTCCGCCGCCGCCCGGTTTCATCACATTCCAGAAAATCGTATGGAGGTAATGCCCGGCTCCGTGGAACGCCGCTTCCCTTTCCCAATGCGTAACCAGCGAAAAATCGCCCGTTTCCCTCGAGCGCGCAAGCATGCTTTCGGCTTTGTTTAACCCGTCCACATAGCTTTTGTGGTGCTTGTCATGATGGAGCCGCATCGTTTCCGCATCGATATATGGCTCAAGCGCATTGTAAGCATAGGGGAGAGGCGGCAGCTTGTGGCCTCCGATCGGTACGGGCCTGGCATAGGGGGATGGGGGCCGTTCCCCGGACCACGTCCCTTCCTGAGTCGCCGTTAGCTGATTCAAATCGACGGGATGCGATTCGCTTTCGCTGCGCCATAAGTGAATGTGCGCTTGCTCCTCATCCGGAGCGCGGGTCTGGGTCGATGGATCCGCTTCTTCCTCGGCCCGAAACTCTTCATATCCTTCCGGCGTGTTTTGGACCGCATGCAGAACGCCCAGGAAATATTCGGATTCGCGTATGATGTGCATGAATACGGTTTGGACGACCGGATTTGCCCGAACCGGCCGGCTTCGTTCCAGAATGAGAAACAACTGCCGGATAAATTCCTGCGACTGGGCAATGGAGGCGTAGAGGAGTTCGTTAACTTTATCGATGATATATGGACCGACCGGGGGCTTGGTCCGGAGCACGGCTTCGATCCACTGCTGGCTGGCGGCTTCCGTCTGCGCAAGCACGCCTTCCCATTGCTGCAGCAGTGCGGCATACTCCGGCTCGAGCTTCGGCACCAGCTCGCGGATGACGACCGTATGTTCTCTCTCCTGCATTTTCCAAAACCGAATCTCCTCCAACACCCTGAGCGGCATCAGGGAACCGTAAACGTACAGCATAAGCAAAAACCTCCCCGTCGTTCTGCTTCATCCGGCTTTCGCGGTCGGACGCTACAGGAACATTGTATTCAGGGAGGGGTACAGCTATGTTATATTTGTCTAACGGGCTTTGTTATACTTCAAGGGCTGTGCCGGAGCGGAGGACAACGTACGCAGGAAGCCGGTCGTCATCTGCAGATAGCTTTTGCTGTGAGCACGGTAGATCAGCTCGTGTCCGTCGTTCTCCAGCAGCCATAGCGCGGAGCCGGAGTCCGCTTTTTGCTTTTGGAAGATGCCTTCCGCCATTTCGTACGGGGCCCGTAGATCCTTCTTGCCATGGATGAAGAAGATCGGCATCGAATACTGTGTCTCTTTCACTTTGTCATAAGGCACCTGGTTCAAGCTGACGCCATTGATAAGCGGGAAAAACATATGCACAAGGCTCTGGGAAAACTTCGGCAAATTCGCCGCCTGCTTCATGTTATGGTACAAGGTGTCCGGTTCGAGCACGAACGTGCTGTCCAGAATCATGCCATCGATGTCTTTCGTCTGCAGCGCGGCCTGCAGAGCTGTTCCGGCTCCCATGGAGAAGCCCCAGACGAATACTTTTTCGGCTCCCCGGTCTTTCGCGTACTGGACGGCGCCGAGCAGCTCTTGCGATTCGCGCAAACCGCCTGTCACGTTCCATTGAGGCTGAACGTAGCCGTAATCGAACATCAGCACATTGTAGCCCATATCGTGGGCCGCCTTAGCCAAATCGTAGATGGGCACCCAGATTTCTTCGCGGTTGCCGCCGTACCCGTGCGAGAACACAACCGTTTGCCGGGAAGCTGTCGTTCCCGCACTCGACGGGATGTACCAGCCGGATAGGTTGGAGGAGGCATTCAGACTTGGGAATTGCACGTCCTCGTAAGCGGCGCCGAAGGCGACGGCGGGATTCGAACGCAGCGGATCGATATGCGGCCGGACCAGCGACCAGGCCACATAAGCGTGAAAGGCCATCGTTAAGCTGAACAGCAGAAGCAGAACGGACAGCAGAGCAAGAAGCAGACCCCGGTGCCTTCTGAGGAAGGTCGTACGTTTGATAGCGCTTTCAACCGTAGTGGTGTTTAAAGGTACGGGTGAATAAGAATTGGTTTCCATGCCAGATCCCTCCCAATGAAACTAAGATGACTGCCTGTAGCGGATGACGATCGGATACGGCCCTGATAATGATTTGAAAACGCCAGCTTTTATCCGAACGATCGGAGGGAAAAACTTGCGATATACAGTTGCGGTCAGATCCGAAAATTCAAGGCTTGTAAGATCCTTATATTTTTATAGTATAGGGAGAATGGCCGGGCGTCAATATTGCGCGAAAAATGTAAACTTTCTGTAATCTTCCTGTAACATCGTTTGTTACAACTATTGGAAACAGAAAATTTAATAAAGAAGGAACGACATTCATATAGGAAAACGCATGGAAATCGGCTATAATAGATTTCAACCAGTGAAACGGATTTTCGGGGAGTGGGAATATGGTCGAAGATGGCAAACTAACCGTTCGCGCCGTCGAACGGGCTCTGGATATATTGCTTTGCTTTACGGAAGCGGAAGATTTGAACCTGACGGAAATTTCTACAAAGGTCGGACTCCATAAAAGCACGGTCCACCGGCTGCTTGCCTCGCTGGAAGGCAAAGGCTTCATCATCCGCGACCCGGCCTCGGAGCGGTATCGCCTCGGCTTTCGCATCTGGGAGCTGAGCGCCAACTTGACGCACAGCGACGACCCCGCGCTGATCGTGCTGCCGGAGATGGAACGGCTGCGCGATCAAGTCGGCGAGACCGTCAGCCTGTACGTGCGCGACGGCATGGAGCGCGTCCGCGTGCAGGCGGTTCAGAGCAACCAGGCAATCCGCCGGGTGGCTCCGATCGGGGCGAGACTGCCTCTGTCCGTCGGCGCGTCGAGCAAGATCCTCGTCGCCTTCGCCGATCCGGACGAGCAGCAGCAGCTGCTGCGCGATCCGTCCTGGCCGACGGCGGTATCTCCAGCTGCTTATTTGCAGCAGCTGGAGGAAGTGAAGACGCTGGGCTACGCTACCAGCGTCGAGGAGCGCGAACCCGGCGCCGCGGCGGTGGCGGCGCCGATCTTCGGCCGCGCCCAGCGGCTGGTTGCCGCTCTCGCGGTGTCGGGGCCGGCGAACCGGCTGACGCTCAAGAAAATGAAGGAGCATGCGCCTGCTTTAATGGAAGCCGCCCGCAGAATGGGCAAGATGCTGAAGTAATCGGCAGAGCTGTTTCATAAAGCACAAAAGGAAGCCCCAAGGCCTCGCGAGGAGGATTGGGGCTTCCTTTTTGTTAAAGGCTTCGTCTTACGCCATAATTTGACGCAGTACGGTTTGCAGGATACCGCCGTTGCGGTAGTAATCGACATCCACGTAGCTGTCCAGTCGGACGATGGCTTCGAAGCTGAAGCTTGAGCCGTCTTCGCGCGTGACGTTGACGGATACTTTTTGACCCGGCTGCACGTCGTTGCTCAGACCTGTGATGTCGAACGTTTCTCTGCCGGTCAAGCCAAGCGATTGCCAGCTTTGGCCTTCGGAGAATTGCAGCGGCAGTACGCCCATGCCGACGAGGTTCGAACGGTGAATCCGCTCGAAGCTTTCCGCGATGACGGCTTTCACGCCGAGCAGGAACGTTCCTTTTGCCGCCCAGTCGCGGGAGCTGCCTGTACCGTATTCTTTACCGGCAATAACGACGAGGTTCGTGCCTTGCTCTTGATACTTCATCGAAGCATCATAGATGGACATGACTTCGCCGGTAGGCAGGTAAGTCGTCACGCCGCCTTCGGTGCCCGGTGCCACTTGGTTGCGGATACGGATGTTCGCAAACGTACCGCGCATCATGACCTCGTGGTTGCCGCGGCGGGAACCGTAGGAGTTGAAGTCTTCTTTCTTCACGCCATGCTCGATCAAGTATTTGCCGGCAGGGCTGTCGGGCTTGATGTTACCTGCAGGCGAGATATGGTCCGTCGTGACGGAGTCGCCGAGCAGGGCAAGCGTCTTGGCTCCGCGGATATCCGCGATATCCGACAGTCCGGCGCCCAGGTTCTCGAAGAACGGCGGGTTCGCGATATAAGTGGAGGTCGGCCATTCGTACAGCTCGCCTTCCGGTACTTGGATCGCGTTGAAGCGCTCGTTGGAGCGGAACACGTTGGCGTATTTTTCACGGTAGAGCGCAGGACTCATCGCGGATTGGATCGCTTCTTGAATCTCCTGCGACGTCGGCCAGATGTCTTTCAGGTAAACCGGCTCGTTCTTGTGATCGTAGCCGATCGGATCGTTTGCCAGATCGATGTTGACCGTACCGGCCAAGGCGTAAGCGACAACCAGCGGCGGAGACGCCAGGTAGTTGGCTTTCACTTGGGCGTGGACGCGGCCTTCGAAGTTCCGGTTACCGGAAAGTACGGCAGCTACGGTCATATCGTTGTCGGCGATCGCCTTGCTGACTTCGTCCGGCAGCGGACCGGAGTTACCGATACACGTTGCGCAGCCGTAGCCGGCGACGTGGAAGCCGAGCGCTTCGAGCGGCTCAAGCAGACCGGCCTTTTTCAGGTAGTCGGTAACGACCAGGGAGCCCGGCGTCAAGCTGCTTTTCACGTAGCCCGGTTTTCTGAGGCCGAGAGCTACCGCCTTTTTCGCAACGAGACCGGCGCCCAGCATAACGCTTGGGTTGGACGTATTGGTACAGGACGTAATCGCTGCGATGACGACCGCACCCGTTCCCATTTTGCTCGTTTCGCCGTTCGGATGCTTTACTTCGACCGTTTCCGCGATTTTCTCGTCGGACAAGCCGTAGCCGCCTTTTTCGATCGGAGTGCGGATGATGCTGTTGAACGATTCCTTCATGTTCGTCAGCTCGACGCGGTCTTGCGGACGCTTCGGACCGGCCAAGCTCGGAACGACCGAACCGAGGTCAAGCTCAAGCGTATCGCTGAACACCGGATCCGGCGTTGCGTCGGTACGGAACATGCCTTGCTCTTTATAGTAAGCTTCCACCAGCGCGATTTGCTCTTCGCTGCGTCCCGTGCCTCTCATGTAGTTCAAGGACTCGGCGTCAACCGGGAAGAAGCCGATCGTTGCGCCGTATTCCGGAGCCATGTTCGCTACCGTCGCACGGTCTGCCAAGCTGATGTTGCTCAGGCCCGGGCCGTAGAATTCGACGAACTTGCCGACAACGCCTTTTTTGCGCAGCATTTGGGTAACGGTCAGCGCGAGGTCGGTCGCCGTAGCGCCTTCTGCCAGCGTGCCGGTCAGCTTGAAGCCGATAACTTCCGGCGTTACGAAATACAGCGGTTGGCCCAGCATGCCTGCTTCGGCCTCGATCCCGCCGACGCCCCAGCCAACGATACCCAGACCGTTGATCATCGTCGTATGGGAGTCCGTACCGACGAGGGAGTCGGGATATACTTCCGTTTCGCCGTCTACGGTTTTCGTTGCTGCCACGGATGCGAGATATTCAAGGTTCACTTGGTGAACGATCCCGGTATCCGGCGGCACGGCGCGGAAATTGTCAAACGCCGTTTGCGCCCAGCGCAGGAAGCGGTAGCGCTCCTCATTGCGTTCGAATTCGATGCGTTCGTTATATTCGCGCGCGTCCGGGGAACCGAAGGCGTCAACCATAACCGAGTGGTCGATAACGAGGTCGACCGGCACAAGCGGGTTGATCCGTTTCGGGTCGCCGCCCGCCCGTTTCATCGTATCTCTCATAGCTGCCAGGTCGACGACAACCGGTACGCCGGTGAAGTCCTGCAGCACGATCCGTGCCGGAATGAACGGAATTTCTTTGTTGGCATCGCGCTCGGAAGCCCAGCCGGCGATTTGTTTAACGTGCTCTGCCGTGATCGCTTTGCCGTCGAATTGACGGATCGCCGCTTCAAGCAGAACTTTAATGGAGAAAGGCAGATTTTGCACATGGCCGTTGCCTTGCGCTTCAAACGCCTGCAGGCTGTAGTAGTTGTACGATTTACCGCCAACGTTCAGCTGCTTGCGGACCGAGAATTGGTCTTTTTTAGACATGGTGCTATTCCTCCTTAGACAAGTAATCAGCTGCATGGATCTTGTTTCATTGTATGAAACTTGATTTCATTATTAGCCATAGCTATAGTATACATGCTGAAAGGCCTTTTCGTAAAGGTTGATTTCGCTCATTTTTATACGGCGGCGCGCATACCATGGGAATGAATGTTTTCTGCCCTGTTGAGACAAATCGATCTAAGCCGTACAGGCTTCCGACGAAAGGGGACCGATGCCGTGTCTTGGAAAACGACCCTCTACGACTATGTACATCATCGCAATCAAATGGACATCGATTATTCCGTGGAACCGATGCTGCCCTTTGTAAAGGATGCCGCCTATTTGAGCGCGCAGACCGAGAGGCTTGCCCGGCGGGCGGATACGGACCGTCAGCGGCAATTCGTACCGACCAAAAGCGAAACCCGGCTTATCGTCGATCAAGCGGTGGAGCGCGGAGACAACATCGTAGCCGACGTCACCCTCAGACGGACGACCGTAGGCGAGATTCGGCAGGTCCTCCACGAAGAGCAGCGGGTCGAACAGGAACGGATCACCCTTTCTCCGGCGTCGGACGGCTGGTCCGTTGTACATATCGAATACCTTCAAACGGAGCAGGCTTTGCGTCTGAAGCCTCCGGCCGCGGGCGGGATCATGCAGGCGGAAGATTCGTTTGCCGCCGTCGGATTAATGCGCGCCCCTTCCGTGCCGTATTTGAATACGCAAATCATCTCCCATTTCCAGCAAGCGGCCGCGCGTATCCCGTATGACCGGCTCGAAGCGGTGCGTTACGCCGATCGGTGGTGGGACCAAACGAACCCGGCTTATCTTGCCTTTGAGGTCAATTGCAGCAATTACGTGTCCCAATGCATCTTTGCAGGCGGAGCGCCTATGAACTATACTGGTAAAAGGGATTCGGGCTGGTGGTACAAAGGCCGGGTCGGCGGCCAGGAGCTCTGGAGCTTCAGTTGGGCTGTAGCCGAAAGTCTCCAGTTCTATTTGCTGACGAGCCGCCGAGGGCTGCGGGCCCAAGAAGTGTCGAATCCGCAGCAGCTCGATTTGGGCGATGTCATCAGTTACGATTGGGACGGCGACGGCCGGTATCAGCATACCACGATTGTGACGGCCAAGGACCCAAGCGGCATGCCGCTTGTCAACGCTCAGACGATCAATAGCAAGCATCGGTACTGGAGCTATACGGATTCCCCGGCTTGGACGAAGCGAACGCGCTACCGATTCCTGCATTTATCCGATTCCTTTTAATTTTTCCGAATTTAACTGTGCCGTAGCTTAGGCTTCGCTTTTCTGCCGTCGGCCATGCACGGAGCCCGCTTTTTCATGATTTTAGACGGTATGGATCAACATTCTTCCGGAGGTTTCTATGAGCGACAAAATACGTGTAGGCTTGATTTACGGCGGCAAATCCGGGGAGCATGAAGTCTCGCTCCAAACGGCACTGGCCGTCATCAAAGCATTTGACTTGGAAAAATACGAGGTGCATCCGTTTTACATAACCAAGCAAGGGGACTGGCATTCGGGACCGCAGCTTACGGCGCCGGCCGAATCGGTCGAAGCGCTTGCGTTCCAAGGCTCGTCCGAATCCTCGGGAGAGTTTGCCCTTCAGCCGTTTTTTGCCGCTCAGTCGGCTACCGACGCGCCGATTAAGGTTTCGGGCGCTTCTGCGTCGTCTGCTCCGCTGGATGTCGTTTTTCCATTGCTGCACGGCACGTTCGGCGAAGACGGCACCATTCAAGGGCTGCTCGAAATGGCGAATGTCGCCTATGTAGGCGCCGGCGTATTGGCTTCGTCCGTAGGCATGGACAAAATCACTATGAAAAAAATATTCGCACAGGAAGGCCTTCCTCAATGCATTTTCCGCCACTTTACGAGAAGTCAATGGGAAAAAGACAACGCCTACTTCCTGATGGAAATTGAAATCTCGATCGGGTACCCCTGCTTCGTCAAGCCGGCCAATCTCGGATCGAGCGTCGGCGTAAGCAAAGCGCGCAACCGCGAAGAGCTGCTAGCCGCTGTAAATCAAGCATTTCGTTATGACCGCAAGGTCATTGTCGAGGAATTCGTGAATGCCCGCGAGGTGGAAGTGGCGGTGCTCGGCAACGACGAACCGCAAGCTTCCGTCGTCGGCGAGATCGTATCTTCGAGCGAGTTTTACGACTACAAAGCCAAATATGTCGATGGCACATCTTCCATGATTATTCCGGCGGAAATTCCGCATGAGACGGCAGAAGAAATCAGGGAGCTCGCTCTTCGGGCTTTCACGGCGATCGACGGTTCGGGCTTGTCCCGGGTCGATTTCTTCCTGCGTAAGGAAGACAATAGAATCTTCATTAATGAAATAAACACCATGCCGGGCTTTACTCCTTACAGCATGTATCCGCTACTGTGGCGCGAGAGCGGCAAGCCATACGGCGAGCTGATCGACGACTTGATTCGTCTTGCGTTGCAGCGTCATGCCGAAAAGCAGCGCTTGGAGTATACCTTGGACTAACCCTCGGGCATTTCAGGTGGAACCCGCCGAGCTTGCTTTTAGCTTCCCGGGTTCGATATGCTTAAGCTACAAACGGCTGAAAGGAGCGAATTCATGGGATTTCAAACCGAGTTCAATTCCGTATGCAAGTTTAAATCCGAGCAAGAGCTGTTCGAGCTGCTGGAGTACGGCCGCGGCAAAATGGTGAAAAGCGGTTTCCGCGTATTTCCCACCGGACAGAAAGTTATCGCCTACACACCGGATAACCAGGCCATTGCCATAGTCAAAATTTTGGCATCCATCGCCGAAATTAATTTTCAGGGCGAAGAAGTGACGCAGGTCGAGATGGAACTGGTTCGCAAGCTGAGCGAGGAAGAAGCGCGCATCCAGACGTCATTGGCTCACGAAATGTTTTTCGGCGAACGGGCGTAGAATGCCGATTCGGCCATAGTATTACGGTGGTTAGACTTTAGAGGGAAGCATCCTTTTCCAGCCTTGGAAGAGGGTGCTTTTTTCTTTCCGGGGACAAGCTATGGAGTAGTTAACTATCGGGAGCGTGATTGTATCATGATCGTTCGTCTTGGCTACGTAGCGATGTCGATGATTGTCAAGAATGCCTCGCCTTCCAAAACGATGACCTATACCAACTTCGCCAAGCTTGAAGACAGGGAGGCGGCGCTGCGCAAGCTGGAGCGGATTGCCGCCGAGAATCTTCACAATACTTTGCGGCTGCTTAAGCATAACCGGGCGCATGACATCGAGCTTTACCGATGCTCTTCCAAGCTGATTCCATTAGTCGGACACGAAATGCTGGACGATTGGGACCCGATGGAGGAGCTGGCGGAATCATTCGCGGAAGTCGGCAGCTATGCCCGGGAGCACCGGATGCGAATCAGCTTTCATCCCGATCACTTTACGGTGTTAAGTACTCCGCGGGAGGAGGTGCTGCGGCATTCTTTCGCCGATCTGGATCGTCACGTTCGCATGCTGGAAGCGATGGGGCTGGATGCGTCGGCCAAGTGCAACATTCATATCGGGGGGACGTACGGCAACAAAAAAACGGCAAGGGAACGGTTCATTCGCAATTTTGATACTTTGGAGGAGCGCATCCGGGAACGGATGACGTTGGAGAACGACGACAAGACGTTTACCGCCCTCGAAACCTTGGAGGTATGCGAGGAGGTTGGCGTTCCGATGGTGCTTGACATTCATCACGACCAAGTGAACCGGAGCGAAGAGACGGCGGAAGAGCTATGGCCGAGAATTCAACGAACATGGCAGGGTCAGAAAGCGCAGTCGGATACCGCAGCTCCTCCGCGCGGCTTGCCGCCCAAAATTCATGTTTCCAGCCCCAAAAGCGAAAAAGATCCCCGCGGCCATGCGGATTTCATCGATACCGGAATTCTCCTGCCATTTTTGCGTGCTATCGCTCCAACAACGCCTCGACTTGATATCATGCTTGAGGCTAAGAGGAAAGACGAAGCGCTGTTTCATCTTATGGAAGCGGTTTGCCGGGAAGAAGGGATTACGGTATTGTCCCAAGCTTCGTTTGAACTGTAATCCCAGCGAAGCCGTACTCTTGAAATCTTCTTTGAAATGAAGTACGTTGAAAAGGGAGAAAGTTGTCCGAGCCCTATTTTATGGATGAGAGGGGAACGAATGGATATGAATTTGATTGCCGGCAAAAACATATTGGTCATGGGGGTCGCTAACGACCGCAGCATTGCCTGGGCCATCGCGCAATCTTTGGCGAGCCACGGCGCAAGACTTGTTTTTACATATGAAAGCGAACGGGTTGAGGAACGGGTTCGGAAGCTGGCCGAAACGATTCCGAATTCCGTCATCCTGCCCTGCAACGTCACTTCGGACGAAGATATCGAGAAACTGGCCGATGCCCTTAAGGAACGGTTTGGCGTCCTGCACGGCATTGTGCACAGTATCGCTTTTGCGCGCACGGAGGAGCTGGAAGGGCTGTTCGTCAATACGTCGAGAGACGGTTTTGCACTAGCCCACGATATTAGCGCTTACTCTCTGGTGGCCGTGGCCCAGAAGCTTTACCCGCTTATGACCGAAGGCGGCAGCATCATGACGATGACTTATTTGGGCGCCGAACGTGCTATGAAAAACTATAATGTCATGGGGATCGCCAAAGCGGCGCTCGAAGCCAGCGTGCGTTATTTGGCGAACGACCTCGGCCAATATAACATCCGTGTCAACGCGATATCGGCCGGTCCGATCCGCACGCTTGCAGCCAAAGGCATCAAAGATTTCAATTCCATTTTGAAAACCGTCGAGGAAAAAGCGCCCCTGCGCCGCACGACCGAAACCGCCGAAGTTGGAGATACGGCTCTTTTCTTAATGAGCCATCTCTCCCGCGGGATTACGGGAGAAGTGATCTATGTCGACGGGGGCTACCATATCGTCGGCGTCTAATACTCTGCATAAAACGCGGCCATCCGTCATATCGGCGGGTGGTTTTCTTGTATAAATTAGCTTATTTGGAAAAATCAAGGTTTTGTCACATTTGCCAGCCTGTTTGGGTGAAACTCCGTAGCATATTTTACGTATATTAACTATACTGATACTATTCGATCTGTTGCCATGTCACTAGGATTGAAAAAAGACTTCTATTTATTGGTATAGAAAAGGAATGATTAGTAATGACCAATTCCAACATCCCCTCCTTTGCTGTCGGCAGCAAAAGCTTTACTGCGGTTGCTATTAATATCGCCTCCAAAGCGGGAGAATGGATTCAAAGCAAACTCGGAGACTTCAACAAGCTGCAAACCAAATATTCAGCCCACGATCTTGTTACTGAAGTTGATAAGGGTGCTGAAACGATGATTCGCAATTTGATACAGACACATTTTCCTCATCACGTTGTTTTAGGCGAGGAGGGGGTCGCTCCGGGTCCGGACGCCTCCAAGCAAGCGTTGGCACAGCTGAGCGACGCCGAGTATTTGTGGATCGTCGATCCGTTGGATGGCACGACGAATTTCGTACACGGCTTTCCCTTCTTCTCCGTATCGCTGGCACTTGCCCATAAAGGCGAGGTCATCGTCGGCGTTGTTTACAATCCCGTTCATAACGAATTGTATGTTGCCGAGAAAGGAAAAGGCGCTTATCTCAAAGGAAAGCGTATGCAAGTTTCTTCCGAAACGAAGCTTATCAATAGTTTGGTTGCCACGGGTTTCCCCGCTGACCGGGCCGGTGCGCTGCCGGTGAACATGCGCGGCGTTCAAACATTAGCTCCTAAAGTAAGAAATATTCGCGTGGCGGGATCTGCGGCTCTCCATATGGCCTATGTAGCTGCAGGTCGATTGAGCGGATTTTGGGAAATCGGATTAAACTCTTGGGATATGGCTGCCGGAGCGCTGCTTATTACCGAGTCGGGCGGAAAAGTTACGGATACGGAGGGCAATCCGTACAGCTTGCATGTCCGCGATGTTCTCGCGACGAACGGCCATATTCACGACGAAATGCAGCGGGAGCTGTCAGCAGCTTCGGCGACCGGAATTTAAAGTAATATTTCTGCCTATAAGATACAAGCCGATATTGGTTTGTATCTTTTTTATGTACAGGGGTTGATTTTCGATTTAAGCCGTGGTATATTAGTCTTCCGGCCATGAGCTGGGGCATCGCAAAAGAGTGCAAGGACAAGCTTTTGAAGAGCTTCGAAAAACTTTTTTAAAAAAGTACTTGCATTACTGGTTGAAGATGTGGTATATTAAAGAGGTCGCTTTCGATGGGTTGTAAAACGAAATCGAAAGATGACAAAGA
>NZ_BILX01000092.1 GCF_004000785.1 Paenibacillus ehimensis NBRC 15659 | reverse complement strand
CGGAAAATGTACTTCGTCTTTTTCACACCATGGATTCTGAGGACAATCCAGTCGTTATCTTGACGAGTCGGTTTGATCTTGAAGCAGATGTTCAGTGATAATAAAATCATAGACCGGGTTTCTTATCTATAAAAGGAATCCCTTCCGGGTTAGCACGAATAGATAAAGTTGTTCCTCCCGTTCATTCTTTCTTCATCTTTGATAGCCTCAAATCAGCCGTACCAACCATTTTTATTGAAATCCCGAGCTTCTCGACAGCCACGTCCCATGTTAAAGGAATATAGGTAATATCTCGGAATACTAATGCAGGATATTTTTCTTTTGAACTATCATACAGTTCGTCTTCAATGAAGACGTCAAACTCCGATACTTGTGCGACATATGTTAACTTATTACCAGAAGAACTTAATTCTTGTTCAATTGGCTTTGCTTCGAAATCTTTATCATTATTAACATGAAAACCTGTCTCTTTATCCCACGTTGTAAGCAAACCAAGTGCTTTTGCATTATTCCAGGTCATCGGGAGATAAGTAATGTCGTCATATATCAAAAAGGGATACTGTGCATTATATACATTAACCCGTTGATCGTTAATATAAATTTTAAAACTTGGAAGAGATACTTCCAGTTCATCTTGCTCTGACATCTTTTCAGTTGTGAGGGCAACACTTCCTGTACTTATCGATTCAATGTTTCTTTTCGATGCTTCATTGTTCGCATTTGCACTTACTCCATAATTTAGAAACAGGTTTGTTGCCATTATGAGTGATAAAGCAAACGTCGAACGAGACGCAATAATATTCAAAACAACTCCCTCCTTCGTTTCCCTAATTCAAAATCGGCAACAGGTATCCATTTTGCACAGGTAATTTCTTTTCCTTCAGTGACATTAAAGTGATTTAATTCGTACAGATTTGAATCAATAAATTCCACGAGATATATTTGAGTTATTTCATGTCCTATATTCTCATCGACCTTAAAAATGTTTTCTAGACATTTAACATGGCTTTTAATCGATCCCTTAGTAGTATCTCCCGTGAATATTCCCAAGTTAGTCTGTAATTAGAACTTGTTCCTTTTGATTGCTTTCCAAATTTTTCTTCCGGGCCTCTTTGTTTCGAGTTACAATATCTAAGACATTGGCACGTGGATACATAAACTCTCCCCCTCGAAATATATCCTTTCATAATACCATAGATTCCCAAACACCACCGCGTTTTCCTGCCAGTTAGCGTAATGGGACGTTACCAGTTCTAAAACTTTATTTTCCGAGTCTAACACTTTATTTTTTAGTTTAATTCTTTATTTTCTTTTAACACCCCTCCCACCCCGTTCGGGACTTATGACGTTGGAGGCTCCTTTTTCCGATTATGTAATATTCATAGGAAATTCACTTTCTATGAAAAAAAACATCCCCCCAACCGCTGCAGCAATTGGGGGACCAACGTCAAATGGACCTTATTAGCCTCACTTCAAAGCGGTAACCAACCGTTTCCCTTCGCCCGAAGCGGTCTCGATCACCTCGTATATTTTCACCGTCAGATTGGTTTCCATCTGATCCGCTCCCGGAAGTCCGTCGACCGTAAGCTTTTGCCGGCCGGAAACCAAGCGGTTGGGTCCGACGAACGAATAATACTGGTACCCGATCGTTCTCCCCAATCCGTCCTCAAGCTCGACTTTCATTTTGGAGAAGCTGAGGTCCGCGATCATTTGCGCGTCCTTTGATACGTCCAGATTGAGGACAAGCTTGTAGGTATAAGCCATAGCGTTCGTAGGCGTCTGCGACACGTACGGAAACAACGTCCAGTCTTTGAGATAGACCGTATACGGGTAAAAAGACAGCTTGGACGAATCCGAATTGTTCGACGGCTTGACGACCACGGACGCAATAGACGTTTGGTAAGGGGCGGCAGATTTGTCGTCCAACAGCCTCAGGTTGAAAATTTCCGCCGTTTCGGACGTCGGGAACACGAAAACATAACTGATGGCCGAGCCGGTTCCCGGCATTAACTCTTTGAGCGTATAATTTTGTCTGCTGCCGGAGTATCTGCTGCCTTCTTTGCCGGACAGCTCCGCCCCAAAGGCCGGAATCGGAATCGGGCGCTCCCCTTTATTCGTTAATTTAAACTTGGCAATGGCCGTTTTATACCCGTCCCCGCTGTTCTCGCCCACATATAGATCCGTGACGGACACCTCCAGGTTCGGATCAATGTAGTTGTTCCACTTGTCAAAAGCAATCGGCGTATTCATCCGGTATTCGTTCGGTGTCGATTCCACTTCCCCCGCTCCCTGATTCGGGAACCGGATCGCTAATTTGCCTACGGAAAAATGAACGGCTCCGGCTGCCCCCTGTTCGCCCGGCGCAATGAATTGCTCGGAGGCTAACACGTTGAGGCTGTTGATCTCCCCGTTAAAATCCATGTCTGTCGGTATCACATAATAAATGAATCGCTTCTTGCCGGGCTCCAGAACAATCGCTTCCTTCTCCACCCGGTTGCCGTGGTAAATCTGCTGCGCGGTTTTGGCATCCATCGAAAAGGCGGGGATCGTTTCCCGCTGCTCCGAAGGATTCTCGACCAGCAGCTTGATCAGCATTTCGATTCCTTGCGGTGTATGACTCTTGGTATAGCCTACGGGAGTATACAGCAATTGGGAATCCAAAGTAGGAATCCGGAACGGCTCCCCCCAGTTTTTGACCGCCGACGGATTCATCTCGGAATAGCTTCCGTTCCAGATCATCGAAGCAACGGGAATCGAAGCAAGCACCTTTTCTTTTTTCGGATATACGTTGAGATCCACATCGACCAGCAGCAACTCTGTCGGTTGTACGGCAGTTTTACGTTCAACTACTTTCATATAGCTGAACTCTTCTTTGGAGTTGGGCTCGATGCTGCGCGGATTCGAACGGCTGGATTGCAGAATGTACTCAAGGCCGCCGGTGGTTTTCAACCGCAGCTCATGGTCCGGAACGCGGACAATCGTATCGCTATCGTTATAGAGCCGGATGACCGCGCCCAATTGAACGCTGCTTGACGTTTTCTCGTTCAATACACTTTTCACCTCGACCCGCAGCGATTTGGCGATAGCGTAAGACTCTGCCTGGGCCGGTACCTGCTGCGCTTCACGCGCCGATACAAAGCCAGGTTGATAGACGAGCGCGGCCGAGACGGCGAATGCCACCATGAGTTTTTTCCAGTTCCTAGTCATTGGCTTCCTCCCAATTCATATGTTGATTCGAGTTCGGCACGCCGCTTCTGTCGACGATCCCGCCACTCGGCAAGCTTTAGGTACATCGTCGGAACGACGATTAACGTCAGCAGCGTGGAGAAGATGAGACCGGATATGATACATACGGCCATCGACCGCCACATGCTTCCTCCCATAATGGCCATAGGCAGCATTCCCCCGATCGCCGCAGCGGACGTGAGCAGAATCGGCCGTAGCCTTGCCCGGCCCGACTCGGCGATGGCATCGTACAGGGCTACCCCTTCTTTACGGGCGTCCTCGATAAATTCGATGAGCACGATGCCGTTACGAACGACGATGCCGGATAAGCTGATCAGCCCCATCAAGGCCATGAATCCGATCGGAGCGCCGGTTACGAACAGACCGATCAGAGCGCCGCCGAGGGCCAAATAGACCGTCGACAAAATCAAAACCGGCGTGGACAGCGAATAGAACTGCATGGCAATAACGGTATAGATCAGCAGCATAACGATAATGGATAATTTGCCAATCGAGATAAAGGCCGCATTGCGCTCTTGATCTTCGCCCCCGTATTCGATTTTATAGCCGTCCGGCAAGTGAATATCCTTGATCGCTTTGGTCAGATCATTCTGAATGTCCGAAGCCAGACGCCCGTCGGCATAGGATTTGACCGTGATTGTTTTGGTCAAATTGCGGTGCTGAATCGCATTAACCATCTGGTTGCGTTCAAAGTTGACGAACTCCTTCACCGGATACAGCATCCCGGTTTGCGAAGGCACCAAAACATCCTCAAGCGCTTCATAATGGGAGACGTTCTCGTCTTCGCTGTACAGGGTAACATCGATCAGCTTATTGCCGATCTGGATATCCGTCGCTTTCACGCCTTCGGTAGCCAGACGCATCGAGGCGGACAAATCCTTTTCGGTCACGCCGTAAAACTGCGCCTTGTCTTTATCCAACTGCAGGTCGGCCGTTGGCATTGGCGCGCCTACGTCATCCTTCACATTGACAGCGCCCGGGATGCTCCTCAGCTTATCCTGAACTTGTTGGGATAAGGAAGTCAGCTCCAGCAAGTCCGATCCGCTGATCCGGACGGCGATCGGAGCTCCGACCGGAACCCCTTGCTCCAATTCTCTAATAATGATCCCGGCATTCGGAAACATCTGGCTAAGCTGTTTGCGCCATTTAGGAACAAGCTCTTTCGTATGGGCTTTGGATTCGTCCAGACTGACAAATAATTGTCCTAGTCTTGTGCCGTACGATACGTTTTCCGAATAATAGAACCGGGGTGCCGTACGCCCCGTATAGGCAGAGACGGCGCGAACCCCTTCCTGCTGCTCGGCCCAGGCCGACAAATTTTTCATCGTATCGACCGTTTGCTCGTATTGGTTGTCGACCGGCATTTCCACATCGACTAAAAACTCCGCCCGCTCGGCGCTCGGAAAATATTCTACCCCAAGAAACGGCAGCAGCCCGTAGCTGGACGTGCCGATGATCAAGGCCGTCATCCCCGTAAGCATCGGTTTCTTCAGCAAGCGGCGAATCTGCTTCTCATAAAAAACGCTTAAGCGCTCAAGAGTTCCTCCTAAAAGCCCGGGCAGCTTCCCGTAATCCGTAGATTTGTTCCGGCGCAGCTGGCGTTCGGTGGACCACTGGCGGTAAATCGGGACAATCGTCAGAGACATGATCATCGACGCCGCCAGGGTAAGGCTGATCACCACAGGGATCGGCCGTATGAAATCACCAATGTTGCCTTCAAGGAAGAACAGTGGAAAAAATGCCGCCGCCGTGGCCAAGGTAGCGGTGAGAATCGAAATGCCCACTTCCCGGCTGCCTTTCAGCGCCGCATCGTAGGGCCGGTCGCCCAGTTGCAGCCTGCGCTCGATGTTGTCATTAACCACGATGGCGTCGTCAACGAGAATCCCGAGCACGATCACAAGCGCTGCGATGGTGATTTGGTTCAAGTCAATCGAGGTCATCATCACGGGCAGAAACCCGATGGCAATCGAAATCGGAATCGCCAAAGAGACTACGACGGCTGTGTTCAATCTCAGCCCCAGGGAACAAACCAGAACGACCACGACCATCCCGATGATCAGTTCTTTGCTCAATTGCGAAAACAGCTTATCAACGCTTTCCTTTTGCGTGAACAAGGATACCATGGCGACGTCGGACGGAAGCTGTGATTTGAGGCGGGCGGTTTCCTCATCGATCCTCTGCTGCAAAGACGGCACGTCGACGCCCTTCTCGGCATTGATAACGATATCTACCGAAGGCTTGCCGTTATAGAACACCTGCTCATTAACCTTCTTCGTACCCATTTTCACTTCGGCCACATCTTTAAGCTTCACCGAAGGCCCTTGCTCGGGGGACCGGAAGATGACCGTATCCGCAAGATCGCTTGCCGATTTCCACTCTCCCGTCAATTGAACGTAAATGCGCTGGTTGTCCTTTTTGACGTCGCCAATAGGAATCCGGTCGTGCGCATTGGTCAGCGACTGCAGCACAACACCCCAAGGAAGCCCAAAGCCCTCAAGCTTCTTCTTATCGAGGATCACTTTCATTTCCTTATCGGGCAAGCCGACAATCTGCACGTCGCTGACACCGGAGATCGTGCGAAGCTGTTCTTTCCAGTTATCCGCGATCGGCCGCAGCTTCTCCATGTCTTCCGGACGATCGATGACCAGATGTACGATTTGAGCTGCCGTCTTAACCAGATCATCATCCACTTCCGATTGGTAGGCGTCGGCCGGCAGTTTGCTTCTTGAAGCTTGCACCTTTTGCCGTAAAGTGTCCCAAGCTTTTTTGTAATCGACGTCAGGTACTAGCTCTACGGTAATGAGCGAGACATTGACCTCGGAGGTCGATTCGATCTTTTCGATATGCTGCATTTCTTTGATTGCTTCTTCCAGCGGCTTCGTCACGAGCTGCTCCACTTTTTCCGGGGATGCCCCGGGATAGATCGTTTTGACCAGTGCGACGGAGGTCGTGATTTCGGGATTTTCCCGCTTTTTCAAGGTCGCAAGGCTAAAGAAGCCCACGAACACAAGCATGATGAAAAACAGCAGCGTAATTTTTTTGTATTTCAGCGCTTTGGCAATCAAGCCATGTCATCCCCCTTCAACAGCCCGACTATATGTAACGTATGGCTATTCGACCACTTTGACTTTCTCGTTGTGTTTTAACTGATGCTGTCCGGTAATGACCAGCGCCTCGTCCACATGCAGTCCGTTCAAAATTTCCTGCTGATCCTTTTTGGTGCGGCCTGCCTTTACTTTACGTTTCTCCACCTGATCTCCGTTAGCGACAAAAACATACGCTTCCCCTTCTTCACGAACGATGCTGCTGACAGGAACGGCAATCGTTTCCTGCTGCCCATCTTCGGCAAGAACCAGCTGCACGCGCATGCCGGATTTCAAAAGTCCGTCCTCATTCGGAACTTCCAGCTCCAGCGTGTAGGTTTTCGTCTGGGTATTCGCCACATTGGCCAAGTAGCTGATTTTTCCCGTAAATTTATCGGGCGTATCCGGGATGTAGAAAGGCAGCTCTGTTTTTCCCTGCACGTGACCTAAGCTTGCGTCGGTCAATTCGGCGCGAATCTTGATCGGGCTCTGCTGCTGAACAATGCCGATTTTCGTTCCGCGGGCCAAGACCATGCCTTCCAGAATGGGCATCTCGACAAGGACGCCGTTGGCCGGAGCCTTCACGTCGTAATAGGTAATGCTGCGCTCGATATCTTGCAAGTTAACTTCGTTGGTCTGGAGCTGCAGTTGAAGGGCAGCGAACGAATTCGTGTTTTCCAGCGTTTCGAGTTTTTTCTGCATGATCTCCAAGCCCCGCCGCAATTTGTTTACCACGGTCTCCATCTGCTCTATCTGCTTCTTGTCGGCAAGTCCGCGATCGTAATTGTTACGGATCGTGTTGTATTCTTTCTCGGTTTCGGTTAACTCTTGCTTCGCCGTCTCGATATTGTAGACAAGCTCTGTCCTGTCGTCTTCGAAATCTTTTTTTGCCTTGGCCAGCTGCTCCTGCAAGCTGCTTTGTTCATAAAGCAATTTTTGTTTTTGCCTTAAAATATCTTTCTTGTCCAGCTCCACAATCACATCGTCTTTATTGACCTGCGCTCCCCGCTTCTTCACAACGTTCAAAACGTCACCGTCCGTCTTCACCACGACATCCAACTGCTGCGAAGGAATGACCTCCGCGACCATTTCCTTGGTTCCTTCCCAGCGTTGTTTGGCCACTTTCATAGTTTTGACGGTTTTCAAGGCAGGTTCGGCCGCTTGTACCGCTGCGTCCGAAGGCAAAGAGCCCTGCGAGCAGCCGGCAAGCATCACGGTAACCATCAGGAAGACGACACTCAGCTTTTTGGAAAAGATATTACCCCGCGTTTTGGGCCGAAAAAATTTCTTGATGAATCGCATATTGTCACTCTCGCTTCCCCATCTATGTACTATGAGTACTATAATATTTTTTTTGGTACTCACGCTCTTTATTATACCGACATTTTCCATCTTGTAAAGCTTAAAATTTCGGCCGGCCGACCTGCGCCTAAAACAAAAAAGCCGAACCACCTCCCGACAACCCGCAGGGTTGCCGTTCTGCCGCTCAGCTTTCACGAATGGAAACGCTATATTTTTGTCCTAGCTCTCTTTCGAAATTCCGTGCAGGATGATGTCCACCATCGTCGAAAGAGATTCCTGCAGCGTAATTTGATTGGTAGCCAAATACGGCTGCTCGAAAATCGATTCGAACGATGCCTGGAGAATTTGGATCAGCGTCGGAACGTGCGTCGGTCGAAAGATTCCGCTACTGATGCCGTCTTCCACCAGCTTGGTCACGATCTCCCACTCTTCATCGATGGCTTGATCCAGTTTGCTCCACTGTTCGGGATGGTAGCGCTGCAGTTCGGCAAACAAGCGTACGTAGCTGTGTTGAAAATCCTCAGGGACAATCAAGAGAAGGCCTTTCAGCTTTTCGGGTATGCTCAAACTCGTGTCTTGGGTAATTTCCCAAAAACGTCTTTCAGTTTCTTCGTTTACTTGATCAACCACGTAACCTACAAGCTCGTCCTTGGACGGAAAATGCTCGTACAGCGTGCTTTTGCTTACCCCTAAATAACTGGCCAAGTCGCTCATCGTAAACTTGATCCCTTTTTCATGAAACAGCGCGATAGCAGCTTTGGCAATCCGTTCTTTCATCCCATGTTCACCTCATGCCAAAATAGTTCAGAGCCCGTATTGCTAGAATACTTTTACGGTACTCCGGGTACAAAGTCTAGTTTAGCGCGTTAGGTCGTGGAGGTCAAATGGGGTTGACCTGCCGATGCCGGTTGTACATGATGCTCTCTACTTAATAACGATAGAACTTTGAGTCAAATTGAGTTTCCAGGCCGGTATCATCATGTTTATTCAATTCCCCGAGTCTCTGCACTTAAAATTTTACGAAGGTAATCGTAAATTTTGTATAGGTATCTTTTTCACTCTCGACTTGAATCAAGGCCTGATGTGCTTCGATAATGGCTTTGACCAGCGCCAGGCCAATCCCTGACGAATCATGCTTTTTAGAACCGCTTGCTTTGTAGAATCGATCAAAAATATGCGGCAATTCTTCAGCTGCAATTCCTTCTCCAAAGTCTTGAATCACCAGTTCCGTATAGATCGGTGTATCTTTGACTTGAATCATGATTTTACCGCCGGGTTTGGAATGCTCGATCGCATTCTTCAACAGGTTCAACAAAGCTTCCTGCAGCCACATTTTATCGTGAACAACGACTACTTCCTCCGGCGCATCCCAGTCAACCGACATATGATTATCACTGATCATGCTTGCTAAACGCTCCAAAACTTCCTCGATGGTCTCCGCCAAATTTGCCGGTTCTTTATCGAATGATATGGCTCTGGCGTCGATTTTCGCGATCTTCAACAGATTTTGAATCAAGACATTCATTCTGGAGATTTGAACATCATTATTTTGCAATAGTTGAACTTGCTGCTGACGGGGCAAGCTTTCATTCAACATCATTTCGTTGTAGATGGATATCGTTGAAAGCGGTGTTTTTAATTGGTGGGATATATCCTGCAGCATTTGTCCTAAAAACTCTTTCTCTTCATGCAGATCCTGCATGCTTTTTCTAATAATATCTTTCATGGACCGAAATGAAGCCGCCAGTTTGGCGAGATCCCCTTCTTTATTTTCATTTATGACAACCGAGTAATCCCCATCGATTATTTTTCTTGCCGCCAAAGTAAGTTGTTTAATTTTATTGAAGATCATCTTGTATTGCATATAGGTTACCCCAAACAACATCAATCCGAAACAAATCAATCCCCAAAAAATAGATTGATTATGGCCCACAATATGGTTATTTAAACGGGGAAAAAGCTCCGTCTCCAAATCTTCATATAATCCATACTGTCTAAAGATCTCTCTTCCTTTTTCCTGATACTTGCTTGAATCGGAAGAATGGCTTGTTAAGACTTTCATAATTTCCGCTTCATTCTCGGGATGTTGTTCGATCAATCTCGCAGTAATTTCCCCCCAAGCTGTAATAGAATCGCTTTTCAAATGATCGTAAAACCGTTGTTGCGTAATAAACTGGTACATTGCAAATAGAGATAGCAGAACGGCCAATATCGTCATATAGCCTTTCAACTCGGTAATTTTCATCATCTTACTCCCTGCTCACATCCTTATTCCACCGATAACCTAATCCTCTTTGGGTGACAATAAATTGCGGATTTTTGGGATCATCTTCAACTTTGTCTCTTAAACGCTTAATGTATACAGATAGCGTGTTTTCATCAAAAAAAACTTCATCTCCTTCCGTTATTTTCAGCAGGATTTCATTTCTTTTTAATGCCTTGTGGGCATTCATCATGAAAGCGGTCAGAAGCTTATATTCTAAATTCGTTAATAGAATAGTTTCTTGATTTTTATAAACTTTGACTTGGCTCGTATCGATTTTTATATTCTCGGATGTTAGGATCACTGAAGAAGTTTCCAGCCGCGCTTGTTTCCGCAATTGCACTTTCACTCTGGACATGAGTTCTTTGACTCGAAAAGGTTTCGTTATATAATCGTCCCCGCCGATATCCAATCCCATCACCACATTTGCTTCTTCATCCAGAGCGGTTAAGAAAATAACCGACAAATCGTTTTGTTTTTTGAAATGCAAACATAAATCATAGCCGTTTCCATCTGGAAGGCCTATATCTAGGATAGCCAAATCAAAAGTATTATGATCAAACTGCTGTTTCGCTTCTTTTACACTGGAGGCTCTGACCACCTCGTAACCTTCATTTATCAATGAAAATTCAATGGCTAGACCAAGGGCCTCATCATCTTCAACAAGCAATATTTTATTCATGTATGTTCTCTCCTTTTCCTTATACCGCTTCAGCCATTGACCGGTAAATCAGAACAGCCCGACTATAAAATAGCCAGGCTCTCGGTATTATTGTTCCCTGATAACATCAATGAGATTATCTTTTTGGATTTTTCTCAGCGGGACTAGAACAGATACGTAACTGATGAACAAAGCGGAAACAAACGTTACGAAACAAGCCTCATAGGGGATCGTCCATTGGATCTTCATAACACCGGAAGCAGCCAAATACATAATATAAGAAAGTATACATCCGAAAAAGATCCCTTGCAAACTTCCAGAAAAACCGTAAATCAGCGCTTCATAGATGATCATTTTTTTCAAATCCCTTTGCGACATGCCTATAGATTTTAACGCGGCCAGTTCTTTTCGTCTGATTATGATGCTGATCGTAATCGTATTGAGGATATTGAGACTGCCAATCAAAGAAATGACCGTAATAAAACCATATACAAGCACTTTAATAACAAGCTTTGATTCATCCTTAGCTCTATTCTCATCCAGGTGATTAACGATTGTAATGTCATGTTTTGTTCCAACGGTCTGCTGGATGTCCGCAACCGTCGCGAGAGATTGAGTCGGATCTTTCAAATTGATTCTTAAACTGGAGTCCTGTTCGTAAACTTCGGATACATTTTCAATCGACTTCAATAGTTCCCCAGTTTGCTGGCTTTCTACTAAAGAATCAGGAGTATCATGTTTCAGATAGATGGTTAGATCCGATTTAGCAGACGAATCGTTCACATATTTGGATGCAAATGCGATATCCATTATAGACGAGAAAGTAATAAACAATACACTGCTTATAATGATGGATAGGATAGTAATGGTATAACGATTTTTATTTCTTTTGACGTTTTTCAACGCCAGGCTTAATGGAAAAGATAAAGGCTTTCTCAGCACGGTATTCTTTTGTTTTTTGATTGCTTCTTTCTTAATTGATAACCTGCTGCTGATTGCCAGCAATGGGGATATTCTGCCCGCAAAATAAGCCGGGTAATAACTTGACGCTAATACGGTCGTCAGGGTAATGATCGAACTGATCAATAAAATGTACCAATCAATATGAAAGAATGAACCACCTGCACCATCTTCTAATAAAATCAAGAAAATGGATTGGAGAGCAGCAAGCGCCAATAAGCTGCAGACAATCCCGAGCGGTATGGCGATAACAGCCAGTACGGCAGCTTCTCTTATAACGATTTGTCTAATTTGCTTTCGCGTAGCGCCGATGCTTCGGAGCAAGCCGAACTGCTTCATCCGCTCTACGACGCTGATTTGAAAAGCGTTGTAGATGACAACAACCGTCGCGATCACCACAATACTGACGACGATGACTAGCATGGCCAGAATCGATTGATTCGATTCCGGTTTCAAAACTCTGATCAATTCAGTATTGATAACAATATTTTGGTCTTCAGTAAGTGATTTTATTTCCTCTAAAACCTCGTTAAAGTTCGCCTTCTCGTTTATTTCAATTAATATCCTGCCTTCTCCAGGAGCAAAATCGGCTTTATGTGTTAATAATCGGCCTACTTTACTTTTCTGTGCAAATGCGCGGTTATCCAATAAACCGACCAGTTGATATGTTTTTCCATCTAATTCAAAAAAGCCGCCGATCTGAAGATCGTTTTTGATATAAGGAAGAGCCCATGAATCGACAGCAGCTTCATGGTCATTGGCCGGTAATCTGCCATCCATGAGACTGTAGGTTAAAAACTCCAGGGCGCGATGATCACCGAAATTCATTTGCACCGAAATGTCTCCAACCGGAACGATGCCACCCTGAGACATCAAACCAAACGATGCAATTTGGGGATTATATCTGATTTTATTTAATATCGCTTCATCGTAATTTGAAATACCGGCATGAAAAGAAACTCCATTTAACTTCTTGATGCTCTCAATTTGGGAGAGTTGTGATCCTTTCATAAACAGGCCGATCGTAGAAATTAACGCTACAGAGAGTACGATTCCGACCAAGGTCAAAATGGTTCGTTTGATATTCCCCTTTAAATATCTGCTGCTTAATTGTTTATAGCTGCTGATCAAAATCATTCTCCTCCAGCCTATGTCTTTTTCTCAGCCGCCGTTGATCGGAAATGATTTTACCGTCTTCAATCGTGATGATCCGGTCAGAAGCCGATGCAATCGTTAGATCGTGCGTAATCAATACAATGGTTTGGTTGTATTTTTTGGCCGTTAATCTTAATAGATCCATGACTTCCTTCGTATTTCGCGTATCCAGATTACCTGTGGGCTCATCGGCTAAAATCAAATGCGGCCGGTTTATAAGCGCCCTGCCAATAGAGACCCGTTGCTGTTGGCCGCCAGATAATTCGGAAGGCAAGTGATTCTTCCGTTCAAGAAGCCCCAGGATTTCAATAATTTCATCCAGATACGTCATATCTACCGGTTCGTTATCCAATAATGTGGGCAAAGCGATATTTTCCTGAACATTCAATACGGGGATCAAATTAAAGAATTGAAAAATAAACCCGACTTTTCTTCTTCTGAATATTGAAAGTTCATCATCTGTATAATCATAAATATTATTGTCCCCAATGAATACTTGTCCTGAGCTTGGCCGATCCAACCCTCCTAAAATATGCAACAGTGTACTTTTTCCAGAGCCGGAAACACCTACGATGGAGACAAACTCTCCTTGCTGAATAGAAAGACTAATCCCTTTTAAGGCATACACCTTGCTATTGCCTTCACCATAACTTTTAACTACATTTTCCATCCGTACGATTTCCATATCGTCCGCCCTTTCATCATTCAGCTCATTCTTGTACCTCTACAAAATTTACTTTGTCTGCGCTATCGGCATAGACGTTCCCGATTTCGTTTAAAACCTTGTTCGTCTCATCTTTATTCTTATAATCGAAACTGCCTTTTTGAAAATGAATCAATGAGATCGTTGACTCTGCCTCGGTTAATTTGTTGTAAGTTTGGTCGTCAACAATAACAAGGTCCATTGTTGGTTTATACCCGATCCATGCCTGATGTTTAACATACTGTACGGGTACCATCTGACCGTTTAAATCGATTTGATTATTTTTCATCTCTGCATCGCTAAAAGAGAAGAACAGATTTTGACCACTAGATAATTCTTTTATGCTGGTAATAGGCTCTGAAATAATGGACGAGCTGTCAGGATCTTTTCTTGCTCTGATAATCCCCTTCTTGACGAATTGTTCAGCTGTGGATCGATTGACAACCGAGTACTTGATATCTCGGGTTTCAAATTCTTCGCCAGTTTCTTTCTGATCTTGCTCTGCCAATTTAGTAATTTTTTTTGTTGTAACCAATTTTATTTTGTAATCGAACGTTTGCTTGGTGTTATCTTTATACAACTGCTTGACTTTATTCACATCTTTTTCTGTGCCGATAACTACAATACCATTGACCGATTGCGATGGACCTTCTACAAAACGTTTTACCCCGAATCCTATACCTGCAAAAACAACGATAACCAACACGAATACTATAATTTTTTTCATCTGACTGCTCCTTAATTCATTTTTTATGTCTGGATTATAGACGCGATTTCTTGAAAAGTGAATGACTCGTGTCTAACTATTTTGTTCTTCTCACTTACATTTTCGTAAGAATCGAGAGTATTCCTTGCTAAACCATTCTCCGATCCGGAGATTTGGAACATCGGGCTGACTTTGTGATTACGTTATGTGGCTATGCGGACGAACATTGTCCCGTGGTTTTGAATAAAAATGTAGTGAAATGGCATTAGGTTTCGAAGATCCAGCCAAGGCCAATCATGGGGCAATTTCGAGCAGTTCGGGAAGTGATTGGGGTAGCTATGGAGAAGTTTTTTAGCCGAAGGTCGGTAAAACCTGAAGAAAGAGGCGTGCAGTGGTAAGGGAAGAACTTTGCCATCTTTTTTATTTCCGTAATTTTCTTTAGATCTCCTTTTCAAATCGCGATATCGTGCTTCCTCTCAGTCTTAATGGCCCCAAGTATAGACTCATTAGAATACTTACAATGATAAAATTCAACGAATATTTTTTGATCCTGCACCTTTAAGGTTACAACATCTGTTGCTTCCCCTGAGCTATCATCGTCAAAAATAACGTCATAGTCCTCTAGCAACAATCAATTGGCCCGGCATCATTATACGAACCATATTTCAGTGAAGTTTTGTTAATATAATAAACTTAAATCTCATCATCGATGCAAAATTAGCGGGTAGTTACTGCCATTCACAAATCTCCAAGAAATAATTTTGTGATAAAGTCACGGAAAAATATTTTCATTCAATGGGCTTTCCAATTCACAACAAAGTAAACCAGCATTGAATCAATGATGACACCCAGACCCATATTCGATAATCCCAATTACAAACCGTCAGGTAAACTTGCGAATAAGGCAGCTCTTATAATTGGTGGGGATAGTGGAATTGGGAGAGCTATCGCTGTCACCTTCGCGAAAGAGGGCGCCGACATTGCAATCTTATATCTGGATGAACATAACCCCTTTGACCCAACGGGAAGCACTAATCATTAAGTATAAAAATGAACCTGTAGACATAGTGTCTACCACATAATATTCTCTGTGGAATGAATCTTATTTTTTGGTGGAATTTTCCAGAAAGAAATTTGAGCGAAAAACGATTCTTCCTTAATAATCATAGATTGTCTATAATCAAACCCACATTTGCAGGAAAGTAAACTTTGCCTATAAGGATTAATTTTAGCACCACAACCCCCACATCTATCTATCATTAAGCAATTATGGATTGGGCAAATTACGAGTAATGATAATTCCCAAATGTCCTTACGATATGGTTTTTCTCTTAAGCACATAGGGCAAAATCTTTGCTTATGTGCATATGTTCCAAAGCTCCATAAATGAAATTTAATACTCTGTTAATAACCTACAAGCTTTATTTACGTCCAACTCTTCTTCTGGAATTAGTAGATTATCAAACTTGTTATATTTCTGAAGCCCCATAAATCTAAATAATACTTTTGAGTCGGGATAAAAATTTACTATGGAAGAGGTCTAATAACTAATGATCTTGGTTCCATTATAACGAACTCCAAACAAAAACCATCATGACAAACACTCGCATGCATAAATATGCAATAAAGTTGCATAGCATAGTGGTTTTCAGTAATTATGAACAATTTTTTTCACTATATTTGATTATTTTCTCAATTATTTTGATCAGCTACACCACACACACGAAAAAAGAGGCCCGAAGGCCTCTTTTTCTAGCTGCAGCGGCTGTAGCCGCAGTTGCTGCAATTTTTACAACCTTCGCTGTTGATCAGCGAAGCCGAGCCGCAGGACGGGCACAAGTCGAGAGACGTGGCCGCGCTGCGCGTTACCGCGTATTGAGCGGTCGTCTCCATCACGACCTCCTGCGTGGCGGTGATGTAGTCATCCGCGCTGTCGGAGAAATCGCCGTGCATCTCGAGCGCCTTGGCGACAGCGTCGGCAATTGATTCGACCCGGTTCGCGCCGAAGCCGATCGCACCGGAGCCACCGATGCCTTTGAGGTGCTTGATCAGCAGCTGCACCTTGTTTCCATGGTCGCCGTAGCGCAGGAACAGCGAGCAGACGCGTCCGAGCGCTTCGGACATCGCGAAGACATCGGAACCGGCTTTGCCGACGTTCAAGAAAATTTCGCTCGGGCTGCCGTTCATATCGTTAATCGTAATGTAAGCCATCCCGAACGGGGTGTTGAATTTATACGTCGCTCCGCGGAGCGCCTGCGGACGGCGTTTGTATTCCTTGTCGAACACCTGCTCCGTCTTGGCGTCAATGTTGACGGCCAGCGATTGGGACAGGTTCGTGAGCGACTTCTCCTCGCCTGCAGCGGATTGCTCGGCCGCGGCCGGCTGTGCCGCCGGTTTCGCTTCGGCAGCCTTATCTTCCTTCTTGTCCGTGCTGAGCACCTGCACGTCGCGGCTGCCGTCCCGATAGATCGTCACGCCTTTGCAGCCCAGATCGAAGGCAAGCTCGTACAGCTGCTTCGTCTCTTCAATCGTAAAGTCGGACGGGCAGTTCGCCGTCTTGGAAATCGAGCTGTCCACCCATTTTTGAATGGCTGCCTGCGCGCGAATATGATCTTCTGCGGACAAGTCCATAGCGGTAACGAAATAGTCCGGCAGCTCTTCGTTCGGATGCCGATCCTTCCATTCCTGGGCGATCGGCACGTACTGCTTGTCGAAGCCGAGACGGCTTTGACGGTAGTACTCGAACGCAAAGTACGGCTCGATCCCGGTCGAGGTGCCTACCATCGTTCCCGTGCTGCCCGTTGGCGCCTGCGTAATGACCGTGACGTTGCGCATCCCCTTCTTCTTGATGGCGGCGCCCACTTCCGGGAAGACGGACGTCATATGCTTCATGAAGCCGCTCTGCAAGAACGGTTCCGTCTGGAACTGCTTGAAGGATCCTTTCTCTTCCGCGATATCCGCGGACGCCAAGTACGCTTCCTTCGCCATGAAGCCGTACAGCTTATCGAGGAATTCGAGCGATTCCGGACTGCCGTAGCGGATGCCCAGCTTGATCATCAGCTCGGCGAGGCCCATGGAGCCGAGTCCGACACGGCGCTCGCCCTGCTGGTTCACCCGGTTTTGTTCGAAGTGATAAGGCGTTTTGTCAATTACATTATCCAGGAAACGCGTGGAATAGCGGACGACCTTCGCAAGCTCGTCCCAAGCCACGTCGTGATTATGCTCGTCGTAAAACTTGGACAGGTTGATCGCGGACAGATTGCATACGCCCCAAGCCGGCAATCCCTGCTCGCCGCAAGGATTCGTGCAGATGATCGGGTTGAAATACCAGCTGTTGGACATCTGGTTGTAATATTCCATGAACACGACTCCGGGCTCCGCCGATTTCCATGCGGATTCGATAATCGTATGCCACACATCGCGCGCTTTGACCGTACGGTAATGGTTTATTTTTTTGCCGGTCTTTCTCCACTTGTCCAAATCGCCGTCCCACAGCTCGTCATATTCGGGGTCGGTCGTATCCGGGTATACCAATTCCCAGTCCAGATCCTCTTTGACCGCCTTCATAAAGCCGTTGCTGACGCATACGGACAAGTTGGCGTTCGTGATTTGGCCCATCGTTTGCTTCACGGTAATAAAATCGACCACGTCCGGATGCCAGTCGTTGATCATCAGCATCAGAGCGCCGCGGCGGCTTCCGCCCTGTTCGATCAAGCCGGTCGTGTAGCTGAACAGTCCGCCCCATGACACCGCGCCGCTCGAGGAACCGTTGACGCCTTTGACAACGGAACGCCGCGGACGAAGCGAAGACAGGTTAATACCGACGCCGCCTCCGCGCGCCATAATTTCCGTCATTTCGGACAGCGTCGCCATAATGCCTCCCCGGCTGTCATGCGGGGACGGAATAACATAGCAGTTGAACAGCGTCAATTCGTCGCTCGCATCCGCTCCTGCGGCGATCCGCCCGCCGGGCACAAGCTTCCAGTCGTCGAGCACGTAACGGAACTTGTCCGTCCATTCCTTGCGTTTCTCCGGAGTTGCTTCCACGGAAGCCATGGCAGCGGCCAAGCGGTCCCACATTTGCTGCGGTGTTTTTTCCAGCGTCAGCGTCAGCTTCTCGACGGAGGACTCGACAACCTCTCCGCTCCGCAGCTTGACTTTGACCTGGTTTCCTTGACGTTCAATGACTTCCCCTACTTCCTTGGCCGGAAACTTCGGATCGTCCTTCGTCAGCACCAGTACCGTATCTCCCACCTTCGTGTTGCGGGTATCGGCATCCTTCATCGCATAACGGTCAAGAAATATTTTTTCGCTTAAGCCTTCCAATTTGGTCTGCTGCACGGTCTTCAAAACAACAACCTCCCGGAAATATTTTCAAAGATCAATCACAATATCTGGTATGCGAAATTCATTATACAATACAATATATTGTGTTACGAATAGGCAAAAAGCGGATTTGACGGCGTAGTATGGAATACAAGCCCGCTAGCTTCTTTTTTCGCGGTCAGGCTCTCTTTTTCGTTGATGAAATCTTCATCTTTTTCGACAAAACCACCTGAATTGACTGAAAATTAGAACTATGTACGTTCAAAAGAAAGTGGAACCCGTCCGTAAAAAATCCACCCTTTGCCTCGTTTTGACAACGAACCAACCGCTTGTTAGTCTAGTAATAGTATAACCGAATCCAACAGTATTATCAAACATATGTTCCTATTTCCAAAAACCTACATCATATGGGAGGTGTACCCATGACTCCGATTTACCTGATCCAAGACAGACTCGTTCCCAAGGAAGAAGTTCGCGTCTCGCCGGACGACCGCGGGTACTATTTCGGCGACGGCATCTATGAAGTATTCCGCGTATACGGAGGGAAATTGTTCGAAGCCGAAGCGCATTTCCATCGGCTGGAGCGTACGGCTGCGGCCGTCCGCATAGACCTTCCCGCTGCGTCAAGCGAATTGAAAAAGCAGCTGGAACAACTCATCGCCGCAAACTCGCTTGTAGAAGGCACCGTCTACCTTCAAATTACCCGCGGCGCCGCCCCTAGAAACCATATGTTTCCCGCTCAGGCCGAGCCTGTGCTGATGGCTTATACGACCGAGCTGAAGCGTCCCGTTCACACGATGCAGCAGGGCATCTCGGTCGTTACGATGGAGGATATCCGGTGGCTGCGCTGCGATCTGAAGACGCTCAATCTGCTGCCCAACACGTTGGCGAAGCAGTACGCGCTCGATCAAGGCGCGGACGACGTCGTTTTGCACCGCAGCGGGTTGGTCACGGAGTGCAGCGCCTCCAACGTAATGATCGTCAAAGAAGGCGCGGTCATTACCCATCCCGCCGACAACCTGATCCTGCACGGGATCACGCGCGCCGTCGCGCTGCGTCTGGCCCGCGAGCTTGGCATCCCCGTAGCCGAAACGCCGTTCACCCTGGATGATCTCCGGCAGGCGGAGGAAGCGTTCGTCACCGGTACCACTATCGAAGTAACGCCCGTCATTTCCGTCGACGGCATTCCCGTGGCCTCAGGCAGCCCGGGACCGGTCACGCGCCGCCTGCAGCAAGCCTTCGAGCAAGCCATTTCCTCTTGCATTCCTCAATAACGGATAAGACAAAAAAAACCTTCGGAGCGCTATCTCCGAAGGTTCCATTCTTCATTGCCGTATTTTTCTTCCGCCAGCCGTTCCGCCAGCTCCCGCTCGTACGTGGTCAGCTCTCCCGGAACCAGCTTTACGCCCATTCCTTCGGCTATGCCGGCCAGAAACGCCTCTTCCGTCTGCTCCGGTCCAACCGGAGGTTGTCCGACGCCGCGAAGCAGATCGTTGATCGCAACCGCCTTCCGCAAAAACTGCTGCTTCATCCGCTCCATCATCCGTTCGTTCTTGAACCTCAGCAGCCGGAACAGCTGGTCCGCATCGAGATCGAGCAAAATCGACCCGTGCTGCAGCACAACGCCCTTCTGCCGGGTCTGCGCGCTGCCGGCCACCTTGCGCCCCTCCACGACAAGCTCGTACCAGGAAGGCGAATCGAAGCAGGCCGCGGAGCCCATCGACTCGTACTTGCTTTTGTCCTCTTCGCTTTCGAGCTGCACCATATCGGCTGCCAGTCCGAGCTTGCGGAAGCCGAGCAGCAACCCTTCGCTCAGCACGCGGTACGCTTCCGTCACGCTTCGCGGAATGCCGGGGTAGTCCTCGGACACGATAATGCTGTACGTCAGCTCCTTGTCATGAAGAACCGCCCTTCCCCCGGTCGCCCGGCGGACAAAGCCGATGCCTTCACGCTCCAGCGCATCAAAATCGATCTCTTCCTTCGCCTTCTGAAAATAACCGATCGACAGCGTCGGAGGATTCCAGCCGTAAAACCGCACGGTGGGCGGCGCCGCTCCTTCGCCGTGCGCGGTCAGTATCGCTTCGTCTACCGCCATATTGTAAGCCGGCGAACCATAGCCGGACCGAATCCATCGCCATTCCTGCGTCATCCGCGATCACTCCCTTTTTCTGTTGCCATCGGCCGTTAAGCCGGCCCTCCCGCGATCCGGATGGGCTCCGGCCGCATCGATTGGCTCTCCTTCGTATACCGCTGCTCCGCCACTGCGGAAATCAAGAGCCCGGCGTCCGTCCGCCAGGCCCCATCCCTTTCATCATATAGCATTGCAGGTTCGTTTGAAAGACTTTATTTTCGTGCATACTAAAAATTGACTCGATTCGTTACCCGATGGAAAAGGAGCGCGTCCGATGCAATCCACCGAGCGAAAAGAACGCGTGCGTCAATTGAATGAGCATGTTCAGCTGTATTTTGAACGGGATTGGTTCGAGGAGTTGCACGACCGGGCGCAGCGCAACGGTCCTTGGGACGACTGGACGATGTTCCGGCTGGCCGAAGAGGCCGAGCAATCGGGGCTGATCCGCAGCTTCGACGAGCTCCAATGCTTGTCGCATTTGCCGAATCTGGTGCCGATGGACCATCAGATCGATACCGCCAAAAAAGTACTGACCGAGATGCGCGGACGGGCCATTCTCGCGGACGAGGTCGGGCTCGGCAAAACGATCGAGGCCGGCCTTATTCTCAAGGAGTACATGATCCGCGGACTGGTCCGCAAAGTGCTCATTCTCGTCCCCGCTTCGCTGGTGCTGCAGTGGGTGCGCGAGCTGAACCAGAAATTCGGCATATCTGCCGTCGCCCAGAAAAAAGAATACATGTGGGCCGCGAACGATGTCGTCGTCGCCTCGATGGATACGGCCAAGCGGGACCCGCACCGGGACATCGTGCTCGGGCTGGAATACGATATGCTGATCGTGGACGAGGCGCACAAGCTGAAGAACAAAAAGACGACCAACTACCAATTTATCAACGAGCTGCGCAAAAAGTACTGCCTGCTGCTGACGGCGACGCCCGTGCAGAACGACCTGAAAGAGCTGTATAACCTGATTACCCTGCTCAAACCGGGGCAGCTTGGCGGTCAAGGCAGCTTTCAGGCGAATTTCGTCGTGGACAAGCGGATTCCGAAGAACGAAGAGCAGCTTCAGCAGGAGCTGAGCAAGGTTATGATCCGCAATCGGCGCAGCGACGGCAACGTGAATTTCACCAAACGGATCGTGCGCAATATTCCATTGCGGCTGTCTCCCGAGGAGCAGGCGCTGTACGACGGCGTGACCAACTTCGTCCGCGGGCGGTACGAGGAGTCCGGCGGCGATATCGGCAGCATTTTGTCGCTTGTCACGCTGCAGCGCGAGGTGTGCTCCAGCCGGGATGCGGTATTCATCACCCTGGTCAACCTGTTCAAGAAAACCGAAGAGAACTCGCCGCTCCGCGCCAAAATCTGGGAGCTCGTCGAGCTGATCCGCAGCATTAAAGCGAATACGAAGGCCGAAAAAGTGATGGAGCTGATCGGCGACATCGGGGAAAAAGTGATTATTTTCACGGAATACCGGGCGTCTCAGGAATATTTGCTGCAATATTTGAAAGAGCGGAAAATTTCGGCCGTTCCTTACCGGGGGGGCATGAACCGGGGCAAAAAGGACTGGATGATGGACTTGTTCCGCAACCGGGCCCAAGTGCTGATCGCTACCGAAGCCGGGGGCGAAGGCATCAATCTGCAGTTTTGCCACCATATGATCAACTTCGACCTTCCGTGGAACCCGATGCGGGTGGAGCAGCGGATCGGCCGCGTACACCGGCTCGGCCAACAGGAGGACGTCAAAATCTACAACTTGTCCACCCTTGGCACCATTGAAGAGCATATTTTATCGCTGCTGCATGAGAAAATCAACATGTTCGAGCTGGTCATCGGCGAGCTGGATACGATTTTGGAGCGGTTCGAGAAAAAAACGTCGCTCGAATCGCATCTGGCCAAAATGATCTTGTCTTCGCGCAGCCAGGAAGATATCCGCCGGCAGCTTGACGAACTGGGGCGCTCGTTCACCGTCGTCCGCTCCGAGGTGGAGCAGGAGGCGCAAGGGAACATGCGCCTGCAAGGCATCCTGAACGCGGCAGGACACCCTATCCACGGGCAGAACCACGGCGGGGAGGAGGCCCGGCTATGACCATGACGGCGGACCAAATCCGCTCCTTCGTGCTGCGCTATCTGGAAGCGGAGCAGTGCGACATTATGGAGAAGCATCCGGCCTACGTGACCGTGAAGCTGTCGCCCTCCGCCGACAAGGATTTGAACCACCGCCCTTATTATTGGAGCTTCGTCGAACGGACCGGCGTCACCCCGGAGACGATGACGTGCACCTTCGTCTTCGACCCGGAGGCCTACCGCGAGCTGCAGCCGCACGGCCCTCCCGGCGGGCCTCAGCCCGGCGTCAGCACAGCCGCTCCCGGGCTCGCGGGCACGGCCGGGACGGCGGCCGCCG
>NZ_BILX01000091.1 GCF_004000785.1 Paenibacillus ehimensis NBRC 15659 | reverse complement strand
AAAAGGGCTCCACATTTGGTTGCGGAATATTCGGCTGAATCGAAAATGGCTCCACATTTGGCTGCGGGATATTCGGCTGTACCGACAATGGCGTCACGTTTGGCTGTGGAATATTTGACAGCGGCATGACGTGCGGTATACCCAAATTCGGGAGCGGCCCCACATGCGGCGTCTCCATCTCCGGCTGCGAACCCACATTAGGCATACCTACGTTCGGCGCGAGCGGAAGCTCCGAGATCGGAGACGCTTCAACAGGCAGCGGAGCTTGCGGAGCGGCGGGCGGGTAAGGATTCGGATTCGAGCCCGGCTTCGGAATGTAGACGACATCGCCGGTCATCAATACATTTGGATTTTTAAGCTGCGGGTTTGCCGCGATCATGTCCGCGAGCGGAACTCCCCACGCTTTGCCCAACTTCCATAGCGAGTCCCCCTGAACTACGACGTGCTTATACAAATAATCCGTTGGCGGGGGGGCTACCGGCTTCGGCGCATGGGGGATTTTCACCTTCTGCCCGACATCGATGACGTTCGGATCGGTGATTTGCGGGTTGGCCGCGATCAGCTTGTCGAGCTCGACGCCGTACTTTTGGGAAAGCCCGTAGAGCGACTCGCCTTTCTTGACGATATGAATCTTCACTGCATAAACCTCCTTCAAGTTGTGCGGAAGTCGTATTGACTTTTTCCGGCCCGGGACCGGCTCCATGAAGCCCGCTGGCGCTCCGGAACAAAATGACATTACAGTTTATGCAGCAAAGTAGGCATTTGACCATCCGAAACGAAAAAAATGGTACGAAACCGCCGCTTCCCTCTACATGCACGGTAGAGCGTAATCCCCGGCGTCTAGGCAAAACCCCAAAAAAAGAAACCCGCCGCAGCGGATTCCCTTAAATCTATCGGTTTATAGAAAAATATTGTCGGTTGTCGTCCTACGGCAGCTAATCGTTTACGAAATTTCGGCGGGAGCGTCGAATGTTTGCGTTCATCCGGCAGACGACTTATGCCAATCGGGCTAGACCTTTGCCGTTTGAGTTCCGTAAGCAAACGTAGGGTAGCAGCCCATGAGCCGGACTTGACAGCCGATAGCCTCGATTTCTTGCAGAGCTGCGGGAAGCAGCACGGAATCCATCGAAGCCTCGATGTCGATATAAAAAAAATAGCTTCCCAGCTTTTTCTTCGTCGGTCGGGACTCGATTTTGGACAAGTTGATGCGCCTCCAGGCAAACGCCGAAAGCACCTGATGCAGCGCGCCTGGAAAATCCTCCGGCAGCGTGACCAGGATGGTCGTTTTCCGGTCGGCCGTCTCTTTAAGCGGCGGCTTCTCGTGGCCGATCAGCACGAAACGCGTAAAATTGTTTTGATGGTCCTGCACGCCCGCCGCCAGCGTTTCCAGCCCGTACAATGCTCCTGCACCGAGCGGCGCAAGCGCAGCGGCGGCAGGGTCTCCGAGCTCTCTGACCATGCGCGCCGCCTCGCCGTTACTGCCCACAGGCTCCAGTTCGACATTGGGCAAATGCGTACGCAGAAACTGCTGGCACTGCGCCAAAGTCACCCCGTGAGAATATATTTTGCGGATCGCTCCGCAAGCCTCCTCCAGTTCGTCCGCACCGCCCGGTCCTCCGGGCAAACGCAGCAGATTAATCGAAATAGGATAAATCCATTCCGCCTGAATCGGCAGGTCGACATTGTGCACGAGCCAGTCCATATGCAGGCTGACAGAGCCTTCGAACGTATTCTCGATCGGAATCACGCTGTAATCGGTCACACCGTTCACCGTCGATTCGAACACATCCGCAATCAATTTGTAATTTACGTATTCAAAAGCGTCCCGACCAAGATAATGATGTGCGGATTCTTCGGTGTACGTTCCAGGTCCGAGGAGCGATATTCGCTTCATGCCCGGTTCTCTCCCTTTATCATTTCAAATAATGTACGTCCGCTGTCCGCAGAGGTCAAGCGGTGCGCCTGAACCCCGGCTCTGTCGGGACTCAGCCACATCGTAGAGGCCTCGATCCCCTCTTCCTTCAACGTTCCCCGCATGAACGCCTCAAGCTCCGCCTTCCGGGAGCTGCGGCGGTCGACGAGCGCCAGCATCGTCGGACCCGCGCCGCTAAGCGCGACGCCGAGCGCGCCATGGTCCGTCGCTTCGGCGAGGATCTTGGCGAGCCCGGGCACGAGCGGAGCCCGGTAAGGCTGATGCAGCGCGTCCTTCATCGCGCGCGCGATCATATCGAGCCGCCCGGTGCACAGGGCGGCTACCAGCACCGACGAATGGCCGACGTTGAAGACGGCGTTCTCGAGGCTCTGCTCGCGCGGCAGCACCCCGCGAGCTTTGTCCGTCGACAGCTGGAAGTGCGGGATCGCCACCAGCACTTCCAACTGTTCATGCGGCTCGATGCGGATATGCTCCGCCCGCTTGCCGTCCCAGAAGGCGACGACGATGCCGCCGAACAGCGAGGCCCCGACATTGTCGGGGTGCTGCTCCAGCTCCGTCGCCATTTGAAACAAGTCGTCGTCGGTAAACGGACGATCGATCAGCGCGTTAGCCGCAGCCAGCGCGCCGACAATCGCCGAAGCGCTGCTGCCCAGGCCGCGCGTCAACGGAATGTCGCTGTACATCGCAATGTACAGCTCCGGATGACGGACACCCGCCCGTTCGAACACCATTTGGGCTACTTTGTAAATGAGATTGCTTTTATCCGCAGGCACGCCGTTCATCTGATCGCCAAAAAGCTCGATCTGCGTTGTCTCGGCAAGACCCATTTCAATCCAAGCATACAAATTCAATGCCATTCCCAGCGTATCGAAGCCGGGGCCGAGGTTGGCCGTGCTGGCCGGCACCTTGACGCGCACTCTCCTGCTGCTGTTTTCCATAGTGACCGCGACGCCCCTAACCTTCGAGCTTGCGGATCGCTTCCATGACCGCTTCTTCGGAGTCTTGCACGACCATCGGTTCCGCGCTGACGCTCTTGATGGCGATGTTCGGATCTTTGAGACCGTGTCCCGTCAGCACGCACACAACGGATTGGCCCTTCTCGAAGTAGCCTTCGTTCTTCAGCTTCATGACGCCGGCGATCGAAGCCGCCGAAGCCGGCTCGGCAAAGATCCCTTCGCGCGCGGCAATCGTCTTGTAGGCCTGCAAGATCTGCTCGTCCGTCACGAAATTGATTTGACCGCCGGAATCTTTGGCCGCCGCTTCCGCACCCTTCCAAGTGGCCGGGTTGCCGATGCGGATCGCCGTCGCGATCGTTTCCGGGTTCGGGATCGGTTCGCCGCGCACGATGGCCGCTGCCCCCTCTGCTTCGAAGCCGATCATTTTCGGCAGCGATTTCGATTTGCCGTTCTCATAGTACTCCTTGAACCCTTTCCAATAAGCGGTAATGTTGCCCGCGTTGCCGACCGGAATCGCGAGATAGTCCGGTGCTTTGCCAAGCTGGTCGCACACCTCGAACGCCGCCGTCTTCTGGCCCTCAATCCGGAACGGATTGACGGAGTTCACCAGCGTGATCGGATGCTTGGCCGTAATTTCGCGTACGATCTCAAGCGCACGGTCGAAGTTTCCTTCGATCGCAATGACCTTGGCGCCGTAAATAATTGCCTGAGCCAGCTTGCCGAGCGCGATATTGTTGTTCGGGATCAGCACGATGCAGTTCAGCCCGCCGCGCGCGGCATAAGCGGCCGCCGCTGCCGACGTATTCCCTGTCGAGGCGCACATAATCGTGCGGCTACCCTCTTCCATCGCCTTGGCAACGGCCATAACCATCCCGCGGTCTTTGAACGAGCCGGTCGGGTTCAAGCCCTCATATTTGAAATAAATGTCGAGGTCGAGCTCGTTCGACAAATTCTCCGCGCGGACGAGCGGCGTGTTGCCTTCCTGCAGGGTGAGCAGCGGCGTGTTGTCGTTCACCGGCAAGTATTGTTTATAGGTCTGCAGCAGTCCCATGTATCTCATTTCGATTAGCCCTCCACTCGGTATACGCTTTTGATCGCATGAACGACGTCCATAGCTTCGAATTGTTTGAGCACCTTGTTCATCGCCGCCTTGTTGGCGTCGTGGGTAACGATGATAATTTCGGCAAGCGGATTCGTCGCATTCGGGTGCTGCAGAACCGACTCCAGACTAACCCCGTGCTCGGCGAACACCTGCGTGATTTGGGCAAGCACGCCCGCTTTGTCGGCGACGTGCAGCAGGATGAAGTTTTTGGAAGCGATCTGCTCGTCGGTTTTCAGCTTCTTCTCTTTGTACGGGATGAACCCGCGACGGCCGTTCACGCCAAGATTCAGGTTGCGGACGACAGCGACAAGGTCGGCCACAACCGACGTTGCCGTCGGCATCTCGCCCGCGCCGGGGCCGTAAAACATCGTCTCGCCCACCGCTTCTCCGTACACGTAGACGGCGTTGAACACTCCGTTGACGGACGCCAGCGGGTGCGACGTCTTCACCATCGTCGGTTGAACGCTGATGCTGATATGCTCGTCCTGGCGCTCGGCGATGCCGAGCAGCTTGACTTCATAACCCAAACGTTTGCCGTACGCAATATCCTCTTTCGTTACGCCGGAGATCCCCTTCACTTCCACGTCGGCTAGCGCGACATTCGCGTGAAAGCCAAGCGTGCCGAGAATCGTCATTTTCCGCGCCGCATCGAAGCCTTCGACATCGGAGGTCGGGTCGGCTTCGGCATAGCCGAGCTCCTGTGCTTCCTTCAGCACATCGGCGTAAGCTGCGCCTTCCTGGCTCATTTTCGTCAAAATATAATTCGTCGTACCGTTGACGATACCCATAATCTTGGTGATCCGGTCCGAAGAAAAGCCTTCGATCAACGTGCGGATGATCGGGATGCCGCCGGCTACGCTTGCTTCGTAGAAGACGTCGCAGCCTTTCTCGGCGGCCTTCGCCAATATTTCCGGACCGTGCAGCGCCATCAGGTCCTTGTTGGCCGTCACGATGTGCTTGCCGCGCTCCAGCGCACCGAGCATCAGCTGCTTCGTCAGCTCGATGCCGCCCATGACTTCGACGATCACGTCGATCTCCGGGTTCTCGATGACATCCCAGGGATTTTCCGTCAGCATATCCGGCGAAACGCTGATATTGCGGGCCTTGTTTTTATCCTGCACCAAAATTTTAACGATCTCGATCGGCGAGCCCGATTGGCTCATCAGATCGTGCTGATGTCCTTCCACGATGCGAACGACCCCGGTACCGACCGTACCGAGACCGAGTAATCCAACTTTGACCGGTTTCATAGGGTTCCTCCTGATTGTAGTAGTGCATAAAGTAGATAGTCCCAAAAATTGGTTCTAGCCTTGCCCCACCAAAGCGGCCCGGCTTACTCCTTCCTGGCTGCGCAGCTTATCGAGCAGCGAGGCCACGTTCTCGCCCATCATGGACGTTTCCACCGAGATGACAACGTTGGCTACGCCCTGCAGCGGGATCGTCTGGTGGATCGTCAGCACGTTGCCCTCAAGCCCTGCAATCATGGCGAGAACCCGGGACAAAATCGCCGGCCGATGCTCCAGATCCATCGAGATCGTCACGATCCGCTCCCGTTCGAGCTTGCTGAGCGGGAAAATCCCGTCCTTATACTTGTAAAAAGCGCTTCGGCTCAGCTCTACCTGCTCCACCGCTTCATGAATGGTTTTCACCTCTCCGCGGGCCAGCAGCTCTTTGGCCTGCACCGTCTTAATCAGCGCCTCGGGCAGTATATCTTCACGCACCAAAAAGTAGCGCTCCGTCCCGATCCGGCTATCCTGAACGGCTTGTTTTTCCGGCACTGTAACAGTCCTCTCTACAAAGACGATTGTTTTTACCTAGTGGACATTATAGCGCAAAGCGAAGACTTCCCGCAATAGGCTTTTTTCGATATTTTATGATAAAGTGGTATTCATTACATCCGCGTAAAGCATAAAGGAGAGGACGAAGCTTGATACGAGCCCGTTTGATGGCTACGGCTATCTTATTTCACGGAAACGATATGCTTATGATGAAGCGCTCGCCTAACCGGACGCTGTCCCCCGGCTTGTGGGCGTCCGTTGGCGGACATCTGGAGCCGCACGAAATCGGCGATCCGGCGGCTGCAGTCCTTCGGGAAATTCACGAGGAAACCGGACTGCTGGCGGAGCATATCGCGAATCTGCGGCTGCAGTACATCTTGATACGCCTTAACCAGCAGGAGGTACGCCAGCAGTTTATCTACACGGCCGAAGCTTTGAAAAGGGACGTCGGCTCTACCGACGAGGGAGAGCTGCATTGGATTCCGCGCCATCAGGTGCTCCACCGCGACATCCCGTTTATTTTCCGCAAGCTGCTGGAGCATTATTTTACCGAAGGGCCGAATCCCCACGTGTGGGTTGGAACGGCGGGCTACGACGAAGCCGGTAATTCTGCCGTGCATTGGACGCAGCTCATCGACCCGCAGCAGGTTTGATCTTCTTCCCGCGTCAAAAGCAAAGAGGGCGCCCTTATTGAGCGCCCTCCCTAACATCACTTTTCAGCTTTTGCAGCCCGCTCCCATTAACCGCTCATTTTCTTCCGTGACAGCTTTCCGCTCCGGCCGATGCCGCTGAGCTCCCGCCATTTAACCAGCAGCTTAAACGCTTCTTTGCGCTGCAATAAGGAACGGGCGAGCTGGAAGCCTTCCTCGTACGAGCCGACCTTGTCAAACCAATACAATCGCAGCCCGGCATTAAACACGACATGCTCCCGCTCGTTGCGCAATTCCGGCGCTTCTTCCCCTTGCACGATGCGCTCCAGCAGCTCCAGCTGGCGTTCTTTGCCGCATTTCTCCAAGGGGGCACCGTGAAAGCCGAACGTCCCGGGATCGATCGTGCTGGCCTCGTCGCCCCATGGCGTAACCTTGCGGATCGAGCTGTTTTTGTGAAGCGGCAAATCTTCCGTGCCTTCCATCCCTTGGATAAGGTAAGCCGTTTCCACTCCGGATTTCGGCAGCAGCTTCAGCAGCCGCTCCATCGCCGTCTTATGACGAACCCCAAGGACGATATTTTGCGAGTGAACCGGATTCATGGCCTGCTCGACCGTATCGAGCAACGTTCTCAAGCCCATTTGCTCCCGAACGGGGCGTAAGCGGCCGAACGGCGGACACATGAGCTCCGTCCAGATAAAACCGATGCCGAGCTGCAAAAATGCCGTTTCCCATTCTCTCGCCCCAAGCACGACTTGAATCCCGAGCCCTTCCAGAAGCGATTTCAGCGATTGCCCCGTTCGCGGGGAAAACGATTCGCTGCCATGCAGTACTTGGGGAAAGCCGACGGATGCCAGCAGCAGACAGACCGGAATCGTCACCGGAAAGCACGACCGTCCGTCATGCGGACCGGCACAGTTAAGCGAGTGAGAGAACGAGCGATAGGGCAGGGAATATTTGCGGAAAACATCGATGAAGCCCGTCATTTCCTCTTCCGATTCCCCTCTCATCCGCATCGCCATCAGAAATGCGGCCGTCTGCGCATCCGTCGAGTCTCCGCGCGCAATGGCGTGTGCGGCTGCCACCGCTTCGTCATAGCTCAAGTGCCGGGTCCCGGGTTTCCGGGTCCCTACCGCTTTGATCCACTCCTTCAAAACGGAATCACCTCCGGAAAATATTGACCCTTCGCATGTGAAAGGTAAAGGTAGAGCACGAGAGAGCGAGGTATATACGGATACGAAGGCCTGTCTAAGGCTCCGTATCCTCCATCAAATATTAATGTTAATTATAATAACATGAATTGATCATTCAACCAAATATACAAGCGATTTTCACAAGGCCAAACGTCAAATAAATGTAATGTTTTATCACATATATTTACTATACAATTCAAATCCAAAAAGTTCAATAGCCTTTTTCTTATCGTTCCATTTGTATATGCACCAAACTAATCAATAAAAAAGCATCAACCTCACATGTTTATCACACGTGAGATTGATGCTTTCGATTGTCTATTCCTGTTCTACGAACTCAAATTCGAAATCCCCGATGCGAATCGTCTGCCCGTCCTTCGCCCCACGCTCGCGCAGCGCTTGATCGACACCCTTCTTCCGCAAAATGCGCGCAAACCGCATCACCGATTCATGGGTGCTGAAGTTCGTCCGCTTGATGAGCTTCTCAATGCTCGGGCTGTCGACAACGAAGACTTCGTTTTCCCGACGAATCGTGAAGTCCTCGCCTTCCTCGGCCTCCAAACGGTACACCTTACGCTCCGACAATTCAACCAGTTCGTCCACCATCGGCATTTCCGGAATGGCCTCCAGCTTGTCGGCGACCTTGTACAACAGCTCCTGCACACCGGTCCGGGACAGGGCGGAAATCGGATAAATATCTACTTCTTTGCCGATTTCGGCAAGCTTGCGCTTAAATTCGGCAAGCTGCTCCTCCGCACCGGGCATATCCATCTTATTGGCAGCGACGATCTGCGGCCGCTCTTCCAGCTTCGCGTTATAAAGCTTCAGCTCGTCGTTGATTTTGACCCAGTCTTCGAACGGATCGCGCCCTTCGGTCGCCGCCATGTCCACCACGTGGACAATGATCCGCGTCCGTTCGACGTGCCGCAAAAACTCGTGACCCAATCCTATTCCTTCGTGGGCCCCTTCGATCAAACCGGGCAAATCCGCCATGACGAAGCTGCGTCCGTCGCCTACCTCGACCACTCCCAGATTCGGAGTCAACGTCGTAAAGTGATACGCCCCGATCTTCGGCTTGGCGCCCGATACGACAGACAATAGCGTCGATTTCCCTACGCTCGGAAAACCGACCAGACCGACGTCCGCCATAACCTTCAGTTCAAGCACAACCCAGCGTTCGACGCCTTCTTCCCCGTTCTCGGCTATTTCCGGAGCCGGGTTATTGGGTGTCGCAAACCGGGTGTTGCCGCGGCCTCCCCGGCCGCCTTTGGCCACGATCACTTCCTGACCGTGACGCGTCAAATCGGCAATGATCTCCTGGGTATCGTCGTCGATGACAACCGTTCCTGGCGGAACCCGCACGACCATATCATCCGCATTCGCTCCGTGCTGGCTTTTATTTCGACCTTTTTCACCGCGCTGCGCTTTAAAGTGCTTTTGGTACCGAAAATCCACCAGCGTGCGCAATCCTTCGTCCACACGGAAAATGACATCGCCGCCATCCCCGCCGTCGCCTCCGGCCGGTCCTCCCTCGGGAACGTACTTCTCCCGCCGGAAAGCAACCAAACCGTCGCCTCCGTCACCGCCTTTAACATAAATCTTCGCCTTGTCTACAAACATCAAGTTCACCCTCTTTATGTATCAATGCCGGTAGGACCACCATAACGTCCACACAGCCGTATGTTCGCCGTAATACGTTTCCAAGCTTTCGTTCGTTTCCTGAAGCGCTCTTTCTTTACGCTGCAGCCGCTGTGCCGCATATTTCCCTTCGTAACAGGCCGTCAGCTTCAAACGGTCTTTCGTCCGGACCAGCCGTAATTCAAGAACATTCTCTTCGTCTTTGGAATCGCCGGCTTCTTCCCTGAAACAAGCGAGCATCGCCATAACGGCATCCGCCGCTTCCTGCGGTTCCATAAGCTCCTGCAGATGAATTTCTTCTTCCAGCGCTATTTCAAGGCGCAGTTCTTTGACCTCTGCCTGAAATGTTAGCAGATACACGATCAAGGAAGGTATCCCAAGCTTGGAGACATAGCTCTCCTGCCTGACCTTCTCTTTTATTTTCTCCATTAACGGAAGCAATTTATCATACTTTTTCAACTGCACGTAGCCCATCAAAATTTGGATATCGTTCATCCAGTCATGCCGGTAATGATTGAATAACCGAAGCAAACGAAGGTCCGAATCCGGCCCATCGAGCAAGGCCCCCAGCGCCGTCATCGGCTTCGCCGCATCGTAAAATTGTACATCGTTAGTACGACCTTGTGCGTTCGACGTCACGCTTACCCTCTCCGTTCCGGTTCGTCCTTTATCCTATCAGTATAGCACGCCGTGCGGCAAAATTCACGGTGTCCCTCCATGAACTTACAAAATATTCCGGGTCCAACTAAGAAAAAACCCCGGCGAGCATCGTTCGCCAGGGGTTTGGACGTTGATGATGGAAATTAAACTTCCACTGCTGCGGCTACCGGAGCAGCCGACACAGGGTAGACGCTCACTTTCTTACGATCGCGGCCTAAACGTTCGAATTTCACAACGCCTTCAATCTTAGCAAAAAGCGTATCGTCCGAGCCGATTCCCACGTTGTTGCCCGGGTGAATTTTCGTTCCGCGTTGACGAACGAGGATGCTTCCTGCCGTCACTTTTTGACCGTCGGCACGCTTAACGCCAAGGCGCTTCGCAATACTGTCACGACCGTTCTTTGTGGAACCTACACCCTTTTTGGATGCAAACAACTGAAGATTCAATTGCAACATGTCTGTCTACCTCCTTACTCGATTGATGATGTATCTTGCATCGCTATATATGCACCATACGATTGTTCAATAGATTTCAGCATGACAACCATGCTTTCCAGCAGCAGCTGTACTTTTTCGTCGATGTCCGCCTCGAGCTCCGCCGGAATCTTGACTTGAAGCAGTCCGTGCTTCATGCGCGTTCCAAGCTGAATTCCCGTCAGCGTTTCGACGGCGTTTACCGTTCCTACGGTAACGGCAGAGACGCCGGCACAAACAATGTCCTTGCCCGGTTCGTCGTATTGCGCATGTCCGTCAACGGTAAAACGTTCAATCCGCCTGCCCGGCCCCCGTGTTATCGCGACCCGAATCATGGCTTCTTACGCTTGGATCTTTTCGATCACAACTTTAGTGTAAGGTTGACGATGGCCTTGCTTGCGGCGATAGTTTTTCTTCGCTTTGTATTTGTAAACGATGATTTTCTCGCCTTTGCCATGCTTTTCAACTTTACCCGATACGGAAGCGCCGGAAACAACCGGAGCGCCTACCACCAAACCGTTAGCGCCGGATACGGCCAATACGCGGTCAAACGTCACCGCTTCGCCTTCGCCTGCTTCGAGTTTTTCGATGTAAAGAACATCGCCCTCTTGGACTTTGTACTGTTTACCACCAGTTTCAATAATTGCGTACATTGTTGCACCTCCTCATGTCTCAGACTCGCCTAAAGCCAGGTGGTTGTCCGAACCGGACAAACGCTTGAAACAACCCGCTTCGTGCGGTTACAGCATGCTATAGCAACATACTGAAATATAATATCACAAAGCCTAAACAAAAAGCAAGACTTTAATTGCTGCTTTCGACAAATCCGCTGCCTCCGCAGGTCGGACACGATTTCAGAGCCGCCGCCTCTTTGCTGTCCCGCACTTTTTTGCGCGTCAGCTCCACAAGCCCGAGCTTAGTCCATCCGACGACGACCGTCTTCGTCCGGTCCTTCTTCGTTTCCCGTATCAGCTCTTCGAGCACCTGCTGGCGGGAGCTTTCCGTTTCCATATCGATGAAGTCGATGATGATCAGTCCCCCGATATCGCGCAGCCGTAGAAGTCTCGCAATCTCTCTGGCCGCTTCGAGGTTCGTGTCGAACACCGTCTGCTCCAGATCGATCGAGCCCGTATACTTGCCCGTATTAACGTCAAAGACGGTCAGTGCCTCCGTCCGGTCAACGATCAAATATCCGCCGTTGTCCAGCCATACCTTGCGCCTAAGTCCTTGCTCGAGCTGTTTCTCCACCCCATATTCCGCAATCGGGTCGGTATGGGGACGAAGCTTGACCCGATCGGCGAGCCCCTCCGAACGAGGGGAGGCGATAAGTCCGCGCACCTCCTGCAGCAACTGCTCGGAGCCTACAATCAGCTCCTGTACATCGTCACGGACCAAATCGCGCAGCAAACGCGGGAGCATTTCCAGATCGCTGTAAATTTTGCGCGGCACGTCTCCGTCCGATCGGGATATTTTCTCCAGCTGCTGCCAGCGGATACGAAGCTCCTCGAGATTGGCCGCCAGCGCCTCCTCGGGCTCTCCCAGGGCTGCCGTACGCACGATGAAGCCTTCTCCGGGCCGCAGATGACGCTCCGCCATCCGTTTCAACCGCTCGCGGTCGGCGGCGCTGTCGATTTTGCGGGATACGCCGATGTAATCGGCGAATGGCATGTAGACGCCGAAGCGGCCCGGAAGCGAGAAATGCGTCGTAACGCGAGCTCCCTTGGTGCCGACAGGCTCCTTGACGACCTGGACCATAATTTGCTGTCCCACTTTGACCAAATCATGGATGGGCGGCTTTTCCTTAGGCTGCTTATCCATATGGGCCGGCAGCAGGTCGTCAATATATAGAAACCCGTTGCGCTCCAGCCCGATATCGACAAAAGCCGACTGCATTCCCTGCAGCACCCGCACTACGCGCCCGATATATATATTTCCGGCCAATTGCCCCTGATTCCGCTCGCCCTTGTAATATTCCATGAGCTTGCCGTTCTCCTGAACGGCTACCTCGGTATGCTCTTCGTCGCATTTCACCAATATACGTTTCATGTGCAGCAACACCTCGGCCCTATTGTACCACATTCTTTAGGCGAAAAGCTCGGCAAGCGACTTTCCTCTTTTTGTTTTGTCAAAGTAATGAGCGAGCACCGCGCGCTCGGGTACGACATAGCGAATGCGCCCTTTGTCGTCCAGCACATAAAGCAAATGATACCGGTCGCGCATGAACAACCGTACCACCTCGGTCACTCTGCGGTTCCCCGGCACCACAATCGGTCCGGCCAGCGCTCCTTTCCCCTCTCTTATGTCCTTGAACCGCGCTTCGCGATGCACCAGAAAACGCATGAAGCGGTAAGGCACGCTTCGCCATTCGTACCAATTGGAGTAAAGCAAAAACAGTCCGATCATCAGCCAATTGAGCTGAATGCCGCCTTTTTCCGAGAACAGGTGCACACCGGCGGCGCCGATCAACAGTGCGCTTAACAGCAGACTGGCTCCGGCTGTCACCTGTATCGTTCGTTGATAAGGAAGCCACCACCCAACCAGGACCTGCATCACCTTGCCTCCGTCCAGCGGCAGCACCGGAAGGAGATTGAACAAGGCGATCAGCAGGTTCGCCTGTACGAAATAGGAGCCCCAAGGCTCGGAGAACAGACCGACCGCAGTCAAAAACGAGCCGACCGCCATCATCCAGACGTTCTGCAGGGGTCCGGCCAGAGCGACGACAAGGTCCTGAACGGCAGGAACGCCGCCGGGGTCCTCCAGCGAAGCGACGCCTCCGAAGGGCAGCAGCTGCACTTCCCGGATCCGCCAGCCGAAGCTCCGGGCAGCCGCGACGTGTCCCAGCTCGTGAATGAGTACGATTCCGAACAGCGTTGCCGTTTCGATAAAATATCCCGTCCATACGGATAGCAGAAGCAGAATCGAAAACAGCGGATGAAAGCGGTAGCGGATGCCAAACCATTCGTTCCACGGCCTGCCTCTCCCGGGTTTAATCAAATGAAATCACGTCCATCGGATTGACAGGTTTACCGTTCTTCGACACGGCAAAAAAGAGCGTTCCCGCTCCCTGCCCCCCTGCGGGTTCCGCTATCGTGCCAATCGACTCTCCTCCTTTGAACCAATCGCCTGGCTGCACCTTTCCCGGCTCCAAATGCCCGTACACGGACTCCATGCCCTCCGCATGCCGAAGCACCACGGTAAAGCCGATATCTTCTTTCGGGCCGGCGAACGTGACCAGTCCCGTATCTATGGTCGCCACGGGCGAGCCAGCCGCCGCTTCCACAAGAACCCCGCCCTGCACCGGTGTAAACGGAGCAATGAGCTTACCGGCGACGGGCGGAAAGTAGTGCTTCGAGACAACAGCAACCTTCTGCGCTTCCGTATGCTTCGCAGGGTTCATCGCCGGGAGAAACGAAGGGGCGCTGCCGAACTTGCTCTCGTACCACGAGGCAAGCGCCACCGTATCGAACGGCTCGGTTAAAGCGGCGGTTACCCACTGCTTGCCCTTATTCGCCCAAGGACGGTCCAGCAGAAACATGCCCCATACGGCAGCGAACAGCATCCCGCTGATCAGCAGCCGGACTGCAAGCCGCCCGGCGCGGGGGCCACCCGGACGAAAAAACGTTCCTCCGTCGTCCTCCCGGCTCATGCGGGACAGTTCCCGCTGCCATTTGCGGTTCCATTCCTCCTCCGGATCGGCGGGATCGTATAAGTCCGGCCTCGTCGGCCCCTCCTGCCGCGAATAAGGTCCGGGCAAGCCGCGCGGGTCGTCGGATCGAAACCTCCATTCGCTACCCGTGCCCAAGCTATCCCGGTCCCACTCCCATTCGCGAATCTCTCCTCCGGACGGAAATTCGAAGTGCGCATATTCCGTGTCTCTGCCTGGCCGGCGGCCTCCGCCTTCCTGCAGCTTGCGTATTTTTTCGGACCGGCGTTCCCGGACGTTTTTTCTCGTTTCCATCCCCCTGCCCCTCCCGCATTCAAGCTCGTATATTCCATCCTATGAGCTTGTACCTGCAAATATACGGACAAGGAGAAGGAGCAACGAATGGATTCGGTTCCGCTCAAAACCTAACCAGGCTAGATGCAAAAAAGCACCCTTCACCAGGGTGCTTCACTTCGCTTCATATGGCTGTTAACCTTCGTTCATTCATCCTCAAGCAGCTTGTCATCGTGCAGCCGCACGCTCATAACGAGCCCCATCGCAATCATGTTGATCAGCAGCGAGGTTCCCCCATAGCTGATGAATGGCAGTGTTATGCCGGTTACAGGCATAATACCGATCCACATGCTGATGTTTTCGAAAATTTGGAAAACCATCATGGAGACGATACCGATAATAATATAGGTCCCGGCGAGGTGGTTGCAGTAAATCGAGATGAGAATCATGCGGTAAATCAATACAAAATACAACAGCAGCAAAACGGAGGCCCCGACAAAACCGAACTCTTCGCCGACAACGACGAATATCGCATCCGTGTAAACGACGGGAATCCGGTTGCTATGAACGGACGATCCGTTCAAATAGCCTTCCCCGATCAACGAGCCCGAGCCGATCGCGCGGATGGCATTGTCCACCTGCCATTTGTCGTCCTTGCTGGCCGTTTCCGGACTAATAAACGTATTGATGCGGTCCATCCAGTGGGTCGGCCATTTTTTGGCCTGGAAAAACTGCTGAATATCCGTATGATAATGCTGAAATAAATATAAAAACAAATAGGCGGCCCCGGCAATGACCAGTGCCCCAATAAGCAAATAGCTTAGCCTCATGTTGCCAATCCAATACATGCCGCACAAGATGACAACCAGAATCATCGCATTGCCAAGGTCAGGCTGAACCGCGACCAGGACAACGGGGATGAACGTAATCAAGCCGACGGGAACAACATCCTGAAGCAGCTCAAGCGGCTCCCCTTTGCGCCTGGCAATGAACATGGCCAAAGTTAGAATCAAAATGATTTTGAATAATTCCACGGGCTGAAAGTCAAGCTTGACGAGCGGAAGGGAAAACCAGCCTCTCGCCCCGCCGATCTTTTCGCCGAACAATAGAACGGCAATGAGAAGAAGCACGCCGAATCCGTATAAATAAAAGGATACTTTGGTCAGTATCCGGTAATCGATCAAGGTGGTGACCAAAAAGGCAATAATGGATACGATGTAAATGACGATTATTTTTTTCGGTTCAAACGTAATTGTTTTTGAGTTTAGCGTCGCGCTGTACACGAGCATCGTGCTGATGACCATGAAGGCGAGAAGTATGACTACGATGGGCACATCGATTTTTTTCAGCTTGTGCAGCACCTGACGTTCATCCTATTCCGAGAAACTTTTTCATTTTATTGAACACCCCGGTTTTCTCTTCCATGGGCATCAACGGCACCGAATCGCCAAGCATCCGTCGGGCGATATTGCGGTAAGCGATCGCTGCTCGCGAATTCGGATTCATCACGGTTGGCTCGCCGATATTCGCCGCTTTAATGACATACTCGTCATCCGGAACGATGCCAAGCAGATCGATGGCAAGGACAGAGCAAATCTCGTCGATGTCGAGCATCTCGCCTTTTTTGACCATGTTCGGACGAATGCGGTTGATCACGAGCTTCGGCGACTCGACGTTCGGCTCTTTTTCCAAAAGGCCGATGATGCGGTCGGCATCCCGTACGGCGGCGTTTTCCGGCGTCGTCACGACAATCGCCTTGTCCGCGCCCGCTACCGCATTCTTAAAGCCCTGCTCGATTCCGGCCGGACAATCGATAATCACAAAGTCGAAATCGCGCTTGAGCTCAACCACAATTTGCCGAACCGCTTCCGGCGAAATCGCGTGCTTGTCTTTCGTCTGGGCAGCCGGCAGCATGTACAGCTCGTCGAAGCGCTTATCCTTCACGAGCGCTTGCGGCAGTCGGCACCGTCCTTCGGCGACATCAATCAAGTCGTAAATAATGCGGTTTTCAAGGCCCATCACGACGTCCAAGTTGCGGAGACCGATGTCCGTATCAACCATGACGACCTTTTTTCCCTGCAGCGCCAAAGCCGTTCCGATATTCGCGGACGTCGTCGTTTTGCCGACGCCCCCTTTGCCGGACGTGATAACGATTGCCTCTCCCATAGGTCCCACTCCTTTACCATCAAGCGTGTACATTCAAGCCGAACTTGTGCAAATGATGGATTTTGTCGATTTCCATTTTGCCGTCCTTTACGTAAGCGAATTCCATGTACGTATCGAAAGCGTCGCCAAGACCCCATTCGTCAGGAGGACGGCTGATAATTCCTGCGATGCGAAGCTGCGTCGGCCTCATATGCGAAGCGGCGATAATGGACCTTTCGTCTCCGTCGACCCCCGCATGCGCCATGCCGCGAAGCGAGCCCATCACATATATGCTGCCCGAGCTGATGATAGCTCCGCCCGGGTTAATGTCCCCTAAATATAAAATGTCGCCCTCGTGCGAAAACGTCTGGCCCGAGCGGACGATTCCCCGAACGATTCTCACTTCCGGAGTCCCCTGCGGCGCTCGCTCGTGCGAAGGATCTGCCGTCTCTACGGATTGGACAAGCAGGTTGCCCTTTTGACTGATGATGCTGCGCACCAGCTCCCGCTGCTCGTCGGTCACCGCCCGGTTGCCGAGCTTGACGTGCACATGAATGATCGGGCCGGTTAAAATTTGCTGATGCGTCTTCTCCAGCTTGTGTCTCAGCTCGGCGACCACGTCGGAAAACTCGCACGCGTCGTCAAGCAAAAACACCAATCCATCCTTCACACCTTTGATGGTCACATGATGTTTAGCTGCCGCCATAACCGCTCCTACCTCCTAAGCCTATACAATTCGGCTTGGCGCGGGCGTTCTCCTGCTGCCTTGCGTTAAAAATTATTCCATTTCCTCCGACTGCTTCACCGGAAGACTCTCGAAAAGCTTGCGGATCGGCACGTAAATCGCAAGCGCAAACAACAGGTTGATGAGCATGCTCGGCAGCATCTGATGAAGGAATACCCACTCAAGGTTCGTATGTGTGACACGAAACAGCCGGAACAAGCCGTAGATCGCCGTATCGTAAAACAAATTGCCGAGCCCGATCACTACCATGCTGATCACGATGCTCGAATAAATGCGTCCTTGCAGCATGCCGGCCAAATAGCCTGCAAGCCCCATCCCGAACGATACCGGGCCGAGCATAGGCGAATGATAGATGAAGTCGTGCAGCATACCGAAAACGAGGCCGTACACAAGCGCCGTATGCCGGTTGATATAAAGTCCGATAAATAAAACGATAACAAGTACGAAATGCGGGTCCACCTGAACCTTCGATTGCCAGGCGACGGGAACGAGCCACGGGAGAAGCGTTCCTTCCAGCAGAAACAACACGGAGAGCATCAGCCACAGCTTTTTATGACTCATGCGGCTCACCTCAATTCCGGCACTTCGATGACGAATACTTCGCGAAGATGGTTGAAGGAAGCAAACGGTTCGATGGCGGCGACATGGGTGACGGCTTCGCCCTCATACCGTTCCACCACTTTGCCGATTTCAATGCCGCGCGGGAAAACAAGTCCCGCTCCATGCGTAATAATCGTGTCGCCTACCTGAAGCTTATCGTTGGGTTCGATTTTCGTCATGATCAGCTTCTGTTTGTCGGGATCGAAATGCTCGATCATACCGAACGATTCGTTTTCTTTCCCTTTCACGGTAACAGTTATCGCTTTGGAATTAGAAGCGGCTTTGTCATCAATACCCGTCAAAAGCTGAACATCGGAATAAAAATTGGAAACCGCAACAACACGGCCGAGCAAGCCTTCGACCGATTGAACGGCCATGTTCGGGCGGATGCCGTCTTTTTCTCCTAAGTTAATCGTAATCGTTTTGTTCGCTTGCTGGAACGTCACCACTTCCGCAATCCGGAAGTTATATTTGTTCATCGACTTTTGCCGCTCCGTGAAGCCGAGCGCTGCCTGCAGCCGTTCATTCTGCAGCTCCAAGTCGTTCAGCCGCGTCGTATCGCGGGCGTATCGGGACAACGTTTCCCGCAGTACCGTATTTTCTTCATGCAGCGTACGCAGCCGGTTCACTTCTTCGAACACGCCGGCAATAAAACCGACCGGCTTATAAATCAGTCCTTGCGTCCATGAAATCGTATCCTTCATAAATTTCTCCGGCCAAGTTTTATACCCCAGTTGACCGAAGGTCAGCCCCATCAGCGCAATAAAACAGATGAGGCCGAGCATCAAGATCAGCAGTCTTTTATTCCCCAGTAGTTTCAATGGCTACACCTTCCAACCCGATACTGCGCTTAGCGCCTGGACCTGCTTGTAGGGCCGGTTCTCGTTTTGAACAAATGAATGTTCTCCAGCGCGCGTCCGGTGCCGATCGCCACGCAATCCAAAGGATTCTCGGCGACCAGCACCGGCATGCCGGTTTCGCGGGACAGCAGCTTATCCAGATTGCGGAGCAAGCCCCCGCCGCCGGTCAGGACAATGCCGCGGTCCATAATGTCGGCCGCCAGCTCCGGCGGGCATTTCTCAAGCGTCACCTTGACGGCCTCCACGATACTGTTTACCGTGTCACCAAGCGCTTCGGTAATTTCGTCGGACGTCACGGCCATCGTTTTAGGCAGGCCGGACACGAGATCGCGGCCGCGGATTTCAAGACGGGTCGCCGGCTCCAACGGCAGTGCCGAACCGATCTCCATCTTGATCTGTTCCGCCGTGCGCTCGCCGATCATCAAATTGTATGTGCGTTTAATATATTGGATGATCGCTTCATCCATCTCGTCCCCGGCCACGCGGATCGAGCGGCTGGTAACGATGCCGCCAAGAGAAATAACGGCGACCTCGGTCGTCCCTCCTCCGATATCCACCACCATGCTGCCGGTCGGCTCCCATACTGGAAGATCGGCGCCGATGGCCGCGGCGAACGGCTCTTCGATCGTGTAGGCATCGCGGGCGCCGGCTTGGCGCGTCGCATCTTCTACCGCACGCTTCTCCACTGCGGTAATTCCCGAGGGGACGCACACCATGACGCTCGGGTGGCGTTGGAACAAAACGCGCTGCTTCTGCGCTTGACGGAGGAAATATTTGATCATCGTCGACGTGGTCTCGAAATCGGCAATGACGCCGTCTTTCATCGGGCGAATCGCGCGGATATTGCCCGGCGTTCTGCCGATCATCTTCTTCGCGTCGTTGCCTACGGCCTCGATCGTTTTCGTATCCGTGCGAATCGCGACGACGGACGGCTCGCGCACGACGATGCCTTTGCCTTTGACGTAAACTAATGTATTTGCGGTTCCCAGGTCGATACCCAGATCTTTTGTGAATCCTCCGAACATGGTTGGTGCTCCCTTCTCTATTTGAGGCGCTGATCACGCGGAATGGTTTGTTTGATGCGGCTTACGAGGAGCTGCCGCATTGCTGCGGCAGCGCATTTGCGGCCTGACGGCCGGGGTTCGTCCAATCCCGAATCTCCTGCCGACCGGCCCGTTTCTTTCATTATATTACATGAATCCAAGCTCCTTCAAACTTACGTAGCGCTTGTCGCCGATGACGATATGATCCAGCACGTCAATCCCGACAATTTCGCCCGCTTGGACTAATCGCTTGGTAATTTCCACGTCCTCCGGACTCGGCGTAGGATCGCCGCTCGGATGATTGTGGGCGCATACGATCGAAGCGCTGCTGCGCTTGATGGCGGCCCGGAACACTTCGCGGGGATGCACGATGGAGGCGTTTAAGCTGCCCATCGATAAGGTTTCCTGCCCGATGACGTGATTTTTCGTATTTAAGAACAGGCACACAAAATGCTCTTTCTGCAAATAGCGCAAATCCTCCATCAGCAGCGCAGCGACGTCCTGCGGCGAGCGAATCGTAACCGTTTCGTTCATCGTGCTTCGCGCCAGCCTTCTCCCGAGCTCGATGCCCGCTTGAATCTGCAGCGCTTTGGCTTCGCCGATGCCTTTAATTTCGGTAAGCTGCTCCATGCTCATGTCCGTCAGCATACGGAGACCTCCGCATTCGAGAAGCAGTCGCTGGGCAACGTGAACGGCCGATTCCTGGTATGTACCGGTGCGGAGCAAAATGGCCAGCAGTTCCGCATTGCTCAATGCTTGTGCCCCATACAACATCATGCGCTCTCTCGGTCGGTCTTCGCTGGGGACATCGCGCAGGGTCATATTGGGCGATTCCATGCTTCCCCTTCTTTCTTTGAGATGTCCGATTTCTCATTATAGCATGATGTTTTGTCAAATGACAGCGACCGGTAAAATGCGACGACTACAGCGCTGATGCGCGCAAGACAAGCGCTAAAACCTATATATCACTTCGGAAGCCGAAGTCGATTTCAGTCCCTGAACCCGTTGGAAATTGATGGTCGGAACGGAAGCGAGAGGGACGCGAAAAGCGCCGGATGAAGGGCGCCTTTCCTGGAGACATTTTGCGATTTGCCCGTGGATTCGGCCGGAAGGCGTCCGGCTCTATGGCACCCGGATCCCGTGAGCCGTCAACATCTCGGACAACAGGTACATAGGCAAACCGACCACGGTAAAATAATCGCCGTCGATCTTTTGAATCAGGGTGGAGCCCAAGCCTTGGATGCCATAAGCCCCCGCTTTATCCATCGGCTCCCCCGTCCGGATGTAATTCCGAATTTGCTCGTCCGTGAGCGGCTTCATGCCGACTTTGGTCACGCTGTGCCCGACGGTCATGCGGCAGCTTCCCGTAAGACGATCGGCGGACTTTGCATAAACAGCCCCCGGGAGCCGCGTAACCGAAGCTTCCGTGCTGGCGGCTTCGCCGTTGGGGGCGCTATCCGCTGTCAGCTCGATGCAGGCTAACCCGCTGTATACTTCGTGTTCCGTGCCCTGAAGCGCGCGAAGCATCCGGAAAGCGTCCTCTGCGTCCTGCGGCTTGCCGAGCACTTCGCCCTGCCATACGACGATGGTGTCCGATCCGATAACGACTCCGTCCTCCGGCGCGGAATCGTCCGCTTTCAAACGCGCGAGCACTGCCAGCGCCTTACGCCTGGACAGCTCTTCAACGATTTGCGAAGGCGTCAGGCCGGCGTCCGTCGTTTCGTCCGCATCGCTCGCCTGGACGACGAAAGGCAATTGCAGGAAGCGGATCAGCTCCTGACGGCGCGGGGAAGATGAAGCCAGAATCAAGGTTTTGGTTGTCGTGAGCGTCATAAACCGGTCCCTCGTTTCGAAAGTTTGTATAATGGGGCTTTGCCCCAAGTCGCTTTTTGCCCTAAAGCTTGCGGTACAGCCAAAAGCCGGCCGCCAGCCCGACGATGCTGATCAGATTCAGCCGAATCTGCAGATTCAAATCGTACCGGATGACCAACAGATCGGCTTTGGGCTGCCAGGTCAGCTCTACGGATTTGGTCAAAAAGGACAAGCCCGCATACGGCGACAGCAGTTGGCCGATGAGCGTTCCGGCGACGAGCCCGAGCAGCAGCATGAGGATGAACGTGAGCGTATTCTTTTTCAAAATATAGGATACCTCTTTCGTAAAAAATGCAATCGGCCGCTTCGAAATGCCACACGTCATTATACCATAACTCGCGAAGGAACAAGCGGACTTTTAAGAAGAAAAGCTTCATGCCGAAGCCTTTTCGAGGAAGAACCATTCGTATCTTTCGAGGAAGCTTTTCTTGCGGGGAGAAAGTTTACATGCGCTTTCGCGCTTGAACAAAGGACTTCTTCGCGCGAAGGAATATTTTACCGCTTACCGGATGCAAGAAGTACCCGTACAATAGAAACCGGATCAAGGAAGGAGTGGACCGGAAGATGCGAAAACCATGGATGCGGGCCGCTTTGCTCGCGTTCGCCCTTCTGGTGCTGCCGGGGCATGTCTCGGCTGCGAAAATTGTCGTCGACGCAGGACATGGGGGCTCCGATCCCGGGGCCATCGGGGTGAATGGCCTGAAAGAGAAAACGGTGAATCTGGACATTGCCCGCCGGCTGCGGGACCTGCTTGTCCGGCGGGGCTACGAGGTGGTCATGTCCCGGGATACCGACGATTATCTTTCGCTCAAGGGACGCGTAGACTTCACCAATGGACAGCAGGCCGATCTGTTCGTCTCCGTTCATGCGAATTCGTATTTTAACGCGAACACGCGCGGGGCCATGGTGCTTTATTATGACGACGCCTACCCTCAGAGCAGCTACCCCGCCAGCGAAGAGATGAAGGCGCTCACACCGGAAAGCCGCAAGCTGGCGCAGCAGGTGCTGGACGCCTTCGTGCAAACGACGGGGCTGGACAACAAAGGGCTCGTTCCCAGTGCGGTATATGTCGTGCGGATGGGAACAGTTCCGAGCATTCTCGTAGAGACGGCGTTCCTCTCGAACGCAGCGGATGCGGAGCTGCTGGCCAGCGAGTCGATGCGCCAGACGATGGCGCTTGGTATTGCCCGAGGCATTGAATCGTACATATCGCCGCAAAACAGCGTGTTCCCCGATCTTCGGGGACACTGGGCCCGGGACGCCGTCCTGCGGCTGAAAGCGCAGGGCGTGGTCGAAGGCACCGGCGGGCGGTTCGAGCCCGGCCGGATGCTGACGAGAGCGGAGTGGGCGACGCTGCTCGGCCGGGTGTTCGATCTGCCGGCGGCGAAGCCGGCAGGGAGCGCCTGCGCCGGTGACGGCACGGTCACCGGCGGGGTTTACGGCGACCGCAGCGGGAGCTGCGAAGCCGCCGGGGCCGGCGCAGGC
>NZ_BILX01000090.1 GCF_004000785.1 Paenibacillus ehimensis NBRC 15659 | reverse complement strand
CCCCATCGGCATTCCGGTTTTTTCTCGTGTCCGCAGGACTGTCTTGCAGCCTCAAGGCGCCGTACGGCCGGTTTCATTGGAGACTTCGATCAAATTGCCGTCGGGGTCCCGAAAATAGACCGACAGAATCGGCCCTTCAGCGCCGGTCCGGGCGACCGGTCCCTCCGTGACCGCAACACCGCACGATTCCAGATGAGTCAGCACCTCGGCAACCGGCACCTTCGTCAGAAAACAAAGGTCCGCAGAGCCCGGCACCGGCTTGTCCGCCTTCGGCTCCCACTCCCGGCCGTGGGGGTGAAGATTGATCTTCTGGCGGCCGAACCGCAGCGCCTTCCGGCCCGCGCCGAAAGTTACGACCTCCATCCCCAGCACGCTGGAATAGAAAGCGCACGTCACTTCCACGTCCGCTACCGTCAATACCAAATGATCCAATCGTTCGACGTTCATCCTCATCGCTCCTCTGCTCCGTATCGTGCTCCCAGTTCTAATCCTACTCCCCTTCGGCCGGAAAATCGACTGTACGCATCTTGCGAGCAGAAAGTTTTCTCTCAAAAAAGCGAAGGCCGACGCCCTTCCTTATTCCGGAAGGCATGGCTCTTCGCTTCGTACATGCTATGAAATTAACTAAAGACAACCGTTTTGTTTTGATGCACGATGACCCGGTCCTCAATGTGCCAATTGACGGCCCGCGCCAGCACTGTACGCTCAATATGGCGGCCGATGCGCTTCAAATCCTCCACGTTGTCGCGGTGGCTTACGCGCTGCACGTCCTGCTCGATAATCGGTCCGCCGTCCAGCTCCTCCGTGACGTAATGCGCGGTAGCGCCGATGATTTTCACGCCGCGGTTGTACGCCTGCGCATACGGCTTGCCGCCCACGAAGGCCGGAAGGAACGAGTGATGGATATTGATGATCTTGTTCGGGAAGTACTCGATGAACTTCGGCGAAATGATCTGCATGTAGCGGGCCAAAATGACGACGTCCACTTGACCGTTAACCAGTTCAAGCTGGCGCTTCTCCGCCTCCGCCTTCGTATCGGCCGTAACCGGAATATGATGATACGGAATGCCGAGCGGCTCCACCAGCCTGCGCATATCGTCGTGGTTGCTGATCACCATCGCGATGTCGGCATCCAGATCGCCCGACTGCCAGTGCCACAACAGCTCCAGCAAGCAGTGGTCCTCTTTCGAGACGAAGATCGCGAGCCGCTTCTTGCGGCTTGCCCGGGTGATGCTCCACTTCATATTGAACTGGGCGGCAACCACGGCAAAATCGGCTTTCAGCTGCTCGCGGCGCGCATCGAGATTATCCAGATCGAACTCGATTCGAATAAAGAATAATCCGCCCTCCGGGTCCATCGTATATTGATCGGATTGCACGATGTTGGCGCCATGCTCGTACAGGAAGCGCGATACCGCAGCCACGATACCGGGCCGGTCCGGGCAGGATACGAGCATCCGCGCGCGATTCGTCAAATTCGTGCTTTTCGATTTGGAAGTAACGTTCGAAACCATGCGTTGTTGATCTCCTTCGTAGTCAAAACATAGAATGTCTATTTTAAACCGTGGCGAACAAATGCTCGCCCGCAAACCACGCGGTCAAGCGGTGGTTGATTTGTTCCTCGTTCAGCTCAGGGAACAGGTTATCTGCGACGATCAGATCGTACAAGCGCTCCATCGGCTCGCGCCCGTCCGCCTTTTTCGCCTTGGCGTCCGTCTTGAGCACTTCCCAGGTTTGCAGCACGTATGCTCTCGGATCGATATCCTGCTTCGTGAAGAAATGGGCCAGACGCTCGACATCCGACAGGAACCCGTCGCCGAAACGCGTTTTGACCGTGCCGCCAAGCAGCGCGATTTCCGCTTCGTACATCGGCCGCTGCGAGCTGTCTTCCTTGCCGATCCACGGCGTCTCCAGTATGAACGGCAGATGCTTCAGCTTCTCATGGTGCACGACGTTATGCATCGCTTGGAAGCCGATCCAACCGGCGCCGACGGGGGCATGGCGGTCTTTGGCCGCGCCTTTCGGGTTTTTGCTGTCGTTCAGATGCACGACGGCCAGGCGGTCCAATCCGACCGTGCGGTCGAACTGCTCCAGCACGCCGTCGAGATCGTTCACGATATCATAGCCCGCATCGTTCACGTGGCACGTATCGAAGCAGACGGTCAGCTTGCCGTTGTCTTCCACCTTTTCGATGATTGTGGCCAGCTCCTCGAAGCTGCGGCCCATCTCCGTGCCTTTGCCTGCCATGGTCTCCAGCGCGATGTTGACATTCGTTTCCTTCACGCCGCTCAGCACTTCGTTCAATCCCTGCGCGATACGCGCCAGCCCGTACTCGGCATCCTTGTCCGTATAAGCCCCGGGATGAAGCACGATCTGCTTCACGCCAAGATAATCCGTACGGCGGATTTCTTCCTGAAGGAAGCGGACCGCCAGTTCGTACGTGTCGTCCTTGTAGGAGCCCAGATTGATGATATACGGAGCATGGACGATAATTTCTCCGATGCCATGCTGCTCCATCACGGCTCTGCCTTCTTCGATATATTGATTTTCGATCGGTTTGCGGCGCGTATTCTGCGGCGCCCCCGTATAAATCATAAACGTTCCGGAGCCGTAAGAGACGGCTTCGTTGGCCGCGTTCAGCAGCCCTTTATCCGAAAACGAGACGTGCGATCCGATTCTGACCATACCCGGGAATCACTCCTTTTGTTCATCACTTTCATCTATTTTACTAGGATCGGGACAAGAAATCTAGAATAGGAAATATTATCATGCAGGTTCCGTTTTCCTGCAGCCGAAAGTGCGGTATAATGGAAGAGAGGTGAACGTTTCATGTGGTATGCGTTGAACGGTGCCCCGCCCGAGGGGTTTATGTGGTTTATCATTTTTTGGGTATTCGTGCTGCTGTTCATGATGTCGGTGGGCGGCTATTTTATGTTCCGCAAGTTTTTCAAGGTGCTCCCCCGGGAGGACGGCAAATCGAAGCTGGACTGGCAAAATCATTACGTCGAATCGTCCCGCCACCTGTGGACGGAAGACTCCAAAGCGTTCCTCGACATGCTCGTCGAGCCCGTGCCTGCGCCGTTCCGCGACATCGCCAAGCATTCCATCGCCGCCCGGATCGGTCAAGTGGCGCTGGAAGCGAAGGCCGACGCCGTTACGCGGGAGCATTGCATCGAGGGGTATATTCTGGCAACGCCCAAGCGCGATTACCGAAGCCTGACCTCCTATTTGGACAAAAAACAGATCGACTACAGCCCATTCAAGCATTTGCTTCAATAAAACCCTTTTCATAGCCAGCTTCCTTTGCTTATGGGAAGCAAACGCAACGAAGCCCGGACCTGTTCGTCCGGGCTTCGTTGTCGTGCATCAGGATCAAGGCTCGTCGATGACCTTTTCCTGCTCGTCTTGACCTTGGCGCGCAGCTTCGAGTACGTCTTGATCCGTCTCGCTCTGCCCTTGGATGGCGGCAGCTGCGTCCGCCTGATTGGCGAGCTGCTCCTCCGCTTGTCCTATGCCGTGCGCGCCTTGATGTCCTCTGCTGGATGCCATGGGAAACCTCCGGTTGTCCATTTTGTAGGGAAGACACCGTTTAGTATGATCCCTGCGGCGATCCTTTATCCAGCTAGCGGAAACCTCCACTTAACTTATGACCTTGGAGAAGTCGATTTGGTCTTCTCCTTCTTCTTGCTCGGCTCCACGTCCGACAATTGCACCGACAGCGTCGTCAGATCGTCGGTCCGCTTGTTTTTGTCGGGGTTGCGCAGCTGCGAGCGGAGCCCGACCGTCGTTACGCCGCTGACATCAAGCGTTAACGGAAATTCCTCCTGCTTGACGAAGCCGACGCGTCCGTCAATGATCACGTACATATCGACCTTCTCCTCGGAGGTCAAGGTAATGGTCAAATATTTGGCTCCTTTCGGCTGCACCGCAGCTTCGATTTCGCCCTTCTGCTGCAGATTTTTTTTGATAACGCCCTTGTCGTCAAAATAGTCGCTGACTCGAACGATCGATTTATCCGACCAATTGATCGAGCCGTCCTGCGAATAGCCGCCGTTCGGAGGCGTGATCGTATTGCTGTTCGGGTTGTTATTGAAGCTGCTGCCGCCGGAAGATCCGTTCGTACCGCCTGTGCCGCCCGAATCTGTTCCTGTTCCGGCCGGATTGAAAGGAAGCGTTAAATCCACCGTCGTATAATCCCAGAGCCAGCCGTTCTTTTTCAGATACGTGTACACCCGGTCCAGAATCGTTACCGCTTCGGCGCGGGTCACGTAGTCCTTCGGGCGGAAATATCCCAAATCGTTCGGCGTCATAATGCCGCTTGCTTTGAGGCTGGCCAGCGCTTTGGCCTGTACATTGGACAGCTCGTCGCCGCCCAGCTTGCAATCCCCGGTGTTGTTGCCCAGAATGAGCGTGACAAACACATCGTTGCTTTCCACATCCATCAAGCCATCCTCGACATACCGTCCGTCCGCTTGAGCGACTTGGTACTCCGCTTCCGTTTTGAACATTTTGACCGGAACGTCTTTGAATTCCGAAACGACCGAGCATACGTCATTGTCGCTAAAACGCTTTTCCATCAAACGATTGTCGAAATACGCATACAACAGCTGGGCAAGCTGCAGGCGGGTCAGCTGCATATCCGGGCGAAAAGCCAAATTTCCGTCCCGGCTCATCCCGTACCCTCCGATTTTAAACGAGGCGTCGTAAATCTCCGATATGGGCTTATGCGCCCAGTGCAGTTCTGGCACGTCGGTAAAATAAGTAATTTTCTGCATCCCGGTAGCCAGCGCGTTCGGACGATACTTGTCGAACAGCCGATACACCATAGCCGTCCATTCCGCCTTGCTGATCGTTTTGTTCGGACGGAAATTGCCGTCGGGATACCCAGTCAGTACCTGTTTATTCGCCATGAGTCGAATCGACTCGACAGCCCAAGCATACTGCTTCGCATCGACATCCGGAAATACATTCACTTCTGCCGATACGGGTCTGGGCCACAACGACAACAGCACGGACAACGACAGCAGAACCGCAAGCTTGCGATACCATGAAGAATACATCTTGTTCATTGCGAAACCTCCCATCTCTTTCCTTATTATCGGACGCACGGGCGCAAAATGTTACCTTTTGGCAAAATCGCCCACAAAAAAAGCGCACAAGCCACCACCGAACTCTTCTCGTCCGTTGTGTGCCTATGCGCTCCTTATTATGATTTCCTTTATGCCTTGCCTTCGTTCAACAAGCTTCGGAGACGACCCGGAAAGTCCGTAATGATCCCCGAAGCGCCGGCATCGATGACCCGGCGAAGGTCTTGCGGATCGTTGACCGTCCAAGGGTAAACCCGCAGGCCATAGCCTGTCGCTTCGGCCATATCTCCGGCATCGATCGTATGATGCTGCGGATGGATCGAATAAACGTCCAACCCCTCGGCTGCCGCAGCCATCTGGCGGTGCGATACGAAATTGGCCACATAGAGCAGCCCTGCCCGCAGATTGGGAATCGCCTCTTGCAGCTGCTTCAGCACCTTATGGTTAAACGACGAGACGACCACGGTGTCCAGCCGGTTGTATTGGGCGAGCAGCTCCGCCAGTCGTTCCGCCAGCCGCGGAGTGTACGGGCATTTCACCTCGACATTGATCATGATTTCCAAAGGAACAAGCTGGAATACTTCTTCCAGCAAGGGCAGCCGCTCCCCGGCGAACCGTTCATCGAACCAGCGTCCGGCGTCCAGCCGCTTCAGCTCCGCCGCCGTCATCTCCGCGATGGCGCCTGCGCCGTCCGTAGTACGTCCGACCGTGTGGTCATGACAGACGATCACTTCCCCGTCAGCCGACAGGTGCACGTCCAGCTCAATCGCGTCCGCACCTTGCCGAAGGGCAAGCTCGAACGAGGCCAGCGTATTTTCCGGCGCCTCGCCAGCAGCGCCGCGATGGCCGATGACAATGGGTTGTTGTTTGGTCATATCCGTTTCCTCCCCTAGTTCAACCGCTTGGATCTATTATCCAACGGAAGGAACGGAGAGACAAGTCCTGTCAGGCAAATCGAATGTAAAAAAGCTGTAAATTCCCCCACAGGAGCAGCGTCTCAGGATTGGACGGACTCCTCCTGCAGCTGATGAATGATCGTCTTCCGTTTTACAAGGTAGAGCAGGACGAGCGCACCGACGCCGTAAGCCGCCAAAATCAATGCATCGTTCGCGATCGTTGCGGCGTCGCCGATCGAGATCAGGTTCCTGAAGCCTTCTACCGCGTAAGTCATCGGCAGCGCCGGATGAATGAAATTGAAGAACCTCGCTTCCATCTCGACCGGATATGAGCCGCTGCTGGACGTCAGCTGGAGCATAAGAATGACAATGGCGACGAAGCGTCCCACATCGCTGCCCAGAATCGAGATCAGCATGAACAGGATCGCCGCGAACGTCAATCCGAGCAGCACCGCGAAGCCGTATAAGTGAATCGCCGGCAGCACCGTCGGAATCCCAAGTCCCGTATGGAGAATGAAGACCGAAAGCAGCGATTGAAATACGCTGACGGAAGCCAGCGCAAGATATTTGTTGATCAGGTACGAGATCGGCCGCTTCGGCATCGATACGACCTTGTTCAGATCGATAACGAAAAAGAGCACCAGCGATCCTACCCACAAGGACAGCGCAATAAAGTAAGGCGCAAACCCCGTACCGTTGTTCGGTACCGGATGCAGGTTGTTCTCCGTCACCTTCACCGGGGAGACGATCGTATGGATCCGCTCCTCCGCCTGCCCGTCCATCGCCGCCATGCCCGCCGCCTCGCTAAGCTTCGCAGCAAGCTCCTGCTGGCCGGCGTTAATGTCCTTGAGGCCTGCGGAAAGCTGCGTACTGCCGTCGTACAGCCTGGTTACGCCGTCCTGCAGCTGATGGAATCCGCTGCCGAAGGCATTCAGTCCTTCGACCAGCGCCGTGCTGCCCTGCTGCAGCTGATTGACGCCGGTGGCAAGCTGGTTAAGGCGTCCGGACAAATCGTCCACCAGCTGCTTATTCTTGTTCAGTTGATCCACGGTGTTGCGTACGGTTGCTTGCATCGCCTGCAGCCCGGCCTGCAGCTCGTTCATATGCGCCGAGAGCTGGTCGCGGGCAACATTGATCTGTTCGATCGATTTGGAGGTTGAACCGCGCATCTGATCGATCGACGCCTTCGTATCGCGCAAGGCCTGCTCTAACGCAAGCCGCTCCGAATTCGCCGTTTTCAGCTTATCGACCGCTCCCTTGAACCGCTCGCTGCCGGTGATTTCGCTGAACTGCTCGCCAAGCGCCAGCAGGTCCGCGATTGCGCCGTCAAGCTGGTCCTTTTGCTTCTGCAATCGGCCGCCTATGCCCGAATCCCAGACGCGCTGAAGCTCGTCGATCCGGCGATTCGTATCCTGCAGGGAAGCGCCCATCACATCCAGCGCGTTAAGCCCGAATTTCAGCGATTGATTGGAAGCATCGATCACCTTGCCGAGCCGCTCCGCCTCGGCCGTCAGCTGATTGATCGGTTCCAGAATTTGCGAGAGCTGCGCATTCAGCTTGTCGATTCCTCCTGCGCCTAATCCGACAGCCGTGTCCAAACGAATGATTCCGTTCTCAAGCTGATTCGCGCCGTCCAGCAGCTTCGTCAGCCCTTCAGACAGCGGCTTCATGCCGTCCTGCGCTTGCTTCAGACCATCCTGCAAGGAAGCTGCGCCTTCCTGGGCCTTTTTCGTTCCTTCGGCCAGCTTGGCCGCCCCGTCGGCCGCCTTCTTCAGCCCCTCGCCGCCGTTGAGAATTTGATCGAAGATGACGCGTACGTATTTCTCCGTCATTTGCTGTTCCAACTCGTGCCCAACCTTATCCATCACGCTGCGCACCACTTTGACGCCCAGCATGTTGGCCCCTTCGTTGACGGCGTACGAAAGCTGACTCGCTCTGGGCTGCGGAGTGCCGGGGCTATAGGCCGTTTCGGTGAAGTCCGGCGGAATCGTCAGCACCATAAAATAGCGCAGCTTCTCGATCCCCTCCGCTCCTTGCTCCGGGCTCACCTCCGTCCAGGAGGTTTGCTTGTCGCCAAGCAGCTTGTCCGTAAGCTCCCGGCCCAGATTAACCGGATTGCCGCCCTGCGGCATTCCGCGGTCCAAATTGACAACGGCCAGCGGCAAATGGGGTAAAAAATCGGTAGGGTTCCAAAAAGCCCACAAATAAATAAAACTGTACATAAGCGGCAGGACCATCAAGCCGAGCACCGAGCGGCGCGCCATGTTGGAGCTCCACATTTGTTTGATATCGTGCCATGCCATTTGAAAACCGTTCATCGATCGATCCACTCGCTTTTGTCCATAATCTCTCCCGCTTGCATGCCATTTCCTCATGCCGTGCTTTTAGTATTCTTCGATCGGCGAAACCTATCCTGCCGGTAACGCAAAAAACCTGCCCTGGCTTCGGATTTACCTAAAGCGCAGGCAGGCTCATGCTCGCTTCGTTCCTTTGAATATGTAAGGCTGGAAGAGATTAAACGCGAATATCCAAGTTTTTGCCCAAGTTTGGATGCTGTGCCGCCGCAAAATCCTGAAGCATCGTAGCCGCTTGGGAAGCCTGGGCATCCTTCATCTGACTTAGCAGAGCAATGCCGACCGCCTGCTTCAATGCGTTTCCGCCGCTAATGGCGTTCAATGCTGCGTTAATTTGCACAAGCTCGCCTCATTTCTTCGGAAGATGGAGCAAACGACGGAAGTCCGTTCGCTAAGGCCAGTATAATCGAAATAAACAAGCCCTTCAATACAAATAAAGGAAACCGTCGTTTTTTGCCGAACCCTATTTGTATCAGCACATTCCTTTTGTTACGAGAGGTGATTCCCCTGCCCATCGCGCCCTACGTCATCGCCGGCATCCTGCTTTTGATCTGTCTGGCTGTCTTTCTTCCGATGTTTCTCAGACGAAATCGCTTCGGCCGATCCGGAGGTAAAAGCCAAGCCAAACAAAGCTGCTCCTTTTGCAGACGAAAGGTTCCTCCGAAGGAGCTGGCCTTTTACGCCACAGCCGGCAAAGTCGTCGGTCTCTGCCGAGCCTGCCGGCCGCAAGCGGAGCGTCGAGACTTCATGCGCTTGTGATTAACCATCTCAATTAAGTGCCCAACACCTTTTTCCCGCGCGGCTCCGACCCACGGGAATCGGGCTCCAGCGTAATCCCGATGCCGTCGAAGGAAGTATCCTCCAGCGCCATATCCCATGTCAGCACTCCGGAACCTTGAGAGTCGACCTGGAACGTACCGCAGTTGGAACGCTTGCCGTCGCGCAGCAGCCACACTTGATATGCCTGAGCCCCGTCGGTCGGCCGCAAACCACGAAGCTGCAGCACCAGCTGTGCTTTGTTGCCTTGACGTGTCAGCCACCCTTGCCCGCCTGCCGAAGGAAGCGATTGGTCGAACGCCTTCAACTGATATTGTCCGATCACCTCCACAGGTATGGCCGGTTGGGTTTTAGGCTGCCCGGCAGAGAATTTGAACGGGAGGCTAAGGTTCCCAACGATGGCGGTTCCTGCGCCGCATACGAAAAAGAACAGCGCGGCCGCCGTATATCCGAGCCCTTTCGTCCACCGCTTGCGGCGCAGGGCAGTCCCATCATTAAGGCGCCACTCTACGGTCCGCCGCTTATCCGCCGAACGCTCATCGACCAACGTTTCCCCGCCCGCAGACGCTCCCAGGACCCCGCCAAGCACCTGCCCTTTTAACGCTTCAGGCACTTCCACCAGTTCAGCTTCGGCGGGCAGCGCTTGCCACATCTGCCGAAGCTCCGCAAGCTCTTGCGTACAAGTTTGGCACCCGGACAGATGACGTTCGAACACCCGTTTCCTTTCCTCCGAAAGCTCTTCGAGAAAATACAAAAAGCATAGCTCGCATACCGTTTCCTCTTGAACCATGTCGTTCACTCCTCTCTCCATGACGTCATGTGCCTGCGCAGCAATTTTAAGCTTTGATGGAGCCGGCTTTTCACGGTCCCAAGCGGCTCTCCCGACATCTCGGCAATTTCGCTTAAGGTATACCCCTCCCAATAAAACAGCCGAATCAGCTTGATCTGATGCTCGGACATATATCGGTATGCCTCCTCCAGCTGCTGCTTGAACAGCTTCCGGGAGACAGGATCTGCAAAAGGATGAACCTCCGGTGCGCTTAATTCCGCTTCGCTCCTATGCTCTAGCGGCACCAAGGCGGATTGCTTTCTTAATTTCCGAAGCTGGTCAATCGTCAAATTGCGGGTAACGGTTAGCAGCCAATTGACGAACAGGCCCTTTGCCGGATCGTATCCGCTCTCCGTCGTCCAAATTCGGGTGTAAACCAACTGTACAACGTCCCGTGCAAACTCGGGGTCCTTCCGCGCTTTCATGGCGAACGAATAGACCAGCTTGACATACCGGTCATACAGCACATGAAGCGCTTCGCTTTGTTTGGCTTTGATTAATTCCATCAATTGCTCGTCCGAATAATGCTGCACGTCTCGGAACACCCCCGTCTCTGACGCCGCGTTCCTTGTTTCGGTTAATAACGAGTAACAGGAAGCGAATTGACTTCATATTCCGACATTTCTTTTCGTTTGGCAACATGCAATTTTTAGCCGCCCCATATCAAAACAACCCGAGGCCCTCCTTGTGGCGGGAACCCCGGGTTAACGCTCAATAACTTTTTACTTGACGATAATCGTCGCCTTCATCTCCGCTTTATGCGGAGCGCAGTAATACGTGTATGTCCCCGGCTTAGTCAGCGTAATCGTTTCAGATTCGCCTTCTCCCAGCAGCTTCGTTTCGAATACCGGCTTGCCGTCGTCGCCGAGCGTATCCGATACGGCATTATGCTTTACTTTATCTTTATTCGTAAACGTGACTTTCGAGCCTGCTTCAACCGTCAATTCTTTAACGGAGAAAGCGAACCCGGCCATCTCCACACGATATTCCTTGGAAGCCGCCGGCTGTTGGTCTTCCTGCTTCAGGGCGGCGCCTTCCGGTTTCGCTGCGAACCATACGTTGTTGACGCCTTGTCCGTTGACATCTCCCGCCTTCGCGTCCTTGATGAAATAATAGAGCGGGCTTCCCTTGTAAGTCGTTTGTTTCGTGCCGTCCTCCCGCGTAATAACGCCAAAATCTTCTATCTTCAAGGACGCCGGAAGCTGAAGCGATTCCGCTTTGAATACCGGCCAGTTGACTGCGCATTGATCCTTGCAAGCGCTCTGGAACGGCGTATCCTTCGTAAACGTGTAGAGCGCTTTGCCGGAACCGTCCGTCATATAGGTGCCGACCTTATCGCTCGTTGCGAAACGAACGGACGATGCGGCTGCCGACGCGGCGGCTTCGGCGGTGACGACCTTTTGGCCGACAAGTGCATCCAGCAGCGTTTTGTCTCCACCTTTAAGCTTCACCCCTAGCGCCTCCACCGTTGCCGTAGCGATGTGCCCGTTATTCAGTTGGCCCGCTTCCGCGATTCTGTTCAAGCCCTTGCCTTCCGCGAAACGGATCGTGTCTGCAAAAGCAAAATCGGTATCCTGCTTGTAGCCAAGCGATTCCAGCATCACTTTGTAATACTGCTGCGCAGTAACCGCCTCCGCCGGGCCGAACCGTCCCGAGCCGGTCCCCGTCCACCCCAGCTGCGGGTTCACCTTCAAGTAGGCTAACACCGCCTGGTTGCTTTCATTGACCGTGCCGGCATCGTCGAAATTCGCGCTCCCTTTGAAGCTCCGAGCCTCCCCCTCCAAGCCCTGCAGCCGCAGGAACAAAATCGCCGCCTGCAAACGGGTCGTCGATTGGGACAAGTAGCTTGCGGTTACACCGCTGCCGTCGCCCTGCAATACTCCCAGCTCCGCAGCGATCTGCGCATCCGTTTTGACGGCGACCGCAGCGGCCTTGGAATGGTCAGCAGCCGCTACTTCGTTTGCAGCCGTTGAGAGCATCAGGGCGCCGCCCAGCAGCAGGACCGCCGATTTCCAGCGTTTGTTCATCATCAGATTCCTCCTCGAATTTTAAAAGCTATCAGGTCATTCAATAGAGGAAACGCAGCCAGAGCGAAAACGGTTTGCCGCTAAAATATTTTTTTGTTCTGTAAAAAGCAAAAAGCCCTGAAGACTCAGGGCTTTGCACAATCGGTAAGCTATTCAGGTATGCGGTTGAGAGGACTCGAACCTCCACGGGCGTACGCCCACTACCCCCTCAAGATAGCGTGTCTGCCATTCCACCACAACCGCGGATGTACTATTTATTCTATAGGTTTCGCAGAAAAAAGTAAAGTGGCATCCTTTAGCAGCATCATTCCCCCGGAAACTCCGGTATCGGACTCAAGAAGCGACTCTGTTCCGAGGGAATCCGCAGCTGCTCCCGCGGCTCAGGCGCAGCCGCATTTACATTCCTGCAGACCGCTGCAGCCTTCTCGCAATTTCCATAAACTCCTCGGGCCCGATGCCCGGAGCGAATTCTTCCGGTACCTCGTCCAGCTCCGGAACGGGTCCGCCCTCCGGCGTGCCGTCGACCACTTCCAGCGGCTGGCCGTCCTCCGGGTGAGAGCCTTTCCAGATTTGCCGTATCTCTTCGTAAGCGTCGTCGCTGAAACGATACAGCTTGCGATGAAGGCCCTGCTCCTCGTATTTCCGGGTCGTTTCAAACGCCCGGTTGCTCAGATTGGGCACCGGAACGAGCTTCGTCATGTCCACCCCTGTGGCAATTTCCAGCGCCTTGGCATAGGCGACTACATGCACGCCGCCGCGGACAAGCAGGTACCCGACCATTTCCCGTGCTACGGGATGGTCCGTCATTTCATACACGCGCATTTTATGCGTCCGCGCCCCGCACTCCAAGAAGAAATTGTGCAGGAGGTCCAGCACCAGATTGCCGCTGTTGAATACGTAATCCCCTGTCCAGCCTTTGCCCATGGAGTCAAAAGGCAGGGCCGTTTGCGCCGAGGCAATAAAATGGTGCGAGTTCCGCTTGTCTAGTGCGTCCATCATGGGCGCCGCATTCGGATCGGCCGGCTCCGTAGATCCCGTCAAACACAGATTGATCGCATTCGTGACCAGCTCGACATGGCCGAACTCCTCCGCCGTAATACTGCACACCAGATCGTAGAAGGGCTTCAGCTTCGTTTTGCCGCGAAAATTAAACGACTGAAACATATAATTATTCAGCGTCGACATTTCCCCGAACCTTCCGCCCAGCAGTTCCTGAACGGCTGCCGCCGCATTCGGGTCGGCATGCTTCGGTTTCGGAAGCTCGATCGCAAGCTTATGAATACGTTTGAACATCCACTATCCCTCCTGCTTGTCCCGATGGACCCAGTTATTTTTGCCATACCTGCGGCTCGGATTCCCCTTCAATGTATTCGATTCTCGTCGGATTCAGTTCGAGAACGACATAGTCCGGGTCGTGCGGCCCGTCAAACCAGCGGCCGAGCTCGTCGTCCCACAATTTCTCCCGCCAGCGGTTGTCCGTGCACAGCTTCGCCGTCGCTTCCATCTGTACGATTTCGGACGAAGGAGTTCCGTCATACCCCGTCAGGACAAATACGTTTGCATTTTCCTTGTCCGTTCGGCTGTTGGTTGCCAAATACACCTTGAGTCCTTCATGAAACAAGGCCATGTAGCGAATCTTCGGCTGATCGCCGGCAACCGTACCGAACGCGCAGACGTCATTCGCATCCAGCACCTTCATGATCTGCTCTTCCAGTTGCTCCGTCTTCAACATGGGAACATCTCCTTTCGGTTATGGAAGTCTGACTTCCTTTCTTGATTACCCGAACGGCAGTAAGGCCAAACATTACCTCGGCTCTCTAAGGAACTTGTTTCAATAAGCGGACAGTCGGTTTAAATGCATAGTACATTTTCTTCAAAAGGAGCTGATTGGAATGGATACCAACGTTTTGAAGGGGAAATGGAAGCAATTGAAAGGCGAAGCGCAAAAGCAATGGGGCAAACTGACCGATGACGACCTCGATGTCATTAATGGGGAAAAGGAAAAGCTTCTCGGCAAGCTTCAGGAGAAATACGGGCATACCAAGGAAGCGGCGCAGGAGGAATACGAACGTTGGGAAAGCGGCTGGCGCGATCGTCCTTAATTTTCCGCATAGTTCACCGAGTTAAAAGTCAGCATCGCAGATGGTTTATGCCAAAAAAAGAGAAAGAGCTCGCATCGTTTAGATGCAAGCTCTTTCTCTTTGTGATGCGGTTGAGAGGACTCGAACCTCCACGAGCGTACGCCCACTACCCCCTCAAGATAGCGTGTCTGCCATTCCACCACAACCGCAGGTTGCCGTAGGGTGAACCCGGAGGGTTCTCACCCTACTATCTATGACCCGTAGGGGATACTCTCCGTTTCACTCCGAGACTGCGAAGCAATTCCTACCGAAGCTTATGCTCCGACGAACCCAGAGGGTTCTCACCCTACTATCTATGACCCGTAGGGGATTCGAACCCCTGTTACCTCCGTGAAAGGGAGGTGTCTTAACCCCTTGACCAACGGGCCATGCTGTATGTTATCGCCACCTTTTTGAGCGACAAGTGTTATTATAGCGGAATGACACGGAGTTGACAAGCCCTAGCGCAAAAAAATTTTGCATGCCGCGAGTCCGTTACCGGGCTATCCTCCAAACGTTAAATTTTAAGGACTTATTAAGAGTTTCATTAGCTTCTTGTTAAGATATTCCAACTATACTGATCCCGGTGAATTACCAAGCCGAATCAACGCTTTTTAAGAACTCTCGTTCACTCGAAAGGGGCACTAGCAATGAGACCGATTTTATTTGACAAGCAAGGGCGACTGCGGGGCGGCTGGAAGCTGCTACGGATCGGAATGGTTACGACCGGATTTGTTTTTATTCTCGCATTTATGTTTAAGTTGTCGACAGGGGAAGGCAAAGTTCCTTCATGGGTTATCCCCATGAGTATTATCTTTGCTGTACTGTTCTGTATGAGGTGGTTCGACGGCATCAAGCTGAAAGAGATAGGCGTAACTTGGCACCGTCTCCCTCATCTGCTTTATGGCGCGCTCCTCGGTACGGCTTCGGCCATTCTTCTGGGCTTATACCTCGTTTTAACCGGTGAACTGAGCTCTGATTTTTGGACGAACCCGGACTCATTATGGAAGAAGCTCGCTCTTTGCATCTGCGTCGGAATCGGGGAAGAACTGTTGTTCCGAGGGTACCTGCTTCGTTTGCTTCAACAAAGCTACAATACCATTTGGGCCGTTGTGATCTCCAGTCTGCTGTTCGTCTTAATTCATGCCGTGAATCCGCAATATGACCTTAAGGCATACCTGTTCGCCGGCTTGGCAGCGCTGCTGCTTATCTATATGCTGTTTCGCACGGGAAGCTTATGGCTATCGATCGGCTTTCACATCAGCTGGAACTATGTCCAGGATCTGTTCCAGTATCCGTATACGGGAGGCTTGATCGGTAATGTGATCATAATTTTGTTGAATTTCTTGGTCGTTTGGTTTTGGACAAAAGGCCGCGCCTCAAACGGAAACGTTCTGCGTCTTCCCAGCCACTAAGGTGTACAACCTTGCTTGAACGAACCTCCTCACAGCGCTGGGCGCCCGCGAGACTTCGCGGCACCTAACCGCCGCTCCGACGAACCTCCGGTTCTCATCCCTCCACGCCATACATAAAAAGGCTACCTTTTCAGGTAGCCGGTCTTTTTATGTATGGCGGAGAGAGAGGGATTCGAACCCTCGCACCACTTACGCAGTCTAACCCCTTAGCAGAGGGTCCCCTTGAGCCACTTGGGTATCTCTCCAAGAAATATGGCTCCCCGAACAGGACTCGAACCTGTGACAACTCGATTAACAGTCGAGTGCTCTACCAACTGAGCTATCGGGGAAAGACATTTTTTAATTTATCATGAATGCGGCTGCAAGTCAAGAGCAAGCAATTTCAATTTCCCTTTGCAAAAACCGCAAACGTACTTCTTCGGGTCGGTCTTGCGTTTACGCATATACTCCGCATTGCAGCTTGTACAAACGAGCTTGTACCGGTAAGGCTCGGTACGCTTCAGCTCCTGCGGGAGCGATCGGCAATAGCGCGTGCCCCCGACCTTGGCCAGCAGCCGCTTGAAATCGTCATCCCGGTGCCGGTACCCTCCGCCCAGCAAATGCAGATGGTAATGACACAGCTCATGCTTAATAATTTTCTCCACGTCGGCGGCTCCGAACTGTTCATACTGCAGCCAGCTGATTTCGATATCGTGCGTCCGGGTGAAATACCGCCCTCCCGTCGATCTTAATCTCCGGTTGAACCGCGCCCGATGCAAAAAAGGACATCCAAACGACGACAGCGATATTTGCTCTACCCACAGCTGCAGCTGTCGGTCATCCATCGTTTTCCCACCCTTACTCTCTGGTTTCTCTTCGTTTCTCTCTTGAATTGTAACCGCAGGTTAGGCTAAACTGTCAAGTAGGAATCTGGAATTGATTCGGACAATCGTCCCTTTGACCCATAGAGAGGAGTTTAACCCGATGTTCAAAAAGAAATGCGCCCTGCTTAAGCTGGAGGACCAAATCGAATTCGTGGAAATGCCCGCTACCCATATGTACCAACTGGCCGCGCTTAATCAGCGGCTGCATAAGGAGCTGGACAAGCTAACCGTGCCTAACGTCCCCGGACTGCCGGTATTTATCGCGGAATTCGACGGCCTTGAGCTTGTGCACCCGGGCTATACGCTCCAGCACGGCCTGGAATACATCAACCGCTTGGAACAGACGTTCAGCGCGATCCAGGAGCAAGAAAAAGAATATCCGCTCATCTCCCTCTTGACCGAGATCCGCGCGCTGCAAGCGCAGCTTGAGCAGTGGTACGAAGAGGAAGAAGACTTCGCTTAAAAAGGGGACCTGCACCCGAAACGGCTTCCGCCCATATGCTGTATAGTGTACGGCAGCTAGACGGGAAGGGACTGATGGTGTTGCCACAATGGCTTTGCAACCAGCTGATGCGGGCATTTTACAACAAAAACCGACGGCAAATCCGTTTGCTGAACGATTGCTGGTTTTTTTACCGCACCCGCAAAAGCGAGACGGACCCCACGACATCCCAGCTTCAATAAAGATGAGCTCTCTGCTCAAAACAAATAGAGCATACGCCAGAGCGAAGGACGCGGCTTCCGCTGCATCCCTTTCCTCCGGCTTATGCTCTATTTTATGCTTAAGAAGGCTTTTTCATCGTCAGACCGACCCGGCCTTTTTTCAGATCGACATTGAGCACCCATACCGTCACGACATCCCCTACGGAAACGACGTCCATCGGATGCTTCACGTAAGAATTGCTTAACTGCGAAATATGAACGAGCCCGTCGTTTTTGATGCCAATATCGACAAAAGCGCCGAAATCGATCACGTTGCGCACGGTTCCCTGCAGCTCCATGCCCGGCTTCAAATCTTCGATCTGCAGCACGTCCGTGCGGAAAATCGGCGCCGGCAGCTCCTCCCGTGGGTCGCGTCCCGGCCGCTGCAGCGAATCGAGAATATCGCGCAGCGTCGGCACCCCAACGCCAAGCTTCGGAGCGAGCTCTTCCGGCTCCAGGCTCTGCAGCATCGCTTTGAGCTCGGAACTGCCAAGCTGGGACAGCTCCAGCTTCAGCTCGCGGAACAGCTTGTCCACCACGTCATACGATTCCGGATGGATTGGCGTGTTGTCCAGCGGATTGCTGCCGCCCGCGATCCGCAAAAAGCCGACGCACTGCTCGAACGCCTTCGCTCCGAGCCGCGGAACCTTTTGCAGCTGCGCCCGGCTTGTAAATTTCCCGTTGTCGTCGCGGTATTTGACAATATTTTTGGCCAGCGTGCTGTTCACGCCGGATACATAGGAGAGCAGCGACGGCGACGCTGTATTCACGTCCACGCCCACATGGTTCACCGCCGACTCGACGACGAACTTCAGGCTCTCCTCGAGCCGTTTTTGCGTCACGTCATGCTGGTATTGGCCGACGCCGATCGCCTTCGGCTCGATTTTGACCAGCTCCGCCAGCGGATCCTGCAGCCGCCGTGCGATGGAAATCGCGCTCCGCTCCGCCACGTCCAAGTCCGGGAACTCCGTCTGCGCCAGCTTGGAAGCCGAATAGACGCTCGCCCCCGCTTCGTTGACGATCAAATACTGCAGCTTCCGCTCCTTGATCTCCCCGATCAACTCCGCTACGAACTGCTCCGTCTCGCGGGACGCCGTCCCGTTGCCGATGACGATCAATTCGACGCGGTAAGCGTCGATCAGCCGCTTGAACGTCGCTTTCGCCTCCGCGATTTTGTTGTTCGGCGGCGTCGGGTACGTGACGGCAATCTCCAGCATTTTGCCCGTATCGTCAACGACCGCAAGCTTGCAGCCTGTCCGGTACGCGGGATCGACGCCGAGCACCACCTTGCCCTTGACCGGCGGCTGGAGCAGCAGATTGCGTAAATTTTCGGCGAATACCTCGATCGCTTTTTCCTCGGCCTTCTCCGTCATTTCGTTGCGTACTTCCCGCTCAATGGACGAAGCGATCAGCCGTTTGTACGCATCTTCAATCACGGCCGACAGCGTGTCGCGGACGATAGAAGGCCCCTTGATCACTTGCTTCGCAATATACTCGTGAATCCGCTCGACGGGAACGTCCAGCGCCACCTTCAGCACTTCCTCCCGCTCTCCGCGGTTGATCGCCAGAATCCGGTGCGGCGGCAGCTTGCGGACCGGCTCTTGGTAGCTGTAATACATCTCGTAGACGGATTCCTGCTCGGCGTCCTTGGCTTCGGTCCGCAGGATCCCCTGCTCGAACGTGTGACGGCGCACCCAAGCCCGGATTTTCGCATCGTCGGCGATTTGCTCCGCGAGGATATCCATGGCGCCTTGTACGGCTTCCTCGGCCGTCTGGACGCCTTTCTCCTCGCTTACATACTTGCCCGCTTCGGCAAGCAGATCGCCCTGCTTGGGCTGCGTCTGAATCCAGAGAGCCAGAGGCTCAAGCCCTTTCTCCTTCGCCACGCTGGCGCGCGTCTTGCGCTTCTGCCGGTACGGACGGTACAAGTCCTCGACTTCCTGCAGCTTGACCGCCTGCTCGATCGCCGCTCGCAGCTCGGCCGTCAGCTTGCCCTGCTCGTCGATCAGACGGATGACCTCCAGCTTCCGGTCCTCCAGATTGCGCAGGTACGTCAGCCGCTCTTCGATGTCCCGCAGCTGATTTTCGTCGAGCTCTCCGGTCATCTCTTTCCGGTACCGGGCGATAAAAGGAATCGTATTCCCCTCATCCAGCAGGCCGACCGTCGTCTTCACCCGCCCCGCCGCGATTTGCAGCTCGGATGCAATCTGCTTCAGAATGCGCTCCTGAATCGCCGCTTTCATCTCTTCCGTCAGCTCCACAACCGCCCGAACCTCTTCTGCCTGTCCCGTTTGCTCTTTTGCCATCCGACTGTTCTCCTCCCAGATATAAAAAAGCGAGGGTACCCGCACCCCCGCCTCGTCAGCTTCTTAAAACTCAATCAGACCTACGCTTATTTGCAAAGCTTCATCGACCTTGCGCATGGTTTCCTCATCCAAGTGCGTGATTTTGTCCGTCAGGCGCTGCTTATCGATGGTCCGAATCTGCTCCAGCAGGATGACCGAATCCCTGTCAAAACCGTGCGCTTCCGCGTCAATCTCCACATGCGTCGGCAGCTTGGCTTTTTGAATCTGCGCCGTAATCGCCGCTACGATCACCGTAGGACTGAAGCGATTGCCGATATCATTCTGAATGATCAGTACGGGCCGAATGCCGCCCTGCTCCGAACCGACGACCGGTGAAAGATCCGCGAAAAAAACATCGCCACGTTTGACAATCAAGCGTCACACCCCGCTTACCAGGCGGTCCAGCGTATTGTCCGCTTCTTCCTCCGCCTGAAACGCTTCCGAGGCCATGTTCAGGTTGATCTTAGCCATTTCCATATAGCCGCGCTGCATCGATTCGCGCAAATGCCGTTTCTTACGCTCCAACAAGTAAAGCTTCATCGCCTGACGGATGAACTCGCTGCGGTTGGAATTTTCCTTCTCGACCAGATGATCGACTTCCTGCAGCAAATAATCCGGCAAGCTGATCATGATTCGCTTCGTGTTATGCGCACCCGCCACCTATACATGCACCCCCAAAAACATACAAGAACCTATTTCCATTATGGCAAACTTCCAGATAAAATATACAAACTCAATATATGCCGAAGGTATAGCAATTATGTTATACCTTGACGCGCTCCGCAGCATTTTGCCTCTATACTTATTCGCGGCAAACCAAGAAAATCCTCTCATGTTAGGAGAAAAAATTCAATGGAAAATGCACCCGGTTCTTTTTTTGGACAAAAATCATGGCTTCCCACCGGTATACTTGCAGAGGCAGCAGAGCCTTCGTTATGCCTCGGGCTCCCATACATGCCGCAGCAGCGGGTTCACCGTCCGGGCCACGCAGCCGTCCTTGATATACACGCGAGGGACTCGATGGGAAATCATGCAGACAACCTCGTAATTGATCGTTCCGAGCCATGCGGCATGCTCTTCCGCCGTAATCCGGTCTTCGCCCTGGCTTCCCAGTATGACCACTTCTTCGCCCATTTGGATATCCGGCAGTTCCGATACGTTCAGCATGCACTGGTCCATACAAATTCTTCCTACTACAGGGACGCGCCGCCCGCGAATTAACACGTGCACCTTGCCGGTCAGCATCCGGGAAAAGCCGTCCGCGTACCCGATCGGCAGCGTCGCAATCGTCTCCTCGCCCTGCGTCCGGTAGACGATGCCATAGCTGATACCTGAACCCTCGGGCACTCGCTTCACCATGACGACGCTGGATTTGATGCTCAAGACCGGCCGCAAATCAATCTGCTGCCTATTCACTTCTTCGGACGGATACAGCCCGTACATCCCGATCCCGAGCCGCACCATGTTAAAGGATAAATCCGGCGTATCGATCCCCGCAGCACTGTTCCCCGCGTGAACGTACGGAAATTGAATCCCTTTTTGCGTAAAATAATCAACGATCCGCTTGAATCGTCCGTACTGCTCAAGCGTATAGCCTTTGTCGGTTTCGTCCGCACAAGCGAAATGGGTAAACAACCCTTCTACCCGAATCCCCGGCGTCCGCATGGCCCGTTCGATCAGCGCAATCGCTTCTTCCGCATCCGTTAACCCGAGCCGGTTCATTCCGGAGTCGATCTTAATATGAATATTCAACGGGCGATCTTTAGCCCCTAGTCGTTCCCACTCGTCCAGCAGCTCATGGGTATATATATTGAGGGTAATCTCATTGGCCCATGCAGTTTCCAGCCCTTCCGGAGGCGTATAGCCCAACACCAAGATCGGGGCCGTAATGCCTGCTTGCCGAAGCTCCAAACCCTCATCCAAAAAAGCGACCGCAATATATTCTACACCGCATTGCAGCGCCTCCCGGCATACCTCTACCGCTCCATGTCCGTAGGCGTCCGCCTTGACGACCGCCATCATGCGCACATGCTGAGGAAGCACCCGCCGAAACTCGCCCAAATTATGGCGCAGCGCATCCAATGAAATTTCCACCCGGGTCGGCCGGTAAAACGAATCCACCTAATCCACCTTCTTCGGTCTCATAAATCAAGGGAAGCCGCTTACGAGGCCATCACTTGCACCTGTAAAGAAGCTTCCCGCTTAAAAATGCATATGATCATGGTAATGCGTACTGCCGGCCGTGTCAACGAACAAAATAGTAACATCCCGTCCGTCAGTTTTTAGCTATTATTTACCCATTTCCCCTTGCACCGCTTGCGCCACTTTAATCATCTCCGTCTCCGGCAAATCCCCAGTAGATAAGCGGAATTCGATGCCGTCGTAGGTCCATGTCAATGTTTTCTTCGCATCCCCGGTTACAACGCCGAGCGTAAAGCCCAGATCCAAAATATCTCCCGGCAAGATCGACACCGTCTGTACCTGCGGACGCGACTCCACCAACGTATAGTTATATTTTCCGGAGTAGCGGAGCATGACCGCCTGTTCTTCTCCCAGCTTAAGCTCTGTCACGTCTTGTTTCTTCACGCCGCTCGGCATATAACGCGGTTCGATGATGCCGAACGATTGCTGTTTGGACGTGTCTTTTTTGGCGCCCGTAGCTTCCGCTTGCCCCCCGTTGGACGCTGCCCCCTTGTCGCCTCCGGCGCTGCTCGTTTTCGCGCCTTCGCCATTTCCGGAAACGGAAGTACCTTTACTTTCTCCGGCGGCTGCGCCGGCTGTATTGTCCTTGCTCGTTCCGGTTGCGCCGCCTTTTGCATCGGCCCCCGCTCCTTGTCCTGCTGCCGTTCCTTTGCCGCCAGTTTCCTGAGTAGTTCCCTGCGCACCAGCCCCTTCATTGCCGCCAGTTGCTCCCGCGCCAGCTTTGGAATCGGTTGCTCCCGATTTCTCAGCGGCTTTCGAATCTCCTTGCGTCATCGTTGGCAGTGTCTTCAGGTTCCAGCCCGTCATATTGCGCTGCATATCAAATTGATCCTTCTCAAACTTCGTACCAAATTCAAATTGATCGAATTTTACAATGACCATCACATTGGAGTTGGCATCCGACACTTCGACATGCTGCGGGGCGTAGTTTCTCTTGTCCAACCACACCTTCTGCCGTGCCAGGGAGCCGTTCTGGTAATTCGCCACTACATCGAAGACATAGGCCTTCTCGTCCGATGTAAATTGCCGTTCGTTGTCCATCAAAATGCTTTGAATATACGATTGATATAAGTAAAATTGTCCCTGGTTTTCCGGCCAATCGCTTTGGAAACGGAAGCTTTTGTTCAAATGCGGCGTCAATACGAATACCCCGTCATCGTTGCGCAGCACAATTTGCGTAATATCCTTCTTCGCATTCGTCAGCGCGATCCGGTAAAACGAGGGGGCCTGAAAGCTTACCTCCACGTCGTATTCCTGAGGGTCCTGCCCCGTACGGAACGTCATTTGTCCTTTTCCGTGATAGCTCTGAAGCTTGCTCATCACACCGTCCAATTCCTTTACTACCGATCCCGCATCCTTTTTGCCGCACCCGGCTACTGCCAGGCTTAAACAAACCATCACAAGGGCCACCACCCACGTGAACCGCCGCATCGTCTCATCCCCTCCACCACATAATCAATCCAGATTGATACCATGTCTATGTGGGGACTTGGCCAATTATGCAGACAAGGTTAGGGGAGGAAATAAAAACTCCTATAACGGGTAGGTTATAGGAGTT
>NZ_BILX01000089.1 GCF_004000785.1 Paenibacillus ehimensis NBRC 15659 | reverse complement strand
CTATTCCTTAAGTTATTATAACCGATTGGTCACTAAGGGGACGGGTAAAGGTGGTAGTGGAAAAGCTCAGAATCCCATGTTCGGCGAAGATTGGGATGCATATTTTAAATCTAAATATGGAGATGAAAATGTTACATGGGAGACTAAGGAGGGAGGAAAACCTAGTTCAGGTAATATAGGTGCTAATTCAAAACCTCCAATAAAAGTTGGGTATGGTGAAACAGATTTTAGTGCAATGGCGAAAAAGTATCGAATTGAAAATAAAGCGTTTGACTTAAGGAATCTCGTAGTGGCAGAGATTGAAGTAGATGGCGTTCGTACTCTGAAAGTACAAAGAGAACAGAAGTAAGGCCGAGTGGAAAAGTAAAGGACAAAAATGTGCATTCCGAATGGTTCTATATGAGGACAAAATTTTCTCAAAAAAAAATGGACAGACGTATGTTGTGTTCATCGTGTATATACTGAAAGGGAACCTTGCATTCTTGGTGGTCATAATTGTAAAGATCTACTTGCCACAAAAATTTCCTGATGCTGAAGTAACCTACAGTGTTGGTATGGGGATCCGGATTTAAGAAATCGCGGAAATGCTGAATTAGCTAAAATGCTTGAAAAGTTAAAGGAGGAGTGAGAGTATGGATTTGGATTTTGATATTTGTGAAATTCGAGAGTATTATGATTCTGAATTACGAGACTATGATTACAACGAATTGGTGAGACTTGGTATAATTCATGATGATGCTGACTTTATGGTATCTATTGGAGTACCAGAGAATTATGATGATTTTGTATTCTATGGAAGGGATACTTTTAAAAAAACATTAATTGAAGGTGTAGAATTTATTAATATTGGTCATTATTCATGTTACGGTATACTTGACCCGAATGCACTTTACTTAAAAAAAGGTTGTGATGGACTTTTTATTAATTCATCCCATCATAAGCCACCAATTTATATGCTAAATAAAAACTTGAGAACATTTTTTTTGTTTGAATTAATAAGGAATGAATTAGCAATGAAAATGAAACAAGAAAGTGAATATAATGAACAAAAATATGCACGAGAGCTACGTAAGTTGTATGAGCAAATTGATCCCGTAGCAATGAAGGATCTTGATGGATACTGGTCACATCTAATAGAAGACTATGAAACCGGATTATGAAACCTTGTAAATAGAGCAATGGGTTTTGGTGTAAGTCCATTTACAATTCCAACAACAAGATCGAACAATACAACCAACAAACCAAACACTAAAAAACTTGACAAACAAACTTGATAAACTTTCAAAGGCTTATTCCAACTTGAACGATGAGGAGGAATAAGCCTTTTTCTGTATGCGGTGGAAGGCAACCAAATTTTGTACCTCATGCCCGAGCTCTGGCTCGAAGGTAAAGGTGTACTTCCCGAGTGCCGAGGAAGACGACGGCATGGTCATGAACTCCGTGCGTCATGCGCCCAAAGGAGCGGCTGCCGAGAAGCAGGAGCAGCAAATGCAGGACCCCGGTGTGAAGACGTTCGGGAATCCGCAGGGGAAGGAATTTACGCTCGGGGATAAAGAGCTGACGATGACGGCCAAGGAAGGGATGCTCTACATCTCGATGAACAAGGATGTTGGCGTCAGTCTGAAAAGTACCTCGAATGTGAATATCAATGCGAGTGGTGCCCTGACCTTGAAAGGGGCAGCCGTGTCTTTGTCCGGGACGCAGGGCTTGTCCGTGAAAACGGCGTCGGATACGATAGAGTTTTTGGAGGAAAACAAATCCAGTAGTGAGGAGATTAAGCTAGAGGCGTCAAATCGTAACACGTTTGATCATATGCCAAGTGCGTTTGAAAAGGAATTGCAGGGAAGCAGTGTGGCCGCCATCATGGCGAAGAGAGCCTTCAATAATCAAGTGACTGAGGCGAAAGGGAAGTTAGATGCTCTTGGAGATACCTTGTTAGGCTTGTGGTATGTGGTAGTAGATACCGGAGATATTGCGTCGACCGCGTTACCAACATCGTATCTGGTAGACGCCATTTATGAAGGGGTGACTGGTGAAGAGCGACCTTCTCTCCTCGAACGAAATGATCTCGCTAGAGGAGCTGTAGAAGGTGCTACGAATGCAGTCAATTATGTGGGAGATACGGTAACGGGCAATAAATCTTGGGAACAAATCAAATCCGATGCAAAGTCGTTTGGACAAGGGCTATACGATGACTATATCGACCCATTCGTGAAAGACGCCCAATACGATCAAGATAACTTGCTTAAAGGCGGTCTGTGGACCAGATCTGAAGAACAAAGCTATGCCAAGGGCCAGAATGAGTTTAAGAAAGACATGGTGGTTGCAGAAGTAGCGGTAAGCGCTCTTAGTGCTGGTACAGGTACAGCCGTTACGCGGACAGTGAAAATGGCTAATAAGCTGGATGGGCTAGGTGGTCGAAAGGGTTTGGATGGTGGCGGAGGAAAAGGAATAGGTGGACGATCGCTTGACCCTATCGAAGAACTGATGGATGGCGGCGCTTCGATTTTTGATGGGAAGATGAAGACCAGTGCCAAGACACCCAATGATATGCAGACAGAGATTCAAGCACTGGTTGAAAAGCTTCACATGCAAATGAAAGAGCAGTCGAATAAAGAGATTAATGATAGACTGGATGGGGGGATGGGTCACTCCAGAACCGATATTCAAAGAATGCAAGCAGGGACTACTGGTTCTCGTGCCCCAGGAACGGAAAGGGTACATGCTGAAAAATCTCTCGACGTTCCTAATAAAAACACTTTACCTAAGGTAGTAAACGGAGACTCTGGGCATTCGAATCATTCTCCATCGCTGAATAGTCAGGGTAATAGTACGAACAAAAATAATCCTCAAGGAAATCATAAGCCAGATGCTGAGGGGACGGGTAATGTTGGTCCGAATTTTAGTCCAAATTCCCAAAAAAAATTAAAAAACATGCTCAAGATATTTATGAAACTTCAAGGGATTTAAGTGTTCCAGTTAAAAAGGGGATAAAGAAGGGATGAAAGAGTTCATTTTATCAATTGTAAATGACTCAAAAAATCTCGCAATTCGAAACCTTTTGAGTGGAATACAATCGACTCTGTAGACGCTTTTGTTAAGGGTGATGCAATTGTTTTAGTTAATCGAATTACAAACGAACTATTGACTTTCTTAGAAAAGGAGATCGTTTATCAAGTAAGTTAAAATCCGAATTAGATTTAATTAGAGAGTGAGGATGACTATGAATAACTATATAATATCTTTTACAAAAAAGTTTGATTATTTTTTCGAGCAAAAAGAAATTTCAAATATTATTTATTTACATGATGAGGATGATAATGAGAGATTAGACCATGTCCTTTTCCTTGAGAAAGATAATGGTGATGTTATAGGCTTGTATATAAAAGGCATGAATCCGTTAATCTCAGTGAATAGAATTTACGATTTGGATGATTTTAATTTATTTGCTAGTTATGAAGGATTAATTGAATGCAAGGAAAATATTGAACTCAAAATAGAGTATATAGGTTTGTTTTTTAGCACTCAATACAACGAATTATTGGGTTTCTATTTGGCGAATAACGATGCCTCTAGTTCTATATTTATATTATTTTTACAAGATGAAATTTATATGGAAAAGGATTGTAGTAAATACGAAGCTAGTAGGATGCTTGAAAAAAGATATTCGTCTGAAGGTTTTATAACTTACGAAAAAAAATGTGAGACTGACTGGAAACAAGAAAACTTCTAACAGACGAACAAGCAGAAAACAGGCAAGCTAATAGGTGGTATCGCTAGTAGTCTTAGCAACCGCCGTTACTTTTTAGTAGATTGGTTTTACAACATAGGGGACGGGTAACGCTGATAATGCTTTAGTAACCTCATGTTGATAATAGGCCTGTAGATACTCACTTTGGTGTAAGTCAAAAAAAGCTCTAGAGAAGCTGGATATGATAATAAGATAAAATTATTTGCAAAACACTAGAAGAACAGGAGGCAAAAATGAAACGGGTATTCTATATGAAAACGAGGGAACGTGTTCCAGGAGATGAAAAAAATATTTACCTCGATAAAATTGGAGGAGTACCAACTCATAAACCAGAAAAATTCCCTATTCATTTAGAAGATGAAGAATATGGATTTGTAATGCAAATCTATTGCGATAAGGAGAAGTTTCCCAATATTGAAGGGGTTTTAGGTTGGCAGATATATCAAGATGTTAATGAAGAAGATATTCCAATCATTATAGAAGCACCAATTGGTGCAGAATTGAATAGTAATAATGAAGGCACGCCTATTAATCGATTAAAAGAGCGTATCATATACTATGAAGAAGGGCTAGAACCAGATGTATTAGAGATTGGTCTTGGAATTTATAGCGATGAGGAAGAGGATAGGTATTTTTCATCAAAAATAGGTGGTGCTATTCCAGAAGATTATATAAGTCCTGATTTTGAATATATTGGACGAATGTATGAGAGTATTTATGACGCTGATGACTACGGCTTGAATTTTGGTATTGAAGTTTTAAATCTGGCTAGAAATCATAAAGGGGAAATGGAATTAATATGAAAAAATCCCTTTATTACGTGCATTTTATTTAAAAAAGAAGGAAGAGCTGTCTATGACGAGAATCGCTATAACGCTTTTATCTGAAAGCGCTAGTCATTTGTTAATGACTATCAAGAAACATACGGGTTTAGGTCTATCAGAGATTAAAACTCGTATTAGTCATATCAATCCTCTTATGGAAGTTGACTATGTGAATAATAATGAGATGGAAAAAATGAAAGATTTAGTCGAAGATTTAATTCAACATAAAGCGAACTTCAAACTTTTTGAACATGACGAAGATTACAAAGAAGAGTTACCGCTTGAATACTTTATGAATAGCTTTAAAATGGCACGACAAATTGCAGAAAATCGAGAAAGAATGGACGAGATTTTAGTAAAAGAAGACGACAAATAAAGAGAAACAGGAGGTTACCCTAATACCTTTATAAGCTTTCTCAACTTTGTTTGTACGCACGGGTGAACTGAAGTTTACAACTTTTACAGAAGAGGCGATCTTTTGCGAGACAAATTGATGACCTCTATTGTTCTGTATGGTCCCATCGAAGCTCGGGAAAAGAACATATGGGACTGGTATCAATATTCATTGAAACTAAATAAAGGGTTAGGATATCCTTCGACCCATTTGGGTATTATCGGAGATAGCTTTAAATCAGGAAAGTTAACTACAACGAAACGAACAGAAACAAAGTTAAAAAAGGCGTTAGAGAATGGGGAGAGTATTGAGACCGTATCTCTCTACTCATTACCTGAGGGATTTACTCAAGCGGCATTTGATTTTAATACTTTTTTTTCAATGAATAGAAGCCTAAATCAGTTCATTATAGTTTCAGTCCCGAGTGTAGATTTTAGCAAATTCGACAAGAGAGACATGATAAGGGATTTAGGGCGCTTTATTACATGCAGAAAGGTTGAAGTCTTTGAACTCTCAATTCTGGAAAGCCCTTTGATTTATGCTTCCAAAGTAAATCAAGAATCCGATTTTAAGAGTCTGAAAAAAATAGACAAGTATGATTTGTAGTTATACAAACGTTAATTGGCTTCATGCTTTTTGCACACGAAAACGTATCGTTAACACACAAGGACAGCTTTCGCAGCTGTCCTTGTATCGTGCCAATTATACTTTCTTCAGGTTCCGGATAATGACCATGATCGATAAAATCAAACAAACCAATGCGGGGATGGTGGTTGCAACCGGTTGATTTGCCCGAAAAATATGGGCATGAATCGCTCCTAACAAAAGAATTGCCAATAATGCGCCTGCCCCAATAGCCAACCGTCGGTTCCGGATACCGGCAATCAGCATGATACCTCCAATCAGTTCAAGAAATCCGGTTACTGACATAAACCACAACGGGTATTGGTAGTGCTGCCAATGCTCAACCTGAAACGGAACACGTAACAGCTTTATAATGCCCCCTGTAAAAATAAAAACGGCCAGAATCACTTGCAAGACTTTAGCTATGATTTGACTTCACTCCTTATGAAAATGTTGTGCATAGGCACCTTCATTTGCAAAGCATGCCATATAACAAGTTCTCTCTTGATTAGATCTTCTCCGGTGCCAGGAAAAGCCCGATGCGAGTTAAAGTACTCTACCGCCATCAATACCCGCTTGGGAACGTCTGTGCTTCTACATTAGGTGTAAGGCGGGTTGAGTCAACCCAAATCGTGTAACAATCGTGCTCACTTTCGTTTCGTGAAACAAAAAAATACGCACAACCAAATATCAATTTAAATATTACTCAATAATAACATTACTTTCAAGTAATATTTTTTTTGGTTCGCCGATTAATAAGTGGTGGAAACAACTATTCCGAAGTGTTGAAAACATGGAAAGCGGAAGGCGCCAAGAAACGCAAGACGTCGACAGATCGTTCCTCCGTCGGTTTTTACGGCAGCGGCCGGAAGGCCGGATTTGTTGACCAAAGCGGTCGGTTATGGCGGGCAGGCATTTCGTGGGACAAGAGCTTGCACCATGTGACGTTTAACGCGCCGCAGGCCGGTCTTTACGAAATCGCCGTGGACTACGCTTGGATACCGGACAAATTGTATCCGACCGAACACGATATTCAGATCAACGGCAAATGCCCGTTTTATGAAGCGAGACGCATCGTAATAGCGAAGATATGGGCTGACCAAAAAGCGGCTTTCGAGCAGGACACGCCAGGCAACGAAATAACACCGCGCCAACGGCAATTGAAGCAGTGGCAGACGACCCCTTTACGAGATGCCAGCTATTTGAACGACGAACCTCTCTAACCCGCAAAAAGAAAACGCAAACCCGGCGATTCCAACCTTACCAGGTTTGCGTTCTTTACTTTCTGCTTATTGATCCGCCGACCGAGCCCACCGCAGCAGCAGCACGGCCGCTTCCGCCCGTGTCGTATGCTCCTGAGGCGCAAATCGACCGTTCTCCCGCCCTTGAACGAGTCCGTGATGCCGGGCGGCAGCAACGTAACCCTTAGCCCAGACGGGAATTTCCGCCGCATCCGCAAACATCGAGAGCTCCGCTTCAGGCCCCGCTTGCAAGTGGGAAGCCCGAGCCGTCATTGCAATCATCTCGGCCCGCGTCACTTGCGCGTCCGGGCGGAAGGTTCCGTCCTCATATCCATCAACGATCCCGCGCTGTGCGGCCATCGACACGGCTTCGGCGGCCCAAGACGGGATGGCTTCCTGATCCGCGAAGGCTACCGCCGGAGGAACGGTCGGCCCCGACTTGTCGAATCCTTTGGTTCGGACCAGCAGCGCAATGAACTGGACCCGGGTGACCGGATCGTTCGGCCGGAACGTTCCGTCGTCGAACCCATCGACGATGCCGCAGCCGGAAGCCTCCGAGACAGATGACTCCGCCCAATGTCCGGACATATCGGTAAACCGCACCTTCGCTAGCGGGACGCAAGCCGCCGAAGAACCGGCAGGCTTATCGGGTACAGCCGGCTGTTTGTCAGGCAATGCCGGCTTCGGCAGCACTTGAGGCTCCTCGGCAGGAGCCGGGCCCCCTCCTCCCATATTCCCCCCGGAGGAAGAGTCCGACGGCTGCTCCGGGACAGCCTCCCGATGAACGCGCACCGTATAGGTCCGCACGGTTTGCCCGTCCGGTGCCGTTACCGTAATCCGAATCGTTGTTGCCCCAACCTGCAAAGAAATCGACGCAGATGCTTCCCCGCTAAGCGCCACCTTGCCGTTGATCGAGATCCGGGCGTTCGGGTCATAGACCGACGCCGTCACCGTTGTGCTGTCTATCGAATGGCCTACGTTCGCCTCGTACGCGGTGATTTCGCTGTCAAATGCCGGAGACAGCGCCGCTCCGGCCAGTCTTAGACCGGTTAAGCCGCCGTTCGTGCTTGGCTTGCGGGTGACCTCCACCGTGTAGGCCTGCGTGCTGACGCGGTCTTGCGCAGTTACCATAATCGTTAGGCGGTTGACGCCAACCTGGAGCGCGACCGGTTGGGACGGCTGATGACTAGCCGCTTCTCTGCCGTTAACGGTCAGCAGCGCATTCCGGTCATAGACCGATGCCGTCACCGTCATGCTCGTCATCCCATGCTCGACAGCTGCTTCATAATGAACAATGCCGCTATCGAACGCCGGGCTCAAAGTTCCCTCAGATAACAAGAGCCCGTTCAAGAGGACATTGGAGCTCGGCTTCCGGTGTACCATCACTGTATACGACTGCGTCGTGACTCCGTCTTGCGCGGTCACCGTGATCGTTATCGGGTTGGCTCCCACCTGAAGCTCTACAGGCAGTACCGCCTCTCCGCTTGCAAAAAACTGTCCGTTGATGCGAATCGAGGCTTCGCTGCTCACCGCTTTTGCCCTCACCGTCAGCGCGTAGACGTCATTCGTGACGGTCGCCGTATAGCGCGTCGTCCCTCCTTGGAATTCCGGAGCCAGAGCCGCGTGACTCAGCGTCAGCTCGCTCAATTGCACTTCGCTGGACGGCAATCTCGTAACCAGCACGTTGTAAAGCTGAATCGTCGTTCCGTCCTGCGCCGTCACCTGAATCGTGATCGTCTGAGCTCCAACACGGAGCCGAAGCGGCCCCGAGACGGCTTCCCCATCCTGCAGCACCAGAACCGAAGCGTTCCCGTCAGCAGGAACGGCAGTCACCGTAGTCGCCGTCACCGAATACGGAACTTGGGCCGTATACCGGTAAGTCGTCCCGGTGACCGTTTCATTCAACGTCATGCCGCTGAGCTTCAAGGTGTGCAGCAATGCATTGTCCGATACAACCGTGAACGTATGGCTTACGGAAAATGGTCCCGTATTGCCAGCCGCATCCGTCGCCTGCGCCTTCACGGCATGCGTACCTACAGCCAGACTATCCGTTAGCGTATAGCTCCACCTTCCGCTCTCGTCGGCAGCCGTTTCCGCCAGCGACACTTCGTCCACGTACACGCTCACCGTGACACTGGCTTCCGCCGTGCCTGCGATGGCCGGCTTCGACCGGTTGGTCGCGGCGCCGTTAGCCGGGCTTGTCACGACAGGCGCCGGAGGGGCCAACGTATCTACCGTGAACCTGATCTCTACGGATGGCGGGCTAAGATTACCGGCGACATCCGCTGCCGTCGCCCTAAGCGTATAGACGCCATCGACGAGTGTGAAAGGCGGAATAAAGGTCCAGCTGCCTCCCGCATCCGCCATCACGGTGCCTGCCGGGCTTCCGTTCACCACCACATGGACAGTGGCATTGGCTTCAGCAGTCCCTCGAATAACCGGCTTGCTTTGTTTCGTCGCCGTACCATCAGCCGGAGCAAGGATGACCGGAGCCGCGGGCGCTTCGGTATCTACCGTAAAACGCAAGGTGGCAGACGCGGGACTCATATTTCCCGCCGCATCCTTCGCCCGTACTTTGACCGCATGCCCGCCATCCGCCAGAACGTCCGGAAGCGAATAAGACCAACTGCCTCCGGCATTTGCCGTTCCTGCTGCCGTCTCGGTTCCATCCAAATCGATGATAAGGGCTGCCCCCGCTTCGGCGGTCCCGGAGATCACCGGTCGGTTGCTGCCTGTGATGGCCCCGTCGGCCGGCGTAAGGATGACCGGGGCGGCCGGGGCTTGCGTATCTACGATGAAGGAAACCACGGCGGATGCCTGGCTGGCATTCCCTGCCGCATCCGCTGCGGTAGCTTTCAGGCTGTGCGCACCGTCAGCCAAATCCGTAGGCCACGGGTACGTCCACGTGCCGCTGCCGTCTGCGGTCGTCGTGCCGGCCGGAGCCGCGTCCAAATACAGCGCTACGGTCGCGCCCGCTTCCGCCTGACCGGCAATGACCGGCCTAGGGCTATTGATCCAAGCGCCATTGACCGGTGTACCGATCACCGGCGGTGCCGGAGGCTGCGTATCGATGGTATACGATATTTCCACGGAAGACGGACTTTCGTTGCCTGCGGCGTCCTTCGCAACCGCCTTGACTTTGTGAATGCCATCCGCCAGCGCGGCGGCCGGAGTATATGACCATCGGCCGCTTCCGTCTGCAGTCACGGTCAAGCTCGCCCCACCGTCCAACGTGATGGTCACGGTCGCATTTGCTTCCGCCGTGCCGGTTACCGTCGGCTTGTTGTTCGGAAGAACCGCCCCTGCCAACGGCGCCGTTACGATAGGAGCCGCCGGAGGCGTCCGGTCGATGCGAACGACAGCCGAGCTGACCGAACTGAAGTTGCCTGCGTTATCGGCGGTTCTTGCGCTCACCGTCGTCTGGCCTTCGGCCGTAATCGTCACCGGGCCCGTATAGGCCGTCCACGCGAGCGTCGTCGCCCCTGCCAAGCTGTATTCCGTACGATTTACACCCGACCCGCCGCTATCCGTTCCTCTTGCGATCGTTACCGTGACGTCCGCATTCGTCCAAGAACCGGCGGATGAACTAAGGGCAGGAGCCGTAGGCGCCGTCCGGTCGATTTTCACGACGGCGGAGGCCATAACACTGGTATTCCCCGCATTATCTATCGTCCTCGCACTCACCGTCGTCTGGCCTTCAGCCGTAATCGCCACCGGGCCGGTGTATGTCGTCCACCCTAACGTCGTCGCTCCCGTCAGGCTGTACTCCGTTCGGTTCACACCCGAGTCCCCGCTGTCCGTTCCTCCTATGATCGTCACAGCCACGTTCGGCGCGGAGGTCCATTGCAAGGTCGCCGGACTTACTGTCGGTACAGTCGGCGCCGTTTTATCCACCTTCACAATAACGGTGCCGGTCGAGCTCACATTTCCGACATTGTCCACCGTTCTCGCGCTCACTGTCGTTTGCCCCTCGGCGGTAATCGTCACCGGGCCCGTATAAGCCGCCCACGCGAGCGTCGTCGCTCCCGCCAAGCTGTACTCCGTTCGGTTCACACCCGAGCCCCCGCTGTCCGTTCCTCCTATGATCGTCACCGTGACATTCGAGCCGGTCCATGAACCTGCGGATGCGCCAAGGGTAGGCGCCGTCGGGGCAGTCCGATCGATTTTTACGACTGTCGAGGCGATAACGCTTATATTTCCCACATTGTCTATCGTTCGCGCACTTACCGTCGTTTGGCCCTCTGCCGTGATCGTCACCAGACCAGTATACGTCGTCCAAGCCAGCGTCGTCGCGCCGGATAAGCTGTACTCCGTACGATTCACGCCGGACCCGCCGTTATCGGTTCCGGACGTAATCGTTACCGTGACATCGGAGGCTGTCCATGACGCTGCCGAAAGCTTGATGGCCGGCTGCGTCGGCGCCGTACGATCGATTTTGACGACGGCCGTCGCGATTGGGCTTACATTGCCTGCGAGGTCTATCGTTCTTGCGCTAATCGTGGTTTGTCCGTCATTCGTAATGGTTATCTTGTCCCCCTCGTTGTAAGGCGTCCAGTCGAGTGTCGTCGCCCCGGACAAGCTGTACTCCGTACGGGCGACCCCGAAGTCCACATCCGTGCCCGGCGTGATCACCGCCGTTACGTCTTGTGTGCTCCACTCGGGGCCCGGGCCACTGATTGCCGGAGCCGTAGGCGGCGTAAAATCAAACGTGAGCTTATATACGTTCACATTGGTTTCCCAATTCTCGTCATATCCGCCCATAGCGTACACATCATTCCCGAATACCGACAGTTGGGCATTGGTAAGCTGTCGGATCGTAGCCGTGTCCTTTGTCCATCGGTTCATCGCCGGATCGTATATATAGAAATACTTTTTTCCCATCACCAGCACTTTGCCGTCCGGCAGCGTCGCCTGGGCATGGCGGGAAAACGTGTCGCCTTCATACGGCAGACTCGCCGCCTTGGTCCACGTATTATTCGAAGGATCGTACAAATAAGCATCGAAGCGGTAGACGTAATGGCTCAGCCCGCCGGTAACGAGAACGCGTCCATCCTTTAGCGTGCTCTGTGCAGCATCGTAAATGGGATAAGGATACGGAGCCGCTTCCTCCCAACGATTCGTACCCGGATCGTACAAATAGGCCTGATTATACATCGTGCTGCGGTCGACTCCCGACCAAATCTCGTTCGCTCCGCCTACGATAAGCACCCGGCCGTCCAGCAAGGTGCTTTGGGTGTTTCCGAATATACTCCCTACCGGCAATGACGCGCCATCAGACCAGGTATTGGAGTAGGGGCTGTAAATTTTGGTCACGTTATTGTAAACGTATCCTGTCCCTGGGACAAACTTCGACCCGCCTGTGACGAGTACTCTTCCGTCCTTCATCATGCTTTGCTTGTGATAAGAAAGCTGCAAGGGCGGCGCAAGCGAAGTCCAGGACCGATCCGTCGGGTTGAATGTATAGGAATACCGCGCAAAAGTAGACGAATTTGCCTTTTGTCCCCCGGTTACCAAGATACGGTTGCCGGACTGCACCGCACTGGACGTAACGCCCGAAATATTTTCCGGCAAGTTCGCCGAATCCGGCAATTGCTCCATCATGACTGCCGCATGCGCAAGCTGATTTCCCCCTGCAAGCACGCTCACCAAAAAGACTGCGCTCCAAAACAGTCTCCGCAATGTGATATGGATCAAACTCGAATTCACTCCTTCGGAATCGTTCCTTGTTACTTTGGGTCCAAATAGTTATAACTAGAGTACCAAATGGAGCTGCCGAACGATATTAACTTTGGTTAACTCCGAATCGTTAAATTTTTTATTAAGATCGTATTGTTGTATAATTTTTGGATGAAGAGAGGGCTTACTTACGATGACCTTTATGTTGCTTGAACATTCCCCGCGTCCGTTGAAGCTCCGTGGCAACAAAATAACGGCCGCCACCGTCATTCCTTTAAGCAAAGAGCGAATGCCGCTTGCGATTACGTCGGAACCAAGAGCGGCCTGACCATGAAGCTAATCAACTGCGGGGGTTACATAAGCGCGGCGCCGGAAGCCAAGGATGCGTTTTACCTTTCAGACGTGACGCCGGCGACCTTAGACGAAGCGGCTTCCGGTGCACAGGACGGAGAGGTATTTGTGCCCATCCATGGAACTTGGCGTATTCATCGGCTGCAGGCAGCTGGGATCAAGCCGCTTCATTGGCCGGATTCCTTCGACAGCTACTGGATCACGGTATCGTTCGTTCAAAACCATCTTGTCCGAGGCTGCGGATGGCTTCGCCAAACAGGGACAACCGGCGAAATGATCCTTGTTAACGGCGAGCTGGATTACGGCCGTCCTCTCACGATCACGGCGATGAAAACATTACGGAAGGCCACCGTCGAGTGCGAATGCCGGGATTTTGCTCTTGTCGAAGTTAATTCGATCTCTACATAGAATGAGGTGCTGCATCAACTGCAAGTGACGACCAGATCCGTATTGGGTACAGCTGCGTATTATACGGGCGGCATCCTCATCGAGAACGATTGCCGACGATGTAGTAGGCGGCTTTTTTACGCTGAACGGGGGAGCCTTCGAGGGCAAACCGGGAGATGTATTTTATTTTGCTCCCGATACGTTGGAATGGGAAAGCCTGGATATGGGTTTTTCCGATTTTTTATATTGGGCTTGCTTTGGCGATGTGCAAAAATTTTACGAGACTTTTCGTTGGGAAGGGTGGGTGGAAGAGATTCGGCATATGGATGGAAATCAGGGAGTGTTGATTTATCCGTTCTTATGGGCGGACGGCGACCCGGTTACCGATCACGCCAGATCCGTCGTCCCGGTCGAGGAACTATGGAAAATTTTTGTAAGTGATAGTAAACTGAAATAAGAACGTACTATGGGATAAGATTCTATCTAAAATGGAGCGTGATCCTTGTGAGAAACTCCTTCATCCTTGGGCTGAGTTGCTTGCTCGTTGTCGCACAGATCGCTATCTTTTTGCAAGACCCTGCTGTATTTTATACGTATGCCGGGATATTCGGGCTGATTTTTACGGGAGCGGCAGCTATTCTTACCGGTTCCAACGTAAGCGGTGATCGGGCGAGGGCCGACTATTGGATCAGTACCACCAATGATAGAACGGCGAGAGGAAAGTGGGCGGCTTATTGTTTTATGATCGGATTCCCCAACCTGCTCCTGGCCGCCATCGTTTATTTCGTTTGGATGTAATCTAAAAAAGCCGTGCATGCCCTTAAACCAAAGGACCAGCTTTTCCGTCCGGTTGTCCCGTCCAAACCAAGAGAAACCATGGGGTCCAAAGGCATCCATCGCTCCTCCCAACAGCTCCTTCAACGCAGCCCTCGCGCGCTTTACGTAGCTGGCGTCCACCTGCCCGATGGGATACTCGGCGGTAACTCCTCTTACTTGGCCTGTCACGGCATCCACCCGCCCCGGAGAGCATTCACGCCCCCGGCGTAGAACATCCAGCTATCCATTCCGCGATGGATCTCTCTCGACCTGGAGATCCCTTCGACTTTGAACTTCCCCTTCGGGTCCAACATTTGCACAGCTTGGGTCACATTGGCCTCAAGCGCGGCCACAGCTTCCAAGCTCTCGTCCAGCTCATCCTAGGAGTGCATGATATCGACGGCTTCGACTTCCCCGGTCTTTTATTGACCGCCGCATACGCAGCCGTATTTTTGGAAGCAACGATCCATTGAGCCTCATTTTCCCCGTAACTGTTTCATGCAGCTCGATTTGTACGGGCTTGCCCTGTCACAGCTCCTGCATCGCCTGATGCGCCTCTTCCACCGTCTTCGGATCGAGCTCCGTCAGCGGCTTTCCGATCAACTTCTCTGCTGCAAAAGCCTTCTGCGGCACGTGCACCGCCGGAATCGAAGCCATAAACAAGCCGGCCGCCGCAACCGTTGTTGCGATCAGTAATTGATAAGGTTTCGTTGTACATCTTCCTCTCCCGCATATTCAATACACCCATTAGAGTCTTGGCGGTCTCCGTTTGGTTCTCGGCGGCGCAAATTTTTTTCGCCAGGCTTTCGCGAGTGCAAGATTCCGATTTGCGCATGCTGTGACGGCTGAATAAAACAGCCTATTCAAAGGAAACCCTAGTACCGGGTTAGGGAGCTTTTGCCATTAAACCTCAGCAACTGCAATGAAGGGAGAACGTGATGGAGAAACAAGAAGCAGCATCGTTAACCGAAACCCATATCATTGATGGTCACACCGTCGAAATCCGCAGAAACGGCGGCAAGGAAGAACTATGGATTGACGGCATACGCCGAAAGTTCTTCCTATACGATGACGGTTACAATCTATTCGACGATGCCTACGCGCCTCCTCAAAAAACCTTGCTTAAGGCCGTTGAAGCTTATTTACGCAACGCCTGATCCCACCGGAAAAGGAGAGAGCTGTTATGTATTGCCGCAAAAATTTTATCGATTTGACCGTGGAAGAGCGTGATCGGCTGGCAGCCGCCTTTAACGATTTATACAGCAAGGGACAGATCACTGCTTATGCGAATGAGCATGGAAACCACTTCGATCACGGTATTCATTGGGGGCCGGCTTTTCTTCCGTGGCATCGCTACTTTCTATTGACGGTCGAACGGGAGCTGAAAAAAACGGACGCGCGGATCTTTCTCCCTTACTGGGATTGGACGCGAGCCGATTCCCGCAATCTTGACGCGGAGCCCTGGAAATCGTTTTTCGGCGGACGTAATAACACGGGAGGTCGTTTCGACCATTGGAGCTATACGCGCGCCTTGACTCCGCCGCCGAACAGTGCCCCTCTCCCAAGTCTTGACAATGTGATTGACGAATTGCAGGCCAGCACCTTTGCCGGATACCGCAGGATGGAGTGCGGCAGCCATGCTCCCGGCCATACCTGGACGGGAGGGACGATGGCGGGCGGACAGTCGCCATTGGACCCGCTATTTTACTTGCACCATTGCAATGTGGACAGGCTGTGGGCCATCTGGCAGCGCAATCATCCCGGAGCGGAGCAGTATACGTTGGACGACACAAACTGCCCCCGTAGAGTCGATGCGGCTTTTGTCCCGCTTAACGATCCGATGATCGGCGGGGCCACGCCCGCATCTATGCTAAACCACACCGCATTATCTTACTTCTATCCCAATGACGATCTTCTGGAGTCCAGAGCGCGTGACCGCGGGCTGCCTGCCATCGTGTCCGGCGATGTCACCAATATCGTTCTTGAAACTTCGCAAGTGATCTTTAACGATGTTCCGGAAGGCGATACGACCAAACGTGCCATTCTATTCCGCGTTTCAGGCTGCAAATCCGTTACCTTCCATATTACCAGCGGTCCGACAGGGCCATTTTCGCTCTTTGCGCCCGGGCCTTTTACGTTCCCGGCCGGGTCCTTTCCCAATGACCAGCTCCGGATATGGGTCATGTATACGGGCAGAACTCCCGGCAGCAGCGATAGCGGCGTGATATCGGTGGTAGCCCGCAATGCGTTTGGCGACGAAGTGCAGCGCTGGGAAAACATCCCGATCTTGGCCAACTCCGTTGCACGCCCAAGGGTTGCCGTCGCCTTGGTTCTTGACGAATCCGGAAGTATGCTGCTCCCCGCAGGGAATAATCGGACACGTCTTGAAGTGTTGAAATGGACGGCCAATACTTTCATAGACCGGCTGTATGACGATAATGGTCTGACAATGGTCTCTTTCGCGGATACGGCGAAGAAGCTTACCGATCTCCAGATCGTCGGCCCGCTAAATTCTTCGGTTCGTGCGAATGCCCGCACCAAAATCAGGGATCACGGCCCGCCCGGCCTTTACCCAACCACATCGATCGGAGCGGGCCTTCAGATCGCTGCCAATGAATTTAATACGTCGCCGAACGCCGCCGATTTCGACATAAAAGCAACCATTGTTTTTACCGACGGCTTTGAAAATACGGCTCCCTTCATTCATGAAGTCTCTTCCCTGATCAATGATCGGGTCTATGCGGTCGGTATGGCGGATGCCGCCAATGTCAAAAACGACACTCTTCGCTCGCTTGCGAATAACACGGGCGGTTATATGCTTGTCACCGGGGCGGTTGCTCAGGATGACGAGTTCCTGCTTCAAAAGTTCTTCATTCAAATTCTTGCCGGCGTCCTGAACCGCAATATGGTGCGCGATCCGGCCGGTTGGCTTATCCCGGGACAAATCGTCCGCGTTCCGTTTACGATCACCCGATCGGATATTGATTTTGATGCAGCGGTACTTTCCCGGGCTCCAAATTATATTGTTATCGGACTGGAAACGCCGGACGGCACGGTTGTGGATCCGTCACAGCTTCCCGCCGATTCATTCCGGCCCGGCAAAACGTCAACAGGCATGCGTATCATGCTGCCGCTTGTCATTGACGACAAGGAGCACTGGGAAGGAGAGTGGAATCTGCTGCTCTCGTTTCAATGGGGGGTCGGGATTTCCTCAACAACAGCTTTAACAGCAGCAACTGGATTTTCCCAGCTGGAAGCACTGCCCTTTCATGCGCTCGTTCACGCCCGGTCCAATCTTCACCTGCGGGCCTATATCGATCAAAGCGCCCTAACTCCGGGTGCCCAGATTCATCTGAAGGCCGTGCTTACAGAATATGGCCAGCCGCTTGAGACCCGTCCTCAAGTCAAAGCCGCAATAACTCATCCCGATGGTACAGGTAGTGAATTGGTATTAAGCGAAACGGGACATGGCGAGTTTGAAGCATCCGTCACTGCGCATCAGTCGGGTGTTTACCGTTTTTACGTTCAGGCCGCGGGTTTGTCGTCACACGGACAAGCCTTTACCCGCCAACAATTGCTTACCGTTGTGGTGGGACATCTATCGCATGATCCTGGTACCTCTCCGGAAAACACCGTTCTCTGCAAGCTGCTGAAGTGTCTGTTTTCCAGGGACGTGATGACCGAACGGTTTGACCGGAAGCTCGGGGACCTCGGGATAGATTGGGAACAATTGAAGCGGTGTGTGGCCTGCATTTGCGGCTCGCATGACCACAATCGGGCGCCGGATGATTTGATCAAGTAAGGCCGGATTCCATGCTGATGCACGACGAGCCTAACGGGAACCGCTCTTCTCGTTAGGTTCTTTCTTGTCCGTTACTATACCGCCTCTTAGTACCTCTGGTTTTCACAGAAACATACCTTCGGTTTGCAAATCATCCATTCCAAAAGATATGCATCGCTGTCTTTTGAAAATTTTGCCTAAATTGTGTTTATCAAGTAGAATAGTTCCGTACCTTATTCGCGTGAGGGGGGCAGTGTTCTTTTCTTATTCCACATCCCATATGGTTTTAGGTGAGAAATTTTTCTTGAGGCGGTGATCCTGATGTCCGATCCGAACGAATTCGGGTCCCAATATTTCGAGAAAATATTAAATATGGTCGACGTGGGCGTCCATCTGGTGAACCGGGAAGGCACGACCGTCTTTTACAACGATAAAATGGCGGAGATCGACGGCCTTGCGCGGAAGCAGGTGCTGCATAAAAATATTTTTCACGTCTACCCTTCCTTAACCCACGAAACGAGCACGCTGGCCAAGGTGCTGCAGACCGGTCAAGAGGTGCCGGAGAAAATACAGACCTACGTCAACGTCACGGGTAAACGCATTACGACCATCAACCGCACATACCCGCTCTTCGATAACGGTCAGCTCACGGGAGCCTTGGAGGTCGCCAAGGACATTACCAGCATCGTTCAGCTTCACGACCAGATTCTGGACCTTCGCCACCAGCTGTACCAAGCCAAGCAGAAGGACGGCAAAAAGACGGGCGCGGCCCGCTATCATTTCAGCGACTTAATCGGAGAGAGCCCGGCGTTTCTGGAAGCGGTTTCTACAGCCAAAAAAGCGTCCCGCACCAGCTCCCCCGTCTTCATCTGCGGGGCTACGGGCACGGGCAAGGAATTGTTTGCCCAGAGCATGCATAATGCGAGCGTCCGCCGCAATCATCCGTTTATCGCGCAGAACTGCGCCGCCGTGCCCGGCGACCTGATGGAGGGCATCATGTTCGGGACGACCCGAGGCGCGTTCACCGGAGCGGTGGACCGTGCGGGCTTGTTCGAGCAGGCCAGCGGCGGCACACTGTTTCTGGACGAGATCAACAGCTTGGATCTGCTGCTGCAGGCCAAGCTGCTGCGGGTGCTGCAGGACGGCATCGTGCGGCGAATCGGGGGGACGACGGAGCAGCAGGTGAACGTCAGAATCGTCGCGGCGATGAACATGGACCCGCAGGAGGCACTGGACAAAGGCATTTTGCGGCACGACCTCTTTTTCCGGCTAAATGTCGTCAACCTGCAGCTCCCGCCGCTGCTGCGCAGACAGGAGGACATTCCGCTGCTCGCGCAGCATTTTATTGAGAAGTTCAATCCGATGTTCGGCATGAAAATTACGGGACTGGCTCCGTCTGCCATGCAGCGGTTCATGGCTTACGCCTGGCCCGGCAACGTCCGCGAATTGGGGCATGCCATCGAATCCGCCTTCAATATGATCGAGCCGGAAGAGGAGATCATTGAGGAGCATCACCTGCCCTCGAATCTGAGAGAGGCTCCCTGTCCCGTGCCGGTCCCCGCTCTGCGGAAGCCTGATCTCACCGCGTTCCCGGCGGGGAAATTGACCGACCGGATGAAGCAGATGGAGCGGGAAGCGATCGTCGATGCACTCAAGCGCCACGGCTACAACATCAGCCTTGCCGCACAAGCGCTGGGGATCAAGCGGCAGGCTTTGCAGTACAAGCTGAACCGGTACGGGATTGCGAGGAAGCCGTAGCAGCGGAATTTTTTGCAGATCGGCATGGGCCCAGCATCTCCCAATATTGGCATGGTTTTTGCTTATTAAATAAGCGAAAACGATTGATGGAGGTGCTCACGATGAGCGTACCGATGATGGACCCGCAAAGCAAAACGAACGTTCCCCCTCTCAGCAGCAAACGGCACTGGAAGGACGTCGAGCTGTGGAAAGACGTGACGGAGGAGCAGTGGAACGATTGGCTGTGGCAGTTGACGCACACGATCCGCACCTTGGACGAGTTGAAGCAGGTCGTGAATTTGACTCCCCAGGAAGAGGAAGGCGTGCGCATTTCGACGCAAACGATTCCATTGAATATAACGCCGTATTACGCTTCGCTGATGCACCCGGACGATCCCCGCTGCCCGATCCGCATGCAGTCGGTTCCCATCTCCGCAGAGCTGCTGAAGACGAAATACGACCTGGAGGACCCGCTCCACGAGGACGAAGATTCCCCGACGTCGGGCTTAACCCACCGTTACCCGGACCGGGTGCTGTTCCTGGTCACGAACCAGTGCTCGATGTACTGCCGCTACTGTACGCGCCGCCGCTTCTCGGGCCAAGTGGGCATGGGAGTGCCCAAAAAACAGCTGGACGACGCCATCGACTACATCCGCCGCACGCCGGAAGTCCGCGACGTGCTCCTGTCCGGAGGCGACGGCTTGCTTATCAACGACAACATCGTGGAATATATATTGAAAAATTTGCGGGCGATCCCCCACGTCGAAATTATCCGGATCGGCACGCGGGCACCGGTCGTCTTCCCGCAGCGCATTACGGAAAACCTGTGCAACATCCTGAAAAAGTACCATCCGGTATGGCTGAACACCCATTTCAATCATCCCTTGGAAATTACGGCCGAGGCGAAGCAGGCTTGCGAAATGCTGGCTAACGCGGGCGTTCCGCTGGGGAATCAAGCGGTCATTCTGGCGGGCATTAACGATAGCACGCATATTATGAAAAAGCTGATGCACGAGCTGGTCAAAATCCGCGTCCGCCCCTACTATATTTACCAATGCGATTTGTCTGAAGGCATCGGCCATTTCCGGGCGCCCGTGTCCAAAGGGCTGGAGATTATCGAGGCGCTGCGCGGCCATACTTCCGGCTATGCCGTCCCGACCTTCGTCGTCGACGCCCCCGGAGGCGGCGGAAAAATCGCGCTGCAGCCGAACTATCTGATCTCGCAAAGCCAGGATAAAGTCATCCTGCGCAATTATGAAGGCGTTATCGTCGGGTACCCGGAGCCGAAAAATTATATCCCGGGCCGCGCCGACGAATACTTCAACGAAATTTACGGCATCCAGCAGATGCCGGCAAGCACTGGAATTATCGCCCTCATGAAGGATGAAAAATTCAATCTGGTGCCGGAAAACTTGCACCGCATCGGCCGCAGAAAATCGTACGAGGAAGCCTCCGAGCACACCTCGCTGAAAGACCGCCGGCAAAAGCGGGATGAAATGAAGGAGAAGCTGATCAAAGCGGTGAAGCAGAAGGAGAATGCTTCGAGCGCGGAGGCGTGAGTTGGCGGTAGGGGGAGTTTTGATGGCTCCCCCTTGGGGCGTCTGGTATGTGGGGGTTGTGCAAGGATTTTGGCATGCGGAAGGGCTGTGTAGGGGGGCACGTCTGCTGGGCGTTTTTTTTAAATGCTTGGATTTTTAGCAACGTACGCCGCTCCCGGAACGCGTTATGTCACAGCACAGACGGCGGTCAGCCCCTGGCGCGAAACATCCGGGCAAGCGAATTAGCCCTCACGCATCCCCATAGGGAGCGTCGAGGGCTTTATTCGGGCTGCGGCGGGCAGTAGATGCGTCCCAGGTCAGCCCTTGCTCGAAAATTTGTTGATTCGCGGCGCGTTCATCAGCTCTTCGTAACGGAATTTGCTTCCCAGCGCAGAGAAATCGTTCAAATAAAGCGCCTCTTCAATTCGCTGCGACATGCTTTCGGTCACGTATTGTCCGCAATTAGGACAGTCCAACGCCGGAGCTTCCAGAATCTGCACCGCCGTTTTCCCGTCCGGCGCGACCCAATAGCAATCTTTTACGCTCTCGCGGATCGGTTCCGCATCGCACCACATACATTTCATCGTTCATTCTCTCCTCTCTCCAGGTTGTCATTATTTTTACCATATGGTATATAAGCAAAGTTGATGCCAACTTCGGATTGAAGATGAAATAACCTTATTGGACGGTTGGAAGCCATACAGCGCCGCAAAATCTTTTGCATTTCACCATCGTTTTGCAGCAAAACTTTTTGTCCGCAGGGAGAACGGACGTGACCCTCTCTCGCATTGGCCCTGTTTTTGCTTTAAACTTAGGGAGGAACCGCTCGAGTGAGACGGATTTGCGAAGATAGCTTTCCTGCGGAAAGCTGAGCCAACGCTTACGAAGCAGCTTTCCTGCGGAAAGCTAAGCTCATGCTTACGAAGTCAGCTTTTCTACGAAAAGCTCTGAGGAGGAAAAAAATGCTGGAAGAACAAGCTTACTATACCAATCAAGTCGAGCAGGGACGCGACTACGAGATGCATGTCTGCCTCGATTTTTTTAACAAAAGGATACGGGTGGATGATTACCGGGGAAATATTGATGCTATTTACGGGCGGATGTGCGAGCTTGCCAGCCAGCACGCGTTAACCAAAGCTTTCGTTAAGTCGCGTGAAGAAGATTGGCCAGTCTTTTTATCCAAAGGCTGTATGCTCGAAGGGATTTATAAGGGCTATTTTCTGGGCGGCGACGCCTACTGCATGGCTGTCTACTTCGATCTGGAGCGCCGGACCAGCGATTATTGGATTGAGGAGGATCAAATTCTGGGACAAGTGCTTCAACTCCCCTTGAAGCCGGAACGCCCGCAGTTACCCGCAGACTGTGCGCTGCGCGTTGCCCAGCCCGAAGACGCCAAAGCCCTTGCCGCTTTGTACGGCCAAGTGTTTCAAACGTACCCAACCCCGATGAGCCAACCTTGGTACGTCGAGAAGGTTATCCGGGAGGGCACCGTCTTTTATATTGTGGAACAAGCGGGCCTGCTGATCAGCGCCGCCTCGGCGGAAATCAACGAAGCTTACCGCAATGCGGAAATTACGGATTGCGCTACGCTCCCCGCTTACCGCAAGCTTGGGCTGATGAGAGTGCTCATTTATGCTCTGGAAGAGGAATTGCGCAGCAGGAACATCTTTTGCGCCTATTCGCTGGCGCGGGCCCTGTCGTTCGGCATGAATGCCGCCCTCGGGCAAATGGGATACCGTTACTACGGCAGACTAACGAAAAGCGTCGAGATTTACGACAAATTCGAGGATATGAATCTGTGGGTTAAAGACCTTGCGCAGAAGGAAGAAGGCCGGAACGAGAACTAACCTCCACAGCCTTACAATGCAACCAACGGGAATCCTGCCCTGCCAATCCAGCGCGGATTGCAGGGCCGCCGTGGTTGCTTGGTTTAGGATTCGATTTCAATTTTATGGTTTATCGTTTTGAGCCTCGTCAAAAACTGCTGCTCACGATCCGGCGAAATCAGGATGCTTCCTTGGTTGTGGGTAATTTCCAAACGGTCTAGTGACAGGGCCGGACTGGAAGTTCCGTTATTGGTTCTCCGTATTCGTCGTATGGAGGAAATGGGAATTCGCCAGCGAAATGGACCGGACTTGACGATGAGCATGTCATGCTGCACTTCATAATTCGTTGTGAACCACATCCACATGAAAAAAGCGAAAGTAAGCAGCAGCACAGGGACAATGATCCAAAACTTCATCCAAATGCTAAGCGCCGTCAAAAAAATCAGGGCAATAATAACCCCCCAATGAATAGCAGCAAAAACGCCATCCTTCTTACTTCCGAATCTCTCCATAGTCCACCTCCATGCATCTTTATTTTATTAAAAAATGTAATTAGATACAATGATTACATATTCCTATTCATAAAAAATGACCTCCCGCTATTAGAAAAACGAGCGCATGCATCTGGCATGCTACGCTCAAATTCGCATACGGGCAGGTCATCGTGTGCAGCATCTCAACCGGTATTAGAACGGGGCTAGTGCCCCATCTGAAATCGTAGTTGGAAAAACGGGTAAATAACCTTATCAACTACGATTCGGAGGGATTATTATGACGTTGTTTGTTCGTGAGTTAACGATTGAAGAAGGCAATAAGCTTGTCCATATCGCCCGTAGAGGTACAAACCCGGTTGAGGTTCGCCGCGCTCTACTGATTCTTGCCTCTGCCCAGAAAATGAAGGTACCTGAAATCAGCAGTCTGTATCATATTTCTGGCGAACATATCCGTAAAACAATACATCGTTTTAATACAGAAGGCATGGATTCCCTAAAACCTAACTATGGCGGGGGCCGTCCCCCGACTTTTACAGCAGAACAACGAGAAGCGATTATCGATTTGGCGCAGATCCCACCGCATACCATTGGGTATCCGTTCACCAATTGGTCACTTTCGAAATTGAAAGACGCTGCTGAAGAACGAGGCATTGTTCCGTCGATTTCCATTGAAACGGTAAGGGTCATTCTTGACGAAGCACAAATTACGTATCAGCATACAAAGACCTGGAAGGAATCCACGGACCCTGAATTTGAAGTTAAAAAAAACGAATCGAATCGCTTTACGAAGCGCCTCCAACAGACGGGCGCGTGATTTGTGTGGACGAATTCGGACCTCTTTCACTGCAACCATTCCGTGGAAAAGGCTGGTTTCAACAACGCCGTCCCAACCGTTTACGTGCCACATATACCCGACCTCATGGCGTTCGCCATTTGCTTGCTGCGCTCGATTTAAAAACGAACAAATTATATGGCCATGCATCGAAAACGAAGAAACACGAGGATATTCTGCGTTTTTTCAACGTGCTTCGCCGTCGTTTCCATCGTTCTGAAAAGCTCTACATCATCCTCGATAATTTCTCGCCACATCACCATAAGAAAGTGAAGGCTTGGGCAGACGAAAACAACGTTGAGTTGATCTTCACACCGACCTACGCATCCTGGCTAAATCGTATTGAATGCCACTTCGCCACTTCGTAAATTTGTACTGGAAGGTAGTGACTTCAGGGAACATAAAGATCTCGGTTCAGCCATTCAAGCTTATCTGCGATGGCGAAATAAAAACAAACGTCATGCTGCTATTTTACGTGAGCAAAACAAGATCAAGGTTGTCTGATGAGGCACTAG
>NZ_BILX01000088.1 GCF_004000785.1 Paenibacillus ehimensis NBRC 15659 | reverse complement strand
TTACTATGGGCTGCGCCGGATCAGGTCCCGCGCTAGAGGCTGGGATAGGCTTTCAGCACCTCCTGAAGCCGAAACGCCGCCGTCAGCCTCCCCTCCACTTTCAATTCGCCCGCAGTGTACACTTGCATGGCGTTCACCTGCTTCCGCATCAGCCGAAGCAGCGTTGCTTCCGACAAGGTCAGCTTGCAGTCCGCCGCATTGGGCGCCCCGTCCGCAAGCTCCGCCTGACCTCCATGAAACCGTACCTGCAGCAGCCGCCCTTCGCCGAAATCGAATTGATATACCGCATTTAACGTTCGAATCGGCCCCGGATTGGCATTCATCCGCGCGACGAGACGTTCGATGTCATCCCGTATTGCCACTCTCGCTCACCCCGCTTATCGATCATGAATCGGACCGTTCCGCCTCTTCTTCCAGCAGCTTTCTGCGCAGTACCTTGCCGACCATCGTTTTGGGCAGATGATCGCGGAATTCGTAAATATGGGGCACCTTGTACGCGGCCAGCCGCTCCCGGCACCATCGGTTGAGTTCCTCGGCCCCCGCCTCGCTGCCCTGCTTCATGACCAAATACGCCTTCACCGTCTCTCCCCGGTACGGATCCCGCACGCCGGCGACCACGGCCTCCTCCACATCCGTGTGCTCGTATAGCACCTCCTCGATCTCGCGCGGATAAATATTGAAGCCTCCGGCGATAATCAAATCCTTTTTGCGGTCCAAAATATAAAAAAAGCCGTCCTCATCCATCCTTCCCATATCGCCGGTATACAGCCATCCGCCCTTCAGCGCCGCTGCGGTCTCCTCCGGCCGGTTCCAATAGCCCTTCATCACTTGGGGCCCGCGGACGGCAAGCTCGCCGACCTCTCCGACCGGCAGCTCCTCCAGCGTCTGCGGGTCGACAATCCGCGCATCCGTATCGGGAAACGGAATACCGATAGAGCCGATTTTCCGCCGCTCCCAGATGTTGTTCCCATGCGTGACAGGCGACGCTTCCGTCAAGCCGTAGCCCTCGACGAGGCGGCCTCCCGAGATGGCCTCGAACTGCTCCTGCACCTCAAGCGGCAGCGGAGCGGCCCCGCTGATGCAGAGCTTCAGCGAAGATATGTTGAACCGCGGCTTGCGGGCTTGCTGAAGAAGCGCAATATACATCGTCGGCGCGCCGGGGAATACGGTCGGCCTCGTCCTGCGGATAGTCTCAAGCAGCAAGCCGGTCTCGAACCGCGGCAGGAGCGCCAGCGTTCCGCCCAAATACACGGACTGATTCAGCAGCACCGTCAGCCCGAACACATGAAAAAACGGCAGCGCCGACAAATACGTTTCCTGTCCCGGCTTCAAACGGTAGGACCACAGCCGGCTTTGGATCGTATTGGCGATCAGGTTATAATGCGTCAGCATCACCCCTTTGGCCCGCCCGGTCGTGCCCCCCGTATATTGGATCAAAGCCAGATCGCGCTCCGCATCCACCTCCGCCGGCCGAAGCTCCGGGGAGCCCCGCTCCATAAATTGCCGGAACGGATAGACGCCGTTACCATAAACGACTTTCCGGTCCAGCCCCTGCTTCCTGGCGAACAACGGGTAGAGCCATTTCTGCGGAACAGGCATGTAATCCTTAATCGACGTGACGATGACATGCCTCAGCTCGGCGGACTCAGCAATTTCCGATACCCGCCGGTACATCAGATCCAGCGTGACGATCGTCCGTGCTCCCGCATCCTTGAGCTGATACTCCAGTTCACGCGGGGTGTACATCGGATTGGTCATTACGACGATGCCGCCCATAAGCAGCGTGCCGAAATAAGCAATGACCGTTTGCGGGCAGTTCGGCAGCATGAGCGCAACCCGGTCGCCTTGACGCACGCCGTGCCGGACGAGCGCGTCCGCAAATCGGCTCGCTTGCTCCAGAAGCGTGCGGTAAGTCATCGTTTTGCCCATAAAATCCAAAGCGGCACGCTGCGGATACGTGCGGGCGGACTCCGTCAAAAAACAAGCCAGCGAATGTCGCGGGTAATCGAACGTCGGCGGCACCTCGGCAGGGTAGTGACGCAGCCAAGGCTTGTCGGGCATTAGAACCACCTCCATGCAAGGTTGCCTTGGTCTGGGGCCGACGCCGACGGTTTCGCCGGTTACGCATGACGCCTCGGCGGCGGCCTTCATTGGGGAAACGGCTCGCTGCCCTGGTGGCCGAACCTGAGGACCGTCCGCCTTGCCCGCTTGCAGCAACGGTCGGCGAGGTTGTCCGAAAGCGTTTCCATCTCCCCCTGTACTTGGTAATTTATGCGCAGCGCGAGGCATCTATGCCATAGATGAGCTTCTCATGAGGAGGCAAACGATTGAACGGGTGGAGTAGGCGGGATTTAATTCCCGGGGAAGAAAAGGAAAGGAAAGCGGAAGCGCACCGGCCACGGGCTGCAAATTGCGTCCTTGCCCGGCATAGTGCGCTTCATTGTAGTAAACCGAATACGAGGCGGATTATGCTCCCGCTTCGGCCGATGGGACCAATCTCTCCAGCTTTTCAAGCCGGATCTCCCGAATCGAGCCAACAATCCAGTCGGCCTTCGATAAATCCTGGTCCCCGGAGTTTGCATTTTGAAACCCGATGCACGTCATGCCGGCGGCTTTGGCCGCAGCCACGCCGTTGCGTGAATCTTCCAGCACGATGCATTGGCCGGGCGCGGCTCCGAGCATCTCAGCGGTTTTCAAATAAATATCGGGCGCCGGTTTTCCACGGTCCACCTCTTCGCCGCTTATCACAAAATCGAAATACGGAAGCAGCCCGAATTTATTCAGCACCGCCTCAATGAACACCCGCGGCGAGGAAGAAGCCAGACCGATCCGCTTGCTGCCATGCAGCGAATGGAGCAGCTCCGCGATCCCTTCGATCGGCCGGTCGTCCGAAGCTTCCAAGTACGACAGCTTCCGATTCAGCTGCAATTCGATGATGTCTTCAACGGACGGCGCCAGGCCGTACTTGAGCCGGATTCGGGTCCACATCTCGGGATTGGTCATCCCGACATACGCTTCCAGCTCCTCCTTCGCAATCGGGACGCCGAGCCCTTCCATCACCTCCATATCCACCTTGAAGTGAAGCGGCTCGCTGTCAATGATAACGCCGTCCATATCGAATATAAAAGCCGTAAACATATCGTTCCCCGTCTCCCCTTTCCTGATCTGGTGCAGCGTGGCATCTGTCTTCGACAACGTGTCGTCTGAACCGATTTTATCACGCTCCCATCGGAGCTCCAAGCGTATGCTATACGATTAGCGAGAGGTGAATGCCGATGCTGTTTAAAAACGACGTGCTGAAAAGACTGGCGGACGGCAGTGTCACGACGGCTTTTCGATGCTGGGAGAAAGCGCGGATCAACGAAGGAACCAAGCTGCGCACAGCGGTCGGCGTGCTTGAGCTTCAAAGCGTAGAGGCCGTCGCGGAAGAGGAGCGTTTGACCGAGGAAGATGCCGGACAAGCGGGCAATGCGTCGCTGGCGGAGCTGCGGAAAGAGCTGGTCCGGTACCGCGGCAAAGGCACCGTTTATCGGATTGAGCTGCGGTATGCCGGCTCCGATCCGCGCGAGACGCTGCGGGAGCAGGACGAGCTGACCGATGCCGAAGCGGATGAGCTGAAGCGCCGGCTGCAGCGCTACGATAGGGCGAGCCGGCGCGGTCCCTGGACGCTGCAAACGCTGCTCCTTATCCAAGAGCTGCCGGGCAGGCGGGCGGCCGAATTGGCCGGCAGAATGGCTTGGGAAACCGATGCGCTCAAAATCAACGTGCGCAAGCTCAAGGAGCTCGGGCTCACGATCAGTCTGGGCACGGGATACAAGCTGTCGCCCCGCGGAACCAGGCTTCTTGAGCATCTTCAGCCTTGACAAGCTCAGCGATCCGACCGATCGACGCAAACCATCTCTTCCTGCATTGACGATGCTTGCGTTGTCTTGCATAGGCAGCGCAAGGGTTGCCTGGATATCCGGCACGCGGCAGTTGTATCAGGCCAAAGCTTCCGCGACCTTCTTGCCGAGTGCCCGGCAGGCGGCTTTATCCGAATCCGACGGGTTTAATTCCACCTTCAACCCTTCTGCGACAACGTCCGCTCCGAGCTCCTCCAGCTTCTCCTTGAGGATGTCGACCGCCTTTCCGAACTGCGCGTACGAGGAATCGGCCGAACCGAAGACAGCCGCTTTTTTCCCGCTCAGCTCCAGACCGTCCATCTCTTCGTAGAAATCCAGAAATTCGTCGGGCAGCTCGCCGTCGCCCCAAGTGTAGGCTCCAAGTATAATACCGTCATACTCTCCCAGCTCGTGACCGCTGGCATCCATCACATTTTTGACGACCGGCTCGATCCCCGCTTCGCGGACCCCCTCTGCAACCTCGTCAGCCATTTCCTCCGTATTGCCCGTCATGCTGGCAAACAAAATTATCAGTTTCATGTCCAAGCTCCTCCGTTTTCCGTAATGTTCCAAGTGTTTCCTCAACCATATTAAATGATAATGATTATCATTGTCAATTATGTTTTTTTCGAGAACCTGCCTATTTTCAGCCGGTAAAAATATCAAAGCCGGAATCCCCTGTGCTGCAAGGAATCCCGGCCTTCGAAATTGCCGCATAGTTTGATAAGCAAAATCCAAGCTGGCTGTGAAGCCGGTGCTGCTAAATCGATTCTTGCCTTCCGGCGGCAAGCGGTCGCTCCTCCGGCTTGTAGAACGAAATCGTACGCCGCAGCCCCGTCCGGTCCGCATCGCCTTCGGCAGGCACCTGACGCAATGCGCCGCCGCTGAGGCAGCCGGTTACCGCGAGCACAAGCGCGTCGAGCATATCGTCGCGGGCAAGCGCCTTGCGCGTATACCGCGCGAGCAGCTCGTCGACGATGAGATCGGCGTGCGCGCAGACCCGCCGCAAATGCGCGAGCCGCTCGGCAAGCCTTCCGGCGTCTTCTTGCCGTGGCACATCGGCCCGCCGAAGAGCTGCGCAAAGCACAGCTCTGGATGCGACTCGCGGAAGCGCCCGCGCGCCTCTGCGTCCCGCTGGAGCAGTTCGTCGAGCCGGCGAATTTTCGGCACGAGGCCCCAGGACTGGCGCGACAAGCCGCGGCCGCTGACCTGCCGCTGCAGTGCATTCGCCTCAGCGTAGCCGGCCGCTCCCAGCACCTCGCGTACCGGCGCGGCGAAGATGGAGGACGCCCGCCCCGGCTTCAGCAGCTCCCGCGCGAGCGCGTCGCAAGCGCGCGGCTCCCGGCCGTCGGCCAGGCCGATCGGCATATCGATCAGCAGCAGCCTGGCCTCCCGGTGGGCTTCCCACAGGCGATCGGGATCTTCATATACGTCCGCGGCCCAGCTTCGTCCGTCCTCCGACAGCGCCACCGCAAGCCAGCCGGCCGGGCAGCCGTCGATGCCCACATAGCCCCCGCGGCTCATCCGCGCAGCAGTTCCGCGAGCGAGTGCACGGTTGCGGCGGTATATGCGGGCTCCGCCAGTCTGAGCTCTTCGACGGTGCCATAGCCGTAAGCGACAGCCGCCGAATCCATTCCGTGAGCCCTCGCTCCCTCGATATCGTGCTTCCGGTCGCCGATCATCAGGCAGGCGGAAACGGGCGGGAAGCCCGCCAGCTCCAGCGCATAGGCGATCACGTCCGCTTTGTCCGAGCGCGTCCCGTCAAGCTCGCTGCCCGCCGGATGGGCGAAATGCCGGTCCAGCCCGAAATGCGCCAAAATTTGCCGTGCAAACACGAGCGGCTTCGAGGTCGCGACGATCAGCTTGCGGCCCTCTGCCCCGAGCTCCGCCAACAGCTGCGGGATACCGGGATACACTTCGTTTTGAAACATCCCCCGTTCCGCGAAATATTCCCGGTACCAGCCAATCGCTTCCCGGGCCTGTTCCGGGGTAAAGCCATACCGCTCTCGCAGCGACACCTGCAGCGGAGGACCGATAAACGGCGTCAGCTTGTCCAAATCCGGTTCTTCGATTCCCATGCGCCCCAAAGCATATTGAACCGACCGGGTAATGCCTTCCTTCGGATCGGTTAATGTCCCGTCCAGGTCGAACAATAAATGCGTATACCGGGTCATTCCCATAAGCGTTCTTTCTCCTCTCGCGCAGCGCCGGGCTGCTCTTCATTTCAGCTCCATTATACCGTGTTTCCGGGGAGCGCGGCCTTTTTTCGTGACAGCTGCCTCAGGGACACCTGTACATACCAGGGGACGACGGATGACATACCTTATATAGGTGCAAGCAGGACGACAGAAACTCACATCGGCTATACGGGAGAGGATCGAAGTGGCTAGAGGACTATTCGATGTTGTGGTGAACCCGGAGCACGGCGAGGATACGATGACGTTGGTCGCGGATTGTACGAACGGCTACGAACACGAGCTCCATACGCTTCGGGACGGAACAATGGTCATTTTGAAAAAAGAAGGCGGTCCGGGAAAACAAATCCGCATCGTGCGGGGACACGACGACGAATGCCCGTTTCATTACATCGAAATGGGACCGGCTACGGCCCAAGCCGCCGGCCTGTTGGGAGCAGCCCGCTGCCTGCTGGAATACAACGAGCTTGAACGTACCGTTACCCTGACCCAAATTACCGTGAACAAAGAACAGGTCATCCTGCTTACCGAAAGGGGCAGAACGGAGCCGAGAGTAAGAATCGGATATTCGTTGCTGAACAAGCTTGGAATGGCCGCCCCACGGAGGAGCCGGAGCGTAAGGGCCAGACGCGGAAGTGCTTCCGTCAAGCTCCGCCTCTCGGTGCCCGAAAACGAGCTGAGCGAAGAGTGCGTGCTGTCGGCAGGCGCTGCGGCCAAGCTCCGTCTGGGCAGCGGGCAGCTATGTCTGCTTGCTTACGATCAAGCGGACCGGACGCTATCGTTCTCGCCGCTGTCGGGCATACCGGAATCCGGCGCCCCTGCGGCCGGTTCTGTGCCGGGAGACTCGGCTCAGCCGACAAGATCCCAATACCGGTCGAAGCCCGTACAACGAACCGGTACCAAAACCGGCCGGAACGGCAAATGGCGGACCCGCAAAATCGTCCCGTCCCATCCGTTCGTTCCATACCCGACAAAAACTTCGAAGCCGGAATCCCCTTCCAAGACCGGAGCATCCGTCGTATGGTTCGGCCCGAAGCTCCGCGCAAAACGCGGGTAAATCGAGCCTCTTTCATCTGTAACCCAATTGTCATCGGCAAGTCATTGTCATACCGCCTCGTTCTTACTATGCTGAAAGAGATGAAAATCTTTTAGCAAAAGGAGGATCGCTCTATGCTTTATGCGGCTCTGGCGCTGCTTGCCGTGCTGCTGGTTGCCGGGGTGCTCAAGCGGCTGGGCGCGAAGACCGTCTATTCTACGGCTCTGCTCTTGTCGGTGCTGTTATCGCTTGTCGCCAACTTGGGTCTGGGACAGAACTATTTTTACAATTTGATTCCCGGCATTCATGACGGAGGCTTAGGCATCTCCAATCAGGTTGCTTACTTGATCATCGGCGAGGACCTGTGGATGCAAGCGCGCTTTCGCATCGCGTTCGAACGGTCCGTATGGATTACGCTCCTTCTGATCATCGCCTATGCCGTTGCAAAAATCGCAGAAAGCAAAACGGAACGAAGCAAGGCTCCGTCCCGTTTGACATGATATTAATAACCGAAATCAAGCGTTTTGCCCGTTTCGGCGCAGGTTTTGATGCTGCTCAAAATCATGGGCCAGCTTTGCCGGGCGTTCTCGTACGACGGATGATCGGACGTCCACCGGTCATTGACCAGCGTCAGCTTGGTGCAGCCCCCCATAGGCTCCAGCGTGAACGTGATCCGTGTCTCCAGCTCGGCGTGGTTCTCCCGGTAAGACGGTCCGGGATGCTCGGTCACGCTGAGCAGCCGGTTCGGCTCGATCGCAAGCACCTTGCCGTAGACGTGGACGGTTTCGTCGCCGTCGTTCCCGGGTCCCACATACGCGAAATCGCCGCCGACCTCGAAGGTGGAACGGATCGTACAGCCGAACATCGTCTTTTTCACGCCTTCGTCCGAAATCAATACCTGCCAAACGTCCTCCGGCGACGCCCCGATATAGTAATGGTAAACAAGATCCATCCTTATCCCTCCGCGAACCAATGAATTTGGAATTGCAATCGGACGCCCCGACTGCTACTCTTACTATACATTCGGCTGCGGACAAGCGTATAGGAAAAACGCGACAGAACGATTTTCCCGCTAGACGGAGCAAGGGAGTGATTTGATGCATACGACTGGCGATGAGTCCCCAAGAGGAATATTGCATCCGAAAACCGGCGAAAAAAAGTTTGCGCTGTCCCGCTTCCGGCCTTCGGCGGAGATCGGCTTCTTTGTGCAGCGCTATTGGATCGTCAAGTGGGACTTGCGCAGAGAAGCGCCGTATCGTCAGACGGTATTGACTCATCCGAACGTCAACCTGGTTTTCGAACCCGAGCTTACGCGCATTTACGGCGTTGCCAGCGCGACCTCCTCGCATGTGCTGCAGAACCGCGGCTGGGTGCTCGGTCTGAAATTCAAGCCCGGAGGCTTCTATCCCTTCCTGAACGAGCCGGTATCCCGGCTGACGGACAGCTCCGTCAGCTTTCGCGAAGTGTTCGGGATGGACAGCGGACCGTTAGAGAAAGAAATTTTTGCCCAGGAGGAAATAGAGGCGGCACTGAACCGGGTGGAAGCGTTTCTCGGCGAGCGGCTCCCGGCGCCGGACGACAACGTCAGCTTGGTGAGCGATATCGTCAGCCTCATCCGAAACGACCGGACCATCGTCAAAGTGGATGACGCTGTCCGCCAAACCGGAGTGCACAAGCGAACGCTGCAGCGCTTATTCGACCGCTATGTCGGAGTAAGCCCCAAATGGGTCATTCGCCGCTATCGGCTTCATGAAGCGGCCGAACAGATGCATCATGGTCCCGTTCCCGATTGGTCGCAGCTCTCCTTGGCGCTCGGCTACTACGATCAGTCCCATTTCATCCGCGATTTCAGATCGATCGTGGGGCCGTCGCCGGAGCAATACGTCAGGAAGCACCATTCCGGTTAACCCCGGCCGCTTACCGTTTCGAAGATGCACGACAAGCGTTGAGCAGGTCCGGTTCGTTGGAACCGGGCCGCTTTGCTATGCCTTTTTTTCGGGTCAGACGTCGCCGTCCGGCTCATGCTGCCACGGGTCGGGCAGCAGTCCCGTGTACTTGGCAGAAGGCGACTGAAGGTCGCGCTCCAGCACGAACTTCGATCGGTCGCCGCGGAATATTTCCTGCGAATGCTCCAGCGGCATGCCTGCCGTATCATAGGTGACCGAGCGGACCATCAAGGCGGGGGCCCCGACGGCGACCTCCAAATATTCGCCGTACTGATCGTCGGTCAGAATCGGCTCGATCCAGTCCACGCATTTGCTTAATTGATGCCCGTACTTGCCGCGGAACACGTCGTACAGCGAGCCTTGAATGTCCTCAACGGCAAGACCCGGCGCGACCTTCCACGGAATATAGGTAATGGAATATTTCAAGGGCGTCCGGTCGACATACCGCATGCGGATCAGCTTGAAGAGCGGGTCCGTTTCGGCAATGTGCAGCATCTTGGCCAACTGCGCGGTCGCCGGCACCACGGCGAATTCCAGCACTTTCGTTTCGCCGGATAGCCCCAGGCGTTTCATATAATCGTCAAAGCTGATGTAGCTGGACAACGGCTGCTGTATTTTGGAGGAAGCGACGAAGGTGCCCTTGCCTTGCGTCTGCTCGATATGCCCCTCCAGCTTCAAATGATGCAGCGCTTGCCGCACCGTCGTCCGGCTCACCTCGAACTGCTTGCACAGCTCGTATTCGGTCGGCAAGCGGTCCCCTGGCCGGTATTGTCCCGACTCGATCAGCTCCAGAATGCGGTCCTTCAGCTTATGATAGAGCGGCGCGTCCGCTTTCGTTTTCGTCACGTTGTAACCTCCGATAGAACCCATAGTCATTGTTCTAATACATTCGATACAAATTTAGATACAACTATAGGATACAACGTTGAAGATAGGTATTCAAGAGCAGGTTTTATCGGAAAATGACCCGTTGACGCCGCCCGGAAGGCATGTTAAATTTGTAATGACAAATATAAATTCGTAACATTTGTAATAACAAATGCTTCTTAAGAGAGAACGAAAGGAGTCGGCTTCAGCATGCGCTATATCATCGGCGTAGACGGCGGCGGAACCAAAACGTACGCAGTCGTTATCGACGAGCATGGAAACAAACGGGGAAGCGGCATTGCCGGATGCGGCAATCATCAGATTGTCGGCATCGATAAAGCGCTGGGGCATATCCGGCATTCCGTCATGCAAGCGATTCAGGAGGCCGGTCTGACCTATGACGATATCGCCTTCGTCCAGTACGGTCTTGCGGGTGCGGACCGGGAGCGCGATTTTTCGATTCTTCGCCCGGCGCTGGCGACATTGCCTTATGCGCATTGGGACATCGTCTGCGATACGATGGAAGGCCTTCGCATCGGCTGTCCGGACAATGCGGGCGTCGTGCTCGTCTGCGGCAGCGGCACGAATGCGGCGGGACGCAACGAGGAAGGCCGCACGGTTCAGACCGGGGGGCTCGGAACGCTGTACGGCGACGCCGCGGGCAGCCACTACATGGCGACGCGGACGTTCCAAGCGGCGGTACGCTCATGGGAATACCGGGAAATTCCGTCCGTTCTGCAGCACAAAGTGCCTCGTTATTTCGGTTTCAACACCGTCGAGCAGATGGTGAACGATTTTCTGGACCGGGATATTTATTCACTGCGGGAGGGCAACCTCACCATTGTGCTGCACGAGGCGGCTAACGAAGGCGATTCTCTGGCGATACGGATCCTGCAGGAAACCGGCCGGGAGCTCGGCATTGCGGCGTGCTCGGTCATCCGCCGGCTTGGCGGCTTCCGGAAGGAGACGATTCCGATCGTGCTGGTCGGCAGCGTCGTGCAGAAAGGCCGCAATCCGCATTTACTCGCCGCCTTGGAGGAGACGGTTCGGCAGGAGCACGGCTCCATCGAACTGGTCATTCCTGAGATGGCTCCGGTTTACGGCGCCGTGCTGCTTGGCATGGACCGTCTGGGTCTGGCGGCCGGCGAAGCTATTCATTCCAAATTTGCAGCTTACGGAGGGTATGAAGCATGAAAAAGGAATCGTTAAAAGTGGCCGTTATCGGCGGCGGCTCTTCCTACACGCCCGAATTGATCGAAGGCTTCATCAAACGGTATCCCGAGCTTCCCGTGAAAGATTTGTACCTGGTCGATATCGAAGCAGGCAAGGAAAAGCTCGAAATCGTCGGCAACCTGGCCCGGCGCATGCTGGAAAAAGCGAACGTGCCGATCAATCTCCACTTGACGCTGGACCGCCGGGAAGCGATCCGGGATGCCGACTTTGTCACGACGCAGCTCCGCGTCGGCCTGCTCGCGGCACGCGCCCGGGACGAGCGCATTCCGCTGCGCTACAATTTGATCGGGCAGGAAACGACCGGCGCGGGCGGCTTCGCCAAGGCGCTTCGCACGATTCCGGTCATTCTGGACATTTGCAAGGACATGGAAGAGCTTGCGCCCAATGCTTGGCTGCTCAACTTTACGAATCCGGCGGGGATTGTGACGGAAGCCGTACTGAAGCATTCCAGCATCCGGACGATGGGGCTCTGCAATTTGCCGATCGGCACCCGGATGCAGATCGCCAAGGCGCTGAACGTGGACGTCTCCCAAGTGGACATCGAGATGATCGGCATTAACCATCTGAACTGGACGACCCGCGTCATCGTGGACGGCGTCGACGTAACCCGGCAGGTGCTGTTCCAAGCGGCAAGCGGACAAAGCGGGTTTACGATGAAGAACATCCCGGATTTCGGCTGGGATCTCGAATTTTTGAAATCTCTCGGCTCTCTTCCATGCGCTTACCACCGTTATTATTATTTGCGCGACGAGATGCTGAAAGAGCAGCTCCATGCGGCGGAAACGACCGGCACGCGGGCGGAAGCCGTGAAGAAGGTCGAGGACGAGCTGTTCGAGATGTACAAAGACCCGAACCTGAACGTCAAACCGCCACAGCTCGAAAAACGCGGCGGCGCCTATTATTCCGAAGCGGCGCTGAATCTGGTCTCTTCCATTTACAATAACAAAAAGGACATCCAAACCGTCAATGTGCGCAACAACGGCATCATCGGATGCCTGCCGGACGACGTCTCGGTGGAAGTGAACTGCGTGATCGACGCGAACGGCGCCCATCCGGTACAGCTTACAACGCCGATCGACGCGAAAATCCGCGGGCTGCTGCAAGCGGTCAAAGCGTACGAGGAGCTGACAGTCGAAGCTGCCGTCACCGGGGACTACGGCACCGCGCTTCAAGCGCTGACGCTCCATCCGCTCGTCGGCTCCGCTTCGCTGGCGAAGTCGGTGCTGGACGATATTTTGCGGGAAAACCAAGCGGAGCTGCCCGCTTACTGGCAGCGTTAACGCCCCGTCGGAAACACCCTACCCGCATATACAGCAAGCTCCCGCCTGACTCCTTTCGGAGCCTGGCGGGAGCTTTCCATTTCCGTGCCCGGGCTAAGCTTCCTTTCGCATCAGGCGCTGCAGCTCCGACCATCGAATCAGACGGATGCCTTCGGAAGCAACCACCTGACGAATGGCCGGATCCCGGAACACCTCGAACTCCATTCCCCTTTTCTCCCAATGGGAATGAATGGCCTTGAGCTCTTCGTCGATCCGTGAAGGATGAATGATGATTTCCGTGATGCCGGGCTTCAGCGAACGAAGCAAGGCGGCCATGCCGTCCCGGAACGACTCGTACGTCTCCCCCGGCTCCTGCACAAAGGGCAGGCTGCGCAGATGATCGATGATCGCGACGCCCTTCCGGTCGGCCAGCGCTGCCCGCGCCTTCGCAATCTCGTACGCTTGCGGCGGAATTCCCGGGTCGCCGGGCTCCAAGTATCTCGGCAGGCGGAACGGCAGCCCATAGGCGGCGCAGACGTCCAGGACGATCTCCAAAAAGTCGCGGCCCGTATGCAGCCCGTACAGGCTTCCCATATGATTGTCCGCATGGCTCGGATTCAGGCCCATCCGCAGCGCCAGCTCGATCTGGCTCACGATTTCCCGGCGGATGTCGTCTTGGTCCGCTTCGCGTTCGACGGTCGCACTGTCCGCAGGAAAATAGCCCTCCGCCGTCAGAAGCGAAGCGACCGGGCCTGTGCGGGTGACGGGCCCCCATTTGTAGGTGGGCCATTCGCTGGTAAAGGTCAAATGCACGCCGACGTCGCAGGCCGGATGCTTTGCAGCCCAGCTCACCGCTTCCTTTGCCCATGGACAGGGCATCATGACCGTAGCTGACGATACGGCGCCTTCCAGCAGCAGCTGCTGCACCCCTTCGTTCGTGGCATGGCACATTCCGAAATCGTCGGCGTTGACAATTAACAATCTGTCGCTTTTGCCGTATCCCAATGCTTCGGCAGTATTCACGTCAATCTCTCCTTATTCGGATCGTTTGAACTGCGCGTCATTGCTCCAAGGAAAGGCTTAAGATGTGCTGCATGCCGATCGGCCCCTGCCGCTTCCTTCCCGTATCCCGAAACCCCACTGCTTCATAGAGCCGCTTGGCAGCAAAGTTTCGTTCGTTGACCGCCAGAACAATTTCTTCCACTCCAGGGAGATGCTCCGCCACAAAAGCGGCCACGTTCTGCATGCCCCGTTTGGCATAACCGCGTCCTTGCTCAGCGTGATTGACGGAAAATGCCCGGAGAAGAATCGCATTCGGATTATCGGAAAGCGAGGCGGTTGTTTCACTGCGATGCAGGATGAAAAAGCCGACCGGCGTATCCCCGGCCAAAATGACGACCGGATACTGGTTCTCGTCATTTAACGAAGCCTCAAGCACCTCGTCGGGGAGCGCCGTAAACTTGGCCTGTTCTTCCGGAAGTTCAAACGCCCGGAGCGCCGCATCGTGCTCGCGCCGGTAAAAACGAAGCTGAGCGACCTGTTCCTTTGTCTCGTATGTATCGTAGCGCATCGAATTTTTCTCCATATCCGGCTTGGTATAGAACTCCACATGCTGCTATTTTATCATACTCTTACCAGCTTCTGAACCGCCCGGATAAAATGAGAAAAGCTTCCGATCGAAGCCTTTTCAATCCTTGTAAAAAAGCAGGCTCTCGCTGGGAGAACCTGCTTTTTCGGGTATGTCAAAAACCTTCCTATTGCTTCAGAACGCCGACAAGCCGCTTCGCTTCGCCCGTCGGGGTCGTGATCACTTCGTAAATATTGATGTCCAGCGGATACTCGTGCTCTTCGGTACGCAAGGTGTCGAACTGAATAAACTGCACGCCGCTGATCAACCGATTGACGCCGCTGAACGGTAGCGACTTGGTCGATAAAATTCTGCCCGTTTTATCTACCAGCTCCAGCTGCATTTTGGACGAATTCGGATCCACGACGACATGCTCATTGCGGGTAATGTCCATATCGAGCTTCATACGGTACGTATAGCTGATCGGCGTGTTCGGGGAGAGCGCCGAAGGTACATTATACCGCGCGTTCAGCGTCCAGTCGTTGAGCTTGACCTTGAACGGATAGAACGACATATTTTGCAGATCCAGCTTCGATTCCTGCATCGTCACACGGTACGCCCCGATCGTCGTCGAAGCCGGCGCCGCCGTCTTCGCATCCGTGAACTTCAGAACGTATTGCTCGTCCTGGTTTTCGGTCGGCATGTTGAACGCATAGCTTACGGCATAGCTCGTTTGCGGCATAATTTCCGCAATGGCCCCCGCTTGCCGGTTGCCGGAATACGTCATTCCCTGCGCCGTAATCAGCTTCGTCTGGAAGGTCGGCACCGGAACCGGCAGGTCGCTGTTGTTCGTGAGCAGCAGCTTCGCAATGACGGTCTGATAGCCTTCGCCCTCGTTCTCATGGCGGTGGAACTCAACCATCGATACCGACAGATGCGGATCGATCGTATCGGACAAGCTGTCGAAGACGAACGGCTGACCCGGCTCGTAAGGCTTAGCCGCATTATATTCCGTCGAGCTGCTCGTGACCGGCACCGCCACTTGATAGCGTCCCACGCTGTAGGAAACCTGGCTGGGCTGGCCTTTGGGATCGAGTTGGCGGAACGTTTCCGGAGTCAGCACGTTGAAGCTCGTGAGTACGGTATCTTTATCGGTCGGGATGGCGAAATGGATATACCGCTGCTCCTTCGGTTCGAGCACCAGCGGCGACGCCTCGACCCGTTTCCCCGGGAAGACGGTTTTATCCGTGCGCCCGTTCCCGTTCGACTTGCCGTCGAGAGTAAAGTCCGGAACAGCCTCTTTGGTCGCGGACGGGTTCTCCACGCGCATCTTCACCGTCGTTACCGGTCCTTGCGGCGTATTGTCCCGGTTCACGGAAACCGGCGTATAGACAAGCGGCGATTCCAGCGCCGGACTTAACGTAAAGGAGCGCTCCCAAGGCAGCACCGATGAAGCGGAATTCGTGAAGCTCGACAGCGGTCCGGTCCATTCCTGCCCTTTTACCGGCACCGCAAGCTGCACGGTCTCCTTCTTCGGATACGAGTACCAATCGACGGCATACCAGACCAGCTCGGTCAGCTCCGACGGGTCCCGGCGGTCCACCTTGACGAGGAAGTTCAATTCTTCCGTCGTGCCCGGACGAATGGCATGGGCGTTAAAGACGCTCGCTTGCATCGGATATTCATACCCGTCGGCGGTTTTGACCCGCAGCTCCAAGTCCGGAATTTTCGCTACCTTGGCGTCCAAGCTCCGAACCCGTACAACCGCAGCGATGCGGGTGCCTTCGCTTGTCGTTTCGTTCAACAGGCTCTTGATTTCGACCTGCAGCTTATCCGTGAGCGCATAGCTTTGCAGCTGCGGCGTTCCGGCGATCGCGCCGGAGGCCTGGACGCCGGAAGCCGCCTGCGACGCGTCCGCCGCTGCCGCAGCTTCCGGCGCAGCCGAAGCCGCCATGGCAGGCGGAATGGACGCCGTACCGAGCAGGGAAGCCGTCAAAACGACGGATAATGCCGTTTTTTTCCATTGTTGATTCGAATTCGTCATGCTGCAACCTCTCCCACTGTTGAATTTACCTTAACCCGGCGCGTCTCCCACATCGTCAGCAAACCGACGGCGAGCGACATCACGCCGATCATCACTACAAATACACCGAGTTCCCTTGCGAAATATTCAAGCGAGCCTCCGCGGTAGCCGATGCCCCGAATGAATTTAAACAGCCAGGTCAGCGGCAGCATGTTGCTGATCGCTTGAATCGGCCCGGGGAATATAATCGTGGCCACCTGCACACCGGACAGCATGAAGGACGGATACACAATCGCATAAGTGCGAAGCGCCACCTTCGACGGGTCCGACGCCGTCCAACCGACGACCATGCCCATCAGCGTGACCGTCAGCGTATAGAGCAGCAGCGGAACAAGAAATTCCAGCGGGTTCCCGACAAATCTCAGCCCGCCAATCTGCTTCAGAAGGCCAAAGGCCAGCATCAGGCTGACGCAGGAGATCACCGCGTAGGGCAGCACCCGCGACCAGAGCCCGATCGGCGAACGAAGCGCCTCCTCCAGCCTGCCCTCCACCCGCAGGCGAGGGACGATGGATGCCGCGGCGATGGCGGTAATCCCCAGAGCCACCACATTGACGAAACCGATGACCATAAAGCCTATAAAATCGGAGGTCGGGTTAAACAGCAGCCGCTGCTGCAGCGAGAGCGGGGAGGCAATCCCCATCGCCGCATCGTCGCCGAGTCCCATGACCTTCAGCTTGCCTACAGACAGCGTCGTATTCTCGATCGTAACCAGCTCCTGCATCCCGGAACGGATATTCCCGATCGCCGACGGCATGGAGTTGTCGATAAGCAGACCGATATTGATTTGCTTCCCTTGGAAGCGGTACTGCTCCATTCCCCGCGGCAGGTACATGACGACCATATATTTTTCATTGGCCATCAGCTTTTCCGGCGGGATCGCTTCGTGGAATACGTCCACGACGTTCATATATTGGGACGCGTTCACCTTGTCGATAAACTGCTGGCTGTACAAGCTGTTGTCTTCATCGACGACCGCCATCGGCGCTTCGTTGATTTGACCGTTCTTGAACATGTAGCCGAACAGCGCCGCTACGATCAGCGGAGCGATCAGAATCGCCAGGACGAATTTGCCGGATAGCGCGTATTTCCACTCATCGAGCTGGGATTTCATCGACATGCACCTCCGCTGTCATGCCCGGCAGCAGCTTGTCGGTCCGCTCTACGTAGACACGCACTTGGAACGAGTTCAAATCTGCGGTGCCTTTCTCCCGGCTCATGCGAAGCGCGGCGAATTGCGGCGCAGCCGTGACGAACTGGACTTTGCCCTCCACCTTGTCCGGCAGTGCGGCAAAATGCGTAGGAACGACCGAACCGGCCTGGAACTTGCCGACTTGGCGCTCATCGACATACAAGTCGTAATAGAGCTTGCCTGTTTCCAATACGACGACCGGCATCCCGGAGCCGACATTCTCGCCCATCTTCGGTATGATTCGGACCACTTTGCCGTCGGCCGGAGCGCGCAGCGTGAAGCGGTCCTTCTGTACCTTCAGCGATTCCATCAAAATGTTCAGCTGCTCCAGCTGCTTGTTCAGCGCCTCCAGGCCGATCCGCTGATTCGCAATATCGCCCTCGGCGAGCTGCTGCTGCTCGACGACCGCCTTGGCGCGGTCCGCTTGCAGCGCGGCCAGCTTACGTTCTTTATCCGTAGCGCCGGCCAGCATTTTATCCAGAACGGCCTGCTGCTGGTTTCTCGCATTCTCCAGCGTCACGACCTGGTTGCGCGCCTTCTCGACCGCGTCGCGGTGATCCTTGTACGAATACGGATTATTATCGTACGTCTCCTCCGTATTCAGCAGCTGGTTATACATCTTGAGCGCATGCGTGTACGCTTCCTCCGAAGCCGCGACAGCAAGCTTTTGCCGTTCGATATCCTCGTCTCTCGCGCCGTCCGCCACCTGCGCCTCCTGCGTCTCCGCCTGCGACAAGCCGATCTGCGCCTGCTTCACCGCATTTTCCAGCTTGCTTTGGGCGACTTGGATGCCGTCTTCCGCCTGCTTGATCTTTAAGGTCGTCACCTCCACGTCGGCCTGCGCTTTGCGGAGCTGCAGGTCGATATCCGTCGGATCAAGCGTCATCAGCACGTCGCCCTTGTGTACCGTCTGCTCCTCTTTGATCGGCAGATCGATGATTTTGCCGCCGACGCCTTGAAACGACACATTCACCTGCTCCGCCGTCAGAATGCTTCCCTTATTGGAAGAAGCCAGCGTTACCGCATCCTTGCCCTGCGCCGCCAGCATCCAGCCTCCCCCGCTGAGCGCTAAGGCCAATACAACGATCGCCGCCACTTGTTTCTTCATTTCCTCCGTTCCCCTCTCCTGATGCTTCTCTTCTCTATATTTTGCTTTTGATTCCGTTAAGAATGAATTTGGTCGTCAATTCGACAATCATTTTTTCAATTTCGGCCGCCGTAGGCCGGCTCGATTCGTGCTCGTCCTGAAATACGGGGTCCAGAAACGGGCTGCTGCGCGAAAATATGAGCGTGCCTACAATAAAATGGACCGTATGCCGGGTCGAGTCGAACTCGAAACGCCCTTTGGCTTTGCCCGCCTCAAGAATGAAGCGCAGCTGCCGCCACAGCTTATGGATAATGGATTGCAGCTTCTCCAGCCGCGGACTCTCCATCATGACCTCCTGCTGGAGGATGTTGATCAGCTCCGGCTCGGCCAAACGAAAGAGCGCAAACTCCCGGACAAACGCTTGCAAATCCTGCACAGGATCTTCGAGATCGTACTCCGTTACCAGGAACGCCGGGGCGAACGTTTCAAACAGCGCGTAGAACACGTTTTCCTTGCCGCCAAAATGATAAGACACCAGAGCCAGCGCCACTCCCGCTTCATCGCAAATTTGCCGCACCGTCGTGCCTTCGAAGCCTTTTTTTGCGAACAGCTTCTTGGCGGCGTTCAAAATTTTCAGCTTGACGTCTTTTCCCTGCGCTTCTGGTTTCATGAAAACCTCCCTTTCGAATTGAACACATGTTTTGAACATACGTTTTGAACAATTGTTCAAGTCATCTCTGAATGGTATTTTATACTGGATAATCTAACCTGTCAATAGAAAACTAACCATTTTTTTGGCCTGCTGCAGGCGTCCGCTGTTCTCCGCTCCTATCAAGCGGGAGATTTTCGGACCAACGCAAAAAAAGCCCGGGCCGAATGCGGCCGGAGCTTCGAGGCTTGACGCAGCGAAGGCGGGCAGAAGGGGCGATTACCCCTTTACGCTGCCCGCCGTGACGCCCTCAATAATTTGTTTTTGCAAAAAGGTGAAGATGATAATGATCGGGATGACGCTGATACTGATCGAAGCGCACAAGGCGCCATAGTTCATGTTGAATTTGTCCGCAAACCCGACGACCGCCACAGGCAGCGTCCGGAGCGTCTGTGTGGATAGGAATAAGTTCGCCATGACATATTCGTTCCAATGGCCGAGGAAGTTAATGATAAACACCGTAACGAGCGTCGGCAGCGACAGCGGGAATACAACCCGGAACAGCAAGCCGTAAGCGGACAGCCCGTCCATAATGCCGGCCTCTTCAAGCTCGGTAGGAATCGCCTTCATGAAAGCGGCCACGACAAAGACGGTTAACGGGATCCCAAACGCCATATACGGAATAATGAGCGCCAGAGGGGTGTTGTACAGCCCCATGTCCTTCACCATTATATACAGCGGAATAAGCAGTGAGGCGGGAGGAATGAGCAGCGAGAGCAGCAGCAGCCCGTACACCAGCTTGCTGATCGATGGAAACCGCATTCTCGTGACCGCGAAGGCGATCCCCATGGCGAGCAGCAAGGAGCCGACCGTAGCAATGGTAGCGATATAAAGGCTGTTGATAAAGTACGTCCCCAAATGCGAATTCGTCAGCGCGCTCTCATAGTGCGAAAAGGAAAACTCCGAAGGCAGGCCCCATGGATTCGTGATGATCTCGTTATTTTTCTTTAAAGACGAGATCGCAATGAAGTAGATGGGATAGACGACGATAAGCACATACGGAATCAGGACGAGATGAGGAATACTTTTGGCCAACGCTTTCTTCATGTCAGTATTTAACCTCCTCTACCCTGCGTGAGAACAGATGGAAAATGAGCGTGACGACAGACGTAAACACAAAAATGATAATGGCAATCGCATTGGCGTAACCGTATTCGCCGGCTGAATACGCCTGCTTATACATATACGTGGCCATGACTTCCGAACTGCCGAAAGGACCGCCGCTGGTCATGATCAATACGATATCCAGCGCCTTCATCGCGCCCGTGATCGACAGCAGCATGACGACGACAATGACCGATCGAATGAGCGGCACGGTGATGTGCCACGCTTTCTTGAAGCCGACGGCGCCATCGATTTCCGCAGCCTCCAGCACTTCCGAAGGGATCGCGAAGATGGCCGCGAGCACCAGAACGATATAAAATCCGGTCCACTGCCAAGCGTTCGCAACGAGCACCGCAGTCATCGCCGTATCCGGGTTGCCGAGCCACGGCTTGGCCACATCGGCGAACCCGGTAGCGCGGAGAAGCTGATTGAGCAGCCCGGCATCCGGTTGGTATATGAATTGCCATATAATCCCGACGGCGGCCGTCGACAGCACGCTCGGCAAAAATACCGATACTTTGTAAAGCCCCAGCATTTTCTTCGCCCTGCTGATGATAATGCCGACCGCGATGATGATCGGAACCTGAATAATAAGCGAAAACCCGACAAAATAGACGTTGTTTTTAAATCCGATCCAAAACTTCTCGTCTTGGAGCGCTTTAAGGAAGTTTTCGATTCCGTTAAACACCGGTTCGTTAATCCCGTTCCAGCTTGTGACGGAATATCTTAACGACGAGAACAACGGGACAATATAGAACGTCACATACAAAGCCAGGGCCGGGACGACAAAAATTAAGTAGGCCACCGGATTCCTCAGCACCTTATTCATGGATCACCCTCCGATAGCAAAATGCGGGCGCCGCGCGTTGGCGGCACCCTCGTTTAGCTGTTTATTTTTTTTCGCCGTCGGCTTTATTCGCTTCTTCCTGCGTTTTTTGCATGCGTTCGGCTACTTTCTCCGGTGCAATTTGTCCGCCAAGCAGTTCTTGCATCGAAGCTTCGAGCGTCACCTTCACTTTCGGCTGAACCAAAGCGTCGAACGCCGGGAATGCGCCTTTGGCCGAGCTTTGAGCGTCGCTGATTTCTTTCACCAGCGGATGCGCATCGTTAGAGCCTTTTACGTTTTTCATCGCCGGAATCCGGTTTGCTTTGTTGAGCTGATCGGCTTGATTCTCGACCGTGTAGAAGTTTTTGATAAACGTTTTAACGGCCTTCAATTCGTTGTCGTTCAGGTGAGCGGAGAAGCCGTAGCCGTTACTCCAGCCGCCGTTGATGTAGCCGTCGCCTTTGCCGCCCACATCCGGGAGACGGAAGAAGCCGACATTGTCTTTCACGGTCGATTTTTCTTTGTCAAGCACCGCGGAAGTCGCCCACGTGCCGTCAAACAGCATGGCAGCCTGGCCTGTGTAGAACTTCGCCTGGCCCTCGGCATATTTCAGCCCCAACACGTTGGGATCGATATAGCCTTTATCCTTCAACTCCTTCATCCGCTTGAACGCATCGACAACCGGAGCGTCAGTCCACTTGGTTTTGCCCGATTTGAACCCTTCCTGCTGCTCGGTGCCGCCTAAGCCGACAAACAGGCTGTTGCCGAGCATGTTGATCGCCCAAGCGCTTTCCGGTCCGCCGCCCAGCGCGATCGGCGTCATTTTTTTCGCTTTCAAAGCTTCGCAGACTTTGAGGAACTCTTCCCAGTTTTTCGGAACCTGCACGCCGGCGTCCTGGAACATTTTCTTGTTGTAGTAGAACCCTTCCACGTAACCGGACTCCGGCAGGCCGTAGATTTTGCCGTCTACCGTAAATTCGCTGAGGTTGTAGAATTGGTCCGACAAGCCGAGTTCTTTAAGAATATCGTTCAGCGGGAGCAAGTGGCCTGCCTTGGCGTAGTTCTGGGTGTCTGCGCCGCCGAATAGGTTGAAAATATGCGGCGGCTTGCCGGAGGACATCTCCGCTTTCAGCTTGACATCGCGATTGACGGTATCTTCGACGCCGTCGAGGTTGAGCTTAAGTCCCGGAACGTCCTGCTCCGTTTTTGCCGTCACCTTTTGCAGCAGCTCCAGCGTCGATTTCGCCGTATCCCGGACGTTGATGTGGCGCACCGTCATTTGGAACGAGCCGGCTTTCGCCTCCGTGCCGGCAGCCGCCTTGCCGGCCTCCCCGCCTTTGTCTTTGTCGTTATTTGCAGCCGGCGCAGAGCTGCCGCAGCCAGCCAGTACGGTGGTCAGCAAGAGCGCTGCGCTTGCGGAACAAAGTACACTTTTCTTCATCTGGGAATCCCCCTATGTCGATATTTGGATCGGTGACCTTCACCTTGCTTTTATTATAAAATCGCGCCATGACGCCTCACAGGTATACATTTCAACTTTCGCGGGATAAAATTATCTACTTATTTATATTTTCCATTTTTAATAGTGTTTTCCTGACACAAAAAAGGACAACCCACAGGTCGCCCGATAATCGAAAGGATATGGTATAATAAGAGGATTCGTCGTAGCGCGCGTTTTAAGGCGCCGGAGAATAGGAGGTAACCCTATGGAGTGCCGGATCGGATGCGCTGCGTGCTGCATCGTCATATCGATTTCTTCCCCGATCCCGGGCATGCCGGAAGGCAAGCCTGCCGGCGTTCGCTGCGTCCAGCTCACGGCGGATAACCGCTGCGGATTGTTCGGGAGCCCGGAACGCCCGGCCGTATGCGGCAGCCTGCGGCCCTCGGAGGAGATGTGCGGCCAATCGAACGAGGAGGCCTACGCATATTTGGCAGCTTTGGAGCGGGCGACAGCCGGCAACGAAAAGCGGTAGCTTGATCATCATTATGAGGGCCAGCTTGGAACCAATCGAGCCGCAATTTTTACCTAGATACAATTTTGTATCACTGGCGACAGGGCAATTCGCTTGGCAAGGCTGTGTCGTTTCATTTCATAGTTTTTCGATTTCGGTGCGATAAAAACGAAGTAAATAAGCCTCAGGAAATAGGCTTAAAGTTTTAAAAAACCCGAGGCGAAAGCAGCTTAAAAGCCGCTTTCGCCTCGGGTTTTAGGTTACACGCATTATTTTTTGATCAGTTGGTGAATCGGATGGCCTAGCGCGCCTTCGGCGGCGTCCATCGTGATTTCGCCAAGCGTCGGATGCGCGTGGATCGTCATCGCAATGTCTTCCAGCGTAGCGCCCATCTCGATGCCGAGCGTCAGCTCCGCGATCAGGTTGGAGGCTTCCGCGCCGACCACCTGCGCCCCGATCAAAAGACCGGTGTCTTTGTCGCCGACAAGCTTCACAAAGCCGTCCGTGACGTTCATCGATTGCGCGCGGCCGTTCGCCCCGTAAGGGAACTTGCCGGTGAACACGTTGATGCCTTTGGCTTTCGCCTCGGTCTCGCTGAAACCAACGCCGGCGATCTCCGGATCGGAGAAGACGACGGCCGGAATGACTTTGTAATCCACAACGCTCGGCAGTCCGGCAATGGATTCTGCCGCGACCTTCGCCTCATACGAAGCTTTGTGGGCCAGCGCCATGCCCGGTACAATGTCGCCGATCGCATAGATATGCGGAACATTCGTCTGGCATTTTTCGTTGACTTGGATCAAGCCGCGTTCGCCGACCTGTACGCCTGCAAGCTCCAGGGACAAGTCGCCGTCGGTATTCGGACGGCGGCCGACGGTAACCAGTACGTAGTCCGCGGTTACTTTATGCTCTTCGCCTTTGACGGTATAAGTCACCGTCACGTCCTTATCCGTCTGCTCGCAGCCTTGAGCCATCGCCTCGGTGACGACCTCGACGCCGAGCTTTTTCAGGTTGCGCGCCACCGGCTGCGACAGTTCTTTTTCGAAGCCCGGCAGGATGGAGTCGGAGCCTTCCAGCACCGTTACTTTCGCGCCGAACTTGGCATACGTTTGTCCCAGCTCGATACCGATATAACCGCCGCCGATAACGACGAGGCTCTTCGGCAGCTCGCTAAGCGACAGCGCTTCGGTCGAGGACAGAATGCGTCCGCCGAACGGGAACGCCTTCAGCTCGATCGGACGGGAGCCGGTCGCGATGATGCAATGGTTGAACCGGTAGCGTGCCGTTTCGTTATCGTTGAAGACGCGCGCTTCATGCTCGTTGATGAACAGCGCCTCGCCGTTGAACACTTGGACCTTGTTGCCTTTCAGCAGCATTCCGACGCCGCCGGTTTGCTTCTTGACGATGCCGTTCTTCCAATCCTGCACCTTGGACCAATCGACTTTTACGTTGTCCGCCGAAATCCCAATCTCGGCGGCATGGCTAACGACCTCGTATTGATGTGCTGCGGAAATCAGCGCCTTGGACGGAATGCAGCCGCGGTTCAAACAAACCCCGCCGAGCTCCGCTTTGTCTACGATGAGCACGCTTTTGCCAAGCTGGGCTGCGCGGATGGCGGCTACGTAGCCGCCGGGACCTGCGCCGATGACGAGAACGTCAATTTCAACCGATGCGTCTCCTACTACCATCGTGGATTACACCTCCATGACAAGCAGTTCCGGATCGGCCAGCAGCTGCTTGATATAGTTCATAAAGTTTTGAGCCGTAGCGCCGTCGATAATGCGATGGTCGAAGCTGAGCGACAGCGCCATAACCGGAGCGATGACGATTTCGCCGTTCTTCACGACCGGCTTCTCGCTGATGCGGCCCGTTCCGAGAATCGCCACTTCCGGGAAGTTGATGATCGGCGTGAAGAACATGCCGCCGGCGGAGCCGATATTCGTAATCGTAAGCGTGGAGCCTTTCAACTCGTTCGGACCGAGCTTGCCTTCGCGGCCGCGTGCCGCAAGATCCTTGATCGCGGCGGCAATGGTCCAAATATTTTTGCGGTCCGCATCCTGGATGACCGGTACGATCAAACCGTTGTCCGTATCCGTCGCGATGCCGATATGGTAGTACTTTTTGTAGACGATTTCCTGCTTCTCTTCGTCGATCATGGCGTTCATCGCCGGGAATTGACGGGCTGCCGCCACCAATGCCTTCACGATGAAAGGCAGGTACGTGAGCTTGACGCCCTTCTTCTCGGCGACCGGCTTCGCTTTTTCGCGCAGCGCGACGAGGCGGGTCACGTCGACTTCGTCCATCAGGGTCACGTGCGGAGCGGTATAAGCGCTCTTGACCATCGCATTGGCGATCGCCTTGCGGATGCCTTTCAGCGGTACGCGCTCTTCCTCGCGGTCGCCGCTGACCGGCGCGGCTGCCGAAGGCGCCGCCGCGCTTGCCGCCGGAG
>NZ_BILX01000087.1 GCF_004000785.1 Paenibacillus ehimensis NBRC 15659 | reverse complement strand
CCTCCGACAAAAGCCGTATTGTCAAGCTTTTCAAGCTTTGTCGGTTGTTGTCACCTTGTTTAGCGGCGACTTTTATAATATATCACATTCGCCTATCTTAATGCAAGCTTTTTTTAAAAACCATTTATTTGAAGCTGCTTGCTTAAGTTTTTTAAAGGCTGCCGTTTTTAGCGGCGAAAATTAATTTAACACATCTTAAGTTTGAAAGTCAACCCTAAAATAAATAAAAATGTCCGGCCGTTAGGAAGCAGCCGGACGATAACAATATTCTACTACTCTATCATGCCTTCGACGGGGCTGCTGGCAGACGCATAGCGCTTCTTGGGAATACGGCCCGCCAAGAAGCCTTTGCGCCCTGCGATCACAGCCAGCTTGAACGCTTCGGCCATCAGAACGGGGTCCTGCGCTCCGGCAACAGCCGTGTTCAACAGTACGCCGTCCGCACCAAGCTCCATAGCCAAGGCAGCATCCGCAGGACCGCCAATGCCTGCATCGACGATAATCGGAACTTTCGCTTCCTCGATAATAAAACGCAAATTATTCTGATTAACAATCCCTTGACCGGAACCGATCGGCGATGCTCCGGGCATAACAGCGGCGGCTCCCGCTTCCTGCAGCTTGCGTGCCAATATCGGGTCATCTGAAGTATATGGCAATACGATAAAGCCTTCCTCTACTAAAATTTTCGTTGCCTCCAACGTTCCTACCGGATCGGGAAGCAGCGTTTTCGGATCTCCGATCACTTCCACTTTGATCATATCGCAAAGGCCGGAAGCTTTAGCAAGGCGGGCAATGCGCACAGCTTCCTCTACGGTATAGGCGCCGGCCGTATTCGGAAGCAGCGTGAACTTTTTCAAATCTAGCTTTTCCAAAAAGTTAGGCGCATCCGGGTTGTCGATCGGCAGCCGGCGGATGGCAAAAGTCAAGACTTCCGCATCGGAAGCTTGAACGGCCTGGTCTTGAATTTTCAAATCCGAAAACTTCCCTGTTCCGAGCAGCAGTCGGGATTGAAATTCGTAAGGTCCGATTTTTAACGCGTCGCTCATGCTGGTAGCTCCTTCAATAATAGTTTTATTCAGCCGCCGCCGACAAAATGGACGATTTCGATCTGGTCTCCATCGTTCAGGCGGGCTTCCTCATACCGGGTACGGTCAATAATTTCCCGGTTCAATTCGACAACCAAAATTTTATTGTCCAGTTTAAACGCCGAGAGCAGTTCGGCTACGGTAGCCGCATTGTCCACTTCCCTTAGTTCCCCGTTCACGGTCAATCGCATCCTTATCACCTCCAGCCGCTTTGCCGATAAAGCAAAAAAAGCCAACCCGCAGGCGGGCCGGCCGAATGTTGTCTGCATACTTCTATGCAGCTTGCTGGCATTCGTCCACTTCCCTACGCTGGTATAATCCAGTGATGCCTGCTGTAAGCAGACCTCGTAACAGGTTCCAAGGGTCAAAGAACATGCTTCTTTTTCTCAGCCCCGCAAGTCGGAGCTCCCCTAGTGGCTATTTGATTGTCCAATCCATTATAACACAACGGTCAGCTTTTGACATCCTTATACCGCATCTCCAGCACGGATAGTTCCGGGTCATGGGTAAAGACGATTTCTTTAGCCAACGATTTTTTGACCAGCTTATTCAAGAGCAGCGGGAGATCGGCTTTAATGTCCGACAGCTCGGGCTGCTGCTGCAGCTCCTGAAGGCTCCAGGCTTCCTCGCGGCTGGCCAGCAGTTCGATCAGCGGCTTGCAGCAGCGCTCCATCTTGGACATGACGGAAAACTCGCTGGCCAGCAGCACCAGCTGAACGCGCTGTTTTAACGTCTCTTTACTTAACGTCAGCTCCTCATACAGCTTGTACACGCCGGGATTGATCGTCTTCACCTGCCGCCAGACCGTTACCTCCGGATGATTGCCGGACTCGATAATGACGATTCGCGCCCAATGGTGCAGCGCCTCCAATATATTGTTGTATGCATCGAGCAAATGCTCGTCTAAGATGTATTCTTTGCTTTGCGAATAGCAGCGCAAAAATTTGGAGAACTCGATCAGCAGCTTGTGCTCCCTCAGCGGTAGCGGGAACTCAAGCACTTTATGCCGCAGCGTCTCCAAATACATATCCCGATCCAAAAGTATCTCCCCTTTTAAGATCCAATAAACAACATTGCGATACTCCCCGCGTAAAATCAGTTCATCCAGAGTATCCGGGCTTATCCATCTTTCTTGTATACGGCGGTTGTCTTTTATATAATGAACTTGTTGATGAGCGCGTTCGTTATTGCTGCTGACAACCAGAAGCACAATGTCGAATCCGTCTGTGACAGCCGAAAACAAAGAAGGATTGTCGACGGCCGCTACGCTGATAACGGACTCGTCTTGACGGAGCCTTTCCACCCAATATGCTTTTAAGGAATCCATCACGAAAGCCTCCTGACGATAGCCACATGCGTTCTTCATGATAGTTATTTCTACATGAAGCCGCCGTTTCCTGCATTCTTTTGTGACGACACTCACAATTCTTACGGAAAGAAGTGAAGACATGAGATTCAAGTCAAGTAAAGTAAACGAATTCCGGCTGTGGGGGCTCCTGTTGACCATGGGCGGGATGCTTCTGATGATCCTCGGGCTCGCCGGGATCGTCTTCGAATGGGGAGCCGCTGGCCGTATGCTTGCAGCCGTATGTATGGTCATCGGGGCCATTGCCATGCTGGTGAGCATGGGAATCTATTTTGCCGCGGGCATGATGTCGACCAGCGCCACGGTGATCGAATGCCCGGAATGCGGAAAGCCGACCAAAATGCTAGGAAAAACGGACCGCTGTATGTTCTGCAAAACGATTCTTACGCTCGATCCGAAATATGCTCCGTCTTCCGATTCGGGAGCAAACCCGACGCATCAAGCCGGTGAAACGACTTCTCCGTAACCGGCCTGCCATTTATTTAGATACGCAAAGATCCTCGCTCCGGTTCCAAAGCGGGGTGAAGAAATAAAATAAACCGGCCTTTGCCCTTATCATTCGATGAGGCGAGCCGGTTTATTTTGTTATTGATCGTTATTTTTTCGGTGCTTCCAGTGACGTACGGATCCAGTTCCAAGCCTCTGGGTTCTCGAAGCCTCTCCGCCACGATGCGACGCCGGCCAAATCGTACTTTTTCACAAGCTCGATGCGGGCCTTTACCGACGTTTCGTCCTCAATCCAAATTTTGTTGAGCTTGCCGTCTTCGGTGTATTCAATGTAATTTTGTCCCGTTTCCGGGGAAAATACAGGGGTAAGCTTTTTTTCCTTGATGATGCGCTGAGGCATGTCCATAAACACTGCTCTCGAACTCACAGCGGTTTTGCCGTTCTTTTTCGTTTCAGTCCATACCCGCGTATAGAAAGGAATGCTGAGAATAAGCTTGGACGGCGGAATCTGATCTTCTTTCAGCAGGTCGGAAATCGACTTTTCCACCCACGGCAGCGAAGCGACGGAACCGGCCTTCGGACTGCTCGCCCAATGCTCGTCGTAGGCCATCAGCATCATATAGTCGAGCGATTGGATCAGCGCTTTCCGGTCGTAAAACATGGACCACGATTCGCTGCTCGATCTGGCGGTGACATCCATGGAAACGACGAGACCTTGCTCGTGCATGAGCGGCGACATTTCCCGGACGAACTGAACCAGATTTTGCTTGTCTTTCAAATTCACGTTCTCAAAGTCGATGTTGATTCCTTGCAGCGAGTACATCTGCGCAAAGGCAAGCAGCTGCTTGATCATTTTCATTCGTTTGTCATAGGTGGAGAGCGCTTGGGTCGTCCGCTTCTGCTCGAAGCCGTTGCTGAAAAGCCCCCAAACTTGGTAGCCTCTGTCGTGAGCCCATTTGACATAAGCAGGATCGGCCAAGTTTTTCAGATTGCCCTCGCCGTCCTCCAAATGAAACCACGTCGGACTAACCACATCCAGTCCCGGCATGTCGGGAATTTTGCTGGTGTCCGGATTTTTCGTCACGACCTGCTCCCAAGTCATATTGATTTTGCCGCTGATGGGCTTTTTGGCCACGAACGGCGGCTCCGGTTCTTTCTTCGGAATCACTTCGTCCCGGTCGGCAACAAGCTGATCCTTGCGGACATATCCCATATAGCCGTTCGTCTGCTGCACGCGGTACCATTCGCCTTCCTCGCCCCATACGATCAAGCTCTCTCCCTGCTTCAGATCGGCATAAATCGGAGCTTTGATCGTCGGATCCTGCCGCATGGCAATCGTTTTGTCAGGCTTATCCGGAATCGTTATCGTCTTATACCAACGAATCGTATCGCCTTCCTTAAAAAGCAAGACGGCCCCCGTGTCCGGCGATTCCCGCAGGTCGATCTTATATAAATCTTTCAGCGGATCAATCGGCAGGTACAAGATCCCGTTCGTCTTTTCAAGCGGGAATTTGAGCGTAAACGGCTTTTCGTTGATCATCCCGGTCAACTGGCTGGTTCGAAGCCGGATCACTTTGTTTTGCGTCGTAATGATCGTCGATTCGCTTGCTTTCTCATAAACCAGCGTCGGATCGATCCGTTCCTTCACGATGTCGAACGGAAGCTTCAAGCTTTCCTTCTGCCCTACGGCGGGTTGGTCCAGCATACCGCCTTCGTAGAAGATCGGTTTGGGATTGCCTTTAAAGTCGGGTTGTTCATGCTGCCAATTCGGGACATACTTCACCCATACATAAGCGCCTAAAATAAGACCGCATAGGAGGGCAAAAAACAACAGGACAAAGGTCGTCTTCTTTCTTTTTTTGCGGCGCGACCCGCCTCCCGCTTCGAACGTCGGTTCCATGGTTTCACTCCCGTAACATGATGAGGCAAAGCTGATGGTTAAAGAAAAAAGGACGCGTCGACCCGCAGCCGCGGGAATCCAGACACGTCCATTATACCTTAATTCTACCAATCTATCATGTCGTCTGCTTGGCACAGTCCGAACAAATGCCGTAAACTTCCACCCGGTGGCTTTTCACCTGGAATCCGGTCATTTCGCCGGCGGCCTGCTCCAGATCGTCCAGAGGCTTGTAAGCGAAATCGACCAATTTACCGCATTCCTCGCAAAGCGCATGATAGTGCTCGGACAAATCCGCATCAAAGCGGCTGGAATGGTCGCCATAGGTCATCTCCCGTACCAATCCGCTTTCGATAAATACTTTAAGGTTATTGTATACTGTCGCCACGCTCATGCTAGGAAAACGCGGCGACAACGCTTTATATATTTCATCCGCCGTCGGATGGGACATTGTATTGATCAGATATGATAAAATGGCATGCCGCTGCGGAGTCATCCGAATGCCCATCGTTTTGAGTTTGTTCAGTGCCTGCTCCAATGAATGGTTCATGGTGTTCACCGCCTAATCCGGGAAAGGAGAGTATCACTTTATTCTACCCGGATTTTCAGCAAAATGTCAATTGGATCCCTGGATGATCAGCCTGTCGTTCGTATGCAGCTTAATCGTGTGTTTGCCGCTTCCCACCGTTCCTTTTACGCTATCCTCTTGAATGGACAAAGGCAGATCGGTCTTGATATGTTCCTCTCCCCCTTCGCCTTCGATCCGGTAGTCGCCTTTTGGCGGAAGCTTGATTTCCAGCTTGCCGTTGGACGTTTTGATGTCCCAGTCCCCGTCGACAACCGAGCTGCTCACTTCGATCGCCCCGTTGGTGGAATGTATTTTTACGCCTTTGAACGTACCGTGCGCAGTGACGGCCCCGTTGCTCGTTTCGGCCTGAAGCGCTCCCGTTACATTGTCGATACGAAGCTTTCCGTTGGTCGATTTCAGCGTCGTATCTCCTTGATGATCCGTCACTTCCATTTGTCCGTTCGTGGATTCGAGCGACAGCGGCCCTGCCGTACGGTGAGTTTGAACTTTACCGTTAGTGGTCTCCAAATTCAGCTCGCCCTGCAGGTCCTCGAGACGAATTTCGCCGTTCGTCGTATGCCCCGAAAAACGCTGCTTGAGCGGCAGTCCGGACGCTTCGATTTTGCCGTTCCGCAGCTGCAAATCCAGGTTGACTTTCTGCTGCGCGGGCAGGGTGATGATCAGATCCATCCGCGGCTTGCGGTTTCCGAACAAGGCCCCGACGCCTTCGTATTCTTTGGCGACAGCCCGGATGTTGAGCGTATTGCCGCTCACACTGTGCTCCAGCTTGGATTCGTTCGCAATGGTTTGCGCCTCGTCTTCGCCGACACCGTTAACGTAAACCTTGACATCGACTTGAAGCTGATCAACCGGCCCGGATTTAAGAACGGCGCTGCCATTCTCATTGTCCAGCTTCACGTTGTCGACGGAAGCAGGAAGCTCGATTGCCGTCACGCCTTTATCGAATTTCTTCCCGTCCGTCATCATATCGATCGTCCCGTTAACGGTCCAGCCGTTGAACTTTTTAAGAAGCTCGCCGCTCTGGGTGCTGATAATGACGATGGCGGCGACAATGACCGCGAAGATAATCCCGCCGATGTCGAGCTTCAATTGACGGTCGCTGTTTCCAAATTTGATATTGTACAAAATATATTCTATTCCGAGCAAAACAAACAACAGCGGCCACCAATCTGCCAGCATCGCAGTCAGGTGCGTGCCCATCGTCTTGTCGGCTATGACGGCGCCGCCGACACATACGAGCAAAATTGCCGCCGTGTAACGGCCTGCCTTATGCATTCGAATTCTCCCCTTACTTTTTCCTGGATTCTTTGTAAAACATGTAAGCCCCGATAGCAATCAAAATAACGGCGCCGAACGACGAACCAACAAGGTCGAATACGCGTTCGAGCCACTGCGGCTTGCCTCCGGCCAGAAACAGCAGCGCACCCGCTGCGATGAGCGCATAGCCGAAGATGTTCCCTTGACGCAGTTTGCGCAGCGGCTTCTCGGGCGCAAACGGGGCGTCCCCTTCCATCCGCGGCTCGTCAAAATAAACGGGATTCCCGTATCCGTTAACCCGGTCCGTTTGCTGCAGCGCATCGAAGATATTGTAGAAGTAAGTGACGGGCATAAGCAGCGAAAACAAAACGATCAGCGGAATATTATCCGCTCCGTTGCTAGCGAAATACACAATGGCGAAAATATTCAATATGAACAGCAGCATGATCCCCAAGCCCCGCTGCATCAACCCCAAGTACAATTGTCCGGTGCCCGGAATAAAGAATGACAATAACCCGGCTAACCATTTGCTCTTATGAGGCTTCGGCCTCAGAAAAGGATCGAACGGCGGTTTTCGGGTGTGGCCCCACCGCTCCATACGCTCCCGTAAAAACTCGTCTTCCCGATCCTCCCCGCGGTAATGCGGGCCTTTCGGTTGGTCCTGCATTCGTAGTTTCCCTCCTTATGACAACAATTGGCGCGATACCGATTCGACGACATGGAACAATTGAAGGGCGCCGGTGCGAACATCGGCCTCCCATTGATTCGGATCCAGAGAGGTCAGCTTCCCGAATACGCCGGAAACGATAAACAGGAACGTAGCGGCCATGGCGACCATTCCGTGAAGCAGCTCGGTACGCCAATAAGGCTTCCGTTTGTGCCGGGGCGAGGAAGCTTGCGCCTCGAACGCCAGCTGATCCGATGACGGACGGTCCGATGAATCATGCGCTGTTCCCGAACGCAATGCGGACATGACGCGGTCCGCCAACTCCGTAGGCGCCTGTTCGACGGCAAGCTGTTCCAGCATCAGTTCGACGTCCAAAAATTCGGACAGCCTCCTGCGGCATGGAGCGCAAGCCTTCATGTGACGCCCGATCCGGTGGTATTCCAATTCGGAGCAGCTCTTATTCAGAAAACGTAGCAGCTCTTGATCGTTTGGATGCATGATGGTCATGTCCCCGCACCTCCAGCCATTTTTCTTTGAGCAGCGATTTTCCGCGATACAGTCTCGTTTCAATCGTCTTCATCGGCAACCCGGTCACGTCCGAAATTTCTTGATACGACAACTGTTTGTAGTGATACAAATACAGAATGAGCCGGTATTTGTCCGGCAGGTCGGCGAGCAGCCGCTGCATCGTTTCCTGCTCTTCCTTTTGCAGCGCGCGGGCCTCGGGCTCTTCCTGACGGTCTCCGAACCAGCCCTTAATTTTGTCCAGAATCGCTTCGTACGGCTTGCGCCGCTGCGAACGCCTGTAGTCGGTGACCAGATTGACGGTCATCCGGTAAAGCCAGGTTTTGAACTTGGCGTCGCCGCGAAAGTTGGCCAGGGAACGGTACAGCTTAATAAATACTTCCTGAGTCAAATCTTCGGCTGTTTCGCGATGTAAGGTCATGCGATAAATCAGCGTATAGATATAGTCCTGATAACGTGCCATCAATATCCGGTACGCTTCTTCATTACCTTGACGGATTAGGTCGACCAGTTGTTCATCCGTCATGCTCTCCACATTGCTCACCGCCTTGATCTGCGCTCTTGAAACCTTAGACGCCGCTCCCGCTCGAACCCCTTCAAAACGACTCGAAAAAATTTTTATTTTAATCGCAGGAGACGGAACGGACGCCATCCAGCCGCATCAGATCTTCGACCGTTTGGCTGACATTGTCGCCTTTGGCAAGCCTCAGCGTAAGGGTGATGTGAATCAAGTCCTCTTCTTCCGAAGACATCTCTTCGACGGAAAGCTTCTGGATTATACTTCCTTTATTAGAAAGCAGAGCTGAAACTTTGCCGATCAAGCTCGGTGTATCCAGCGCTTTCAGCTGAATATGGTGCAGCTTTTTGGCGCGGAGGTATTTTTTCTCCACTAAGTTAAGCACAAACAAACTGATCAGAGCAAACAAACAGCTCAATGCGGCAGCGTAATAAAAGCCGGCTCCCGTCGCAAGACCGATAGCGGCTACCACCCACAGGGAAGCGGCCGTCGTAAGACCGGTGATTGATTTGCCTGTATATAAAATGGTTCCCGCACCGAGAAATCCGATACCGCTGATGACTTGGGCCGCCAGACGGGCCGGGTCCAACCGTACGTTGTCCAGCTTCGAAAATTCGGAAAAACCGTACATGGATAAGAGCATAATCAGCGTGGAACCGAGACACACGAGCATATGCGTGCGCAGTCCGGCGGCATGGCTGCTCTGTTCCCTTTCGATTCCGATCAAGCCGCCGAACAGCAGCGACAATACCAGTCTGAGGGTAATATGGAATGTGTCGATCGTCCATGGATCATGCATAAAAGAAACCGCCTCCTTGCCAACAAGATATTGATGAATATTGTAACACGTCACGCCCTTCCGATGGAGGCCCGGTAAAAATATTCCGCAGAAAAGTCATTGACTTCGGGAAAGTTGCAGGTAGACTAAAGAAGTGAAACGTTTAAATTAATATGGGACGAGCAGTGGGAGGAATGGTGCTTCATGAAAAGGGAAACGAATGACCGGAGACGTCTCGTTCTCCGGCTCGCGGCCGAGCAGGCTCTTGCTCTGCCTCTGCTGGAGAGCGGCTATTGGTTTCATAAAGATTTGCGCGACAACTTTTATTTTGCTTCCCATCTGTTTGCCTATGTAGCGGAAGGCGCTCCCGGCTGGAACGAGGAGACCAAAAAAGCGGCGTCCGCTCTGGCCGTCCGGATGCTTCGTCAAGTCCTGGCGCTGCAGGATCAAAATCCGGACAGCCCGATGTACGGTCATTGGCCGCTAAATCTGGGGGCGGATCCGGCCGCGGCGAAGCCTCACAAGCTGCCGGTAGAGCTGATGGGATGCCTGCTGATCCTGTTTCACGAAAAGATGCAATGGGCGCTGGCCCCTGAACTGGGCAACGAGCTTCAAGCAGCTCTGCAGCACATTTACAAAAGCGGCGTGTACCGCCACCCGCTGGCGTCGATGCACCATCACGAAGCGAAGCATACTGCGCTCAAGCTGCTGCTTGGGCATAAGTTCGCCGACGAGGCGCTGCTTCGGGAAGGGGCGGCATGCGCCCGCCGCCTGCTGAACCACGCACATACGTTCGGATTCAAGGAGTATGGCTGTCTCCCTTGGCATTGGCATTGGATTCAAGCTTTTACCTGCGTATGGGAAATTGTTCAGGATGAACAAGCGCGCACGGCTGCGGAAGAGCTGCTCGATTATTTATGGAGTCTTCGCGCGGAGTCGTATTTGCGCGGTGCTTGGGTCGGGGCGCAGTCCCGGACCTGGCCGCACGATGCGCCGAAAGATACGAATACGCCGCACGACTATATCCAATTCGGCGATTTTCCGGCGCCGACGGCGTTTCCGCGGCTGGAAGGAGCGGCGTTCTTCACCTATGAAGTCTCGGAGGCTGTCCGGGAGGCGGCCATGAACCGCAAAACGCCTTGCGAGTTCAAGCGCAAGATCCGTTTTGCCGAAGCCGACGAGAAGGTCGAGGCCGAAGCTCATACGTATGCCTACTTGGCGAGCGACTATGCCCTCGGGGGCATTTGGGAACGACGGGACGAATTCGACAATGAACAGCTGCGCTGGGATGTTTCGCTGCCCTTGGACACGGAAACGGCCGCGCTTGGCGTAAATCAACTGTACTTCTTCCACCCCGGGGCCAACTACACGCCGGGCGACGACCGCCACGCAAGCTCTTACGGACAGGTGCTGCTGGACAAAGATACGGTAATCGCCGTATGGGACGTGCCGCCGGATGCGGAAGCCGCGGATACGTTGGTCGGATGCCTGCCCAAAGGCGAGTGGCAGATCGAAGAACGCGGCGCCTATGGAAAGCTCGGGCAGGTCTTCGTAGCGGTTCACTTGATGCAGCCGTTGAGCGTAACGGAGCAAAATGACCGCCTGTCCGCAGCATCGCTGCTCTCCAACGGGCGGAACGCGGTCGTGGTCGAAGTGATAGGGGCGGCGGAAGCGTCCGGCGCAAAGACGTTAGACGACTGGCGAGCATTTGCAGGCGCCCCGGACAAGCAACCGGCCTTCAAAGACGTAGAAGGATCACTGTCGGTTGCTTATACGACTTGCCGCGGCCGCAGATTGCAGCTTGCCGTTCGCGGGGAAACCATTGTACAGCGCACGGTCGACGGCGTGGCGGTCGCCTTTGACGACTATACGATTTTTTGAAATTGCGTCAGCGTTATGCCAGGCGCAAGCATCTGAACCTGCACCGGTTCGTAGCCGTGCTTTTCGTAAAGCCGCACCGCCGGGGTATTGTTCGTGCCCGTCGCGACTTTGATCATCGTTCCCGGCGGGGCATGCTGCTCGATATGCTCCAGCAGCCGGCTTGCAATCCCTTGGCGGAACCAATCAGGATGCACCATCATCCGGCAAACGGTCATTTCCTTGGGCGATTGCTTGCAGGCTGCCGCACCGACAAGCCGCTCATCCGCATAGCAGCCGAAAAACGCTTCCCCCGATTCCCTGAGCGAAAGCGGCGAATCGAGCAGCGGCGGAATCTCTTCGAAGCCGACAAGCTCCGCTTCGATACGGTATGCGACCTGCTGAAGCGCTAAAAGCTCCAGCACGGCGTTCAGATCGCTTAAAGCAATCGGTCTGATCACGAGGATGCAGCCTCCTTTCAGCCTCATTCGACAGCGGAGACATTTAGATTGCCCTATATTTTACCAAACGAAACGTGGGCTCACAACAAAAGAGGCCGTCCCCGGACAAAAGCACTTTGCCTTGGGACAGCCTCTGCTGTTTTACGAGCTATGGAAAGCCCTAACGGTTCAGGACCTCGATAATCAATTTGTTCACCAATCCGGGGTTCGCTTTCCCCTTCGTCTCTTTCATCACTTGACCGACCAGGAAGCCGACGGCTTTCTCTTTGCCTGCTTTATAGTCGGCGACCGACTGCGGATTGCCCGCAACGATCTGCTCAACGACCGCCAAAATCGCGCCTTCGTCGCTGATCTGAACAAGCCCCTGCTCCTCGACGATCGCCTGCGGAGCTTTGCCCGTTTCCAGCATCGCTTTAAAGACGGTTTTGGCGATCTTGCTGCTGATCGTCCCTTTCTCCATCAGTCCGATCATTTCGCCGAGGCCTTTGCCGGTCACTTTGACATCCTGCAGCTCCAGGTTGTTCGCGTTCAAGTAGCCGAGCAGATCGCCCATAATCCAGTTGGAGACGGCTTTGGCGTCCTTGGTGAACTTCAAGCTTTCCTCGAAAAAGTCAGCCAGCTTGATCGACGAAGTAATGACCTCCGCGTCATAGCTCGGCAGGCCGTATTCGGTAACGTACCGCTTCTTGCGGGCGTCCGGCAGCTCGGGAATCGATTCGCGGACGCGTGCTTTCCATGCGTCGTCAATGTGCAGCGCCACGAGGTCCGGGTCCGGAAAATAACGATAGTCGTGCGCTTGCTCCTTACTCCGCATCGTCAGCGTCTTGCCCTGCGCCTCGTCCCAACGGCGCGTTTCCTGCACAACTTTGCCGCCGCTGTCCAGCACGTCCGCCTGACGCCATTCTTCGTATTCCAACCCGCGCTGTACGCCACGGAACGAGTTCATGTTTTTCAGTTCGGCCTTGGTGCCGAATTCCTTCTGCCCGTAAGGACGCAAGCTGATATTCGCGTCGCAGCGCAGCGAGCCTTCTTCCATCTTCACGTCGGAAACGTCGCAGTACTGCATGATCGCTTTCAGCTTCTCCAGATACGCCCGCGCTTCCTCAGGGGAGCGGAGGTCCGGCTCGGATACGATCTCAATCAGCGGCGTGCCGACGCGGTTGAAGTCAACGAGCGAGGCATAGCCTCCGTCCACGTGCGTCAGCTTGCCCGCATCTTCCTCCAAATGCACGCGCGTAATGCCGATGCGCTTCGTTTCGCCGTTGACCTCGATTTCGATCCAGCCATGCTCGCCAATCGGCTTGTCATACTGCGAAATTTGGTACGCCTTCGGGGAGTCGGGGTAAAAATAGTTTTTGCGGTCGAATTTGCTTTCCGTTGCAATCTGGCAGTTGAGCGCCATCGCCGCTTTCATCGCATACTCAACCGCCTGCTTGTTCAGCACGGGGAGCACGCCGGGATGTCCGAGACAGACCGGACACGTATGGGTGTTCGGCGGAGCTCCGAAGGCGGTGGAGCAGCCGCAGAAAATTTTGGAGTTCGTGTGCAGTTCAACGTGCACCTCGAGCCCGATGACCGTCTCGTATTTCTTGTCGGTTGCTGCTGTCACTAAAGGTGGCTCCTTTCTATTACAGCTGCGGACGCTGCTTGTGGAAGTCGGTTTGCTGCTCGTAAGCGTGAGCGACGCGCAAAATCGTCGATTCGTCCAGCGCCTTGCCGATAATCTGCAAGCCGATCGGGAGACCGTCGGCAAATCCGCAAGGAACATTGATGGCCGGAATGCCGGCGAGGCTGACGGGAATCGTCAAAATATCGTTCAAATACATGGTCAAAGGGTCGTCCACCTGCGCGCCGATCTTAAAAGCCGGTGTCGGAGCCGTCGGCCCGATAACCACGTCGTATTTTTCAAACACCTGCTCGAAGTCGCGCTTGATCAGCGTACGGACCTTTTGCGCCTTCAAGTAGTAGGCGTCGTAATATCCCGAGCTGAGCGCGTACGTGCCGAGCATGATGCGGCGCTTCACTTCGTCGCCGAACCCTTCGCTGCGGGATTGAATGTACATATCCAGCAAATTTTTCGGATTGTCCGCGCGCACGCCGTAACGCACGCCGTCGAAGCGCGCCAGGTTGGAGGACGCTTCGGAGGAAGCGAGCAAATAATAAGTCGCGACCGCGTATTCCGTATGCGGCAGCGATACTTCTTCCACGACCGCTCCCTGGCCTTCCAGTACCTTCAAAGCGGTCATGACGGCATCCTTCACCTTCGGGTCGATGCCCTCGCCCAAGTATTCCTTCGGCACCGCAATCCGCAGCCCTTGCACGTCGCCCGTCAACGCGCTGACATAGTCCGGGATTTCCGTGTTAAGCGACGTAGAGTCGTACGGATCGTGCCCGGCAATCGCCTGCAGCAAATAAGCGCTGTCTTCGACGTTTTTGGTAAGCGGACCGATTTGGTCGAGCGAGGACGCGAATGCAACCAAGCCGAAGCGGGAAACGAGTCCGTAGGTCGGCTTAAGGCCGACAATGCCGCAATAGGCCGCCGGTTGGCGGATCGAACCGCCGGTGTCGGAGCCGAGCGCGAAATACACTTCGCCGGCCGCTACCGCCGCCGCGGAGCCTCCGCTGGAGCCGCCCGGAACGTACTCCAGGTTCCACGGATTATGTGTCAGATGGAAGCTGGAATTTTCGTTGGAGCCGCCCATCGCGAACTCGTCCATATTCAGCTTGCCGATGCTGACCGCATCCGCTTCCTTGATCTTCCGCACCGCTGTTCCGTCATAAATCGGGTTGTAGTTGCGCAAAAACTGGCTGGCGCACGTCGTTGTGACGCCTTCGGTCACCATGTTGTCCTTGATGCCGATCGGCAGCCCGAACAGCAAACCGCGCGGTTCGCTGCCGCCTGCCTTGGCGTCGAGTTCCTTGGCCTTCGACCGGGCGTTCTCCTCGTCCAACGTGAGAAACGCCTTCACTTTGCCGTCTACAGCGGCAATGCGTTTATACGATTCGTCCACCAGATCGGAGACGGTGATTTCCTTCGCATGAAGCTTGTTATGCAGTTCCTGCAAGCGCAAATTAAACAAAGACAAGCACAAGTCCTCCCTTCAGGTTCGCCCCGGTAGATTTAACTATTCCAATACGGCAGGCACTTTGATCTGCCCGTCTTCTTCGTCCGGGGCGTTAAGCAGCACTTTCTCAATCGGCAGCGACGGTCTGACCTCGTCTTCGCGCATGACATTGACAAGCGGCATCGCGTGGCTGGTCGGTTCGACATCGTCCGTGTTCAATTGCTCCAGCTGCTCGGCATATTTCAATATGGCGTTCAACTGCTCGGTAAACTGCTCTTTCTCGCTGTCGCTCAGCTCCAGTCGGGCGAGAGCGGCCACGTGTTCGACATCCTTCACAGTTATGCTCATTCCTGCACCTCACTCTACTGACAATCATTCTTATTATTATAGCGGAGTTAAGAGTTGAACTCAATTGGGAGCCGCGTGATTTTGCCCAAAAGAAAAAGAACCGGCAGCGTCCGTTTCGAGGCCGCAACCCGATTCTTTCGTTCAACTCTAGTACGTCTCTATTAACGCACGGTTCAAATCCAAGCCCTCAGATTGACTTGTTTGATAAAGTCTTCCTTGGACTGTACTTCTTTGTTCGTCTCTGTAACGACTTCCTCCGTATCGCCGTTCATTACCCGGCGGAACAGCTCTTCGTTCTTCGTTGCTAGCGCAAAATCGATCAGCGCTTCGCGCTCCAGACGATCGACTTCCTGCTGTATGAGTACTTCCTCCAGCTCGACATCGGCGCCCGGTACGAAGTAATGCTTGTTCACTTTCGGAATCCGAACCACGTAATCGAACACATTGTCCGCATTGCGGTCATACGCGATAATATATCCATATTCGCCGATCGGCAAATTTTGTTCGAAGCTGTCGCCAATAATAACGATCTTCTGTCCCAGACGCAGCATGGACGTTCCCCCTCTTGGTCAACCGGCCCTTGCCTTGGATTCATGCCCTGTTTACGGATTATTCAACGGATGCATAGTGTAAGGAAGCTGTGTATGACGGAATGAATCTCTCTTGCAATGGTCGCAGAGCGTTTATGATGAATTCTATTAATTTTATCATCTTTTTGAAGGTTAGGCAATGCGATCAGCCTCGTCCGCGCGAACGAAAAGCATCCCGCTTGTTTAGCGGCAGAAGGACTGCGGACGTTCGCCGTTCAGGCGAATCTATCTAAAGAGAGAAACTGCTAGGCCATGCTGGAAGAGATTGGACTTCAATTTTATCTTTTTTGTGCTAAAGTAAAAACAAACAAATCAGCTGCCTTTTATTGCCTTGAAAATGAGGGGCACGTATGCGGAAAGGTGTGGGGAATGCATGACAGACCAGTTGAGGTTTCCTATCGGGCAGTACGAAGCTCCGGCAAAGCCGGATGCAGGGATAATTGCGGCTTGGATCGATGATATTGCCCGGCTGCCGCAGCAGGTGAGAGCGGCTGTTCAAGAAGCCGATGCGACTCAGCTTGATACGCCGTACCGGCCGGGAGGATGGACGATGAGACAGGTCGTTCATCATATGGCCGACAGCCATATGAACAGCTTCATCCGCTTTAAGCTCGCATTGACGGAGGAAGTGCCCGTGATTAAGCCGTATCGGGAGGAACGCTGGGCGGAGCTGCCGGATACCCGGCAAGCCCCGGTCGCGTTATCGCTTGCGCTGCTGGACGCCTTGCACGAACGATGGGTATTGCTGCTGCGGGGACTCTCGGATGAGGAGCTTGCCAGAGAGTTTCGCCACCCGGACAGCGGTATCATCCGGCTCGATCAAAATATCGGGCTGTACGCTTGGCATGGCCGGCACCATTTGGCGCATATACGCCTTATAACCGGATGAGCCCTTCCCGCGATACGGTCAGCTTCTCGAAGCCGTTGTCCGTCACCGCGTAGCTGTTCTCAATCCCGACAACCCCTCGCCCGGGGAAGGTGAACTTCGGTTCGATCGCAATGACCATCCCCGGCTGGAGCGGATACCGGAAGCCTTTGGCCAGCACGGGCAGTTCGTCGACCTCCAGGCCGATACCGTGTCCTAAAAACTTCACCTGATCGTCGCCGAAGCCCATATAATGTTCGCCAAGCCCTGCTTCCTGGGCCATGCCGAGCGAATGTATGTAGAGCTGCTCGCACAATGTGCCGGGCTGCAGCATCGATTCGACGCTGCGGATGATCGCCTCGGATACGTCGTACGCCTGCCGCAGGTCGTCCGGCAAATCGCCGATCACGGCCGTCCGTGTCTGGTCGATCACATATCCGTCGATGCAGCATCCGATATCGATCAGGATCGGCTCGTTCCGCCCGATCGGCCGCCGGCTTACGCTCTGCGGGACGGCCGGTCCGAGCCCTTGACCGCCAGCGGGGCCGTCAAAGTATGTCGGCTTGGCAACCGCTTCGCCTGCGCCGATCACCCCCGTCAGCACTTCTTGGTTATATCCGCGCAAACGCATTACCCCGATGTGCCCGTGCAGCCGGGTATAGTGCTCGACGGCGCTTATCAGCTCCAATTCGGTCATGCCGGGCTTAAGCTTCGCGAGCGCTTCCTCAAGCGCGGCGTCGATGATTCGTGCAGCTTCGCGGATACAAGCGATCTCGTGCGGCGATTTGATCATACGCGTCTCGCGGATCAGCATGGAGCCATCCTTCCATACAACATGCGGAAGCACGCTTTGCAGCCGCTGCCACTGCTGCACGGGCAGCACGTCGAATTCGGCGGCTAGCGTCACCGGAGATCCAGAGGCAAGCTGCGGAAACGTCTGGGCCAGTTGGGCGCCGAAGGCGCGGAACGAGCCGAGCGGCTCCACTGCGGCTGCGGACTCCTCCTGTGCGCGCACGACACTGCGGCGGACGTAAAAGCGGGGCTCTCCTTCCGCAGGAACAAGCAGATAACCGGTCTGCATGGAGCCGGTCAAATAGTATAAGTCCACATTTTGCGTGATCATCATGCCGTCAAACTGATGGGCCTGCAGCTTCTGCTGCAAGCGCTCGATGCGTTGTGCGTATTCGTTCATGTTCAGTCCCTCCTATGGCAGAAATCCTGTATCTCTACATTACCTGCCGCAACTTGAAAATGCAAAGAGGAGCTTGAACGAAAAGCCGAAAAAGTCTGCGGTCCGCGAGAGTTAACGGAACCGGACGCTGGCGACGCTGCTGAGCACAACCGGCTCGCTGCGGGAGAGACCAAGCAAAGGTTGATTCGTTTCGACGATGGCAACGACGGACGGCCCGTAAATCGTCACCTGAATGCTGCGCGTCGTCTGCTTGGTTGTGCCGGTATGTACGGTAACCGTTCGGTGAAGCACATAAGGATACGCAGGACTGGCGACAAATTCCAAATGGTGCACGACGGGAGCTTCGCGAAGGAGACTTCCCTTTTCCGGCATCAGATCGCTGTCCAGCTTCAGGTTCAGCCGAAGGTACCGGTAGAAATCATCCGTCCCCTTTGTACTGTCCCACACAAGCCGGCCGAGTGCCGCCTCCTCCGGTACGATGTCCAACGAGGCGGCATGCGTAGCACGGTCAAGCAGCGGTTTCGTTTTGTTCATGCCGTACGTTTGCATCATCCAATTGAACGCTATGACCCAAATAAAGGCCGCTGTCATCATGCCGAGCAAGCCAAACAGCAGCAAATGCGCGCTCCCCTTTTCGTCCTTCAGCAAGCTGCACGCTTCCGCTCTCAACCGACACTGCCATGCCCGCCGCACACGTATTCCCTCCTTTCTGAAAAACCGCCTCAAGTTATTCGTAAGCTTCGCTCTTTCCGTAAAGCACCAAATAATAAAACCCTTCTTGCGCCGATGCATTCCCTCCGCCTCCGATGGCGTTCAGCATGCGGCTCAAATTCGGCGCGGGATACTTGAGAACGAGCTTCACCGCCGGGTCGGCGGCATCCCGAAGCACTTTGTTCCGAGTGCTTCCCATATAGGACGGATACGCCATGCCGTTCACCGTGACGTCCCCCATTCCCAGCGAAGCTAATCTGGCGTTCATATTGGACTCCACTGTCGGGCTTAAATAGCCGACCGCTTCCATTTCCTTGAGCGCATGATTGGCAATCGTATTCAGATGATCCGCCTTCATCGTATAGACGAAGAACGGAACGATCGCCAGCGAAAGAAATAACAGCACGGGCATTAAGAAAAGCGTTACGAGGACGTTGGCCATCCCCTGCTCGTCCTGCATAAAAGCAGCGATTTTGCTTTTCATTACAACATCACCGTCAATTTGTGACATAATCGAAGCTGCGCACCTGATTCGTAAGCGTCGTATGACCGTTGCGAACCTGCTGCTTCAGGCCGGTGCCGCCGGCCGGTTGAAAAATATATATCGAAATGCCGAAAATGAGCACGACCGCCAAACATAACGTAATTAGTTTGCTCATGGTTCAAGGCTGCTTCAAGGTAGCTTCGCCGCTTGTTTGATTAACCGTAGCCTGGGTCACGCTATCGTAAAGTTTTGTCCCCTTGCCTCCTACCGCAGGACCAACCTTCGTTCCGGCTACAAACATCGCCGCTCCGCCGAGCAGTACCGTCAATAAGCAGGCAATCACCAGTTTTCCCACAGGGCTCTCATCCTTTTCTGTTGTTAAGATTATGGTGCGGTCGTACTGACGGAGCCGCTGTGTACATCCACCTGCGCTCCTGAGATGCTTGTATTAAGCTTGCCTCCCTTATCCCCCACGGCCGGACCGACTTTCGATCCCGCGACGAACATCGCCGCTCCTCCCAGCAGGACGGTCAACAGGCAGGCAATCACTAGCTTCCCCATGGCTCTCTCCCCTTTGTGATCGTTAGCGTCTCATTGAAACGCATGGTTGATTTGCGTATTTGTCTTCGTTCCCGCCATGCCGGTTGCCGGAACGATCTGCGCGCCGAGCACATACAGCGTAGCGCCGCCCAGCAGCACCGCCATCAGCATGGCAATTACGATTTTGGACATGTGCGTCCCCGCCTTTCCCTACACCTAACCTTCGAAGCTTGTCATCAACTGCTCGGATATGGTGACAAGCCATGGGTACAAAAACAGCAGAACGATAACGGCGAACGGAATCATGATATAAAAGCTGATCCAGATCGGCGCGTTCTCCAGTTTCCGTTGAATATCCGCCGTCAACGTCGCCTCGATGCTGGCGGTCTGCTCCTTGAGCACCTTGGCCATTTCGTTCGTATCGGCCTGGCAGACCGCATCCAAAGCGTTAACGAGCGGGAACACTTCCGAGATGCCGACCGCTTCCTTGAAGCGCCAAACGGCAGCCCGCTGGTCTTTGCCCCACATGACCGTCAACTCCTGCAAATGCGGCTTTAACAGCTTGAGCGGCCGTCCGGCACGAATCAGCATTTCCCGAATATCCGCCTTCTCGCTGATACAGATCGACAGCCGCTGAGACAGCTTGGCGATTTCGAGCAAATATCCGGTCCGCTTCCGCGCCGCCGCCGCATGGACGAACAACAGCGGGACCCACCAGCCCAAGGCGGTGCAAAGCAGCAGCTTGAGCCCCAATCCGAACCACGCGCCGAACCCCGGATCGGCAAGCAAATCGGGGCTTGCCGCCGCCTGGGCCATAAAGCCGGCCAACAGCATCATGAGAGCGAGCCCTGCACGGAGCAGCAGAAAGCGCCGATAACCCCAATCCGCAGGAAGACCGGCCAGCCGGGCTTTCTCGGCAAACGCACGCGCTTTGGGACTCAGCGTTTCCTCCTGCCGGTCCATGGCTAGCATCCGATGCTCCCGCCGCTTCAGCGCTTCCAGCATCATCGCCAAACGGCTAGCCCTTCCGAAGCGGATGCGTCCAACGAGCGGAAACCACAACAGCGCGCTGCCCGCTATGAACAACAAGGTAAACAACGCTTGAAAGGCCAGCATCCAACCGTTTGAAACTATCCCCGTCATCGGGCATTCTCCTTTCCTGCATGAACGATAACCCGTCGCTGCAAAAGCTTCCCCGACCGATCATCGCCTAAAACGCTTTGCGACCCGACCTGATAACCATGATCATAGAAATAAACATGACAGCGCTGGAGACGATCAGCAGCGCCTTGCCGACCGGGTCGACGAAATAGTGGCGGTAGTTCGCCCCGTCCGCATAAATATTGAAGCCGACAACAAAAAAAGCAAAGCCGATCATAAACGTCGTACCAAGCCGGTAAACGGTAATCATGGCGAGCCGGTTCTCTTCGTGCCGCTTGGCCGCTTGCATCTTTCCGACCAAGTGATGCAGCGAGTCGGTGACGTCAGTCCCGTAATTCGAGCCGATCAGCAGCAAGTCCGCGAGATCGTCGGCCCATTCGCTTTGAATTCGGCGTGCAAACTCGTACAGCGCTTCATCAACCGATTTCATATGCAGCGCAAGCTCCAAGCGCCTCCATTCGCTTTGCACCTCGTCCGGCATCGTTTTCGACGCTTTGACGATCACTTCGGCCAGCGTCAGCCGGGGGCGGTAATGGCCGATCAAGTTCTGCACCAGCATGATCATGCGGTTCGCAATGCGGTGACGCTTGCGCTGAACGCGAAACCGCACATAAAAATAAGGAAACGAGCCGAGCAAAAAGGCGATGGCGGCGCTGAGCGTCCATACGTGAAAGCTCTGCAGCCGGTCCGCACCGACGGCAAAACGCTGCTGCATCAGCTGCACGGCTGCATCCGAGCCGAAAAATCCGACAAACGCCAATAGCAGCGTGACCGCGCCGATCCCCTCGACCCCGATCTTGAGCTCGGCGACTTCCATTTCCTCGGCCAATTGCCGGATCGGCTTAAGCCCGGTAAGCGAGCCTCCGAAGGTTCGTCGTCCGGGATCGCCCCCGAGCGATCTGAAGCGCCGGCGGCGGGCCGCTCCGGCCCCCGTCATCCGCAACAACCACAGCACCAGCAGCAGCGACCCGACGATCCAACAGCCGAATAGCAAGCCCTTCAGGCTGCCTTGAATGAGCTGTGCCGACACGCTCATGCTCCCCATACCCCCAATTCCCGAAACTCGTCGGGATCGGCTCCGTTCGCCACGAGATGGTCCATCAGCGAGCGGCTGAACCGCTCACCGGTAAACCTCCACGTCTGCCGCTGAAAATCCCATTCGACAAGCGGACGGATATGTACCGTTTGCCGCTCGTCCACGGAAAGCTCCGTAATTTCCGTCGCGACCCGAACCGGCTTGCCGCCGATCCGCACCAGCCGCAAAAACACAATTAGGTTAAACGCCCGGGCTACGCGTCGGACGGTATCGGTTTGGTCATGCTGCCGCCCGTCCTGCTTGATCATATCCACGACGTCGCTAATGAATGAATCGCGATATTTCGTATGCATCGTGCCCATCATGTCGTGACCGCGCAGTGCGCCCTGCACCATCTGCGACACCTCGGAGCCTTTCGCTTCACCGACGATCACCCAATGAGGGCTCATGACAAGCAATGGCTTGAACGATTCCTCCATGCTCAGCCCGATCTCATCCACTTCCCGGACGGCCAATATGTTCCGGTTCCCCCGCAGCCGTTCGCGGAGCGCGACCTCGAATTCTTTCTCCAGCGTTCGAATCCGTTCGTTCTCCGGAATTTCCTGCGCCAGCGCGAACAAAAACGTCGTTTTGCCGGTCGCCGTGCCCCCGCCGATCAAAAAGCTGGCATGGTAGCGGACCAGCAGGCGCAGGAGACGTACCATCGGCTCGTTTAACGTATTGAATTCGGCCAGCAGCTCTAGAGTTACGTCCTTGACGATAAAATTGCGGATATGAATGCTCGGGACATCGGAGTAAGGCGGCCGGGTCATCACGAGCCGCGAACGGTTCCACAAATAGGACTGGATGAACGGCTGCCGTTCGTTGATCGGCTTTTTGCCGCACAGCGCCAGACGGTCCTGCAGCAGCAATACGTCGGCAAGCGAAGCGAACCGTCGGGAGTGACGAGTCATCTCTCCGCCGCGAAGCAGGTAAATATCGCAGCCGATGACCTGGACCTCTTCCACGTCGGGCAGCCTGTATAAATCCTCGATCAATCCCGCGCCGCACGTGTCCGCAAATACGCATTCCGTCGGGCTCAGCGGCGGCGTCAGCGTGTCCGGGGCGATATCGATGCGGTATTCGGTCAGCAGCGTATCGATGACCGCCTTCATCCGTACCTGCGCCAACGGTTCGCCAAGTCCGGCTTGCAAAATATCTTCGTACAGCGTCTGGTCCTTCTTGGAGCGCTCGGTTAAATGCTCGTATACCAGCTTCACCGCATCGGCCAACGGCATGCGCTGCACTCCTTTTTTATGCCCGGCCGCGTTCAAACCCGACCATGAGACAGATATACGCTCGCGCGCTTGGTCCGCCTGCATCAGATCCTTCAAATATTGCCCGGCGTCGAATCGGGTTCTCGGGCGCATCCGCCCGCCCGCTCGATAAGCTGTCGGTAATGACAAGTCCGTCCCTCCTATCCGAACAAGGCGGTCAATCTGGAGATCCATCCCGGTTTACGCCGCTGGCCCGGGGCAAGCTCCATTCCCTGCACGTCTCCCTCCGCACGCTTCGTCAGCGATGCCGCCAGACTGTCGATCGCTTCCGTGAACGGCTCCGCCTTCGGCATCAAGTAAAGCGGTACCCCTTCATGCACGGCTTTCATGCCGAGGCCGCCGGGCGCGTTCGGAACCGAGGCGCCCAAGGACATTCGCATCGCGTCGGCGATCCGTTCCGGCTTATCGTCCGCCGATGTGCGATTGAGGATCAGCGAGATGTCGGACGGAGTCAGGCCGCAATATTTCCAATAGCAGTCAAACCATTCGCGCCAACTCGTGCGGTAGGAAGCATAATTGTTCTGGGCGACGAGCCAGCGCACATCGGCTCCGCGGACGGTCCCCACCGTCGCGGCGTTATCCGGGTAGGCGTTCAAGTCGACGAGCGTCACGTCGAAGACGGATCTGGCCGTCTGAAGCAAATGCGCCATCATTTCCGGCGTCATGTCGAGCGCGGTGTCGCGGCGGGGCGAGCCGGTCAAAATGTGAAGTCCGGTCATCTTCCGATACGTCATGCACGAATCGAGCAGGTCTTCCGGCTGCAGCGTATGCGTCTGCAGCTTCGGCCGCAGCTTGAATTGGCTGCGGTCATTCTCCGTCAAATTCAGCTGCGAGCGTATTTCCGGATTGCGCAGATTCGCATCGATGAGCCCGACGCGCAGACGGTTCGCCGAAGCCAGCGCAAGCGCCGTATTGACGGCGACCGTCGTCGCCCCGTCCTTGCTGCTCGCAGACCAGACGGCAACCACGATTCCGCTTCGCTTATCGCCGGGCGCCCTGCGGACGCTGCGTCCTTCAACGGATGCGGCAAGCGCCTCGAACGTTTCCTGCTCCGTTCCGCCCAGCGGCAAAACGGCGAAACCGAGTGTCTCCGCCAGCCGCGTCAGCGCCTCCAGCATGAACGAATCGTACACGGCCTCATCCGGAGCGATCACGACCCGGGCCTGAGGCTGCTTGCGCCGGATCTCCGGCATCCAATCCCAAGGATACGAATCGTAAAATAAGCCCGTATGGACGGCAATGACGTCGAACGGTTCTTCCAGCCGGGCGAGCAGCCGTTCACGGTGCTGGACCGTCACGATGCCGTCCGAGCCGGAACGGCTTAATTGCGACCCCAACAGGTCCGCGGCGCCGGCCTGCGGGTGTGCAAATAACAGGTTCATGATGCTGGTTTCACCTCCGTTGCTTTGAGCCCTGACGTAGCGCTGCCGCTCCCCTGGGCAGCGGCGGGCTCCTTTTCCTTGCCGCTGACTTGGCTCCGATTCAGCTCGCCCTTCACTTGAACCTGAGGCTTGGTTTTGCTGAACAAATCCGCTTCCTTAAGCTCCTGAAACAATCCCGTGACCGTTCCCGAGGCGGCGGCGGGCGCGGACAGATCGGGCAGCGCCAGCTTTATCTTCCCGCCGATGCTGCCGAGCACGTAAGCCTCGTACACCTCGTCGTTCATAATGTAAGTGTTCAGCTCGGGCTTCCCGTTCGGCTTGGACCGGGCATTCTGCCATTGGATCTGGTTCGGTTGAACGACCGTTTCGATCGTCGCTCCGTCCGTCACCTCCAGCCCTTCGGCCGTCTTGACCGCCGTAACCGGGAGCTGCTCGATAATTTTGACCGCGCCGACGCTCCACAGCGCGCCGGACCCGGTCGTGACGAACTTGGGCGTCTCGAATTCGACCCACACGTCGACGCGGTCGCCCCGGCGGACCATATTGTTGACATTGACGGCCGCATCCGTCTTGAAGCTGAAATACCGCTCTCCGGCACGGGGCACCGTGCTGCGGTCGGTCAATTTCCACGAAACCAGCTCCTCGCTGTCCGCAATTGGCACAAGCACCGTCTTGCCGATCAGCGCTTCGGGCTCCATTACGGCTTCGGAGCTGTGGGCTGCCAGCGGAATGACCGCTTTGCGGAGCATGGAAGCTTCGATGACTTCCCCGCTTTGCAGCATCCTCACCGGTTTGACCGTCGTCATGGTCCGGACTTGAATTTCGGTATGCTTCATGAATTGCCAATAACCGTATATCGATCCCGCCATCAGCACGCAGCCCAGCGTGATGACGATCCATGCTTTCTGCAAACCGCTACCTCCTCCTTTTTTATGGAAAACGGGTTATTTGTTGGATTGAAACAACCGCAGCAGCTTGGTCGCCGGGCCGAGACGATTCCGCTCCCGCCGCGCGGGGCTCACTTCGTCCGGCAGCCACCGCCGGAGCCACGGCAGCATGGCTTCGCAAAGCGCGTCCCGCACCGCCGGCATGTCGTGCGGCAGCCGCCCTTGCCAGCCGGCATCAGCCAGCGCCGCCAGATCCACCGCGGGCAGCAGGCAGGCGGGGCGCTGCGGAAGCAGGCGCAGCCACGCTTCCGTTTGCGGCGTCTGCAGCGCCTTCACGGCGAAGCAGTGCAGCCGCCGTCCCGGCGCCAGCCAAGCTTCAAGCTGCCGCAGGCGGCGGCGCGTCGCGGGAAGCTCCAGCTTATGCGCGAAAGGGTCGACGGCGTAGACGACGTCCGTCGCGGTTTCGAGCAGCTCCCGCACCGCGGGATGCTCCCACTGCGCGCCGACGTCGACGATGCACACCGGGCGTCGGACCGCGTGAAACAGCTTCAGCCAGCCGCCGGCGTCAAGCTGCGCTTCTCCCGCGCCGGAGGCGGGCTCCTCGGCGGGCAGCCACAGCGTGTGGCCGTCCGCCCAAGGCCGCTCGTCCGGGCGGCCGCCCTGCCCCGCCGCGTTGTAGCAGCGATACGCCGGCGGCGCGTTCTTGTCCGCGAACAGCAGCGCGGACAGCTCCGCCTGCGG
>NZ_BILX01000086.1 GCF_004000785.1 Paenibacillus ehimensis NBRC 15659 | reverse complement strand
CCGAATGGCCTTGCGCGCTTTTTCCTATTACGTGCACGATTACTGGCTGTCGGGCATTTTGGTGGTCGGAGCCATATGGGCGGTTTTTTACGTTTATCGAAATTGGGACAAAATCATGATCAAAGGAAGCGGACGCAAGTAGGAATGGCTTCTCCGCACGCAAAAAACCGGGGCAAAGGAAACAATTCCTTTACCCCGGGTTTGTATTTATACGAGCGCTTTCTTCGCAATGTCCGTACGATTGTGCTTGCCTTGGAAACGGATGCGGTCGGCATCCGCGTAAGCTTTGGCGCGGGCCTCGGCAATATCGCGGCCAAGCGCAGTGACGCCAAGCACGCGGCCGCCGTTGGTCACAACTCCGCCGTCCTTGACGGCCGTTCCGGCGTGAAATACGATCGAATCCTGCACGTCTTCCAAGCCTTCGATCGGAAGCCCCTTCGGGTACGAGCCCGGATAGCCTTCGGACGCCAAAATGACGCAAACGGCCGCTTCCTCGCTCCACTCGATCTTCATCTGATCCAGCCTTCCGTTGACCGCAGCGAGGAAAATGTCGAGCAAATCGGTTTTCAGCCGAGGCAGCACGACCTGTGTCTCGGGGTCGCCGAAGCGGGCGTTGAACTCGATCGTCTTCGGTCCGTTCGGCGTCAGCATCAAGCCTGCGAACAATACGCCGCGGAACGGCCGGCCTTCGGCGACCATCGCTTTGGCCGTCGGCTTAATAATTGTCTCGATCGACTCGTCGATCACGGCTTGCGGGATATGAGGCAGCGGGCTGTAGGTGCCCATGCCGCCGGTGTTCGGTCCCTTGTCGTTATCGTAGACGGCCTTATGATCTTGGGCCGGGATCATCGGGCAGACCGTTTCGCCATCGACGAACGAGAGAATCGACATTTCCTGACCGGTGAGGAACTCCTCGATCACGACTTGGTTGCCGGATTCCCCGAACACCTTGGCGACCATGATGTCGTGCAGCGCTTTTTCCGCTTCGCCCAGTGTCTGGGCCACGATAACACCCTTGCCTGCCGCGAGGCCGTCCGCTTTAATCACGATAGGCGCTTGCTGCCGGCGCAAATATGCGACCGCGTCCTCGTACCGCTCGAACGATTCGTAAGCGGCTGTCGGGATGTTGTATTTTTTCAGCAGCTGCTTGGTGAACACTTTGCTGCCTTCGATAATCGCCGCATTTTGGCGGGGGCCGAATACGCTCAGACCTTTCGCTTCCAAGTGATCGACGATGCCTTCGGACAGCGGATCATCCGGACCGATGACAACCAGATCGATCGTTTGGTCGATGGCAAACTGCGCAATTTCCTCGAATTGGTTCACTTGAATCGGGACGCACTCGGCTACCGATGCGATCCCGCCGTTTCCCGGCGCACAGTACAGCTCCGTGACTTTGGGGCTTTTCTTCAGCGCCCAGCAAATCGCATGCTCGCGGCCGCCGCCGCCTACAACCAGTATCCGCACGTTCAGGCTCCTCCTATTCTTTGTTGACGATCAGCAGCTCGGTCTCTCCGGTGCCGATCCGAACCGTTTTGACGAGCAGCGAGATGCGGTTCTCGTCATTGAGCGCCTGCCAGTAGGCCTCCGCGATCTGCCGGACGTCGTTGCCGGCAATCGGCACAAGCGCCGGTTCGCCTTGGAAGGAAGGCAGCGGATTCCCGTCGCCGGCATACGTATGGATGCAGTGACCGTAGCCCGGCAGCGCCTTCTCGTACGTATACGTATGACGAAGGGTCTGATCCTCCGTATTGCCGCTCGATTTCAGGATCGACAGCTTATAGGCAAACTGCCCGTCGTTCACATCGATGATACCGCTGATTCGCGGCGTAAAATTCGGTGCGTCCGGCTCGTACGTCCGGGTGGCGAGCGCAGCTTCGAACGTGCTGCCGGAAAGCAGAGCTTCGTGTATCGTGTCGGTCTGATCGCCATTCGTGACGATATGCGCGCCGTTCGCGTGCTTCACCGGGTAGTAGATGATAAGCGACGGATCGGTCAGCTTCGCCGGGTCCTTCGCTTCGGTGCGGACAAATCCGTTGTCCTCCTGAATAAATACACGGTTGCGGCTGTTCTCGCTGCGCCCCATGATCCAGTACACCTGCACGAGTCGTGTGGCGTCCGGCGTCTGCCCGATCACGATGCCGCGGCCCGGGTACACGTTTTGCCGCAAACTTTGAAAATATTGCTCCGCTTGCGCGGCTCTATTCGTCGACACTTGGAATACTCCTCCTCAGGGCATTGCTGCGCAATGCCTGCATCATAAGCATAGACTTAGGCATTACGGAGTAATGCCTGCTTCGTCTCTTAATGGTGGAACAAACGGACTCCCGAATAAGCCATTACCATGCCGTAATCGTTGGCCGCTTTCACGACTTCTTCGTCGCGCATCGAGCTGCCTGCTTGCACGACATATTTGACGCCGCTGCGGCTGGCGCGGTCCAGATTGTCGCGGAACGGGAGGAAGGCGTCGGAGCCGTAAGAAACGCCCTGCAGCTTGCTCAGCCATTCGCGTTTCTCTTCGCGCGTCAGTCGCGCTGGAACTTGCTCGAAGCAAGCTTCCCAAGCCGCCTGCTCCACCGGCGTCAGCTCTTCTTCCAGCCATAGATCGATGGCGTTGTTCTGCTCCGCACGGGAGAGCCCTTGGCGGAAAGCCATGTTCAGCGCCGTCGGATGCTGGCGAAGGAACCAGCGGTCGGCTTTGTCCCCGGCCAGACGGGTGCAATGAATGCGCGATTGCTGGCCGGCGCCGATCCCGATCGTTTGACCGTCCAACGTGTAGCAGATCGAGTTGGATTGCGTATATTTCAGCGTAACGAGCGCAATGAGAAGATCGCGCTTCGCGTTCTCCGGAAGCTCCTTGTTTTCTGTAACGATGCGTTCCAGCGCCGATTCGTCGATGACGGCGTCGTTGCGCTCCTGCTGCAGCGTCATACCGAACAGCGTGCGGGTTTCGACCGGATTCGGAACGTAATCCGGATCGATCTGGAGAATCAGGTAGCCGCCGTTTTTCTTCGCGCGGAGAATCTCAAGCGCTTCATCGGTATACCCCGGCGCCACGACCAAGTCGGATACCTCCCGCTTCAACAGCTGCGCCGTCGAGGCGTCCACAATATCGCTGAGCGCGGCGGCATCGCCGAACGAGGACATGCGGTCGGCGCCGCGGGCCCGTGCATAAGCGGTTGCCAATGGCGATAGCTCCAAGCCTTCCACGAAGTAGGCTTTTTTCAGCTCCGGCGTCAGCGGCGCAGCTACGGCTGCTCCGGCCGGACTTACATGCTTGAACGAGGCGGCCGCAGGCAGTCCCGTTGCGCGCCGCAGCTCCCGTGCGAGCTGGAAGCCGTTAAAAGCGTCAAGCAGATTGATGAAACCCGGGTCGCCGTTCACTACTTTGATCGGCAGCGTTCCTTCCCCGATCAGCTTCGCTTGCTTTTGATGCGGGTTCATTCCGTAGCGGAGCTCCAATACTTGCGTTTGATTCGTTTGGCTCATGGTGCGGTCCCGTCCTCCTTAGGTTTGTTGGCGGCATCCTCCAAGCGGATGCTTCCCGTGGCAATCGCCTGTATCACTTCCGGGTACAATCGGTGCTCGATGCGGTGAATCCGCTCGGCGACGGAAGCCTCCGTATCGCCGGGTGCAATGTCCAAGGCGCGCTGCGCCAATATCGGCCCGCTGTCGAGCCCCCCGTCCACAAGATGAACGGTTACTCCGGTCACTTTGACCCCGTGCCGCAGCGCCTGCCCTATGGCATCAAGACCCGGAAACGACGGAAGCAGGGAAGGGTGAATATTGAGCATGCGTCCCCAATACGCGTCCACCAGCACTTTTGTCACAATGCGCATGTACCCGGCAAGAACGACAAGTTCAACTTGCTTTTGCTGTAAAATCGCCAAAATTTCCCGCTCATACGTTTCGCGCGAATCGTAGTCCTTCGGACGAAACGTATGAACAGGCACGCCGGCCTGCTTGGCCCGCTCCACCACTCCGGCCTTCGGCCGGTCACAGACCAAAAGCTCGATGCGTGCATCGAGCCGGCCTGCCATTGCCGCATCCGCTATCGCCTGGAAGTTGCTTCCGCTGCCCGAGGCGAATACGGCAATACGCAACGGTTCGGCTCTCATACGACCGCCCCGGTAAACGTAACTTTACGCTCCCCTGCCGTGACGCGGCCGAGCGTATAGGCTTTCTCGCCATGCTGCGCGAATAGCTCGGCAGCCCGTGCAGCCTGATCCTCCGCCACGATGACGACCATGCCGATCCCCATGTTGAACGTCCGGAACATATCGTTGTTGCTGATGCCGCCTTCCCGCTGCATCAGCTGAAAAATCGGCAAAATCGGCCAAGAGCCGTAATCGATCTCGACGTTGACGCCCTCCGGCAGCACACGCGGAATGTTCTCCAGGAAGCCGCCTCCCGTGATGTGCGCCATTCCTTTAATCGGCACCTCTTCGAGCACCGCCAGCACCGGTTTGACGTAAAGCTTCGTCGGCATGAGCAGCGTGTCGCCCAGACGTCCGCCCAGCTCGTCGATCGTATCGTGCAGCCCGTAGCCCTTGTCTTCTAACAGCAGCTTGCGGACAAGCGAAAAGCCGTTGCTGTGAACGCCGCTCGAAGCGAGACCCAGGACGACGTCGCCCGGACGGATCGTGGAGCCGTCGATGATCTTCTTCTTGTCGACGATGCCGACCGTGAAGCCCGCGATATCGTATTCGCCTTCGCCGTACATGCCCGGCATTTCCGCCGTTTCGCCGCCGATCAGCGCACAGCCCGACTGCACGCAGCCGTCGCTGATGCCTTTGACGATCGCTTCGATTTTTTCCGGAATGACCTTGTCGCAGGCAAGATAGTCGAGGAAAAAGAGCGGCTCCGCGCCCTGCACGACAATATCGTTCACGCACATCGCTACGGCATCGATGCCAATGGTATCGTGCTTGTCCATCGCAAAAGCGATTTTCAGCTTCGTGCCGACACCGTCCGTGCCGGAGACGAGCACCGGCTCTTCGTACTTGTCCTTGTTCAGGCCGAACAGCGCGCCGAAGCCGCCGAGGTCTGTCAGCACTTCCGGACGGAAGGTCGTCTTGACGTGCTTCTTCATGCGCTCTACCGCTTCGTTGCCGGCCGCGATATCGACACCGGCTTGTTTATATGCATCGGACACTTGGATTGTTCCTCCCCAAAAGTGGTTGGCTGCGCTTGTTCCGGCTCCAGTTCGTGCTGTCTGCCTGCGGCCGCTCTTGAAAACGGGTTATCTTCATTGATATTAGCAGCGGGAATAACCCGTTTTCAAAGGCGGCACGTAGACTAAGAGTTTTCCCGAGGGAAAACTGCTTCGTAAGCATAAGCTCCGGCAGACACACGAACCTCCGCCTAAGCGCTCCGTCAAAAATTTTGCGCAGCAAAACCTGCGCTATCGTAAAAAGGCGGTCCGGGCAGCCCGGGACCGCCGGGTTAGGTCAAAAGCATGATGGCGGCCTACTGCCGCAATCAATCGCAGCCGCAGCCAAGAGCGGCTTCGTCCGGCACCGGCGTCGGATAGCGGTTGTCGAAGCAGGCCGTGCACAGCCCGCGGTTGACTTCCACGTTCGGACGGCCGATAGCCGTGAGCAGCCCCTCATGGCTGAGAAAATGCAGCGAATCGGCGTTGATCGCCTCGCGGATTTCCTCCACCGATTTGACCGCGGCGATCAGCTCCTTGCGGCTCGGGGTATCGATGCCGTAGAAGCATGGGTTTGCAAACGGCGGCGAGCTGATGCGCACGTGCACTTCCTTCGCGCCGGCCTCGCGCAGCAGGTTGACGATGCGCAGCGAGGTCGTGCCGCGCACGATCGAATCGTCGATCATGACGACGCGCTTGCCTTCGACGATGCTGCGCACCGCCGACAGCTTCATCTTGACGCCCTGCTCGCGCAGCTCCTGGCTCGGCTGGATGAACGTCCGGCCGGTGTAGCGGTTTTTGATCAGACCGAGCTCGTACGGAATGCCCGTCTGCTCCGCGTAGCCGATGGCGGCGGAAATGCTGGAATCCGGCACGCCGGTGACGATGTCGGCGTCGACGAACGCTTCGATCGCCAGCTGGCGTCCCATCCGCTTGCGCGCGGAATGGATGTTCGTCTCGTCGATGTCGCTGTCCGGCCGGGCAAAATAAATATATTCCATCGCGCAGATCGCGCGCTGCTTGATCGGCGAGAACCGGTCTTCCGTCATCGCGCCGGTTTTGAAGTCCAGGATCAGCAGCTCGCCCGGCTCGACGTCGCGGTAATACTTGCCGCCGACCGTATCGAACGCACAGGATTCGGAAGCAAACAGCCACGCGTTGCCAAGACGGCCCATCACAAATGGCCGCAAGCCGTGCGGGTCCCGCGCGACGATCAGCTTGTCCTTCGTCAAAAACATAAACGCATACGCGCCTTCCACCCGGAGAAGCGTCTCCTTGACTGCGGAGACGATATCGTTCTGCTTCGACCGGGCGATCAGATGCGCTACAACTTCCGTATCGCTGGTCGTTTGGAAAATCGACCCTTCTTTTTCCAGCTGGTCCTTGATTTGCGGCGCGTTGGTCAAGTTGCCGTTCGTAGCGATCGCCAGATCGCCACCGCGGTATTTGAACACGAGCGGCTGCGCATTGGCCAGCTTGCTTTCACCCGACGTCGAATAACGCACATGTCCGATCGACGCGCTCCCGGTCATGGGAGCGAGGTTGTCGTTGTTGAACACTTCCTTCACAAGCCCCATGCCGCGGTGATAATGAAAAGACTCGCCATTGGCTACGCAGATGCCCGCGCTTTCCTGCCCGCGGTGCTGCAGCGCATGGAGGCCGTAGTACGAGAGCGAAGCGGCTTCGGAATGCCCGAATACGCCGAAAACTCCGCACTCTTCCCCCAGCTTATCCATAAAGCTGTCCTGGCCGGTATGGCCTTCGTTATAGTAGCGTCCGGTCCAGAGCGGCATTGCCTCTCCGGAAGCCGAACGAACGATTTTCGCTGCCTCTTGTCCCTGTCCGCCGATCAATTGTTCATCAGACATGGAATCGCATCCTTCCAAACCTTTTCTAGTTCCGTCACAGATGCATCAATAACCGGGTTTCCATTGACTTGAAGCTGGAGCGAGCTGCCGCCGACCGTACCGAGTACTTGCACCGGCACGCCGCGCTCCGTCAGAAGCTGCTGCAGCGCTTCGGCTTTGTCCGGGGCTGCGCTTAACAGAATGCGGGATTGGCTCTCGCTGAACAACGCGATATCCGGGCGCAGCTCCGTTGCGAAGTCCGCCTTCGCGCCGAGACGGCCGCTTATGCAGCTTTCGGCCAGCGCGACCGCCAGTCCGCCTTCGGACAAGTCGTGCGCGGAAGCGACAAGCCCTTGCTGAATCGCGGTCAGCACCGCGTCCAGCAGCGTTTTTTCCACGTCCAAATCGATTTGCGGAGGACGGCCTTCCGTTACGCCGTGAACGATATATTGGAACTCGCTGCCGCCAAGCTCCGCTTTCGTCTCGCCGAGCAGCAGGATCACGTCGCCCTCGCGCTTAAAGCCCTGCGTCGTAATATGATCGGTGTCATGCACCAAGCCGACCATCCCGACGACCGGCGTCGGATAAATCGCGCCTTTGGCGTTCTCGTTGTACAAGCTGACGTTGCCGCCGATCACCGGCGTATTCAGCTTGCGGCAAGCTTCGGCCATGCCGTCGACCGATTTCTCCAGCTGCCAGAAAATTTCCGGCTTCTCCGGGCTGCCGAAGTTGAGGTTGTCCGTAATCGCCAGCGGCTCCGCGCCGGAGCAGACGTTGTTGCGTGCCGCTTCCGCCACGGCGATACGTCCGCCGACTTCCGGATCGAGATAGACATAGCGTCCGTTGCAGTCCGTGGACATGGACAGCGCCTTGCGGGAGCCGCGAATCGTCACGACCGCCGCGTCGGAGCCCGGCTGAACCGCCGTGCTGGTACGCACCATATAATCGTATTGGTTATAAATCCATTCTTTATTCGCTACCGTAGGGGACGCCAATACCTGCTTGAGCGCGCCGTTCAAATCCGTCACTTCCGGGTAACGAAGCGTATCGACCTTGCCGTTCTCTTCGTAATAAGCCGGTACCGCGGAAGGCTTGTGATACATCGGGCAATCGTCTACGAGCGCTTTGACCGGCATGTCGCCGACCAGCTCGCCCTTATGATACAGCTTCAGGTTACCGTCGTCGGTCACTTTGCCTACCTTCGCGCAGTGCAGACCCCAACGCTCGAAAATCGCTTTTGCCTGAGCCTCATGCTCCGGCTTCACGACGAACAGCATCCGCTCCTGCGACTCGGACAGCATCATCTCGTAAGGCGTCATGCCTTCCTCGCGCTGCGGCACCTCGTCCAGATACAGCTCCATGCCGTTGCCGGCCTTGCTCGCCATCTCGGAGCTGGAGCAGGTCAAGCCTGCGGCGCCCATATCCTGAATGCCGACGACGATGCCGGAATTGATCAGCTCCAGGCACGCTTCCAGCACGAGCTTCTCCATGAACGGATCGCCGACCTGCACCGCCGAGCGCTTCGCTTCGGACTCCTCTGTCAAATCTTCGGATGCGAACGTCGCGCCGTGGATGCCGTCGCGTCCCGTTGCCGGTCCGACGTAGAAGACCGGGTTGCCGACGCCTTTGGCGACGCCCTTTTGGATTTTGTCGTGATCGATCAGACCGACGCACATCGCATTGACGAGCGGGTTGCCTTCGTAGCTCTCGTCGAACATCACTTCGCCACCGACCGTCGGGATGCCGATACAGTTGCCGTACCCGGCAATCCCCGCAACGACGTGCTCGAACAAATATTTGACGCGATCATTGGTAAGACGGCCGAAACGCAAGCTGTTCAATACCGCTACCGGTCTTGCACCCATCGAGAAAATGTCACGGATAATACCGCCGACTCCCGTCGCCGCGCCTTGATAAGGCTCGACCGCCGAAGGGTGGTTGTGGCTCTCGATTTTGAATACTACCGCCTGATTGTCGCCGATATCGACGATACCCGCACCTTCGCCCGGTCCCATCAGGACGCGGGGACCGCTTGTCGGGAATTTGCGGAGAACCGCCTTCGAATTTTTATAGGAGCAGTGCTCGGACCACATGACGCTGAATACGCCGATTTCGACGTAGTTCGGCTTCCGGCCCAAAAACCCGCAAATTTTGTCATACTCCGCATCCGATACGCCGAACTGCTTGTAAATCTGCTGCTCGGCAATTTGCTCTGCCGTTGGTTCCTTAGCCGATAGCTGCTGCGCCATGCTTCTCCCTCCAGGTGCTCAAAATCGATGTAAACATCTTCCGTCCGTCCGCCGAGCCGAGCAGCTCGTGAACCGCCCGCTCCGGATGCGGCATCATGCCCAGCACGTTGCCCGCCCGGTTGCAAATTCCGGCAATATCGTCGACCGAACCGTTCGGATTGTTGCCCGCTTCGTACCGGAACACGATCTGATTGTTCGCTTTCAGCTCCGCCAGCGTCGCCTCGTCACAGTAATAGTTGCCTTCGCCGTGGGCAATCGGAATATTGATCAGCTCGCCCTTCGTATAGTCCGAAGTAAACGGCGTATTTGTATTTTCCACCTGCAGCATGGCTGCATGGCAGCGGAATTTGAGCGACCGATTGCGCAGCATGGCTCCTGGCAGCAGACCCGATTCAAGCAAAATCTGGAAGCCGTTGCAAATGCCCAGAATGTATTTTCCTTCCTCTGCCGCTTTCACCAGGGCGTTCATGACCGGGGCAAAGCGGGCGATCGCGCCGCAGCGCAGGTAGTCGCCGTACGAGAAGCCGCCGGGAATAAGAATGCAATCATATTTCGATAAGTCCGTTTCCGTATGCCATACGTAATCCACGGGCTGTCCGATCGTATCCTCCACCGCTTTGTAGCAGTCGATGTCACAGTTGGAGCCGGGGAATACCAACACCGCGAAATTCATCACGCGCGCCTCCTTTTGATTAACCCTGTACCAGCTCGAAACGGTAATCCTCGATTACGGTGTTCGCGAGCAGCTTTTCGCACATCGCTTTCAACCGCTCTTCCGCCGCAGCCCGGTCGTTTGTGTTCAGTTCCACTTCCAAATATTTGCCGATTCTCACCTTCTCCACTTCGTCGAAGCCCATCGAGTGGAGCGCGCCCTGTACGGCGGTTCCTTGCACATCCAGAACGCTTTGCTTGATCGTTACGTATACCGTTGCTTTGAACATTAGGAAAAGTACCTCCCACATTAAGTTAATCATTTTGGGCCTATCCTGAAGCGCGTTATCCGCGGAGCGGCCGTTTACCGCCCCGGCAAGCCAGCCTACCCTTGCACCAAACGGTTATAGATATCGCGGTAACGCCGGGAAGTCTCCTCCACCACATGCGGCGGCAGCGGGTCCGGCTCGCTGTTTTTGTCCCAACCGGTGCCGGACAAATACGTCCGGACCGGCTCTTTGTCCATGCCGTCGATCTCGATGTCGAGCTCGTACTTGCTTTTGTCCCAGAAGCGGGAGGAATCCGGCGTAAAAATTTCGTCAATCAATATAATTTCGCCGTCGATCAAACCGAATTCAAACTTCGTATCCGCCAAAATGATGCCGCGCGCCTCGCAAAACTCCCGTGCAAACTCGTACAGCCGGATGCTTTTCTCCTGCAGCTGCTGCGTCAGCTCCGCGCCGACCAGCTCGGTCATGCGCTCGATCGAGATGTCCTCGTCGTGGCCGACATCGTTCTTCGCGGCCGGCGTGAAAATCGGCTGCGGAAACCGCTCGTTCTTCCGCATGCCCGCCGGCAGCTTGTGCCCGTTTACTTCGCCGGTGTTTTGATACTGCCGCCAGCCGCCGCCGGTAATATAGCCGCGGACGACGCATTCGATGTCGATCCGCTGCGCTTTTTTCGTGACCATAAACCGGTCCTTCATGATTTCACGGTCCGTGATCAGCTCCCCGAGCCGGTCCACGTCGGCATGCACCAGATGATTCGGCTGGATGCCTGCCGTCTGCTCGAACCAGAAGCGGCTGAGCGAATTCAGCACGTTGCCTTTGTCCGGCACCGCCGGGCTCAGCACCCAGTCGAACGCGGAGATGCGGTCGGTGACCGCAATCAGATAGTGCTCGCCGAGATCGTACAGCTCCCGGACCTTGCCTTTGTAGAGCAGCGGCGCCTTCACGTAAGGCTCGGCGCTCGAAATGGCCGTTGTCGTCGTTCCACCCATCGCTTCGTCAGGCCTCCCCCGTTTAGATCAGATCAAGCCGAGACGCTTGAAAATCGTATCCACATGCTTCAAATGCCAGCTCGGATTGAACGCGTCGTCAATCTCTTCCAGGCTCAGATGCTCCCGGATCGCCGGCGTGTTCTCGATGATTTCGCGGAACGAACGCTGCTCCTCCCACGCCTGCATCGCGCGCGGCTGCACCGTATCGTACGCTTGCTCGCGGCTGAAGCCTTTGTCGATCAGCTTCGTCATGACGCGGCCGGAGAACGGCACGCCGTACGTGCTTTGCATGTTGCGCTTCATATTTTCCGGGAACACCGTCAGGTTCTTCACGATGTTGCCCAGTCGGTTCAGCATATAGTTGAGCAGAATCGTCGCATCCGGCAAAATGATGCGCTCGACCGAGGAGTGCGAAATATCGCGCTCATGCCACAGCGTCACGTTCTCGTAAGCGGAGACCATATGGCCGCGGATGACCCGCGCCAAGCCGGAGATGCTTTCGCAGCCGATCGGGTTGCGCTTGTGCGGCATCGCGGACGAACCCTTTTGCCCCTTGGCGAACGGCTCTTCCACCTCGCGGAATTCGCTCTTCTGCAGCGCGCGGATTTCGGTCGCGAATTTGTCGAGCGAAGTCGCGATCAGCGCCAGCGTCGCCATGTACTCCGCGTGACGGTCGCGCTGGAGCGTCTGCGTGGAGATCGGCGCCGGCTTCGTGCCGAGCTTGCCGCACACATATTCCTCGACGAACGGATCGATGTTCGCGTACGTACCGACCGCGCCGGAAATTTTGCCGAACTGCACGCCGTCCGCCGCAAAGCGGAAACGCTCCAGGTTGCGCTTCATTTCCTCGTACCACAGCGCTATTTTCAGTCCGAACGTCGTCGGCTCGGCATGCACGCCGTGCGTCCGTCCCATCATCGGCGTATCTTTGTAAGCGACCGCCTTATCCTTTAAAATCTCGATGAAGTTCAGCAGGTCCTTCTCCAAAATCGTGTTGGCCTGCTTCAGCAAGTAACCGAGCGCCGTATCGACCACGTCCGTGGAGGTCAGGCCGTAATGCACCCATTTCCGCTCCGGTCCGAGCGTCTCGGATACCGCACGGGTGAAGGCGATCACATCGTGACGCGTCTCCTGCTCGATTTCGTAGATGCGGTCGATGTTGAAGCCTGCGTTTTTGCGCAGCTCGGCTACGTCCTCCTTCGGAATAACGCCAAGCTCCGCCCACGCTTCGCAGGAAAGAATCTCGACTTCGAGCCAAGCCTTGAATTTGTTTTCTTCCGTCCAAATGGCGCCCATCTCGGGTCTCGTATAACGTTCGATCATCGTTTCTCCATCCTCCGCTTTTATCCGTTTCCTTAAAATGACTTATGAACATAGGTCGCTGCGCGAGCGGATCGTTCTTCCGATCGCTGTTGTCCCCGGATTCTCTGATTATATAACCAATTAAGTTATTAGAATCCAGGGACAAAGGCGAACGCTACGCTTCTCCAGAACGATCCGCTCCATCCGCTTTTTTCACCGAGTGATAAAAACAATCAATCGAACCCGTTCTTATTTATTAGCGTCCCATATTTTTGAAGCCTCTATCCAATCAAATGCCGCCTCATGCGAGGCCGCGAGCAAATTCACATGGCCCATCTTGCGGCCGGTCTTGGCCTCCTGCTTTCCGTACAAATGCACCTTCACCGTTACGCCCGGCACCTGCTCCGCTTCCGGCTTAGCGATCCAGTCCAGCAGCGGCTGCACATGCTCTCCCAGCACATTGACCATGACGACCGGCGTCATCAGGGCAGGATCCCCGAGCGGCAGGTTCGCGATCGCCCGCACATGCTGCTCGAACTGCGACGTCCGGCAGGCCTCCATCGTATAGTGGCCGGAGTTATGCGGCCGCGGCGCCAGCTCGTTGACATACAGCTCGCCATCCGCGGTAAGGAACAGCTCGACGGCGATGAGGCCGATCACATCCAGCTCCTCGGCAATCCGCAGCGCCATCCGCTCCGCTTCCCGCTGTACTTCTTCCGGCACTCTCGCCGGTACGATGGACAAGTGCAGGATGTTGTTCACATGCACATTCTCCGCAGCGGGAAAAGCTTTCGTCTCCCCGCGCGGACTGCGGGCCGCGATGACCGAAAGCTCCTTCGTGAAATGCACGAACTGCTCCAGCACCAGCTCCGTCCGGGCCCGGCTTAACGTGTCGTACGCCTCCTGCACCTCGTCCTGCGAGCGGATCACCCACTGCCCTTTGCCGTCGTAGCCGCCGGTCGCCGTCTTCAGCACGCACGGCGTGCCGAAGCGGCGGACCGCCTCGCGCAGCTCTTCCGCGCTGCCGATTTCGGCATACGGCGCGACCTTGACGCCTGCCGCTTCAATCGCCCGCTTCTCGCGCAGCCGATGCTGCGTCGTGTACAGCAGCTTGCTGCCCTGCGGCACGTACGACTCGGCCATCAGCAGCTTGGTGACATCGGCGTCCACGTTCTCGAACTCGTACGTGATGACATCGGCCAGCTCCGCAAGCTGCCGGGCGGCATCGACATCATGATACGGCGCGACGATTTGCCGGTCGGCCACTTGGCCGCAAGGCGAATCCGGCGTCGGATCCAGCGTCACGAACCGGTAGCCCATGGCGCTTCCGGCCAGAGCCATCATTCGCCCGAGCTGCCCTCCTCCAAGCACGCCAATCGCAGCGCCGGGGAGCAATACTTTCGATGGGTCGTACGTTCGGTTTTGATCGGTCTGCCGCGTCATTCCAGCACGCTCTTTTCGATAACGGTTTGCGCCATTTTTTCGCGGCGTTCCGCGACTTTGCGCTGAAGCGCCGGATCGAAGGCGCCGAGCATTTGAGCCGCCAGCAGCCCCGCATTCGTCGCTCCGGCATTCCCGATCGCCACGGTGCCGACCGGAATACCGCCCGGCATCTGAACGATGGACAGCAGCGAATCGAGACCGTTCAGCGTGGACGACTTCACCGGCACGCCGATCACCGGCAGCACCGTCTTCGCCGCCACCATGCCCGGCAAATGCGCCGCGCCGCCGGCTCCCGCAATGATGACCTTCAATCCGCGATCCGCCGCCGATGCCGCATACTCGAACATCAGGTCGGGCGTCCGGTGAGCGGAGACGACTTTCTTTTCATAAGCCACTTCGAGCTCGTCCAGCACGTCGCAAGCATGCTTCATCGTTTCCCAGTCGGACTGGCTGCCCATAATGACTCCAACAAGAACAGACATTGGTAACCTCCGTGTCGGTCGCATCGATGTTTGACCCTATATTATCGATGTTTGACCCTATATTATAGAAGCAAAAAAAACAAAACGCCCATTGGATAGTACTGGCAAACGCAGTCTATCGGCAGGACGACAAGAATCTCCACAAGCGCAAGCTAAGGTCTGGCATGCTTATGCCGACCCCTCATACTTCGCTTACTCGTAGTCCAAAAATTTAAGGTTTTCGGGTAGAAACTTTCGGGCCATATTCCCGACATTATACGAGAGACTATTCAACTTTTTTAGGCCTTTCATCCTCTTTAGTTTAACAGTCTTTAACACCGCATGTCAACTCCAAAATCCGAACATTATTTTGTTCAAAACAGAAATAGTTCGCATTTTTGCGCAAAAAGCGTATGGCTTATCCTTGCTCCAACATGTTCTTTTTTATTCGGAGCAGCTCGTTCAGCCCGTCTTCTACTTCGTCTTTCGACAAATTGCCCTGCTCCAGCGCCTCCGAATCCAAGCCCAGCCATCGTTCGTACATCCGAATGCCAAGTCCGAGCTGTTCGAGCCGCTCCTCCGTTTCCTCCGTCCGTTCCAGCTCGTCCAGCAAATGGAAAAGCGCATCCTCCGCCCGCCCGTATCGCCCGCTTGCTTCATAATAAGGGATAAGTACCTTCAGCAAACTCGCAGACATCGGAGCCCGTCCAACCAAGGCGAGCGCAGTCTCAATCCGATCCGCGAATTCCTCGCGCAGCTCATCGCGCGCATCCAGCTCTCTGGCCGTTAACAGAAGCTCCAGCGATTTGGCCCCCGCCGCTCTGGCTGCCGCCTCTTCCCCGGAGTCCGCGAACAAAGCCGCCTGGGCGTTGAGCATGTCCCCGCATACAAGCACCTTCCCCTGATCGACCTCGCCGTCTTTGGACAGCAGAGCAAGCAAATCTTTGACCGACAGCGCATGGATCAGCTTCGAGCCGACGCCGAGCAGCTGCCGCATCGCTTGGTTCAGCAGCTCCATCGCTTCCCGCAGCTGTTGATTCTGCCGGCGAAACATCACTTTATGCAGCATTTCCGCCGTCTGTTCGATCATTCGTAATATGTAATCCCGCTTATACATGGCGCTGCTCCTTTCCCGGGACCGAGACCGTCCCAAATCAGCTGATGCCCCCGAACACTCTTTTATTGTACCGCATTCCTACCCGGGAGGAAAAAAGTTCTGCTATTTTCCGGCAGCTACTGGATGATTTTATGTATTGATACCAGCAACAAGCCTGTGGTAAATTCTTAAAAGCCGAATCGCACAGCAAATTTTGTGTACGTACGGGGGACGCAATACATGGGGTGAATGCCGCTGGACCGCAAGGTTCGGAGGCTAGGGAGCCTACCTCTTCCCGAACCCGACAACTAACCTCGGAGGCTAACAGGAGGGAAACAGCATATGAAATTCGGTTTGAAAAGCGTGCTTCTTGCATGCCTGTTCGCTCTGCCCGCGATACTGCCCGTCTGCGCTCCGGCCGTCTATGCCGATGAACCGGTGCGTCTGGCGGAGGATATCAAGGTTCAGGTGAACGACAAGCTGGTGCAATTTCCGGATGCCCAGCCTTATGTGGATGAGAATCACAAGCTTCAAGTTCCGGCGCGCGTCGTAGCGGACAAACTCGGCTACCAGCTGCATTGGGAGCCTGCCGGTTCCGAAATCAAAATTACAATCAAAGACGATAAAAATAGCCTTTCGCTGCAAACCGGCAATAAGTCGGTAACGGTCAACGGAGAACCCGAGCAGGTCGAAAGCGCCGCGGAATTCGTCGACGGCCGCGTCTATGTGCCGGTTCGGCTCATCTCGGATTCGTTCGACATCCAAACGCAATGGGACAACCAGAACCGCATCGCGATTCTTGGTGCCGACGGCAATTATCACGCTCCCGCTTGGTATCGCCCAAGCAAAGCTGCCCAGACCGCTTCTCAAGCCTTCGCGGCAGCACCCGCACCGGCTTACAGCAAAATGATCGAAGTCAAAGCGACAGCTTACACGGCGTCTCCTGCGGAGAACGGCGGATATGGCGCAGTCGATTATATGGGTAATCCTCTGAAGCTTGGAACGATCGCCGTAGATCCTTCCGTCATTCCGCTCGGTTCCAAGGTATTGATCAAAGGCTATTCCTACATGGGCCTGCCGGCTAACGGCTTGTATGCTACAGCGACGGATACCGGTGGCGCGATCAAAGGCAACAGGATCGATATTTTCCTCCCCGAAAGCCGCTCTCAAGCCAGGCTCTTCGGTATGCAGAATGTGCAGGTATACGTACTTACACCTTAATCAAGCTTGATTCTCATCCATAGCAAAAAAGCAGTCGTCTCCTTCAGGCGGGACGGCTGCTTTTTCGGTTCATGCCTTTTACTCGTACGTTTTGCCGGCATAGTTCGCGACCCCGTCGCGGATCAGCATGTAGGCTTCCCCGTTGGTGAGCCGCTTCGGGTCTTGAATCGCCGAGACCGTTTCCTGCTTTACCACGCCCCGGGCGAGCAGCTCCTGCATATGGTCGTCGGCGGCTTCTGCGGCAAGCCCATCGCCGACCCGAGAGCCGCCGCCGCTTGCTCCAGCGTGAGCGGTGTATCGGCCGGATTGTCCATACCCTGGAGCGAATCGGCAGCCTTTCCTTTAAAATAGGCCGCATGCACTCTCCCTACGCCGTTCAGCTGATAGACGAACCGCTGCGCGTTCGAGGCGCCGTCCAAATCAAAACCTTCGTTTTTATCCCCGCCCACGGTCAAATTCATGCTCACCGCCGCTTTCAGCCCGGCATAGGCTTGATGCTTCGTATAAGCCGGAGGATGGATTCGGAACGGCTTCAGCTCCATCCCTTGCTTGTTCAACATATCCTGCAGCGCTGCGATGTCCTGCTTGGACTCGGAGAGCTCACGGAACGACAGCCCCTTGTCTATAGCGAGCTTGGCAGCGGCTCCGGCCGCCTGCCCGGTTGCCATGCCGACCGGGATGACGCGCGCGCTGCCGTGCGGCAGCGTATCGAAGCCGGCCGAACGGCCCACCACCAGCAGCCCGTTCACCTCGCGGGGCAGGATGCTGCGGAACGGAATCGCATACTGCACCGGATTCATCATGATGGCGCCGCGGTCTTGGTAGCTCGTGCTCTGGATATCGACTTTATAAGAGCCGAAAGCGATGCGGTCCCATTGATCGCGATTATCGAGCACATCGGTCATGGTCAGACGGTATTGGCCCTTCATATGTCGGGTCTCCCGCACGTACAGCTCCGGCGCCGTTCCGGCCAGCTCGAGATCAGCGAACTCCTTGAAATTTTTCTTCATATAATCGACCACAAGCGGAATTTCTTTCTTTCCGATCTCAAAAGCTTCATCGACCGACTCGGGGTCCAACGGATTGATGCCAAAAATTTGCAGCGCGTTGATGAGAATCGTCCCGTCATTTTGTCTCCCGATATTGAGTCCACGCATGCGAACCCTTTCTTTGTTGCTCGACGGATACTCCCACATCTCGGGGAACCCCCATCCGCTCATCCGGTCAATACCGGTATCCTTGTGCCTGCCGAACGATTCCCATACCTCCTGCGTTACGCCGCGCAGCTTAAAGACAAGCGTAACCGCCATCTGGGATTTCGGATCGCCGATATCCTCTCTTCCTATCGTAAACGATACGCCTGCGGCTGCGGCAATGTCGGCGTCCTGTGTCGCGTCGATCACGGCTTTGGCCTTCACATTATGCCGGCTGCCATCCTGCCGGATCACCTGCACGCCGGTAACCTTGCGCATGCCGTCCGGGCCGACGGTCACAATCGGCTCCATCGTCTTCACCTTCATGAGAAGATCAATGTTCGGCTCCTGCCGGACCAGCTCGTAGAATGCATTGGCAGCCGTCACAACATCGAACGACGTGCCTTCGATGCGGTCATACCATTCCTGGAAAATCCCTTTGTTCAAAAAGTTATGCTTACCCGGAACAAGCGAAGACTCGGGGGAATAATTGTTGTCCAGGCTGTTCAACCAGCCCAGTGTCATCAAGCCGCCGAGAATCTCACGGTTCCGCCCGTCCACCAGCAGCACGGACAGCCCGTTGCGCGCTGCCGAGACAGCGGCCGCCACGCCTTCCGGATCGGTGCCGGTCACGATGACATCGTAGGCCTCTTTGATCTGGGCAACGGAGCTTACTTGCAGCAGCGGCTTCATTTCTCCCGGTTTGGCCGTGCTCTTGTCATTGCTGTACCACCATATCCAGCCTCCGGCGATGAAAGCCAGCAGCAGGCCCAATCCGATCGCCAGCCGTATACCGGTTTTTGTCCGATTCGCCATCCCTAAGCTCACACTCCGTTTCGGCTCAAGCTACTCACGTCTTATTGGACGCGCCGACTCAGCGGTTTGTTCCAGAAAACTGAAATTTTTACAAAAACGAAAAAAGCTCGGCGAAACATGCCGTCCGCGAAGGACCGGTTCTTCGAGTTTCATCGGTGTCCTTCGAGCTTATGGGAGTAACGCGGCGGCCTGCTTTTCGGTATAATAGAGTCAACGATCAAGCCGGAAGGAGGCATTGCCTTATGGGGATCTACGATAAAGATCCGTTCGTGAGAAGTATGGAGCTGCTGCGGGAGAACGTGCCGTCTTTTGCCAAGTATCCGTTTCACCTCCCGGCTTTGCGCCGGTTGACGACTCTGCGCTTCCACCCCAAGGTCACCTACATCATCGGCGAGAACGGCATGGGCAAGTCCACGCTGCTCGAAGCCATAGCCGTTGCTTGGGGATTCAATCCCGAAGGCGGCAGCTTGAACTTCAATTTCGCGACGCACGAATCCCACTCGGAGCTGCACCGGCATATCCGTCTGGTGCGCGGAATCGGCAGGCCGAGGGACGGCTTCTTCTTCCGGGCGGAAAGCTATTATAACCTTGCAACCAATATCGATCAGTTGGATAGCGAACCGGAGGGCGGAACTCGGATCATCGATTCGTACGGGGGCAAATCGCTTCACGAGCAGTCGCACGGCGAATCGTTTTTTGCCGCTTTCCTTCACCGTTTCGGCGGCAACGGGCTGTATATTCTGGACGAGCCGGAAGCGGCCCTTTCTCCCTTGAAGCAAATGTCGATGCTCGCCCGCATCCATGCGCTGGTTAAGAAGAACTCGCAATTCATCATCTCGACCCATTCGCCTATTCTGATGGGTTACCCCGACGCCCTGGCTTATTACTTGACTCCCGATGGAATCGAGCACATAAATGTGGAAGAAACCGATCATTATATCATTATGAAGCAATTTCTGCATAATCGGGAACGGATGCTTAGAGAGCTTTTTGCCGACGAGGAATAACGAAAAAAAAGAACAGGCCCGGCTCGTCCGGTACGCTGTTCTTCGTTCTTGCTAAACGGAATCTTCGTTCTTCTTCACGTCGAAGCGTTCCTCCCGGCGGTCAATCGGCCCCGGGCTTCCGGCAACCGGCGGATCAATCTGCACGGCCTGGTCGGTCGTCCGCGTCTGATGCAGGTCGGTAGCCCCGGCCGCATGAGTGGCCAGATCCTCCAGTTCGGCATTGCCTGCGTTATCAGGCAGTTGACTCATTGTAATTCCCTCCTTATCGTGAACTACCTGTATTTTGTGGTTCTGATTTACAATCCATACCTATAAAGCATTTATTTTCCTTACGCATACATAAAAAACCGGCGACGCCCGAAGGCAATCGCCGGTTCCCGATCGTTATTTCACGAGATTTTGCAGCAGGCTTTGTCCCATTTGAACTTCTTTGTTAAATTCTTCTTGATATTCGTTGACGATATCCGTGCTGAAGCCTTTAGACTCCAGCTCGCTTCTTACGCTGTCGATAATGGCGTTGAACTGAGCTGATTTTTCGTTAAACTTGCTTTCTCCCTGCCGATAAAGCCTCGCTCTTTCCTTGGAACTGCTGGCCGCTGCAGCCTGAAGGGCGATCCCCATCAATTCCTGTTTGCTTTCATTGCGGAGATGGATCAGCTGCTGAGTGGCATTTTTCGTGATTTCCTTATACTCTTTGTCCTTTTCCTTATCTCCGTTGCCTTTGTCATTTCCGTTACCGTTACCGTTGCCGTTACCATTTCCGTTGCCGTTACCGTTACCATTTCCTTTACCGTTTTCCTTATCCTGCTTTTCTTTTTCTTGCTTCTCTTTTTCCTGTTTTTCTTTCTCCTGCTTCTCTTTTTCTTGCTTTTCCTTCTCTAACCGTTCTTTTTCCTGCTTTTCTTTCTCTAACCGTTCTTTTTCCTGCTTTTCTTTCTCTAACCGTTCCTTTTCGAGCTTTTCTCGCTCCTGCTTCTCTTTCTCCAATCGTTCCCTTTCCTGCTTCTCTTTCTCTTGCTTCTCTTTCTCTAAACGTTCCTTTTCCTTCTCCTTATCGCTCTTTGGCGGTTTCGGAGTGGTCCAGCTGCCAAAATTCGTCTCGAACCATTTTTCCAGATTAAACTGTTCTCCGAGGAATAAGTTCAGATTGACCACGGTAGGTCCGTTGAAGTTAACCAGCGGCGACTGGTTCTCAAACGTAAGCGACGCCGCTTCGGCTTTCGGTGCCGACAATGCCGGCGTAGTCAAGGCTGCCGCGATCACGACCGCAAGAAACTTTGACATGGTGGTTTTTCTTTTTTTCATAGCCTTCTCTCCCTTAGGATCATAATGTTAGAGCTTATTTTTTCTCCCGAAGAGACTCCTCGTAGCTTTTGCCCTTGCTCAAACCATATTTCGAAGCAATCGCAATCAGCTCGTCGTACTCCTCTTCCGTAAGCTTTTCCAGGATCATTTCCTTGGCCTTCCTTTTTTCCTCCAAGGAAACACCTTGATTAAACATATTTTGTAATTGTTTTAAATCATTTCCATCTAGCTTTTTAAGCAGTACGGTAGTGATTTTGACTTGTTCGGCCAGCGAAATTTGATCCTGCACTTCCTTCGCCTTGCCTGCGGAGATTTCAGCCTTATAGCCCGTGCTGCCCGACTTCGGGTCAGCCGGCTTGCCGGTTTCCTGTGGAACCGTGGCCGGGGCTTGTGCCGGCTTCTGAGCCTGCTCCGCTTTCCCCGGCGATGCCGGGGAACCGCCCGACGTCCGGACGACATCCTGTTCGGAGGTCGGCTTAGGAGTCTCCGCCGGAGCTTGGGGCGACGGATCGGTCCGCTTCTCCGGACCGGTTTCCGGCCGCTTCCCTGCCGGCGCTTCTTCCGCCAGACTGGCAAGCGCCGCCATCATCCGTTCCTGCACGGCATGAAGCGCCCAGTAGCCGCCGGCAAACAGCAGCAATACAACCACCGCTCCGACTCCCAAAGCCTTTTTCATTCTCGCCTTCATGGAACCTCCCCTCTTCGCAGCGTGCTGTTCCGCTTGATTTTGCAGAACACCGCCATGCCCAGGATAAGAACCACTAAGCCAAGGAATCCGCCGATTGAATCCAATACAATATCCTGCATTGCGCTGGTACGCTCCACACTTCCCGCTTGATTCCACTCATCCGCCGAAGCTATGCCAATCACATAAACGATCGCAAGCAAAATCTTGAAGCCCAGCTTCCATCGGGTTTGAACCAACGCGAAAAAAGCACAAACCGCCAGCATCGCGTACATAAACAAATGCGAACCTTTTCGAAACAAAAACTCGACAAATTCAAACGGCTGCTTCCTGGCTTCAATCGTAGAATGATGATAATGAATGGTCATCTCAGGTACGACGCTAAGCATCCCCTCCTTCGTGAACCATTTATGTAAAATTGGCTGTATACTCTGCTCATGGTAGGACTGGGAAGAGAAGTGAAAAATAAGCAGCGTCCACAGCAACACAGGAACAAGGGAAAGGAGCTTAATAATTGACCGGATGGGATTCACTCCTAGCCGTCAATACTGCCGGCCTGCCAACCGAATGGTAAACAAAGCCGTGTTCGTACATTTCTTGCAGTGAGAAGCAATTGCGCCCGTCCACCAGGAACGGATATTTCAGCAGCTTGCGAACGGAAGCAAGATCCATGCCCGTAATTTCATCCCACTCGGTTAAAATCAGGCAGGCGTCGCAATCCGTCACCGCCGCCTCGACGCTGTCAAAATAAGTCACCTCGGCAGGCAGCAGCGCCCGGGCGTTCGGCATGGCGATCGGATCGTACGCTTGCACGATAGCGCCTTGTTTCACCAGCTCGTCGATAATGACAAGCGACGGCGCGCAGCGCATATCGTCCGTGTTCGGCTTAAAGGCAAGCCCGAGCACCGCAATCCGCCTTCCGGCATAGTCGCCGAACAAATCCTGCAGCTTCTTCAGCATCACGTACGGCTGCGCCTCGTTGGTCGAGATGACGGATTTCAGCAGCGTAAAATCATACCCTGCCTGATCGGCCATATGGGCGAGCGCAAACGTATCCTTCGGAAAGCAGGAGCCTCCGTAGCCGATACCGGCCTGCAAAAATTTCCCGCCGATCCGGCTGTCCATTCCCATGCCTTCCGACACCTGGGTCACGTCGGCCCCGACCCGCTCGCACAGATTGGCGATAGCGTTGATAAACGATATTTTTGTCGCAAGAAAGGCGTTCGCCGCATATTTGATCATCTCCGCGCTTTGCAGGTCCGTCATGAAAATTTTCGTCTTCAGCGGTTCGTGCAGCTTCGCAATGACCTTGGCCGCCTTATCGCTCGTCGCCCCGATCACCGCCCGCTCCATGTTCATGCAATCCGCAATCGCCGAGCCCTCGCGCAGAAATTCAGGATTGGACACGACATCGAAATGAATGCGTTCGTTGATCCGGTTGTTGGCGACAATCGTCCGCACAAGCTCGCCCGTGCCGACCGGCACCGTACTTTTGTTGACGATAATTTTGTACGTGTTCAAGTGCTTGCCGATCGTTTTGGCCACTTCCTTCACGTAGCGCATATCCGCTTCGCCGTTCTCCGCCATAGGCGTGCCGACCGCAATATAAATGATGTCGGAATCCTCAATGGCCTCGCCGATTTCGGAGGTGAAGAAGAGACGGTTTTCCGCCACGTTCTTCGCGACAAGCTCCTTGAGGCCCGGCTCGTAAATGGGAATCTCTCCGTTTTGCAGCATGGCGATTTTGTCCTTGTTCACATCGCAGCAGATGATGCGGTTGCCCATTTCGGCAAAGCACGTTCCCGACACCAAACCGACGTATCCCGTACCAATCACTGTTATATTGTGCATACGCTTATTTCGCCACCTTACTGTAAAATGAAGGCTCGCTTTCGTACAGCGTCCGGATGTAGTTCATCACGTCGTTGCGCAAGTCGTCGCGCTGCAGCGCGAAGTCCAGCGTCGCTTTGATAAAGCCGAATTTGTCCCCGACGTCGTGCCGGGCTCCTTGGAAATTGTAGGCGATGACCGGTCTTTTCTCGTTCAACCGCTTGAGCGCGTCCGTCAGCTGGATTTCGCCGCCCGCACCGGCCGGAAGACTCTCCAGAATATCGAAAATGTCAGGCGTCAAAATGTACCGGCCCATGATGGCATAGTTGGAAGGAGCCGCTTTTTTCGAAGGCTTCTCGACCAGCGTCTCCAGGAAGAACACCTCCGGCTCGATCGACGAGCCCCGGGGAGCGATGATCCCGTATTTGGAGACGTCCTCGTCGCTCACTTTTTGCACGCCGACGACCGAGGAGGAGTACCGGGAATGGACGCGAATGAGCTGGCTCAGGCACGGCTCGCTTGACTGCACGATGTCGTCGCCGAGCAGAACGGCGAACGGCTCGTCGCCGACAAAGCTGCGCGCGCACCAGATGGCATGGCCGAGGCCCTTCGGTTCTTTTTGACGGATATAGTGGATATTCGCCATCTCGGAGATCGCTTGAATTTGCTCAAGCTCCTTGTTCTTGCCTTTCTTCGAGAGCGTGTCCTCCAGCTCGAACGACTTGTCGAAGTGATCCTCGATGGCCCGCTTTCCGCGTCCGCTAATGATCAGAATATCCTCGATCCCGGAGGCAATCGCCTCTTCAATAATGTATTGAATCGTAGGCTTGTCCACAATCGGCAGCATTTCCTTCGGCTGGGCTTTGGTCGCAGGCAGGAAGCGCGTTCCAAGTCCCGCTGCCGGAATGATCGCTTTACGCAATTTCATGAGTCATACCTCCGAATACGAGTGTTTTGACGATCTCAATCACTTTCGCTTGCTCGGTTTCGGTCAGACTGGAGCCGGAAGGCAGGCAAATGCCCTGCTCGAACAGCCGGTCGGATACGCTGTGTCCCTCCTGATGCGGATAATAGGAGCAGTCTTGGAACAGCGGTTGCAGATGCATCGGCTTCCACACCGGTCTGGACTCGATGTTCGCCTCCGCGAGCGCCCGGATGATGTCACCCGCCGTCGTTTTCGCAACTTGCGGGTCGACGGTCAGCGCCGTCAGCCAACGGGTCGCTTGGCCGAAGGACGCCTCCGGCATAAACGCGACGCCCTCCATGGAGCCCAGCGCTTCGGCGTAGTTCGCAAAGATGGCGCGTCTCGTTTCGATTCGCTCGGGCAGCTTCCGAAGCTGCCCGATGCCGATGCCGGCCAGCACGTTGCTCATCCGGTAATTGAACCCGACCTCGCTGTGTTCGTAATGCGGTGCAGGGTCCCGGGCCTGGGTCGCCCAATATCGGGCCTTCTCCAGCGCTTCGAGGTCGTCCGATACCAGCATGCCTCCGCCGGAGGTGGTGATGATTTTGTTGCCGTTGAACGAGTAGGTTCCGAACCTGCCCAGCGTTCCGCTTGCCCGGCCTTTGTACGTCGCGCCCAGCGATTCGGCGGCATCCTCGATGACGGGTACGCCGTATTGGTCGCATAAGTCCAGCAGCGGGTCCATGTCCGCGCTTTGCCCGTACAGATTGACGACAACGACCGCCTTCGGAAGCTTTCCGGCACGCTTGGCTGCCGACAGCGCGCGCTCCAGCGCTTGCGGAGACATATTCCAGCTTTCCGGCTCGGAGTCGATAAATACCGGCTCCGCCCCTTGATACACCACCGGATTCACGCTGGCGACAAACGTTAAGCTTGAGCAGAACACCGTATCCCCAGCGCCGACTCCGAGCAACCGTAAAGCCAGGTGGATGGCAGCCGTACCGGAACTGAGAGCCAACGCTCCGCCCGCCCCGACATACCCGGCGATCTCTTTCTCAAAAACATCGACGTTGGGCCCTAACGGCGCGATCCAGTTGGTGGCGAAAGCTTGCTGCACCCATTGCTGCTCTTCTTGCCCCATATGCGGGGGAGACAGGTAAATCCTTTGATTCAGCGACATTGCGCTACGCCCTCCTCTGTGCGAGCTGATCCGGTTGGTCAGCGTATTTGATTGGTTTGGCGGGTACGCCTACGGCCGTACATTGAGCCGGAATGTCGTGAACGGCAACCGCCCCCGCTCCGAGCGTGCTCCAGCCGCCTATCGTTAATCCTTCGATCACTTTCGCGCCAAGCCCGATATGCGTTCCGTCCCCTACCGTGACATCGCCGGCTAAGGCTGCGGAGGGAGAAACATGCACGAAGCTTCCGAGCGTATTCTCGTGCTCGACGATGGCGCCCGTATTGATGATGCACTGAGCGCCGATCCGGGCGCCATGGTTGATGACCGCACCCGGCATGACGACGGAACCGCCGCCGATCGTTACCCCGCTTCCGAGCGTCGCCCTCGGGTGTATCAAGACTGCATAGCGGGATTCGGGGTACCCGAGCCGTTCCATGACGGCCCGGCGGG
>NZ_BILX01000085.1 GCF_004000785.1 Paenibacillus ehimensis NBRC 15659 | reverse complement strand
TACAAGCATAGTGTGCTGGTTATTCCGCTGTAGTTTTTTTTGCTTACTGCATCTGCCCTTGCGATTGATTCTGTTTGGACACGAAGTCGATCGTCCAATCGATCATCCCGTTCATCATATTGATGATCAGATTGATGACATCCTCGTCCGTGATCTGCGTGCCGCGGGTTTGTTTCAAGGCGTATTCCTGCATTTTGGTCTGCAGGTCGCTCGTCAGCTTTTTGAGCTGGATGAAATCGTTGGCCATATCGAACAGCGCATTGCTGTTTTGCCCTGAACCTTGATTGCTCTGGCCTTGATTCTGGTTTTGGTTTTGGTTGGACTGGCTTTCAAGCAAGCTTTTGATCTGCTGCAGCTCGTCGCTTAGAAACTGGTTTTGCTCGGTCAATTCTTCGATTTGTCCTTTCAGTTCGCGGTTGCTGATCATGGCGGCTCCTTCACTTAAGATTTTAATGGATATTTTACCCTGATTTTGTATGTATATCCGTTTGATATGGATATTTGGAAAAATAAGTTGGCCTCTCGCGCTTCCTCCAGTACAATAAGAGGATAGGCATGACGAAGATTACACGACGAGAGGAAATGAACCATGATACGATTTGCAGTTATCGGAACGAACTGGATTACGGAAGAGTTTATTCGCGCGGCGCGGGAATGCGAAGCGTTTGCCTTAACGGCGGTTTATTCGCGGACGGAGGAGAAAGCCGAAGCCTTCGCGGCCAAATTCGAAATCCCGCACAAGTTCACGGACCTGGAGACGATGGCGGGGAGCGACACGTTCGATGCCGTCTATATCGCCAGCCCGAATGCTTTCCATGCGAAGCACGCCGTGCTGCTGATGAATCACGGGAAGCACGTGCTCTGCGAGAAGCCGCTGGCGTCCAACCGGACAGAGGTGATGGAGATGATCGCCGCGGCGAAAGCGAACCGGGTGCTGCTGATGGAGGCGTTAAAATCGACGCTGCTGCCGAACTTCCGCGCCGTGCAGGAGCATTTGTCCAAAATCGGTCCGGTCCGCCGCTATGCGGCAAGCTACGGTCAATACTCCTCCCGTTACGATGCCTATAAGCAGGGGACGGTGCTCAATGCGTTCAATCCCGCGTTGTCCAACGGGTCGCTCATGGATCTGGGCGTGTACTGCATTTACCCGATGGTCGTGCTGTTCGGCCAGCCCGAGCGCGTTCAGGCGAACGGTCTGCTGCTTGACTCCGGCGTGGACGGGCAGGGTAGCCTGCTGTTAAGCTACGGGCAGATGGAAGCGGTGCTGACGCATTCCAAGATTGTCAATTCGTATGCGCCGACGGAAATTCAAGGCGAGCACGGCACCCTCGTCATCGATAAAATCAATCAGCCGGAGCACGTGGAAATCCGTTACCGCGACGGTTCGGTCGAGGTGTTGACCCGTCCGCAGAGCAGCAAGTCGATGTATTACGAAGTGCAGGAATTTATCGACGTTCTGCAAGCCGGAAGGCTGGAGTCTGCAACGAATTCGCACGCCAATTCGCTGGCCGCGATCTCGATCATGGACGAGGCCCGCAAGCAGATCGGGCTCCGTTTTCCGGCGGATGGAGCGGTGTGAATCAGGAATCAAGGAGGACTGGATATGGCGGTTGAAGAGATCAAATCGTGGATTGCCGACAGTAAGAACATTGTCTTTTTCGGGGGAGCGGGGACTTCGACGGAGAGTCAAATCCCCGATTTCCGTTCGGCCACGGGGCTGTATCAGACGGCCTCCCGGCATGCCTTTCCGCCGGAGGTCATGCTGAGCCGCAGCTTTTTTATGGAGCGTACGGCGGAGTTTTACGACTTTTACCGCGCGTGCATGATCCATAGGGAAGCCAAGCCGAACGCGGCTCATGAGGTGCTGGCGCAGCTGGAGCAAGCGGGGAAGCTGCGGGCCGTCGTCACCCAGAACATCGACGGGCTGCATCAGATGGCGGGCAGCCGTCATGTGCTGGAGCTTCACGGGTCGGTGCACCGGAATTACTGCATGGGCTGCGGCAAGTTTTTTGACCTCGATTACGTGACGAACGACGAGACGATGGTTCCCCGCTGCGATGCCTGCGGAGGGATTGTAAAGCCCGACGTGGTGCTGTACGAGGAAAGCCTGGACTGGGACATCCTGTCGAAGGCCAGAGCGCATATTGCGGAAGCGGACGTATTGATCGTCGGCGGCACTTCCCTTACCGTCAACCCGGCCGCCGCGCTGGTCGGCGAATATGCCGGCGACAAGCTGGTGCTGATCAACCAATCTTCGACGCCATATGACAGCCGGGCGACTCACGTCATCCGCGACTCGATCGGGAAAGTGCTGAAAGCTTTAGTGTCGTAGAGCGAGGCGCTCCAGTTTTCATATTTGCGCAGGGCTGCGCCTTGTTCGATCGCATGACGGGCGAGATAAATGCCTTCTTCGATCGAGCCGGCCTGGCCGCCGATCCATAAGCGGAGGGCGCTGTTGAGCAGAACGGCGTTCAAATAGGGCAGCTCGGCGTCGCCGCGCAGGACGGCGAGGGCTGTTTGCGCCTGCAGCCCGGCGGTCCATTGGACTTCCGGCACGTCGACCATCAGCTCGAACATTTCCGGGTCCACGATAAAGAGCTCGCTTCTTCCTTCCTTAATCACGTACGTCCGCGTCCGTTGATTGACCGCCGCATCGTCGGAGCCCTCCGTTCCTTGCACCACGATCCCTTTGGAGATTCCGAGCTCCAGCAGAAGCCTGGTCATTTTCTCAAAGACGGTGCCGTGGAATACGCCCATCGTCATATACGCCGGGTCGGAGAAGCGGAGCAGCTTCTCGGCGGAATTGAAAACCGTACGCAGGCCGAGCTCCAGACGCAGCTGACGCAGCTCCTTCAGCGGCGGGCACCACTCTTCGGTCGGCACGAATAAAAAGCCGCTGGCTTCCGCCGCGGCGGTCCAAGCCTCTCTGGGAATACCGGTTACGGGAATGTTTAAGGCATGGAGCACGTCGGTAAGCGTCACGCCCCATTTCGGCGGCAGGCTCGGACTTCCGTGCAGCGTTGCCGGAAGCCCGCAGGCCGCAAGCACGAAAGCCGTCGGGAACGTCGCCATGAACGTTCGTGTCCTGCCGTCGTAAGGACCTGCGCAATCCATGCTTCCCTTGACCGGATAAGTATGGCTCCGGCTTCGCAGGGCATCAATAAAAGCGCGCAGCTCGTCGGCCGATTCCATCTTGATGCGTTCGGCCATAAGAAAGGCGCCGCATTGCGACGGAGCCGCCTTGCCGGTTATGATCCACTCGGCCGCCTGCCGGGCTTCTTCGTAGCTTAAATCTCTGGCCCCGCGTTTTCCGCGCCCGACTTCTTGTAGGAAACCTATCATCGCTTACGACCTCCCTGATTCTCGTCCTGCAGCAATTGGTACACCTTGACGATCGAGGCGGCTACGTCGGACATCCGTTTGCGCTCATTCATGGCCTGCTTGCGCAGAAATTCGTACGCTTCCGCCTCCGAAATGCGCTTGATCTCGCACAAAATCCGCTTCGCCTGATCGACCCACTTCCGTTCTTCCAGCCGGGACAGAAGCTGCTCGCGTTCCTGCTGCCATTCGGTCCGCTGAAAATAATGGTTCACGGCAAGCAGGAGCGCGCAGTGAATTTCCAAGGCGCTCATCCCGGGACCGAGCATGCCGTCGATGGCGTGATGCAGTTTGCATTCGTGGCTGGGAAACGTCCGGCGGTCGCACCACCACAGCAGAGGAAGGCTGCGGGCGGCGGCGATTTTTTGCCGCCACGGCTCGACTTGGTGAGGGGCAACGGATAACAGGACAGCATCCGCCTTGGCTGCCAGAAACTGAGCTTCATGGTAGGATGAAGCGCTCTGCACGCGAAAGCCCATATCTTGCAATATCGTTTCGGCCGTTGCTTCCAAACCGGATGGACCGGAAGCCGGAACGGGTTCAGCGGACGATGGAGTGGAGGAATCAGGTGCAAACCCGTCGATGAGCAAAAACGATTGTAACATAAACAATACCCCCATCAAGGTTGTAATGCCGGTGAACGATAATTTGCGATAGTTTCGTGTTATATAATATAACAATAAATATAGCACAAAGCCCTGAAAGTTGTCGACATCGTTATTTATATAAGTATTTTACGAAAAATATGTCATGTTTGTTGACAATGAGGCCGGGGCGAATTATAATAACCTCATCAAGCTTCTCAGTTTTCTTGACACAACGGTGTGTCAAGCTTCCCGGCAACGATGCCTATCTCTGTACGATGTGCAGGGGTAGGCTTTTTATGTTTCGGCTACGATGACGTGGCCGCAAAGGCAATGAGGCCGACGAACCGTTCCGTTTACCACGGGCCCGTTTTGTCGGCTTTTTTCGCATCGCTTAAAGAGAGAAACGTCACGAAGGAAAAGGGAGAGGAGAGGTCCACATGATCGAACGCAAAAGTTTTTGGCAGAGCGGGCACAAGGGATCGTTGTTCAGTGCTTTTTTGTACTTCGATATGAGCTTCATGGTCTGGGTGCTGCTCGGACCGCTTGCAGTCATCATCTCGGGAGAGTTTGACCTGAATGCCGCGGAAAAAGCGAATCTGGTGGCCCTGCCCACTTTGGGCGGGTCGATTCTGCGGCTGGTGCTCGGCTATTTGACGGATAAAATCGGGCCGAAGCGGACCGGTCAGATCGGATTGGGGATTACGCTCGTCCCGTTATTGTGGGGCTGGCTGTTTGCCGACACGATCGGCGAGATGTATGCGATCGCGCTGCTGCTCGGCATTGCCGGGGCCAGCTTCGCAGCCGCTCTGCCGCTGGCCAGCAGGTGGTATCCGCCGCAGTATCAGGGGCTCGCGATGGGAATTGCCGGCGCGGGGAACAGCGGGACGATCTTCGCCACGCTGTTTGCGAACCGGATCGCCCAGTACTACGGGGACTGGCATGTCGTCTTCGGGATCGCGATGATTCCGATCGCCTTGACGTTGATCGTGTTTTCGATCCTGGCCAAAGACAGCCCCAATCAGCCCGCACCCAAAAAGGTGGCCGACTACGGAAAGGTGCTGAAGCAAAGGGATGCTTGGCTGTTCTGCCTCTTGTACGGCGTGACCTTCGGCGGTTTTGTCGGGTTATCCACCTATCTGACGATCTTTTTCAATACGCAGTACGGGCTGTCTCCGGTGAAAGCCGCCGATTTTACCACCTTATGCGTCATTGGCGGGAGCTTCTTTCGTCCGATCGGCGGCTGGCTGGCCGATAAAATCGGCGGCATCCGGATGCTGATGGGTCTATACGGAGTCGTCGCCCTGTTGATGGCCGGCATCTCCACCCTGCCGCCGCTTGCGGTAACGACGGCGCTGCTCTTCGCAGCCATGATGTGCCTGGGCATGGGCAACGGCTCGGTGTTCCAGCTCGTTCCCCAGCGCTTTCGCGAGGAGATCGGGATCATCACCGGCATTGTCGGCGCGGCCGGAGGACTTGGAGGATTTTTTCTGCCGAAAATTCTCGGCAATCTGAAGCTCTCCACCGGCTCCTTCGCATCCGGATTTTTGATCCTGAGCATCATCGCGCTTTCGTGCGCGGTATTGATCGCTGTGGTCCAAGGCCAGTGGAAGCGTACCTGGATTGGAGAAGGCGGCAAAGTGAGCGCGTCCCGCCGGGAAGGGATGGGGGCCGAAGCTCCTGTACAGTAAGTCGTTGATTCTCACAATGAAAGGATGATTGCTTCATGTCGAACAAACAAAAGCTGGTGCTCGTCGGGAACGGGATGGCCGGCGTCAACGTAATTGAGCATTTGCTCAAGCTGGCTCCCGGCAAATATGAAATTACGATTTTCGGCAGCGAGCCTCATCCGAACTATAACCGGATTCTGCTGTCCTATGTGCTCGCAGGCGACTCCAGCGTAGAGGATATTGTCATTCATCCATGGGATTGGTACAAAGCGAACGGGATCACTTTGTATACCGGGCACACCATGACGGCCATCGATACGCAGGCGCAGACGGTTACGAGCGACCAGGGGATCACGGTTGCTTACGACAAGCTGATTCTGGCCACCGGCTCGAATCCGTTCATGCTGCCGCTGCCGGGCGCGGATAAGGAAGGCGTGATGGCTTACCGCACGATCCGCGACTGCGAACTGATGATCGATGCGGCCAAGAAATACAAGAAAGCCGTCGTCATCGGGGGCGGTCTGCTCGGGCTGGAGGCGGCGAGAGGGTTTCTGAACCTCGGGATGAAGGTCGATGTCGTCCATCTCGGAGATACGCTGATGGAGCGCCAATTGGATCGAACGGCCTCCAAGCTGCTGCAGGAGGCGCTGGAAGCGCAGGGCATGAACTTTTTGCTCGAAAAGCAGTCGGCGGAAATCGTCGGGGACCAGCGGGTCGCGGGGCTGAAGTTCAAGGACGGCAGCGTGGCGGAAGCGGACCTGGTCGTCATGGCCGTCGGGATTCGCCCGAACGTCGAGCTGGCCAAGTCGATCGGGCTCGAAGTCAATCCCGGCATCGTCGTCAACGATTACATGCAAACGAGCATGCCGGAGATTTATGCGGTCGGCGAATGCGCCATGCACCGCGGGGTCGTGTATGGCCTTGTCGCTCCGCTCTATGAGCAGGGAGCGGTGCTTGCGAAGCATTTGGCCGGGGTGGAGACGGCCCCGTACGAAGGCTCGATCGTGTACACGAAGCTTAAGGTGTCCGGCGTGGACGTCTTTTCGGGCGGCCAATTTCTGGAGAGCGAGGGCTGCAAGACGATTCGCGTGCACGACGACTATTCGGGCGTATATAAAAAGGTCGTCATTCAGGATAACAAAATGATCGGCGCGGTGCTGTTCGGGGATACGTCGGACGGCACGCGGCTGATGCAGATGATCCGCGACGGCTCCGACATCAGCGGCATGGAGAAGGCTTCCATCCTTCGGGATTCCGGCGGTGAAGGAGGAGACGGCTCCGGGGTGGCCGCGATGAGCGACGATACGATCGTCTGCGGCTGCAACGGCGTCAGCAAAGGCGCGATCTGCTCGGCCATCCGGGAGCAGGGGCTGACGACAGTCGAGGAAGTGAAGAACTGCACCGGCGCTTCCCGTTCCTGTGGAGGCTGCAAGCCGCTGGTCGGCGAACTGCTCGCCTATACCTTAGGCGATTCCTACGACAGCACGTCCGTCAAAGAAACGATGTGCGGCTGTACGGAGCATTCCCGGGAAGAGATCGTGGACGCCATTCGCGAGAAAGGACTGAGCCACGTCCGCGAGGTGATGAACGTGCTCGGCTGGAAAACGGAGGAAGGCTGCTCGAAGTGCCGCCCTGCGCTTAACTATTACTTCGGCATGGTGCACCCGACGGTGTACAAGGATGATCGTACCTCCCGTTTTGTGAACGAACGGATGCATGCCAACATTCAGAAGGACGGCACCTACTCCGTCGTGCCCCGGATGTACGGAGGCGTGACGAGTCCGGCCGAGCTGAAGCGGATCGCCGAGGTGGCGGAGAAGTTCAACGTTCCGACGGTGAAGCTGACCGGCGGCCAGCGGATCGATCTGCTGGGCGTGAAGAAGGAGGATTTGACCCGCATGTGGGAGGAGCTGGATATGCCGTCCGGCTATGCCTACGGCAAAGCGCTTCGTACCGTCAAAACATGCGTCGGGGCGGATTACTGCCGGTTCGGCACCGCCGATTCGATGGGCATGGGCATCCGGCTGGAGAAGCGCTTCGAGCGGCTGAACACGCCGGCCAAGGTCAAGATGGCCGTGTCCGGGTGCCCGCGAAACTGCGCGGAATCCGTTATTAAAGACTTGGGCGTCGTCGCCATCGACGGAGGCTGGGAGCTGTATGCGGGCGGCAACGGCGGCGTGAAGGTGCGGGCCGGGGATCTTCTGGTCACGGTGAAGACGGAAGACGAAGTCGTGGAGTATACGGAGGCGTACCTGCAATTTTACCGTGAGAACGCCAATTACGGCGAACGGACCAGCGAATGGGTCAAGCGGGTCGGCATCGAAAGCATCCGCAAGGTCGTCGAGAATGCAGAGGAGCGCAAAGCGCTTTGCGAGCGAATGGACGTTACCTTGTCGGTTACGAAGGACCCTTGGAAAGAAGCGATCGAAAGCGAGAAAATTCAAAAAGACCTCTACGAAGTCGTTGAACTGTAAGGAGGAGAAACGTATGGGCGTAACACAGGAAAGGGAAAGCATCGTTTGGGTCTGGGCGGCCTTGTACGCTGAGCTGCCGGTCAATACCGGAAAGACCGTCCGTTACCAGGGGGATGAAGTGGCGCTGTTCCGGCTCGGCAGCGGCAGCGTCAAAGCGGTGCAAAACCGCTGTCCGCACAAGGACGGAGTGCTGGCGGAAGGGATCGTCTGCGACGAGCATGTCTTCTGCCCGATGCATGACCGCAGGATCAATCTTTCCTCCGGGCTCGTTCAGGCGCCGGATACGGGATGCGTCCGCACCTATGCGACCAAAATACAGGATGGAGCCGTCTATATCGGTTTTCCAATGTCGGCGGAAAAGGCTGGCTAATGTGATGTTCATGGGGGGACGACGGCGATGGCGATGGCGGACTCATCGGTTTTGTTAGACGTGAAGTCGGCAGCGAACGGGGAGACAGCGGCAAAAGCAACCACGGCGGAAAGCCGGTCATCCCACTGCTGCTTTTGCAGCATGCAATGCCAGATGATGCTCACTCCCGGCGATGATCATCGGGGCCTGGTCATCAAGCCGAGCCCGGATTTTCCGGTGGCATCGGGGCGCCTGTGCCAGAAAGGGCTTCATGCCTTGGAGCATGTGCTTCATCCGGAACGGATTACCGAGCCTTTAAGAAGGGCGGACCGGTTCGATTCTGTCGTTTCGCGATGCTCTGCGGCCGGCGGGCTTCAACCGGAAGCCTGGGATGTTGCTTTGAGGGAGATAGCTGGGCAAATCCGTCATATCCAGGCGAAATACGGCAACGACGCGGTTGCCATCTACGGCGGAGGCTCGCTGACCAACGAGGTCGGTTATTTGCTCGGCAAATTTGCGCGGGTGGCGCTGAAAACCAAATACATCGACTACAACGGGCGGTATTGCATGTCCTCAGCGGCTGCTGCCGCCAACCAGGCCTTCGGTCTCGACCGGGGCATGACGATGCCGCTTCATGAAATACCGCACGCACGCTACATTATTCTCGCCGGCACGAATATTGCAGAATGCCAGCCGACCATGATGCCTTACCTGCTCGCGGCCAAGAAGAACGGCGCCACGATCGTCACCGTCGATCCGCGCAATACGATGACCTCGAAGGCGGCGGACATTCACGTGCGGCTGCAGCCGGGCTTCGACTCCGTGTTCGTCAACGGCTTGCTTCATGTGATCGTAGAGGAAAAGTTATACGAGGAATCGTTTGTCCGCGAGCGGACGCACGGCTTCGAGCAGCTGGCCGAAGCCGTTAAGCTCTATACGCCGGATTATGTTGAGCGATTGACGGGCGTTCTTGAAGGCGTCGTTCGCACCATCGCCCGCGGGTTTGCCAAGGCGGAAACGGGGATTATACTTACGGCGCGGGGGTTGGAGCAGCAGGTCAACGGCGTGGAGAATACGCTCAACTACATCAATCTGGCCTTGATCACCGGCAAAATCGGCCGGCCCGGCTGCGGCTACGGCGCGGTGACCGGCCAAGCGAACGGACAGGGCGGCCGCGAGCATGGACAAAAGGCGGACCAGCTTCCGGGCTACCGCCTGATCGAGGACCCGGCCGCCCGCGAGCATGTGGCGAAGGTATGGGGGATCGACCCGGCCGAGCTGCCGGGCAAGGGCGTCTCCGCCTACGAAATGCTGCAAAAAATCGACGAAGGCGAAATCAAGGCGCTGCTCGTGCTCGGCTCCAACCCGGTCGTTTCGAGTCCCAACAATTCGATGGTCGAGCGCGCCCTGCAGAAGCTGGAGCTGCTCGTGGTCGTCGACTTGTTCGAGACCGAAACGGCCCGTTACGCCCATTGGCTGCTGCCGGGCTCGTCGTTTCTGGAGGGAGAGGGCACCCTGACGAATTTGGAAGGCCGAGTGTTCCACCGGGGCAAGGTGCTGGAGCCGCCGGGAAACAGCAGGCTGGATTACGAGATCCTATGCGGCTTGGCGAAAGAGCTGGGGAGCGGGGCTTTTTTTCGGTACGGCGGCATTGAGGAGGTTTTCAACGAAATGGCTCTGGCGACCGCCGGGGGCAAGGCGGATTACAGCGGCATCACGTATGAACGGCTGAAGCGGGAGAAGGGCATCTTTTGGCCTTGCCCGGCTCCTGAGCATCCGGGTACGCCTTATTTGTTTCAGGAACGCTTCCATCATCCCGACGGGAAGGCCAGGCTGTTCGGCATCACGCCCAAACTGCCTGCGGAGCCGGCCGACCGCGACTACCCGTATGTGCTGACAACCGGGCGGGTAGCCAGCCATTACTTGAGCGGGGCGCAAACGAGGCGCACCGAGGGACTGAACAAAAAAGCGCCGGTGCCCGTGGCGGAAATTCATCCATGGCTGGCGCAGAAGATCGGCTTGCGTGTGGAGGACCGCATCCGGATCACGAGCCGCCGGGGCTCGCTCGTGTTTCAAGTGAAGGTGACGGAAGGCATCCAGCCGCGCACCGTGTTTGTGCCTTTTCATTGGGGGGAGCAGTTATCGGTCAACCGGCTGACCAACGACGCCCTGGACCCGACCAGCAGGATGCCGGAATTTAAGCTGTGCGCCGTGAAGGTGGAGCGTGTAGGTAGTGTGTGACAGCCGCGAGTTTTTTGAGTGTTCTTCCCACCTCAGTTTGGTTTGAACCAGAGAGATTGGTCGGCCGATGGTGTCTGCTCTTAATAGTTACATTCCATGTTGATATTGGGGGATGGTATGGATCGTGATCACTTACTATTTTTTGCGATGATACTTAAGAGGGGATTTCAAAAGGTGATAGTTACGTAAAATTTTTTTAATCTGATCGGCAACGTTGATTAAACCACTCGGTTTGAACATTTCATTGCTCTATATAATATTAAGTTTGATAGAACATTAAGATATTAACAAAACAGTCCTTCTCCCTTGAGTGAAGGACTGTTTTTCATTTAAATGTATACTTTCTTATTGGCGAGTAAAGTGAAAATCGTACTTTTGACCGTAGTCAAACATGTCAGCTTTAATTCGAAAATATATCTTACCACCAGCCGGTACGGTTGTACCGAATGAATCAAAGCCTCCGGGGCCACTTTCGTTGGAGTAAAGCGTGTATTCCTGCCCCGAAGGGGTAATGAGGAACCCTGTAATATCATAGTTTAATCCGGCAGGGGATTGTAAACCGGCCCAAATAAATTTGTTACTGCCCGTTTCATTGTCCCAGTAATACCAGTCTTCATCACTAGGGGAAAGGAGTGATGGCGTGTAATGAAAATCTGGGTTAGCCCATCTTGCATCGGAACGCGTGTCATCCCCAATATTAGCAGAAGCGCTCTGTGTTCCAACAGCTAACAAGATAGCAGATGCAATTAGAGATGATAATAATTTTCCTTTCATTTGAAAACCTCCTATATTTTTGTAATTTCTACTTTATTATAGTGTTTTTGTGTAGTTGTATCTATATTACTGAACTACTAATTTTGAATTAATATTTATAGTAAGTAATTCCTATAATTTATATTAATTAATAAAATTATAATTAATTTCATGTAATTAAAAAAGCTTTGTAGATATAACCTCCAAATCATATCTGTTAGTAAAAAGAGAAATTTGAATGAATGGGACGGCAAAGACAACATCTATAAGAAAGCCCCTCTGTTTCTTGGTCAATGGCTTGATGTAACTATGGCCGCCTACCAACGACTAAAAATCGCCCTTTAGCTAAGTTAAGGGTGGAGGACGAGTAGCATTCGGCCACGAGGCTGGAAAAGGCTCGAAAGTTCTCATCATAAGCTGAAAAACGGTCATTGGGGATGTGCTCGTGAGTAAAAGATTCAACCCAAAAACAGAGGAGCAGAGCAATATTCTAGTGCGAAAAAAGGATTATCCGTTGTTTATGGATTAGAAGATATAGGTTTCGGCAGAGTGTTGGCGGTATACTTGATGGAGAGTTAAGTTAATATTCATGATCCCCTATATACATAAATCATCTCGTAGAGGTATAATTTTACAGGGGAAATATCCTTGAATATATCCTCAAACAGTAAATGCTCAATCACCTCGACCAATAAATACTTTTATTCATTCGGGTATCATTCAGTAAAACGATCATTACGATTAATACGTAGCGCACTTAAAGCCCCTCATTGCCGCAAATTTGTAACTGCTTTGTAACCTATCTATAGTACAAACGAATGTGACAGATCATGGACTATAGGGGTCGAGCATATGAGAAAGGATTCAATGGATTGGCTGGCAGCCAGAAGTGCCTTAACTCCCCTTCGAACGGCGGCAATAAACGCAGAGACGGGAGAATCGTGGAGCTACGCTCAAATGAACGAACGAGCCTGCCGTCTGGCGGGCTATCTGGAAGCGGCAGGCGTAGCGCCCGGAGATCGTGTCGCTGTGCTTGCGCAGAATGATCTTTGCTGCCTGGATGCGCTGTTTGCGTGCATCAAGCTGCGCGCCGTATTCGTGCCGCTGAACTGGCGTTTATCCGGCGGCGAATTACACGCTATTGTAAGCGATTGCACACCGAAAGCTTTGTTGTACCACAGCGAACTGGAGCCGTTGGCGCGCGTTCTGGTTGCTCCAATCACGCTGCCAGCAGGCGGGGTTGAATACGAGGGCATCGTCAGCTCTGCTATTCCGCCGAGACATCTGGAAGCAGAGCGCGGCGATGAAGCGGCAGAAAGCTGCATGATGATCTATTCCGGCGGAACGACCGGAAAACCTAAGGGTGTCGTGCTGTCGCACCAATCGGTGCTGTGGAACATGTTGAATACGATCGTAAGCTGGAATTTGACGGCAAGCGATGTTACCTTGACGTCACTGCCATTGTTCCACACGGGAGGAATTAATGCGCTTTGCCTGCCGATTTTGTACGCCGGCGGCACTGTGGTGGTAAGCAAAGAAGCCCGGGCGGAGCCGTTAATGGAACTGATTCAGCGCTATGCCTGCACGATCGTGCTGATGGTGCCGACGATGTACCGGATGATGATCGATTTGCCTGCATTTGCGCATGTGCAATTTCCGCATGTGCACACGTTTCTCTCCGGCGGCGCTCCATGCCCGACTGCCATCTACGAAGCCTTCGAGAGCAAGGGGCTGACGTTTAAAGAAGGCTATGGTTTAACGGAGGCGGGGCCGAACAATTTTTATATGGATCCGCGCGCTGTCGCCCAGAAGCGGGGATCGGTCGGGAAGCCGATGATGCTGGTACAGGTGAGAATTGTTTCAGACAGCGGCTGCGAAGCGGCTATTGGAGACGTGGGCGAAATATGGCTGCGCGGCAAACATGTGTTCCAAGGCTATTGGAATCAGCCGGAGACGACGGAATCCGCCTTTGTGGACGGCTGGCTGCGGACAGGCGATCTGGGCCGGCAGGATCAGGATGGCTTCTACTACATCGTAGGCCGTAAAACAGACATGATCATCACAGGCGGAGAAAATGTATATCCTGTCGAGGTGGAGCAGATCATGCTGGAGCACCCCGCTGTTAAAGAAGCGGCAGTCGTCGGCATTCCCGATCCCAAATGGGGGGAATCTATCGCCGCGGCGGTTGCCTTGCACCCGGACCATGGGCTTACCGACGAGGAGTTGAGAAACTACTGCATAGGCAAAATCGGAAAGTATAAGATTCCTAAAAGGTTTTTGTTTCTGCAGGAGCTGCCCAAAACACATGTAGGCAAAGTGGATAAGAAACGGATCTGCCAAATGTACCAAGAAATGAACGGGTAGCATAGTGGAGATATAGACGGTTGTAAAAGGCGGTTGATTAAAACGATGACTGCGGCAATTGTCCAAACGAAGCTGATACCTCCCCCGCTCAAAAAAACGATACTGCTGCGGCCGACTCTTAGCAAAAAGCTAAAGCGCTGCGAGCAGCATCCGTTAACGCTTGTTTACGCCGGTGCGGGATACGGAAAAAGCACAGCGCTCTCTGCTTTTTTTCAAGTCGAAGCCACGGCTTGCTGTTGGTACAGCGTAGGCGCGGAAGACAGGCAGCTGGCCACGTTTGTCTTCTATTTGATCCATGCCGTTCGGTCAAATCATCCGCATTTTGCGGACGGTTGGATGGATATGGTAAACGAACAGACATGCGGCTGCGAATCGCAAGAGAGCGCCCGCCTGCTTTGCTCTTTGTTTGTTAATGAGCTTTTGGCGCTGTCTCAGGAAGTGTTCCTTGTAATCGATGATTACCACCATGTGGCGAATCATCCGATAATTGATGACTGGATGCAAATGTTTATGCAGTACGCGCCGCATCATGTCCATGTCCTGGTGTCGAGCAGAATCTATCCGTCGTGGGATATGCTAGCGACGTTGAAAGTGAAAGGAAATCTGCTGGAAATCGGGGAGCATGACCTTGCATTCAGCATGGAAGAGCTCGAAACCTTGTTTGCCGATAGTTATGAATTTTTGCTGCACGAGGGCGATGTTCAGGAAATTTACCGGCAAACGGAAGGCTGGATTACGGCTGTCCATGCGATGTGGCAGCAGATGTCTGCCGCCAGAAATACGTCTGCCGATTTGCACCGATTTCTGATGCTGGAAGTGTGGCGGCACCAGAATGAGGAGATTCGCGGGTTTGTGGAACAAACCTGTGTGCTGGAAACGTTTGCGCCTGCTCTTTGCGATGAACTGCTAGGCTTGCAGCCTTCTCATTCCCGGCACATGATCGAGCGAATCGAGCGCTTGGGGCTCTTTTTGCAGGCCTATGCGGATACCGGCTATCGTTATCATCCGATGTTCCGCGAGTTTGTCAGGCAGCAGCTTCAAGCAAAACCGGAGCAGTATGCGCTTGCGCATCAGCGTGCCGCCGACTACTTCGAGCGCAAACAAAAATGGCTGGAAATGATCGATCATCTGTGCGCTCTGGACCAGTACGAGAAAGTCGCACAAGCGATTCATCAACACGGCCATAAGCTGCTTAGGCTCGGGCGGCTTGAACATTTGCTTGCGATCATCGCCCGCCTTCCGAAGCCTTTGAAAGACCGCTACTACATGGTGTGGATGTATGAGGGGGACGTGCACCGGTACCGCTATTCGTATGACCGCGCCATTTTTTGTTACACGAAGGGCGAGCAGTTGGCTATGCAAGCGGGCTATTCCTCGGCCTCCAATCTGGCTCTTGAGCGGAAAGCCCATATTTTCCTTGATACGATCGAGCCGGGGAAGGCGGAACAGCTTTTGCAGCAGGCGCTTGTCGTGATGGAAGCTGACGGAGCGTCAGAGCAAGGCAGTGTGCGTCTGTACAGCTTAATCTGCGAAAATCTCGTCAATGCCGGACGATTAAAGGAAGCGGAAGTGTGGTACCGAAGATGCAAGGCGCTGCAAGCCGATTTTCAGGATCATGTGCTGGAGGCGCGGCTTCATTTGCGTTCCGGCCGTTTGCAGGAGGCGCGCCAAGCGCTGGAGCGGAAATTGCGCTGCGAAGATGCGGCGGCAGACGGGCACTTGCCCAAATCACACCGTGAAACATCGGTTTTATTGTCTTTTATTGAAGCTTTGGCCGGCAACTCGGAGAGCTCCAAGAAATGGGCGGAGCGCGGCATCATGCAGGGGGTATCCGGCAAAGCTCCTTACATGGAGGCTTGCGGATGGATGCGCATGGGAAATGCTGCGCTGCTCTTGCCCCGTTATGAGCTTGGGCTGCCTCTTTCTTGCTATCGTACAGCGCTTGAGATGATGGAAGGGCTTCAAGTTTCCAGAGGAAAAGCGGAGCCTTGGATGGGGTTATGCTTGTTGTACGGTCGTGAAGGAGCGACAGAGCTTGCTATGGAGTACGGGGCGCAGGCATTATTGGAAACGGAAAAAGCGCACGATCTCTGGTTGTCGGCGTGGATTCGGCTTGGCATGGGCATTGCTGCCGTCTGCGGCAGCAGGTGGGAAGATGCCGCGGAAAGGCTTGCCCTTTGCGAATCGGACTTTCAGGCGTGCGGCGACGGGTACGGGATAACCGTTGCGATGCTGTGGCAATCTCTGCTTGCGCACCATACGAAGAGGGAGCATTTGCGGGATCGCTGCGCTTCGCGTTTTCTCAAGCTGATGAAAGAAGGCGGCTACGAGTTTTTACTGCACAAGCGTACGCTATTCGGGCCTCGCGATCTGAGGCAGCTTGTTCCGATCCTGCTGGAAGCGCACAAAAAGAAACTGGACATCAGCTACACCTCCGTGCTGTTGTCCGATCTGGGAATCGAACAGCTGACGTACCATCCTGGCTATACGCTGCGGATTCAGACGTTAGGCGGCTTTAAAGTGCTGCTTGGAGAAAAAGAAGTAACGGAAAAAGATTGGCAGCGCGGCAAAGCGAAAGAGCTTTTTCAACTATTCGTCACAAGAAGAAAGCACATGCTGCCCAAAGAGGAAGTGATGGCGCTGCTCTGGGGCGATCTGGACGATAAGGCGGCCTATCGCGATTTTAAAGTGGCGCTTAACGCGCTCAATACGGCATTGGAGCCTGAGCGGCAGGCGAGAGCCGCCCCCTTTTTCGTGGAGCGCAGCGGCAGCTTGTACGGGCTGAGCCTTGCCTCCGGCTTGGAGCTTGATGCCGCGGCCTTTGAGGATGGAATCAGGCACGGTCTTGATGCGAAGGAGCGTCAGGAAGCCATCGACATGCTGCAAAAAGCATTAAGCTTATATGCAGGGGAGTATATCCCCGAGCGAAGATACGAGGACTGGTGTGCGCAGGAGCGGGAACGGCTGAAAGCGCTGTTCTTGAGAGGGGCGCAGCGTTTGGCGGAGCTTCATGCGGCTCAGGGTGACTTCGATAAGGCCATTTGCTGGTGCGAGCGGATTATCGAGAAAGATCCGTGCTGGGAGGAAGCGTATCGCTTGGGGATGAAGTGCCACTACGGCAACAATAACCGCCACCAAGCGCTTAAATGGTATGCCCGATGCAGCAAGGCGCTGGAGGCGGAGCTTGGGGTGGAACCGATGCCGGCGACAAAACAGCTATATGCCAAAATGACACAACAGAAGTGGAGCGAATCATGATGACGAGTGCAGTACCGATAGGTATCGTAAGTACGGGCATGTACATCCCGGAGACGTTCCAGACAAGCAAGGAAATCAGCGAGCTGTCCGGCGTGCCGCAGGACGTGGTCGAGAATAAGTTCGGCATTCTCCGTAAGCCTGTGCCAGGGGCCGATGACCACAGCTGCGAGATGGGAATTCGTGCGGCAAGGCTGGCCATTGCCAAAGCTCAGCTTGATCCGGCAGACATAGATCTGGTCATCTACATCGGCGAAGAACACAAGGAGTATCCGGTGTGGACGGCGGCTATGAAGCTTCAGCAGGAGGTAGGGGCGATCCGCGCTTGGGCGTTTGACGTCGGTATGCGCTGCAGCACGACGGTGATGGCTTTAAAGGTGGCGCAGAGCCTGATGATCGCCGATCGTTCGATCCGCACCGTACTCTTGGCGGGCGGTTATCGCAATGGCGATTTGATTGACTACGGCAATCGGCATACGTCATTTATGTTTAACCTCGGAGCAGGCGGAGGGGCGATCCTGCTGCAGCGCGACTATGGGCGCAATCGTGTGCTGGCAAGCCATTTGATCACGGACGGCTCATTTAGCGAAGATGTGATCGTACCGGCCGGCGGTACGAAGCATCCGCTTACGCTCGAAGCGATAGAGCAGCGAAAGCATTTTTTCCACGTTCTGAATCCGCAACGGATGAAAGAGCGCCTTGAAGAAAAGTCCATGGGCTACTTTTTGGAGGCGGTCCGGCAATCGCTTGCGAAGAGCGGGTATACCGAAAAGGACATCGCTTATGCGGCGATGCTGCACATGAAGAAATCCGCTCATGATTACGTGCTTCGCCAGCTGGGATTATCCGCTGACCAGTCCATTTATTTGAACGAATTCGGTCATATCGGCCAGTTCGATCAAATTTTATCTTTAGAGCTGGCCGCAAGCAGCGGAAAGCTAAAAGATGGAGATGTGGTTGTTCTGATTAGCGCCGGCATCGGCTATGCATGGGGAGCGACCACGATCCGATGGGGGGATGCCGATGCAGGAAATTGAGTTCAAGTCGATACAGCTCTCGAACGGCGAAACGATGGCCTACCGTTTGCGCAGAGGCGCCGGAACGGCGACCGGCCGGACGCTGCTGCTCGTGCACGGCAATATGACTTCATCCGTGCATTGGGATCTGTTTATGGAAAGCTTTGACCCGTCTCATACGCTGATTGCTGTTGATTTGCGAGGCTTCGGCGCTTCTACGTATCATGTGCCGATCCACAGCATAGCAGATTTTTCGGAGGATCTTCGGCTGTTTGTGGACGGACTGAGCCTTACTTCATTCACGCTGCTGGGCTGGTCGATGGGCGGCGGAGTCGCCATGCAGTTCGCAGCTTCGCATCCGCAGTACGTCGAGACCTTAATTTTACTGGCGTCCATGTCAACAAGAGGCTATCCGTGCTGCGCAGAGGAGAAGGATGCGCAGTCTGGGCGAGTACGGGCGAGAAGGCTTCGCACCCGAGCGGAAATTGCCGAAATGGACAAAACGAAGCTGGTGCAGCGGGCCTATGATCACCGGGACAAAGCATTTTTGCGCAATTTGTGGAATCGTCAGGTTTATGTCATCCAAGAGCCGGATGAAGTCCGGTACGAGACGTATTTGAACGACATGCTGACGCAAAAAAATTTGCTGGACGTATACGATGCCATGAACCGCTTCAATATGAGCGTCAAGGATCATGAAGCAGGGAGCGGCAGCGGCGATGCGGCAAGACTTTTGATGCCAACGCTTGTTTTATGGGGGAGCCGGGATAACGTAGTCACCCGTCAGATGACGGAGGAATTGGTAGAGGATTTGGGCGGGCATATCGTTTACAGGGAATTGGATCATACGGGCCATTCGCCTATAGTGGATAACCTGGCGCTGCTCTGTCAGGTTGTAGCCGAATTTATGGAACGGGGGAGACAAGTATGAGACTGCAAGGGAAAACAGCGCTTATTACGGGCGGAGCCGCCGGCATTGGCCGAGAGACAGCAGCGCTTTTTGCGCAGGAAGGAGCGCGCGTCATTATAGCCGACTACAACAAACAACAGGGGGAGGAAGCGATTCAGGCATTGCTGCAAAAGGGAGCGGATGCGCATTTTATCGAAGTGGACGTATCCGACAGCGGCAGTGTCAACAACATGGCGGCAGAAGCGCTGGCGCGATACGATGCGGTCGATGTCTTGATCAATAACGCGGGAATTACGCAGGATCGTACGCTGGCCAAAATGACCGAAGAGGAGTGGCATCGGGTCATTCAAGTGAATTTGAACGGCGTTTTCTATTGTACCAAGGCGCTCATCCATTCGATGATCGAACGCGGAAGCGGGAAAATTATCAGTACGGCATCGATTGTAGGCGTGCATGGCAACATCGGACAAACCAATTATGCCGCGGCCAAAGCGGGAATTATAGGAATGACGAAAACGTGGGCGAAGGAGCTGGGTCCGAAAGGCATTCAGGCCAATGCGGTTGCGCCGGGCTTTATTGAGACGGGGATGGTGGCAAACATGCCGGAGAAAGTGATTCAGCAGATGCTGGAGAAAATTCCGCTCCGCCGCCTTGGGCAGCCGATCGACGTCGCGAATGCGTACTTATTTCTTGCTTCCTCCGAATCGGATTACGTCAATGGCACTGTACTGGAAGTAAACGGGGGTTTAGTCATCTAAGCAAGCCTAAACAAGCGCTCGCCGTCTTCTGCAACTGAAATGCAACCGCTTCCAATTAGGATGAAACTATGCGTTAAGGGACGCATAAAAACACGGTGCGGCTGTGACTTTTGGCTATGCGCGAACAGTCGCCATGAAGGGAGATTGGATACAATGTACAAAAGATGGTTGCCACCGGCCATAACGGCGCTGTTGATCGTCTGCGCGCTGCTCGTACCGCATGCTGGGGTGAGCGGAGCACAGGAAGCAGGGGCAGCGGGAGCTGCGGAAGTTGCAGGAGGAACGGCAGAGGCAGCGGCATCCAATTTGGTGCTGGAGCAGACGTTTACAACGGTTAGCAATGGATGGAGCAAGGTGGAGCGCTGGAAGGACAACAATCCGATGTTCGCTGTCGAGGACTACCCCCAAGACGGGCGAGGCGATCAGGACGGGCAGCGCCTGACGTTTTTCGGTGGGGTGAAAAAACCGCATTCCAGCCGCTTCTTGCTGTACTACGCTCCGAAGTACGACACCAATCCGGTAAAAACGCCGGTTCTGCTCGTGCACGGAGCTAACGATAATGCGGATCGCGCTTGGGCGAATCCGAATGAGCTTGGCTCCTACGGCTGCGGCGCAATATCGTGCCCTGGCACTGGCATGATGCAGGACTTGGTCGGCAAAGGCTACAAAGTATTTGCGATTAATTTTCCGCATAAGCAAGGGGACAACTATTACAGCGCCGAACAAATTCACGATGCGATTACGATTATCCGAAACGTAACAGGTGAAAGCAAAGTCGATGTTATCGGCTGGAGCAAAGGCGCTTTCGCTTCGCGGATGTATGCTTCCTCTGTCAAAAAAGCGGGGGGCACGAGCTACAGCCAGGATATTCGCAAGCTGGTCTTGGTCGGCAATCCGAACAAAGGATTCGATTACATTTTCCGCCACGGCTGGTCGCATAATCTTAGCATTTTCCCTGAATGCGGCGGTGTTGTCAATGCGCCTTCTCCGCACACACAAATGGTTTGCTGGGGGATATCGAGGAACCATCCCGAGCTGTCGATTTACAATACGGCCTCAGGCAATTTTTTCCCGGGGCAAAAGCAAATGCTTGCCAAATGGGTAGACGAATATCCGCTTCCTGTGCTTGAGCAAGATTGGTACACGACTTACCACGGCGGTCAGGGCTTCTTTACGAATAGCAACGGGATCGACGCTGCGATTCAGCAGGGATCGTTGGTTGAACCCATTTTGAATGCGGGAATTCCAGCCAGTATTCAGACCTATTTGCTGTCGGGAGATCAAAATGACATTCCGGCGATTCATAGCGAACACACGGGTCCGAGCGATGGCGTCGTCTTCATTGCAAGCGCGGCAGCGGTGCAAGGAATCGGCAATGTCGCCGGCAACGTCACGGTGCAGCATAATCATTTGCAGCTTGGCTGGGCGGCTGCTTCTGTGAACCAGATTGATCAGTGGCTCAAACAAAACTAACGATCCATGGGAGGAATCTGCATGACCCTAACGACTTTACAGCCTGAATCGATCCAAACCGGCCGCTTGCATGTTTCCTATTTATCCGCGGGCAGCGCTGAAAATCCGCCGCTTCTTCTTATTCATGGCAACGTCTCTGCGAATGTATTCTGGGACGACACCCTTCGTGCATTGTCCGAGGAGTACTGGGTGCTTGCTCCGGATTTGCGCGGATACGGTCAAACGGAAGCGCTCCCTATCAATGCAACGCGGGGGCTGCGCGATTGGTCCGACGATTTGAAGTCGTTTTTGGATGCTCTCGGCATGAGTCAACCCGTACATGTGCTGGGCTGGTCGCTGGGAGCAGGAATTGCCATGCAGCTTGCCATCGATCATCCTGCGGCTGTTCGTTCGCTCGTTTTGATGTCCCCGCTTTCGCCATTCGGCTTTGGCGGCACCAAGGACGAGTGGGGAACGCCTTGTTATGACAATTACGCCGGTTCGGGCGGGGGAACGGCAAACCCGCAGTTTGTCGCCTGTCTCAGCGGCAAAGACCGCAGCGAGGAAGAGCCGAACAGCCCGCGCAATATTCTGAATCAGTTTTATTTTAAATCGCCGTTTCGCGTTAGCGGCGAGCGGGAGGAGCGTTACCTGGACGCGATGCTGTCCACCCGCATTGGCGACGCTCATTACCCTGGAGCCTACGAGACTTGCGAGCATTGGCCCGGTGTAGCTCCGGGAACGGAGGGGATCAACAATGCGATGTCGCCCAAGTATGTCAATCTTTCGCCGATTATACATATCGAACCTAAACGGCCGATCCTATGGATCCGGGGCGCGGACGACGCGATCGTGTCAGACAGCTCATGGTTCGATTTGGGGTATTTAGGCAAGCTTGGCTACGTTGAAGGCTGGCCCGGCGAAGAGGTGTATCCGCCGCAGCCCATGGTTTCCCAGATGCGCTGCGTGCTTCGACAGTATGAGGAAGCGGGCGGCAGCTTCGAGGAGTTTGTCGTTGGGGACGCAGGGCATGCTCCGCACATTGAGCAGCCTGAATTTGTATTCGCGAAGCTGAGGTCATTCTTGTCTTTGATGGAGTAGAGGGACGAAGCCGCTGCCGGCGGGGCACGCAATAGTCAATGGATGGATTATGACGGACCCCGCTTGCAAACATACCGGCATGGCTGTGACGCTTTATTTTATGGGGAGCGGTAAAGCATAATGGCCAAACGCTTTATCCAACAGTGCGGCTGCCTCCTGCCGAAGCAAAGGCTGCTTGGAACGGAAATCGACAGTGCCGTCCGCCTGTACGGTTGTATCCGGATCGATAACACCCTGCGAAACCAGTGCAGTAACGGCCTCAACCGCCCACGCATCCGTTTGACCGCTCAATTGAACTTTGGACGCAGGCTTGAGTTCTTTCAGGTTTTGAATCATGACCGCTGCCGTCTGCCTTGTAATGATCGCATTCGGATCAAAGGAAGGAAGACCGGTGAGCATTTGCCTCTTCGTGCTATCGATGGCCCAAGGGATCCCATGCCATCCATGGGCACGAAGCAGCACGTCGGCAAACTCGCTTTGCGTCATGGATGCCTGCGGCTCAAAGCGGCTGCCTGATTTCGCACCCATAATATCCAGGGCGTGCAAAACGTCAATAAAGCTTTTATATTTACTTCCCTCCGCTACATCCGAAAACGGCTGCTTCCCATGGATTTTTTGCGAATCCGATACAAAGTGATTCCCCTCCATATTATTGTAATAAAAATATTCAATCGATCCGCGATGGTCTTTTTTAAACGCCAGCTTGTTGCCTGATTCGTCTTCAAACAGCAGTGGAGTAATCATCTTGAATGTGTGCTTGCCCATTCCTGTCTCCATCAGCAATTTCCCGTCGGCGTACGAAAATTTCGATTTCAAGAAGAAAAAGCGCGTATTCTGATACAGTCCTACGTACTTTTCCGCATCCTTTTCATCCAAATGGACATAAACAGGTTTCTCGAGTGTTTTTGTTTCGGGAAAATAATGGTCCATAAACGCCTCATACACGTCCATACTCATCATCACTGTTTCGTTGTTGTACGACATAGAAAATGCCGTATTCTTCTCGGGTATTACTACGATCAAGGATTGATGGCCCGTTACATTCCCGCCTTTTATAACGACACGCTGGCCATTCGCCAGTTCGTTGCGGTAGCCTTCGAATCCCCCTACGGTGGTCTGCGGAATGCTTTTATCGGCGACCACCTGGTACGTGAGCATCTGCTCGGCCGTCTTTTCGCTTACCAACTGTTGGTCTCCGTATTTTCCTTTTTGCAGCAGCATAGTCAAGTACTTGGCCATATCTTCGCCAGTCGATATGATGCTCCCCTGCGGCCCGTCGGTTGGGGCATTCCAGTCCATTGGAACGAGATCACCAGCCAGATCATAGTGAGCGGCCATGCGATTGTTAAGCTCCGGGGTTAGGCGTACGCTAGTCGAATTCATGCCGAGCGGCTTGAACACATTTTTGTCCATATACTGATGAAACGGCATGCCGCTTACATTCTCTATCGCATATCCTGCCAGCAAGAAACCAAAGTTGTCGTACGTATAAGCTTCACCGGGGGGCCGGACCACCGTCGGCATATGATCCAGGATGAACTGCTTCATCGGCATGTCTTTATTTGCAAACTCGGGTGAATAATAAGAAGCAATATCCGGAAAATCAAACCCGGTCGTGTATGTGAGCAGATCAAACATGGTCAGTTTTTTTTCGGTCTTGTTTGGAATCTTCATTCCTCCCAAATACGTTTGGATGTCCTCATGAAGGTCAATTTTCCCTTGATCGGCAAGCTGATTTGCGGCCAGCCCGGTGAATGTCTTCGTGACGGAACCGATTTGGAAGACGGTATTTTTATCGACAGGAATTTTCTTTTCCTTATCGGCATAGCCGTATCCCTTACTTACCAATACTTTTCCATCCTTGACCACAACGAAATTCGAACCATTAACATTGTGTTTTTTCATTACTTCTGCAAATAAAGGATCGGCAAACGCCTCTATTTCCTTGGCATCCTGAGGGCCATTCAGGTTCGTTTTGTCCACCGCCTGTGCCGATTCCGGCTTTCCATCGGATGGTGTGCATGCCGTCATCAGGGTAGCACATAAGAATAGTGCCGCCATATTCAACTTGGGTTTCATCTTGCTCATCGTTAGTTCTCCCTCTCATCCTTTTTCCTAAAACTTAGGTTCGGTACTGCCCTTCCTCCTTCTCTTGGGTTTAGTATGGCAAACAACGTGTCATAGGAGAGAGTTATTTTCTGTCATCATTTTTTATCCCGCGACCCGCAAGCGAACTCCCCGCCGAGATGACAAAATGTCATATGACGCTCATGCTGGGCAAATGCACCGGATAAAATAAAAAAGCACGGGCCTGTTCCTTTTTTCAAAGGTACAGACCCATGCTGTCTTCCCAAACCATCTATCCTTGATTCCCGAAAACTTTTTGTACGGCCTCTTCTCGATTGCGAACGCCAAGCTTAGTATAAATCGTGGAAGCATAATTTCGAACGGTTCCTTCGGACAAATACAATTTGGCCGCGATCGTTTTATAGCGAAGCCCCTTGGATAAGCATTGCAAAATATCCATCTCCCGCGGGGTCAACCCCGAAGGAGGAGGAAGCGGTTTGTCCGGCTCTGCCGGTTGCTCCCGAAGGGCTCCTCCCCCATAGTTATGAATCAACTGGTTGGTGACATCTTGGGCGATCATCATCACCCCGCGATGTACGAGACGTATCGTTTCGGAAAGCTCCCGAGGCTCCGAAGACTTTAATAAATACCCGTCCGCCCCGCTCCGCAAAGCTTCAACCGCTTTTTCGGTCTCTTGAAACGTGGTCATGATCAGCACGCGGACACCCGGATGCTTTTGCTTCACCCGTTTGGCCGCTTCCACACCGTCCATGCGGGGCATATGTAAATCCATGAGAACGACATGAGGGCGAAGCCGCTCGCATTGTTCCAGCGCCTGCTCCCCGTCCTCCGCAAGTCCCACGACTTCGAAATCTTTTTCTCTCGCCAAAATCATTTGAAGGCTTTCCCGGATGGATGGCTGGCCGTCAACCAACAGCAGCCGGATCGCTTCCTCCTGCTGCTCCGCCGGCCTGGGCAATGTGCAGGTTACGACCGTTCCTTCGCCCGGCTTCGAGTGGATGGACACCTGCCCCTGCAAATCGGAAGCCCGCTCCTTCATCGCCGTTAAACCAAAACCCGCTCGGAGTTCTTCGGTGCTAAGCCCGTTGTCCTGCACTTCCAGCCGAACCTGCTTCTCCTCGAAATGCAGGCTGACCGCAATTTCATCCGCCTGTCCATGACGTACGGCAGTTGTCAGCGATTCCTGCAGACACCGGTGCAGGGTCATCTTGACCTGTTGGGATACCTGAACCTCCTCGCCCAAGGTCCGTAGTCGAACCGTCACTTTAGTCAACGCCTGAAATTCGGCCGTCAATGCCTGCAACGACTCTACAAGGGTACGCGAATCTTGCGCAGCCCCGGCCTGATGCACATATTGGCGGACTTCATCCAGGCTGCCGCGGGTTAGTTGTAACAAGGACTCGAGCTTCCGCTCCCCTTCCGGGGTGTTCACTTCCGAGCGTAACGTTTCAAGCCCCATCATAATGGAGGTAAAGGAATGTCCCATCGTATCATGAAGGTCTTTCGCGAGCCGGTTTCGCTCTTCCGCCAATGTCAGGCGCTCCACTTGCGATGCATATTGTTCCAGCACGGCATATTGATCACGAATCATTTCACTTTGCCGATGGTTCACCACCAGCAATTGAAAGGCGAACCCTACAGCGTAAATGAGGCCGAATTGGAGGATCATCGTCATCAGGTCGCTTGGTTCAGACAATTCCGCGAATAAGGCCGGGATGACAAAGATGGTCATCGGGGCTGACCAACGGTATGACTTTTGGGCGCTATTGCTGGCAATCATAAAAGTTGGACCTAGAAAAGCCACGTAGGCTTCGGGGAACAGGGAGACCGCGTATAAGCATAATCCCCCGGATATGATCATTTCCGAGACCAGGTAATACGCATAGTGCTTTTGCAAACAAACCCAAGGAATGGAAAAAGCTGCAATCCCCCACAGAGCCCCTAACCAGAAAGGGATGGTCAGCTGTTCGGAAAAATGCTCCAAAGTAAAGAGAAGCGAAACGAAAAGGATGGTCCGAATGACGAACATCATCCAGTCATACCAAAACCAACGCTTTATAAAGTCCAGCAATGAATCACCCTCAGTGCGCTTTATTATGTATTTTTTTATCCTACTAATAGAGGAGCTTTTATGCAAGGGGAAAGGGGGAGTTATGGGAGCCTTGGCCAAGCCCAGTCGGCTGTATTGTCCAACGCGGCTAAAGCAGTCGCTTGG
>NZ_BILX01000084.1 GCF_004000785.1 Paenibacillus ehimensis NBRC 15659 | reverse complement strand
CGCCCGCCGGCGTGATCGTGCGCGGCGGCGGCAATATGGCCCTGACGCCGGACTATGCGGCGGGCCTGTATTCGGTCCAGGACGAGAGCTCCATGCTCGTCGCGGAATGGGTGGACCCGCAGCCGGGCGAGCGGGTGCTGGACTGCTGCGCCGCGCCCGGCGGCAAAACGGCGCACCTTGCGGAGAAGATGGGCGACCGCGGCGAAATCGTCGCTTGCGACGTGCACGAGCACAAGCGGAAGCTCATTGAGGAGCAGGCGGAGCGTCTCACGCTGCGGTCGGTTCGCACCTTGACGGCGGACGCGCGCCGGCTGGCGGAGCATTTTGCCCCGGAAAGCTTCGACCGCATCCTGCTGGACGCCCCTTGTTCGGGACTTGGCGTCATCCGGCGCAAGCCGGACATGAAGTGGAGCAAAAGCGAGGCGGAGCTGGCGGACATCTGCGACATTCAGCGCGAGCTGCTGGAGGCGGTACATCCGCTGTTGAAGCCGGGCGGCGTGCTGGTGTACAGCACGTGTACGGTGGAGAAGGCCGAGAACGAAGAGATGATCCGCGAATTTTTGGAGTGCCATCCTTCGTTTGCGCCGGATCTTCCCGAAGTCCCGCAGACGCTCAAAGAGCAGGTGGACGAGGAGCTTGCTGCGGTGCGGATCATGCCGTACGATTACGGCTCGGACGGTTTTTTCATCGCCCGGCTGCGCAAGCGAGCATAGAACCGCAAAATGTGGTAAAATAAAACGTGGCCTTTTCGGCGGAATGTCCCCCGAAAGGGCTTCACTATAGACTAAACAGGTCGTGATGCATACATGAACGAAATAGAAAGCAGATGGCAGCCGAAAAACGAAAAACCGTACGTCTACGACTTTACGCTGGAGGATTGGCAGCAATGGGTCAAGGACAACGGAGAGGCGGGCTTTCGCGCCGGCCAAATTTTCGATTGGCTGTATGTGAAAAGAGTTTCAAGCTTCGACGCGATGACGAATCTTCCGAAAGCGCTCCGGGACCGGCTGAAGGAGCAGTTCGACTTCGTCACGCTCACGGAAGTGGCGCATTACCGCTCGAAGGACGGGACCGTGAAGTTTTTGTTCGAGCTTAGCGACGGGAATGCCATCGAAACGGTCATTATGAAGCACAGCTACGGCAACAGCATCTGCGTAACGACGCAGGTCGGCTGCCGGGTCGGCTGTACGTTCTGCGCCTCGACGCTTGGCGGATTGAAGCGCAATTTGACGTCCGGCGAGATCATCGCGCAGGTGGTCAAGGCGCAGCAGCTCTTGGACGAAACGCAGGAGCGGGTCAGCAGCATCGTCATCATGGGAATCGGCGAGCCGTTCGAGAATTACGACGCGGTGATGAAATTTCTCAAGGTGATGATCCATCCGAAAGGGCTGAATATCGGCCAGCGGCATATTACGGTGTCGACGAGCGGCATCGTTCCGAACATCTATCGGTTTGCCGACGAGGATACACAGATCAACCTGGCGATTTCGATCCATGCGCCTAATGATGAGCTGCGTTCCAAGCTGATGCCGGTCAACCGCCGGTATCCGTTTGCCGAGCTGATCGAAGCCTGTCAATATTACGTCGCCAAAACCGGACGGCGCATTACGTTCGAATATGCGCTGATGGGCGGCGTGAACGATCAAGCCGAGCACGCGGAGGAGCTGGCGAAAGTATTAAAAGCATTTCCGATGGCGCACGTGAACTTGATTCCGGTCAATTTCGTTTCCGAGCGCAACTATGTGCGTACGCCCCGGAATGATATCTTTACGTTCCAACGCATTCTGGAACGCAACAAAATCAACGCCACCATACGCCGGGAGCAGGGCAGCGATATCGCGGCCGCCTGCGGGCAGCTGCGGGCGAAGCATATGGAGTCGGGTGCGAGGTGAAGCAAGCGATGCTGAGATTGGCTTATCAATCCGATATCGGCCGGGTGCGGGCGGTCAACGAGGACCGGGCAGCCGTTCAAGAGGGCTTGAACGGCTGGACCCTCGCCATTGTCGCAGACGGCATGGGAGGCCATCAGGCCGGGGATATCGCAAGTCAAATGGCGGTTGAGCTTATCCCGCTGCAGGTGAAGTCCTTGGATCCGAACCGGTCGTCCGAGGAGAGGCAGCATAAATTGAAAGAAGCGATCGAAGCCGCCAACGATAACATTTTCGAATTTGCGTCCGGACGCGAAAATTACCACGGCATGGGGACGACCGTCGTTGCCGTGCTGGCGAACGACGAGCGGGCTGTCGTTGCGCATATCGGCGACAGCCGCGTATACCGGATTCACGACGGGCAGATCGAGCAGTTAACGGAAGATCACTCGCTCGTGAACGAGCTGGTCAAAAGCGGCCAGATCACCCGGGAGGAAGCGAGCCACCATCCGCGGCGCAACGTCCTGACGAGGGCGCTGGGCACCGAGCCGACGATCGAGGTCGACGTGCAGGAAATCGGTTGGGGCCCCGGAGACTTGCTGCTGCTGTGCAGCGACGGACTTAGCAGCTTGGTTGAGCCGGGCCAAATGCTCCAAGCCGTGACAGAGACGGAGGGCTTGGAGCGCAAGGTGGATCGTTTGGTCCAGGCCGCGCTGGATGCCGGGGGCGACGACAATGTAACGGTTTTGCTGATCGAGAACGGGCCGGATGCGGCGGTACATGACGACGAGGAAGCGGGGTGAGGAAGGAATGATCGGTAAGCAGCTTGGAGGACGCTACGAGATTTTAGGACGCGTCGGCGGCGGCGGAATGGCCATCGTATACAAAGGACTCGATATTTTATTGCATCGGCATGTCGCCGTGAAGGTGCTGCGCCAGCAGTACGTGCACGACGAAGAATTCATTCAGCGTTTTCGCCGCGAAGCGCAAGCCGCAGCCTCCTTGTCGCATCCGAACGTGGTCAGCATATACGACGTCGGCCAAGAGGAAGACATCCATTACATCGTGATGGAATACATCGAGGGAACGACCTTGAACGAGCTGATTAAGGAAAAGGCTCCGCTTCAGGTGGAGGAAGCCGTTCATATTGCGGGCCAGATTTGCGACGCCCTCGATCACGCGCATCATAATCAAATCATTCATCGCGATATTAAGCCTCATAACATTTTGATCGGCAAAAACGGCCGCGTCAAAGTCACCGACTTCGGGATCGCCCGCGCCGTCACTTCTTCCACAATTACGCAGACCGGCTCCGTCGTCGGCTCGGTACATTATTTTTCGCCCGAGCATGCCAAAGGGACGCCGACCGGCGAGCAATCGGACTTGTATTCTCTCGGGATTGTCATGTACCAGATGCTGACGGGCCGGCTGCCGTTTCTCGGCGAAAGTCCGATCAGCGTAGCATTGAAGCATTTGCAGGAAGATGTCGAGGAGCCCCGCAAGGTGAACCCGCTCATCCCGCAAAGCGTGGAAAACATCATTCTGCGCGCGATGCGCAAAAGCACGTCCGAACGGTACCGTTCGGCTAAAGAGATGCTGAGCGACCTGGATTCGTGCCTGCTGCCGCACCGCCGCAACGAGCCGAAAGTCAACTTTCTGGACGACGACGAGCTGGACGAGGAAAAGACGCGGGTCATGCCTGCGCTGCGGCCGGGACAATACGCCGTTGTGGAGGATGACGACGATCCGCAGCCCCGTGCGAAGGAACCGGCGCCGCCCGAGAAGAAGAAAAAGGGCTGGGTCAAGCCGCTGGTCTGGTTCGTGGTACTAATGTCGCTCGTGGGCGGCATGTGGTATGCGGTCCAGTACGTGCAGCAGACATTGGCGGTGCAGCGGGTCGATATCCCGAATGTAGTGGATAAGCCGCTTGCCGAAGCCGAGAAAATATTAAGGGATAGCAAGCTTCAAGTGGAAGTGGAGCGCCAGAATGATGAGGCGAAGCCGAAAGATATCGTCATTCGGCAGAGCCAGTCGAATATGCAGGTTAATGCGGGTGCGACGATCAAGCTGGTTGTCAGCGATGGGCCCGAAAGTAAAAAAATGCCCGATGTTACCAAGCTGAAGCTGGCGGATGCCAAAACAAAGCTGATCTCTCTTGGCTTCAAGTCGGAAAATATCAAGATCGATCAACAGTTTCTGGATGCCGAGCCGGAGACGGTCACGTCTCAGAAGCCTACGCCCAACGAGGAGTACACGATACCGGGCGATGTCAAGGTCGAGCTAATCGTCAGCAAAGGACGGGAAACGTTCAAGATGCCGAACCTGATCGGCAAGACGGAAAACGAAGCCAAAATGATCCTTAACGCAAATGAACTGAAGCTTTCCAAGGATGGGATTGTCCGCCAGCCGAGTTACAAGCAAAGCAAGGGCCGCGTGACGAAGCAATTTCCGTTCGAGCCGGACGACGATGTAACGCGGGGTACGGAAATTACGCTGACCGTCAGCTCAGGCCTTCCGCCGGAAGCGGGACAGATGACCGTGCCGGTGCAGATTAAACCGGTCAAGGAAGGACAGGCGGGCACGGCGAAAGTGATCCTGAGCGATGCGAAGGCCGAAAATGCGGAGTATCAGAAGCTCTCGAACGTGACCAAGACGGAAACGCTCGAGGTACAACTGATCGTAGCACCAGATAAAGATGCGACGATTCAAATCCGCGGGGAAGGCGTTCAGAACGACACGATCACGAAGACCTATAAGGATTTCTTGGATCAAAAGAATGGAAAGACTCAGGCGAACGATAGCGGTGCGTCGTCAAATGCAGGTACCGGGACGAGCGGCGGCGGGAAGACCGAGCCGCCGGCGACTCCGGCTTCAGGCACGGGCGGCGCAAGCGGCAAGCCGGCGCAGCAGGATAGCGGCGGAACGACGACGCCACCGGCGCCGACAGGACAGAACGGGGGCGCAGCGACGGCTCCGGCCGGGAATACGACAGGCACAGGAGGCACGAATCCATAATGCCAACCGGGTTAATCGTGAAGGCGCTAAGCGGATATTATTACGTGCTTGCCGACGGGACGGAAACGACCGAATCGGTGCAATGCCGGGCGCGAGGCATTTTCAAGAAGCGCGGCATTTCGCCGCTCGTCGGCGACCGTGTGGTGTTTGGGCTGACGGAGAACGGGGAAGGAACGGTCGACGAAATTCTTCCCCGCTCCTCCGAGCTGATCCGGCCTCCGGTGGCAAATATCGATTTGGCCGTACTGGTGTTCTCGGTAACCGAGCCGGCGCTTAATTTGCCGCTGCTGGACAAGTTTCTGGTCCATACGGAAAGCGCGGGACTCGATACGCTGATTTGCTTGACCAAGCACGATCTTTTGTCCGAAGGAAGCTCGCCTGGCGGCGTTTCCGAACAATTGGCGCCCGTGATCCGGCTCTACGAGTCGATCGGCTACCCGGTCCTTGTGACAAGCGCCAGGGAAGGCATCGGCGTGAGCGAAGTATTCGACCGGCTTGCGGGCCGCATCGGGGTGTTTGCGGGGCAGTCCGGCGTCGGGAAGTCGTCGCTGCTCAACGCTATGGTGCCAGGGTTATCGCTGGAAACGAACGAAATCAGCATGAAGCTCGGCCGTGGCAAGCATACGACGCGCCACGTCGAGCTGATCCGGCTGCAGAACGGCGGACTTATCGCGGATACTCCGGGCTTTAGCCAGCTCGATTTTTTGCAGGTGGATGCGGAGGGGCTCAGCGGGGCTTTCCGGGAATTCGCGCCTTATGCCGCAGCATGCCGCTTCCGCGGATGCCTGCATCTGCACGAGCCGGGCTGCAAGGTTCAGGAGGCCAAAGAAGCGGGCCACATCGCCGCATCGCGGTACGACCATTACATTCAATTTCTGAACGAGATTAAAGACAAAAAAAGGAGGTACTGAGATGCTGCGTATCGCTCCTTCGATCTTATCCGCCAACTTTGCCAAACTGGGCGAAGAAATTGCCGACGTCGAGCGCGGCGGGGCCGACTGGATTCACGTCGACGTGATGGACGGACATTTCGTGCCGAATATTACGATCGGGCCACTGGTAGTGGAGGCGATCCGTCCGATAACGACACTGCCGCTCGACGTGCATTTGATGATCGAGCAGCCGGACCGCTACATCGCTTCGTTCGTTCAAGCCGGCGCAGATCTTATATCGGTTCACGCCGAGGCGTGCGTCCATCTGCACCGGACACTTCATCATATTAAGGAGCAGGGCGTGAAAGCGGGCGTCGTGCTGAATCCGGCCACTTCGCTCCATGCCTTGGAGTATGTGCTTGAGGAAGGGCTGCTCGACTATGTGCTGCTGATGACGGTGAACCCCGGCTTCGGCGGGCAAAAGTTTATCTCCGCGGTGCTGCCCAAAATCGCCGGTCTTCGCCGCATGCTGGATGAGCGCGGACTTCAGCATGTGGACATCGAGGTTGACGGAGGCGTCAATACCGAGACAGCCAAGCTCGTTGCTGAAGCGGGCGCCAATGTGCTCGTTGCCGGTAATGCGGTGTTCAACCGTCCGGACCGCGCCGAGGCGATCCGCGCGATCCGGGAAGCCGGGAGCGGCCGGTAATGCGGGCGCTTCAAATTTTTGCCTTCTGTTTGTTATGCGCTGCTCTGCTATTCGTATTTTCCATTATCGACGGCGTGGTGAAGTTTGCATTTTCGCTGGGGGCTTTATACGTCGGTATCCAGTTTTTTAAACGATACGAGACGCGCGGTCCGCGTATTGCCTTCGTCTTGATCACGATCTTATTCTACTTTATTTACACGGTGTTCTACGCGTTGTATTTGGCTGTTCAGCAGCAGCAGGCTGCGGTTTGAGAAAAAAAGCCCGGGCGTGCATAACCGGCCCGGAGTATGCATACACATGGTTACAAAAGTACGGCTTCCGGCTTTTGTAGCCTTTTTTGTTTTTTCGGTGCCCGGAATTTGCATGGCACGTTTTGGGAAGCAGCGGAATATACTTTTAACGAGGTGGTTTACTGCGCGCATGGCTCGAGGTCGGCTTTGCGGCGCAAAGCCAAGCGATGCTGACTTTGCTGCGCAAAGTCTGGAGGGAGGGTGCAAAATGAAATTTTACACTATCAAGCTTCCGAAGTTTTTGGGTGGGTTTGTGAAAGCTGTACTTAATACATTCAGCAAAAACTGAAGGTGCGCTTGTCCATACTTAGGCGCCGGCTGCCGGGCTAGGGCAGGCGCCACACCCGAGATCAACGGCTCGGCCAGTCCTTGTCTTGCAAGACAAGCGCGTGGGTTGATGCGAATTCATGCCGATCAACTAAAAAAAGCACCTAAGCTAGGTGCTTTTTGTCTGCGGACGCAGATTACACGCGAGTTACTTTTCCGGATTTCAGAGCTTTCGTGCTCACCCAAACGCGTTTCGGTTTGCCGTCAACCAGAATGCGAACCTTTTGAACGTTGACACCCCAAGTGCGTTTCGCTTTGTTGTTCGCGTGGGATACGTGGTTGCCGGTACCCGGGCCTTTACCAGTGATAAAACATTTGCGGGACATTGATTACACCTCCTTAAAGCATACACGCTTCAAAAACACACTTAAACATCATATCACAGCGGCCTAAACGCCGTCAACGCAGCTTCTTCGTTTTCTTTGCCCGCGACCTGCGTTTTATTTATTTCTTGCGGCGAATATAGTACAATGATTCGTAGTCCATGCTAATTTGGGATCGAAGGAGCTGTATGGAGATGACAATCGAACTGGCTTCAGAATATGGAAAAATCTACGTTACGGACGAAGTAATCGCCGTGCTTGCGGGTTCGGCGGCGTTGGACTGCTACGGACTTGTCGGGATGGCTTCGCGCAATCAATTCAAGGATGGGATTGCCGAACTGCTGCGCCGGGACAATTTGCGCCGGGGAGTCGAGGTTCACCGCGACGAGCAGGATGTCCTGACCATTGATTTATATATCATCGTCAGCTATGGCACGAAAATTTCGGTTGTTGCCCACAACGTGCAGAGCAAAGTAAAATACATGCTCGGCGAAGTCGCGGGTCTGCAAGTGGCCAATGTGAACATATTTGTCCAAGGCGTGAGGATTGCGGAATGAGACCTGTGATGACAGCGGTTGTGGCCGAAACATGTTATGGATCGCCGACAGGGTTATAGCGAAAGGGGAACGGTCTTTTTGAGTAAGCGCTTAAAAGAAATGAATGGACAAGATTTCATCCGAATGGTAGAAGCGGGAGCGCATAGGCTGACGACGAACGCGGAGCGGGTCAATGCGCTCAACGTCTTTCCGGTACCGGACGGCGATACGGGCACGAATATGAATTTGACCTTGACTTCCGGGGTGGAAGAGCTTCGCCGCCGTCCGTCGGACCACTTGGGTAAAGCAGCGGAAGCGCTTGCTAAAGGCTTGCTGATGGGCGCTCGCGGCAACTCGGGCGTCATTCTGTCGCAGTTGTTCCGCGGTTTCGCCAAAGCCGTATCCGACCTGCCTTCGGCCAATGCCCAGCAGGTGGCTGCGGCGTTTCAGAACGGCGTGGATATGGCCTACAAAGCCGTCGTTAAGCCCGTGGAAGGTACGATTCTGACCGTAGCCAAGGAAGCGGCAAAGCAGGGCGTACAGACTGCCAAACGGCAGCCCGATGTCGCTGTGGTGCTGGCGGAACTGCTGGATAAAGCAAAAGAGGCGCTGGACAAAACGCCGGACATGCTTCCCGTACTGAAGCAGGTGGGCGTCGTCGATTCGGGCGGACAGGGGCTCGTGTACATATACGAGGGCTTTGTGTCCGTTCTGGACATGGAGGAAGCGCCCGCGGAGGAGCCGGCCGATATGCCGTACGTCGCTTTTGGCGCGGTGCAGCCGCTTGAGGAGACGCTTGAGCCCGCTGCGACGCCGCTTGATTTTACCGGTCATGAACGCGCGCAGGCGAAGCTGGCGACGGAGGATATCGAGTTCGGGTATTGTACGGAGTTTATGGTGACGCTGAACCCGGGCAAGCTGAACGGCCGCACGTTTGACGAGGCCCTGTTCCGCGAGGAGCTGTCCGCCTTCGGCGATTCTCTGCTTGTCGTGGCCGATGACGATCTGGTCAAAGTGCATATCCATGCCGAATTCCCGGGCAGCGTTATGAATCTGGCACAGAACTACGGCGATCTCAGCCGCATCAAAATTGAAAATATGCGCGATCAGCATACGCATCTTCTGATGGAGGAGGCCGGACCGTCCGGCGCAATCGCGGCATTGGCCAAGGCGACGCATTTGCTGGACGCGGCCAAGGAGCTCGAACTCGGCGGACCGTCCGTCCCCGCGGCGAACGATCCGTCCCGCGAGCTCAAGCCATACGGCTTTGTTGCCGTATCCGCGGGAGAGGGCATTTCCGGTATTTTCGGCAGCTTGGGCGTCGACCGGATTCTGCACGGCGGACAAACCATGAACCCGAGCACCGAAGATATCGTCCGCGCCGTCAGCGAGGTCGATGCGAGAACCGTGTTCGTGCTGCCGAACAATTCGAACATCATTCTGGCTGCGCAGCAGGCTGTGGAGCTTGTGGAAGATAAGCAGGTTGTCGTCATCCCCAGCAAGTCGATTCCGCAAGGCATTGCGGCTGTCATCGCTTTCCAGGAGGAGGCGGCTCCCGAGGAAAACATCGGCGAAATGGAGCAGGCGCTGCAGCAGGTACAGGCCGGTCAAATTACCCATGCCGTACGCGACACGCAAATGGACGGGATCGATATTAAAGAGGGTGACTATATCGGCATTCACAACGGCCGCATCGTTTCCTCGGCTCCGGACCTCGTCGATTCCTGCAAAAAGCTGATTGATTCCATGCTGGATGCGGGTGCGGAGATCGTGACCCTGTATACCGGAGCGGATGCGCTGCAGGAGCAGACCGATGAGCTTGTCGGGTATGTCGAACAAACGTATCAAGAGGTGGAAGTGGAAGTGCAGGACGGCGGACAGCCGCTGTATTACTACATTATTTCCGCGGAGTAAGAGGTTGGGTTTCGACGCTATGTCTATAGATCAAAAACTTTGCAAAAGAGATGAGGGAGGCTATTGAGCCAAGTTCGTATTGTGACGGACAGCACGGCGGATATTCCGGCCGACCTGCGGGAGCGGCTCGGCATTGAGATGGTGCCGCTTAAAGTATTGTTCGGGTCTGAGGGATTCCGCGACGGGGTCGATATGGGTCCGGAGCAATTTTATGACAAGCTGGCCTCGTCCGGTATTTTTCCGACCACATCCCAGCCGTCGCCGGCCGATTTCATCCAAGTATACGAGAGGCTTGCGGGGGAAGGGGCCGATTCGATCATCTCGATTCATTTGTCATCGCAGATGAGCGGGACTTACCAGTCCGCCCTCGTGGCGAAATCGATGATCGACGAGAAGGCGGATATCGAGGTGGTGGACAGCCGGTCGGCTTCTTTTGGTATCGGCATGCTCGTCGTCGCTGCCGCGGAGGCGGCAAAGCAGGGGAAGAGCAAGTCGGAAATTTTGGAACGGATTGCGTCGCTGCGCCAAGGCACGGCACTCTATTTTTTGGTGGATACGCTCGAGTATTTGCATAAGGGCGGTCGGATCGGCAAGGCGGCGGCGCTCTTCGGCTCCTTGCTCAATATTAAGCCGATCCTGTCGATCAATGATGACGGAGTCGTCTACTCCGTCGATAAGGTTCGCGGACAGAAGAAAGCGATGAACCGGATCGTCGAGCTGCTGCAGCCGGATTACGCCGGCAAGCCGATCGATTTGGCCATGGCTTACACGACCGGCCGCGAGACGGCGGAGCAGCTTTGCTCGCTGCTGCAGCAGCATTTTGATGTGAAAAGCGTGCAATACACGCATATCGGGCCTGTCATCGGAGCGCATGTCGGACCCGGAACCGTAGCGGCCTTTGCCATACCGGTCTGATATGACCTTGGATCTTTATTCGCTTCCGGTCACGAAGGTGTCCGGCGTCAAAGGCAAGAAGCCCGAGGAGCTGCTTGCGCTCGGCATCTCGAGCGTCGGAGAGCTCCTCGATTATTATCCTTTCCGCTACGAGGATTACACGCTTCGCGATTTGACGCAGGTGAAGGACGGAGACCGGATTACGGTGCAGGGGACGGTCGCGGGGGTTCCCCAGGTGCAAATGTACGGGCGTACCAAATCGCGCATGACCTGCAAAATCGTGGTCGATCCGCTCTTCATTACGGCTGTCTGGTTCAACCGGCATTTTTTGAAGGACAAGCTGACAGCCGGTACGGATATCGTCTTGACCGGAAAATGGGACCAGAAGCGGCTGCACTTGACCGTGACGGAGGTCGAATTCCCGGGCCGCGGTACGTCGCAGACCGGGACGCTGCAGCCGGTTTATTCGGTGACGGGCTCGATCACGCAAAAATGGTTCAGGCAGACGACGAAGCAAGCGCTGCTGCAATTCGGCGACCTCATTCCCGAGGTGCTGCCGGGCAAGCTGCTGCGCAAATACAATTTGCTGCCCCGCAAACAGGCGGTCGCCCTGCTGCATATGCCGGGCAGCATGGAGCAGGGACAGCGGGCGAGACGCCGGATGGTGTACGAGGAGCTGTTCTTGTTCCAGCTCAAGATGCAGGCGTACCGCACGCTGAATCACGAGCGGGCGGACGGGGTCGCGCACCCCGTAGATTTGCCGGCCGTCCGCGCGTTTGTACGCGCGCTGCCGTTCACGCTGACGGCTTCGCAGAAAAACGTGCTGGCCGAAATTCTTCATGATCTGCAGCAGCCTTTCTGCATGAACCGCCTGCTGCAGGGCGATGTCGGCGCCGGGAAAACGGTTGTTGCGGCAGTGGCGCTTTTTGCCGTCGTCAAAGCCGGCTATCAAGGCGCGCTGATGGTGCCGACGGAAATTCTTGCGGAGCAGCATAAGCGCTCGCTCGACCGTTTGTTCGAGCCGTACGGCATTCAGACGGCGCTGCTGACGGGCAGCTTGACGGAGCGGCAGCGCCGGGATGTGCTCGGCTCGCTGCAGATGGGAATGGTTGACATTGTCGTCGGCACGCATGCACTCATTCAAGAGGATGTATTTTTCCGGCGGCTCGGACTCGTCGTTACGGACGAGCAGCATCGCTTCGGCGTACAGCAGCGCAGTATTTTGCGCCGCAAAGGGATGAATCCGGACGTGCTCACGATGACGGCGACGCCGATCCCGCGGACGCTCGCGATTACCGCATTTGGCGATATGGACGTATCGACGCTGCGGGAGCTCCCTAAGGGACGAAAGCCGATTCAGACGTACGCGGTGACGCATAATATGCTGGAGCGCGTCCTTGGCTTTATTCGCCGCGAGGTGGCCGAAGGGCGGCAGGCGTACGTCATCTGTCCGCTGATTGAGGAATCCGAGAAGCTCGACGTGCAGAACGCGATTGACGTGCACGCGCAGCTTCAATTTGCTTTTCCGGAGTACAAAGTCGGGCTGCTGCACGGACGGATGGCCCCGGCAGAGAAGGACGAGATTATGCGCGAGTTCAGCCAAGGCCGGCTTCACGTGTTGGTCTCGACAACGGTTATTGAGGTAGGCGTCGACGTGCCCAACGCCACGCTGATGGTCGTCTATGACGCCGACCGGTTCGGACTATCGCAGCTTCACCAGCTGCGGGGCCGGGTCGGACGGGGCGAGCACCAATCGTACTGCGTGCTGATTGCCGATCCGAAGAACGAGGTCGGCAAGGAGCGGCTGAAGGCGATGACGGACACGAATGACGGCTTCGAGATTGCGCGCCGCGACCTCGAATTGCGGGGGCCCGGAGATTTCTTCGGCACGAAGCAGAGCGGGGTGCCGGATTTCAGGCTCGCGGATATGGTGACCGATTTCGAAGTGATGGAGCAGGCAAGAGACGACGCGGCGGAGCTTGTCAAGCAGCCGGGTTTTTGGACGGAGGCCGACTACGTGCCGCTCCGTCATTATTTGCAGCGCGAGCACATCTTCGACAGCGAGATGCTGGATTAGTCGATAGCCTGTTTGACGCCCCCGCCTGCGGGGTGAAGGGGAAAGACGGCGAAAGAAATAGGTACACAAGGCCAAGCCCTCCGACATAGACTTACTGTGTGGTAGATGTAAGTCCTGTAGCAAGAACGCGGAGGTGTGCGGCATGAGCTATACGAAGTACGGCTTTGACCCTGCGCAAGTCGAGCGGATCAAGCTGAAAATGAAAAACCCGGAGACGAAAGAGCGCGTTAAAATGATTTTGCAGGGTGTCACGAAGTACGACCTGCAGGACCGCGTAAAGGTTCGGCGGTTCGTCGGCATGCTGACGAAGGTGCTCGGCGAAAGGGTCACCGAACAACAGACCGAGCAGCTCGTCCAGTTTGTCATCTCGCAAAAAATCGATCCGAACAATACGTTTCATCTGATCAAACTGTGGAGCATGTTCCGCTAAGCGGGCATGTTCTTTTTTTGTCGGAACACCGGGCTCCGGCCCAATTGTCAAATGAAGCGGAGAAGGCTATAATGCTGATAGATTGCTAGATTGTGGAAGGGGGAACGATATACGATATGTCTACTTCGGAATCTTCGTCTTCATCCAAAGACAAAGCCATGACCCGCCGCGAGCTGCTGGCTACGATGGGGACAGCGACGGCCGGAATGATCCTGGCCGCCGGTACAGGCTGGAGCGGCACGGCCTCGGCGGAGCCGATGCCTAACCCGATGCCCAACCCGATGCAGAATCCGGGATTTCGCCCGGAATCGGTCGCCTGGATCAACGTGAAAAATTACGGAGCCCAGGGCATGGGGCGTTTTGATCAGAACGATGCGCCGGCGATTCAATCGGCCATCGAAGCGGCAGGGCCTATGGGGGGGACCGTCTATTTTCCGCCCGGGCGTTACGTGCTGAGATCCGCCATTATGCTGAGGTCGAATGTGCGTCTGGTCGGAGACGGGCCGGGTGCCTCCATCCTGAAGGCGGCGGAGCCGAATCTATCCATGGTGATGGGGCTCGGCACGAAGTGGAACGCGGTCGAGGGGCTCGGTTTCGAAGGCATTGGCTCTACTTCTCCGATTGACATGAAGTTGAAGGAGCGCGGCATTTATTTCGAAAAATGCGAGAACGTCTCCGTTCGGAATTGTTATTTCACCACCATCGTCAACGGCGTATGGTTCAACGACAGCCGGCACGTCTCGGTCAGCGGAAGCTCGTTCCTCCAGCTTTTCGCCTCCGAAAGCTTATACGAAGGCTACGGTATTTTTGCCGAGTCGGCGGCGAATTTCCGGCTGACGGGCAACCGGTTCCGTTTGTTGAAAAGACCCTGCATCTATATTTCCGCAGGCAGCGCGTATTCGATCGTTTCCGATAACGTGGCGCAGCAATGCGACGATGCCTTTATTGTAATATCCTCCAAGCTGAAACCGAGCTCGTACCACCGGATCGAAGGCAACCTGTTATCGGCGGAAGGGCTGGAGAACGGCGCTTATGCCGGCAAACAGGGCATCGTGCTGCGCGATTACTGTACGGACAACGTGATCGTCCATAACGTCATTTCCCGGGCGAAGGAGTGCGGCATCTCGCTGGAGGGCGATGGCGCGGCAGGCGACGAGCGGCCGCTGGGCAACATCGTTTCCGGCAACAAAATCGATCAAACGGAGCGCGGTATCGTCCTGTTGAACAGCGATGCCACTACGGTGACCGGCAACGATGTGCGGCGGGTTCAAACCGGCGTTGTTCTTGAAACGTCCGGCAATGCCGACGGCTCCTTCAGCCGGCACAATCTCGTTACGGGCAATATGCTGTCCCGTTGCTCGACAGCCGCCATCCAAATCGCCGGAAGCCGCTGCGAAAACAACACGGTGTACGGCAATACCGGTACGGGGAACGGCGAAACGCTGGCCGATCAAGGGAAGGATACGTCGAAGACGGGCTTTTAACCTCTGAGCATAACCCGGAATCCAATAACTTGGCAAACAAACAGCCGGTCGGAATAATGAAAACCCGACCGGCTGCTGTCTGTTTTGCCACAAATCGTTTTGTTTTGATGTGATCTAAATCACAAGAGCGTTCTTGTCGTACTTGTATACTGTTCTCATGCAAGGGTAACGAAACCGCAATGATGAAACGAGGGATAACGATGTTAAACGAACAGACGATCCGCATTATTAAATCGACGGTCCCGGTTCTGGAATCGAAGGGGACTGAAGTCACGAAACGATTTTATGAAATTTTGTTCACCGAGCATCCCGAGCTGCTAAACGTCTTCAACCACGCGAACCAAAAGCAGGGACGTCAGCCGACGGCGCTCGCTAATGCCGTGTATGCCGCCGCCGTCCATATCGATAATTTGGCTGCCATTCTGCCTGTGGTGAAGCAGATCGGGCATAAGCACCGGAGCCTTGGAGTCAAGCCCGAGCATTATCCGATCGTAGGCCGGACGCTGCTGACGGCCATGCGGGAGGTGCTCGGCGAGGCAGCGACGGACGAGGTGCTTCAGGCGTGGGAAACCGCCTACGGCATCATTGCCGACGCTTTCATCGGCGTAGAAGCGGAAATGTACGACCAAGCCGAAAGGCAGACGGGCGGCTGGGAAGGCTTTCGGGCGTTCCGGGTGGACCGCAAGCAAAAGGAAAGCAGCGTCATTACGTCGTTTTATTTGGTTCCGCTGGACGGGGGAGCGATTGCCTCGTTCGAGCCTGGGCAGTATGTCAGCGTGAAGCCGGAGATGCCCGGCGAGACGTATACGCATATCCGGCAATACAGCTTGTCGGATGCGCCGGGTAAGCCGTATTACCGCATTTCCGTCAAACGCGAGGACGGCGCGCCGGACCGTCCGTCCGGCAAAGTGTCCGTCTTCCTCCATGAGCACGTGAACGAAGGGGATACGCTATGGCTGACGGCTCCCGCCGGGGACTTCACGCTCGACCTCTCCGATCCGCGCCCGGTCGTATTGCTCAGCGGCGGCGTCGGTCTCACTCCGCTGCTCAGCATGCTGAAAACGATTGGCGAAACGGCCCCGGACCGGCAGGTCACGTTCATTCACGCAGCCCTGAACGGCGAGACGCACGCAATGCGCGCGGAGGTGGAGGAGCTGGCCCGCAAGCATCCGGGCTTGTCGTACCATGTTTGCTACCAATCGCCGACCGCTGCCGATCGGGCGGAGCGAACGTTCCACAAGGAGGGCTACATCGATCTGGAGTGGCTGCAGTCCGTCGTTCCTTCGCCGGACGCGGCGTTCTATTTCTGCGGCCCGGTACCGTTCATGAAGACGGTCAACCGGATGCTGCAAGCATGGGGCGTACGGCAGGAGGATGCGCGTTACGAATTTTTCGGACCGGCGGGCTCGTTGGAGGAAGCCGGGGAGCCAACGGCTCCGGCACACCGCTAAAATGCGTTAAGATAAGTACAGGAAATGTATGCTTAGCTTCAGCGTTTGGTATGATCCCGGACCTGCAAGGCATCGCGGCTGCCTGCTTGAGCGCGAAGCAGACGATTGACCGTCTCGCGGCGCAGCCCGATAAACTGGCCGATCTCTTCCTGTGTCAGCAGATCGGTCAAACGGGCCGGGGCAATATAGGCTTCGAACCAGCTTTGCAGCTTCGCCAGCTTATCTGCCGGCGTGATCTGCGTCAGCTGATCGATTCGCTGCTGCATCATCCGCAGCTTGCTCTCCAGCAGCATGGCGATCTCCAGACACGTTTGCGGTTCCCGTTGGAGCTTGGCATACCATTCTTGAGCGGGAAGCGCTTCAATCTCGCAGGTCATGAGCGCAATCGCGGTCCCGTAATATTCTTTCGGACTGATCAAGGAATGATGAGGGATCGTCTCGCCCGGAACGATAATATTAACCAGAACGGGATTTCCGTCCTCGTGAATGCGGACAATTTTAAGCAGGCCGCTCCTGATGCGGTACAGCGGTCCGGTTTCTCCTTGGCGAAACAACGTTTCGCCCTTATGCAGCAGCATGCGTCTTCACCTTTGCTTCCATTTTTAGCGTTCCGTCTCTGCCGAGGCGGGACGCTTTTCTTTTTCCGATTATAGCACGACCCGAGGATACGCTCATAGGTGAACTGTGACGAGCGGCTGGCAAGCGGGCGTATTCATCGGTTTCTTTCGGCGACGATCGGCTTATCGCCGCGCGTCGATTTCCAAGAAATTCATCTTGCATAAAGAACGTATGTTCGGTATATAATACAAACAAGAATGTATGTTCCCATTGGCGGTGTGAAGATGAATACTAACCCAAGAGTCGAGACCGAAGAAGATATTCAAATCATCAAGGAATTTACATTGCTGCCTATTTTGCTCGATATGCTGGCAAGAGATATCGATGAACTGACCATGTATCGGAACAAACTTGTCTACAATCATGTCATTTCTTATTTAAGGGACATCGAAAACTCCGTTTATGCGGAAATGCAAACCGTTAAACGCAAACTGAAGGCACACGATATTAAAATAATCAAGACGGAAATGAATGGGCTCGGAATCGACGTCGAATATAAAATCCGCGGCTATATCCATCATTTTAAGATGTTAAGAAGCCTGGTAAAAGCAGAGCTCATGACCATGCTGGCGAACTTACGGAGGCGGTTGGAATGATGGGAAAAAGCGAACGAACGATTTTTTTGGCGGATTGCCAGAGCTTTTACGCCAGCGTAGAGAAGGCGGACCATCCATGGTGCAAGAACAAGCCGGTTGTTGTTGCGGGGGATCCGGCACGGCGTTCAGGTATTATATTAGCCGCCTGTCCCATCGCCAAAAGTTTCGGGGTGACTACGGCGGAGCGGTTGGGCGAAGCTCTGAACAAGTGTCCCGATCTCGTCGTCATGCGGCCGCGTATGCAGCATTATATCGACGTTTCCCTCATGATTACGCAAATTTATAAGGAGTATACCGATCTTGTCGAAATATTTTCGATCGACGAACAGTTCCTCGATGTTTCGGGAAGTCTCCATATGTTCGGCGATCCTGTCATCATTGCGGAATCCATACAACGAAAAGTACTTCAACAAACCGGCGTCTGGGTAAGGATCGGTATCAGTTCAAATAAAATACTTGCCAAAATCGCAACGGACATATGGGCAAAGAAAAGCAAGACGGGCATATGTACACTGCATAAATCGGAGCTGGAGACACGGCTTTGGCCGGAGCCGGTACATAAAATGTTCGGCGTCGGCTCCCGGATGACGGCGCATTTTGCCCGGCTCGGAATGTATACCATTGGCGATATTGCGAGGACGCCCTTGCCCCGTTTAAAACAGAAATTTCGGGTCCGTTTCGGAAAACAAAGCGATATTCACGCCGAGGTGATGTGGCGGACGGCCAACGGTCTGGATGATTCGCCCGTTACGCCCGGCACGTTCCATACCCCTCCTAAATCCGTGGGCCACATGATGACCTTGCCTAGAGATTATACGCAAAACAGCGAGGCGGAGACGGTACTCCTGGAGCTGACGGAAGAAGTTTGCCGGGATTGCAGGCGTAAAGGGTATATGGGCTGGGTCGTCACGGTCAGCTGCATGTGCAGCCCTTACGAAGCCCCTACAGGCTTTTCAAGACAAATGAAGATGCCCGACCCTACCAATAACACCAACGCCGTGTACGAGGCAGCCAAGCGGTTATTTTACCGGTACTGGGATAAAATGCCGATACGCCGGATGGGCGTAACGCTTAGCAACCTTATTGACGATCAGACCTATCAATTGACGCTTTTTGAAGATCAAGTCCGGGCCAGAACCTTAGATAAAGTGACGGACCAAATCAAGGATCGCTACGGCAGCGCCGCGATCGTAAGAGCGTCATCGCTGACAGCTTCCGGGCAGGCATTGGACAGGTCGCAGAAAATCGGAGGGCATTATAGATGAGCAAGAAACTCCAAGGCAACGGATTGTGGGAGTCCAGCCGGATGATGCTTCCACAGCATAAAGAACAATCCATGTCCGCTCTCCCGCAGACTGCGCCTCCAACAAAAAAAGAGTTCGAGATGATGCGGAAATCGATCATTTTACCCGTTGTGCTAAACATTGTGGAAAAGAAGAGCATAGAAGTCGAAATGTCGTCCCAAACCTTGAAGCCTCTGTATTCCGCTGCCGCTAAAGTGCTGGCGAACACGATAAGGGCAGATGTGCAGCAGTCCAAAAAAGATCTTGTTGAAAGAAATATCCGTGTGTTTGAGGATGGGAAGGACGATTCTTTGCTGTATTATCGCTATGTTTGCCGCGGCCATAAGGACCGGTTCATGATGACCAAGGATTTTATGCGGGATGAGATCAGCATGCAGATCGGAGTTTATGCGAAAAATCTTATCGCAGCACTCCAGAAGCTGGTCAACAACAACCGGTAAATGGCCTTTTTTCCGTCTTTTCCATCAAGTCCCGCTTCGGAGCAAGCCGTTTCTGCGCTATACTTAGAAGTCGTGAACGGTAGTTTAAGTGATTACTTTTAGAAGGAGGGAACTGAATATGGATACGGCCAGTCATTTCCTCATCGGTCTCGGGCTGGGAGCCATGGCCCGCTTCGTGCCGGAGATTGGAGCCGACCCGGCGCTGGCGCTAGCTGTGACGATCGGAACGACGATCGCTTCCGAATTGCCGGATATCGACTATGTCCATAAATTGACCAAAGGGGATGCCGTCTATCTGAAAAAGCATCGGGGACTTACGCATTCCGTCATGGCTTGGTTTTTATGGCCAAGCGTCGTCACGCTAGGGATGATGCCTTTCTTCAGCGGGCTCGCATGGGGTTGGGTTTGGCTGTGGAGCTTCCTCGCCGTGTTTGTCCATGTCGGTCTGGATGCGCTGAACACGTTCGGAACCCAAGCCCTGCTTCCTTTTTCCAATAAACGGCTTTCGCGGGATGTTCTTATGGTTTTCGATCCGGTTCTATTCCTTGCTCAACTTGCAGGAATTGCGCTTTGGTGGATGGGCGTTGTCCCGCCTGGTCCGCTGTTCATGCTGATAAATGGCTGCTCTGTCGTCTACATTGCCCTAAGGTTCGTGATGCACCGCCGATACGTTCGGCTCATGTCGGTTCGCTATAAAAACGCAACGGCTGTCAGCGTCCTGCCTACGTTCCGTTTCAACCGGTGGACCGCGATCGCGGAGACGGATTCGGAGCTGGTTCTGGGCGAATGGAGAGGGCAGCGGTACCGGGAAACCGAACGACTGGAGAAGCACTCCGACAACGTGCCTAAACAAGCTTTCGAAGTGCCGGACCGGGATACCTTAAAACGCTTGTGCCCGGCCGCCGACACGTTCTTTTCGATCGCGCAGCATATCCGTCAAGAACAGATTGTGACGGAAAAGACGTTCCGATACATTTGGACGGATCTGCGGTTTCGTTTCGGGGATTTTTACCCGTTCAAAGCCATTCTTGAATTTGACCGGGACGGGAATATCGTATCCGGCTATTTGGGCTGGCGGGGCAACCGCAGCCATACGGAACGGACCTACAGCCGTGCAGTATAAACCCCGGTGCTGCGCAATGCAAAACAAAGCCGTCAAGCTTCAGGCCGGACGGCTTTACATATTTATTGAATGGATTGCAAATGCTCGTCGAGACGATCCCACGTTTCGGTAACTCCTTGCTCCATCCCCATGTCGATAACGGTTTTGAGCGCTTCGGCAGAAGGATATTGGGCCCGGTTCACAAGCTTCGTCTTGCCTTCGAACTCGGTGAAAGTCATCGTAATGAGAGGTGCGGGCATTCCTTCCGCTTCATTGCCTTCGGCATCCGAGAAGTAATCGACGTAGACGATTTTCTCCGCTTCGACGATTTCCTGATAAACCGCTTTACCCCAAGATTCGTATCCGTAAAAATCGCTTTGGTTCTCGTCAACACACTTCATACAGTAATGCCAGATGCCGCCGGGACGAAAATCAACGTTGCAAACCGTAAGCGTCCAGCCGCGCGGTCCCCACCAGTGCTTGAGATGTTCGGCCTGTGAGAACGCTTTAAATACAAGCTCGCGCGGCGCATTGAACACGCGCTCCAGAATAAGCTCTTGACCTTCTGCCTTGATCGTCATGGGGTTCGACATCTAAATTCCTCCTAAATTTTCTTTCGGTACGTGTAACCAGGGTGTCTTGTTTAAAATATACCTTATCAGGAATATTCCTGTCAAGGAATGTTTGAGGGCTGATTCTAACGTGTGAGCGAACCTGGTGAAAAGTTTGTCTACAAAGGGCGGACAAAGCGGGAATATACAAGCCTGCCGGACATAAAATGAAGCATAAGATTATTTTCTATTTTATGGACCCTCCGGAGGTTTTATGGATAAAAAAACGGTCTCGATCTTGCAAATTGCAGCTACATACACGGGGACAGTGGTGGGAGCCGGATTCGCTTCCGGACAGTCGATCATGCAGTTTTTTACGGTTTACGGGGCATGGGGAGCGGTAGGAATCCTGATCAGTACGTTTCTTTTTATGTGGATCGGAACCCGGATGATGGTTTTGGCGCACAGGATTAAAGCATTTTCTTATCAGGAGCTTAACATCTACCTTTTCGGCAGCCTGTTCGGCAAGATCGCCAATGCGGCGACATTTGCCATTTTATTCGGGATGACTTCCGTGATGCTGTCAGGCGCCGGCTCCATTTTTGAAGAACAGCTTCATTTGCCGTATCAGTGGGGAATTGTAATTAGCATCGTCCTTTGTTATCTGGTGATGACCAAAGACATGCAGGGGATTTTGGCGGTGAATTCGCTGGTGGTGCCTCTGATGCTTTTTTTCATGCTTCTCATTGCCTTCCAGGTTGTCGGGGACAGCGGGACGGCTGCAAGCCTCCGTTGGCAAAACCTGCCGTTGTCCGATTTAACGTGGCTGATTAGCCCGTTTGCCTACGCCGCATTGAATTTCGCCTTTGTCCAAGCGGTGATGGTGCCTCTCGGAAGCGAGATACAGGACGAAAGCGCCTTGAAATGGGGCGGCTTCTGGGGAGGCGTGGCTCTTGGATTCATGCTGCTGATCAGCCATTGGGCCATGAATACCAAGATGCCGGACATTGCATCCTTCGATATTCCAATGGCCGAAATTATCCGGGACCTTGGCGGAGCGGTGCATATCTTGTTTCTGCTTGTCATCTACGGGGAAATTTTTACCACGATCATCGGCAACGTATTTGGGATCGCGCGGCAAATTCAAAGCCTGTTCGTACTCCCGACCAAAGGGCTGGTGTTAGCGATTCTGCTCGGAAGCTTTCTGATCAGCCAGTTCGGCTATACTCCGCTGCTTTCTTATCTTTATCCTCTGTTCGGCTATCTCGGGATGATCCTGCTTCTTTTCTTGGCGTTTAAAAGGATGCCCGGCCATTAGCCCCTCTATTCACCACGGATACATATGGATTCAAATCCTAAATTTAAGTTCTTTAAAAATCCATCCAACCGCAAATAATCTGGGTATTCGATACATCTCAGTTTCTGACTCGGAATGGAGGTAAAGGAATGCCCGATTGGTTGGAAATCAGCTTGCGGACCCTGCTGTCGCTTATCGTGCTCTTCTTATTGACGAAGCTTTTGGGCAAAAGGCAAGTGTCTCAGCTTTCGTTTTTCGAATACATTACAGGGATCACGATCGGCAGCCTCGCGGCCTATATCTCGTTGGATCTGGAAGCCAACTGGTATTTAGGAATCGTATCTTTAGCGGTGTGGGTTCTCGCCTCCTTGGGCATCGAATTTTTGCAGTTAAAAAGCAAATCGGCACGGAATTGGATCGACAGCAAAGCGACGGTTCTTATCAAAGACGGAAAAATCCTCGAAGATAACATGAAGAAGGAACGTCTTACCACCGATGAGCTATTGGAACAATTGAGGAAGAGAAGCGTATTTAAAACAGCCGATGTGGAATTTGCGAATATGGAGCCCAGCGGCGATATTAACGTGCTTCTTAAAAAAGAGCATCAGCCTTTAACTCCCGCTCACTTGGGAATCAAGGTCGGACCCGAGCAAGAGCCGCAAGCCGTTATTATGGACGGCAACATAATGGACGAACCGTTGGCGACGTTGGGGCTAAGCCGGCAATGGCTCCAAACCGAATTGGAAAAAACGGGGGTAACGGTTGAAAATGTGTATCTTGGCCAAGTGGACTCTTACGGACAACTGTACGTCGATTTGTACGACGATCAACTGCAGGTTCCCGAGCCGCAGCAGAAAGCCTCGTTACTGGCCGTCTTAAAAAAATGCGAAGCGGACTTGGAAATGTTCGCTCTAACGACGAAGGACCAGCAAGCAAAAAACATGTACGGGCAGTGCTCGAAGCAGCTGGAAAAAATGATTCAGGACGTCAAGCCTTCATTAATACGGTAAGCGAAGCGCTGAGCCATGGATTGTTCATTGGCGCGGCGCTTTTTTATGCTTATGCAAGGCTTTTAAACACTCTCTTAACATTTTTTGATACGTTCAGAGATTAAGAGGCATGGGCCTCTTCAGGCTGTTGATAAAGTGGTTTTGACAAGAATAGAGAAACATACGGAGGTGGGGTATCTACTGGAGAAGCGATAGCGGCCGCCTTTGTCTTCGGGAAATGTCCGCTATTAAGCGGCTTCCAATCAAATTTCCCGAGGACCCGGGGTCCCCGCAAAGTACTCGGACTAAGCTTCCCTGATTCAACTTCACTTTGCGGGGTGGAGTAGCGGTCGGAAGTAGATACCCACCCCTTCGTTACCTCTATAATCCCGTCTGACCACTTTCTCAACAAGCTCAAGAGGCATAAGGCCTCTTTTTTGTTGTTTCGCGAATCCGAAGGAAATTTTGCTTGACGTGCCGCGTCAGAAACCTATAATCGATTTTGGACGCAGCTTCCGGGGCCGGAGAACAAACCGCATGGCGAAGGGCGAATCCTTTCTCGCCTTTATGCGTATATGTTTGGTGAATCTCGTGAGAAGGGCCCGTTTCCGAGAGAGAGAAAAGGAGTGCTGAAGCATGATGACACGATTGGAATACCGTTTGTATGCCGAGGGCAGCGAGACGTTTCCGCTGCTGTATTATTATGACCGGATCGGCCGGGACGAGATCGCTTTGCGCTTTGCGTGCGATTATTTTATCAAGGACGGCAAGGTGTATGAGAAAACATCGTGCGCTGTGGAGCCGGCGTGTTATGTTGTCTACGTACAGGAAGCGCTTGACGAGCGGACGATGTTGTGGAGCAAGCCGGAAGTTCCTCGCGGCGTTCGCATGGAGCTGAGGGAGTACCGCGAATGGACGGCGGATTACCGGCTGGTGCATACGTACACGTTTCCTGATACGTTGGAGGCCATGCTCAACCTTCAGGCGAATTATTTGTATGCGGAGGGTCGGGAATGGCAGCGTACCGCTGCCGAAATCGATGAAGACCGCGAGACGTATGTATATTACGCCGTGCCGGTGTAGCCGCAGTTCAAACGGGAAAAACAGGAGTGACGAGAAATGGAACAGCAAAAAAGCAGCAGGACACGCAAACTGGTAGCGTTGTTCGTGGCGTCCACACTGGTACTTGGCGGTACGGCGGGCTGCTCCGATTCGAAATGCACCGATCGTAACGGGGACGGCTACTGCGACGACAGCAGCGGCGGTTCGTCCGGAGGACATTACTATGGGGGCTCGGGGTCGAAAAGCTCCTCCAAAGTTTCAGGCAGCTCTTCCGGGATTAGCAAAGGAGGCATCGGCAGCAGCGGCAGTTCAAGCTCCTAGCGTCCGAGGTGCCATGGGCAGTCCGAAGACCATTAACAGCAAAGATCAGAGAGGAGGCGTACGGACATGAGCATGGCAAAGACGCTGCGGCCGGACGCTTCTTATGCGGAACGCCGGGAAGCGATCTACGGGCCGCTGCGGCAAGAGGGTATTTTTACATGGGACTGCTTGTACGGTCAGGAATACGCGCTTGCGGGCTTGTACCGGTTGGAGCGGGCGCAGCTGGAAGAAATGCGCAGAGCCGCCGAAAAGTTAGGACGCATCTATGCCAAGACCGTCCGGATCGTCCAACAGGGCGAACCGGCGCTTTTGGCCGAATTGGGACTGCCTCCTGCGTCGTTCGGCGCCATCCGTCTCCGGTTTGATGAAGACATACCGACGCTGATCGGGCGGTTCGATTTTGCCTTGACGTCGCAGGGGCTCAAGATGCTTGAGTTTAACAGCGACACGCCGACAGGGATTGTCGAAGCCTTTCATGTGAACGGCCGGGTGTGCGCAGCCTATGGCGAAGAGGATCCGAACGAAAGCTGCAGCGGAGCTTTCCGCCAGGCGTTTAAGCGGATGCTTGACCTATACCGCGAGGCGGGTTATACGTCCGATCATGTTGTCTTCAGCTCGCTGGATTGGCATGAGGAGGACGCCGGAACGACTCGCTATCTCATGAAGCAATCCGGGATTGCCGGCGCTGAATTTGCAGCGCTGTCGGACCTCCGCGTGGAGGGAGACCGGATATGGGCGCAGCATAATACCGGTGACGAAGAGGCGGCGGGCCGTCCGATCGATGTGATGTACCGGCTGCATGCGATCGAGAAGCTGGCGGAAGACCGGGATACGGACGGCTATCCGACCGGCGAGCATGTGCTGGACTTAATAGCGGGCGGCAAGCTGGCAATTATCAATCCGCCCTCGGGGTTTGCCGCCCAAACGAAGGCGCTGCAGGCGCTGATCTGGAATTTGCATCAAGCCGGCGAATTTTATACGGAAGAAGAGCATGAGACGATCGAAGCTTATATGCTGCCGACGTTTATGGAGCCGTGCTTCCCCGAAGGCACACCCTATGTGATGAAGCCGATTCTGGGACGCGAAGGCAGCGGGGTCACAATCTACAAGGGGAGCGGGGAAGTTGCCGAGGCGAGCGGGGAAGACGAGTACGGAGATCAACTCATGGTCTACCAGCAATATGCCGAGCTGCCCCGCGTCCGGGTGGAAACGTTAGACGGCCCGTACGACGGCCGATTGCTCTGGGGCTGCTTTCTGATCGACGGCCGAAGCTCTGCCGTCATCGCGCGCGTCGGCGGGAGCATCACGAACAATTTGTCCTATTATTTGCCTTCGTCGGTCATAGGCTAAGCTTAAAGATAAGAACAGCCTTACATAATTACATTATTGGGGAGTTGGAGTACGTTGGACCAGTTTGGGAATATCGTTAACTTTTTGATGTATTTGGGCGTGACCATACCGCTTATGGGGCTCGGCATTTTGTTTTTCAACCTGACGACGCCGTACAACGAGTTTAAGCTTATCCGGGAGGGCGGCGACTTGTCCGATCCCGCCAAAGCAGCGGCTGCCAAAGCGGCGGCTTACGATCTTGGGGGCAAAATTATCGGTCAGGTGCTCGTCCTCGCATCTGCCGTATATCATTCGGTTGGACTCGTCGATTTAATCATCTGGGGGCTCATCGGCATTGCATTCCAGATTATCGTGTTCTACTTGTTCGAACTGCTGACCCCTTTTAAAGTGCTGGCCGAGATTCCGAAGGGCAATGTGTCCGTTGGTATTTTCTCGTTTTGTTTGAGTCTGGCGTCGGGTCTTCTGCTGGCTTCGTTAATCAGCTATTGACCGGAGTACATAAGATTCGGTTCCGAAGGAGGCTGTGCTCAACGTTATGCTAAAGCTGAACAACATTCACCACGCCGCAGTCATTTGCTCGGATTACGAGAAGTCGAAGGATTTTTACGTTCGCGTGCTCGGACTCCCGGTCATCCGGGAAACGTACCGGGCGGAGCGGCAGTCGTATAAGCTCGATCTGCGGGTCGGAGACGGTCACCAGATCGAACTGTTCTCGTTCCCCGATGCGCCGGAGCGGCCAAGCTATCCCGAAGCAAGAGGTCTAAGGCATCTGGCCTTCGAGGTGGACGATATCGAAGCGGCCGTCAAGGCTCTGGAGGCCGAAGAAATCGCCGTGGAGCCGATTCGCGTTGACGAGACCACGGGAAAAAGATTTACGTTCTTTTTCGATCCGGACCGGCTGCCTTTGGAGCTGTACGAAAAATAAGCAACGCCAAAAAGCAAGACTCGTGCGC
>NZ_BILX01000083.1 GCF_004000785.1 Paenibacillus ehimensis NBRC 15659 | reverse complement strand
CTCGCCGTGCCGAGCCATTGGCAGCTTCACGGGTACGGCGCGCCGCATTATACGGATTTGTATTATCCGTTCCCGGTCCGTCCGCCCGAAGTACCGGCTGACAACCCGACCGGGACGTACCGGCGGACGTTTACGCTGCCGGAGAGCTGGCTGTCACGGAACGTATTCTTGCGGTTTCAAGGCGTGGACAGCGCTTTTCACGTCTGGCTGAACGGCAGCTATGTCGGCTACAGTCAAGGCAGCCGCTTGCCGTCGGAGTTCGCGATTGCCCCGTTTGTGCGCGAGGGCGAGAACGTGCTGGCGGTGCAGGTATACCAGTGGTCGGACGGCAGCTATTTGGAGGATCAGGATATGTGGTGGCTGAGCGGCATTTTTCGCGATGTCGCCTTGGTTGCTCAACCGAAGACGTATATAAGAGATTACACGGTCGTCGCCGATCTGGACGAAGACGGCCGCAACGGTCTGCTGGACGTGAGGGTGAAGTTGGCTAAAGAGCGGACGATGACGGGAAACGTCGTGCTAGAGTGGCGGCTGACGGATGGGGAACAAGGGACGGAGGCCGCATCCGGCGTTTGCCCCGTGGACGGCTGGAGCGAAGGCGGCGATGAAGCGGCGGCGCACTTCCGGGCGCAGCTGAGCGGGGTTCGCCCGTGGACGGCGGAAACGCCGGTTTTGTACGATCTGCTGCTCACGCTCAAGACGGCGGACGGCGAGACGCTCGAAGTGGTGCCGACGCGCGTCGGCTTCCGCCGGGTGGAAGTAAGGGGCGGCAGACTCCTCGTCAACGGGAAGCCGATCCGGCTGCGCGGCGTGAACCGCCACGATCATCATCCGGAGCGCGGCCGGGCGGTCACGCTAGAGACGATGGAGCGGGACGTCGTCCTGATGAAACGGCACAACATCAATGCGGTGCGGACGGCGCATTACCCGAACGATCCGCGGTTCTACGACCTGTGCGACCGGTACGGGCTGTACGTCATGGACGAGACCGACCTGGAAACGCACGGCTTCGAGCTTGTAGGGGATGCCGACCGGCTGAGCAACGATCCCGCGTGGGAAAAAGCTTATGTCGAGCGGATACAACGGATGGTCGGGCGGGACAAAAATCATCCGAGCATCCTTTTCTGGTCGCTCGGCAACGAATCCGGCTTCGGCTGCAATCACGAGGCGATGGCCGCTTGGTGCCGCAGCGCCGATCCGACGCGGCTCATTCATTACGAAGGCGACCGCGAGGCGAAGGTATGCGACGTCTTCAGCACGATGTACTCGACCGTAGAGAAAATGATCGGCTTCGGACAGCGCGACAACGAGGAGAAGCCGCATGTGCTGTGCGAATACGCGCATGCGATGGGCAACGGTCCCGGCGGGCTGCTGGAATACGAGGAAGCGTTCCGCAACTATCCCCGGCTCGCCGGCGGCTTCGTATGGGAATGGATCGACCACGGCCTCAGCCGCAGAACGGCGGACGGGCGAACGTACTACGCCTATGGAGGCGATTACGGCGACGAGCCGAACAACGGCAACTTCGTCATCGACGGTCTGGTCATGCCGGACCGTACGCCCTCGCCCGGACTGTTGGAGTACAAAAAGATCATCGAGCCGGTAACGGTGGAAGCGTTCGATGCGGGGCAAGGGACGGTCACAATCCGGAACCGGTACGATTTCCGCGACCTGAGTCATTTGCAGCTCGTCTGGACCGTCTCGGCGGACGGCGCCTCGCTTGTGAGCGGCTGCGCTCCGCTCCCGGACGTGCCGCCGGGCGGCACGGCGGCGGTGACGCTCCCGCTGCATAGACCGGCGCGCCTGCTGCCCGGCGCGGAGTACCGGCTTGAGCTGCGCTTCGTGCTCGCCTCGGACACGAGCTGGGCGCCATCCGGCCACGAAGTGGCCTGGGCGCAGCTTGAGCTGCCGGGCTGGGCGGCTGCCGGGCCGGGCGCCCTTCCAGCTGCGACGGCGCCGCACCCGCTGCTCGCGGAAGAGCGCGCGGGCGAGCTTGTCCTGCGCGGCACGGACTTCGCGCTCAGCTTCGATCTCGCGCGCGGCGATATCCGCTCGTGGACCGGCGCGGGCCGTCCGCTGCTCCGCCGAAGTCCCGCGCTCACGCTTTGGCGGCCGCCGATCGACAACGACATGTACGTCGTGGCCGACTGGCGCAAGGCGTGCCTTCATTTGGCGCGCGGCGACGCCCGTTCGTTCGCCTGGGAGCGGCTTGACTCCGGCACGGTGCGCTGCACCCGTCGTATACGCACGGCTCCGCCCGTGTACGACTGGGGCTACGAATCCGTATGGGCGTATACGGTCCACGGCAGCGGCCTTGTTGAGCTCCAAGTGCGCGGGATGCCGTATGGAAAACCGCCGGAGATGCTTCCGCGCATCGGGCTGCGGATGGAGCTGCCGGGCGCCTATGACCGCGTCGTCTGGTACGGCCGGGGGCCGGGGGAAGCGTACCCGGACAGCAAGCAGGCGGCCCGGTTCGGCCGGTATGACTGCTCCGTCGACGGGCTCGGGTTCCCTTACGTGTACCCTCAAGAGAACGGCAACCGCTCGGATGTCCGGTGGGCCGCTTTTCTGAGCGGCTGCGGCTCGGGGCTGCTGGCCGCCGGGATGCCGCAGTTCGATTTCGGCGCGCACTGGCATACGCCGGAAGACATCGAGCGGGCGAAGCACACGACCGATTTGGTCAAGCGGGATTTCATTACCGTGCATCTGGACTACCGGCACAACGGCCTCGGAAGCGCAAGCTGCGGACAGGGACAGCTTCCGCCTTACCGGCTGGAGCCGCACGAATTTACGTTCGCGGTCCGGCTGATGCCGGTCAACGAGCAGGGCGCGGCGCTCGAGGCAGCGGCCAGACGTCTGCGTGCCGGTGATGTGCTTTAAGCAGCGGAGGAAGCGCCCCGGCGTTTTTCGCGATGAACTATACGGAGAACACAAGTGTATAGATAATCGCAACCAACTCACGCGGGACGAAAACGTTCCGCGTTTTTTATAAGCATTGTCCCCGCAGGCAGCACTCGTGATATAATCAGCCTACTATATCGCGAAGGGATTTTGAAAGAAGATGCTTTTTGCTTTATGGAAAGGAATCGTCTTAGGCTTGTCGATTGCCGCACCGGTGGGACCCATTGGGATACTGTGCATTCGCAGAACGATAGCCTTAAGCAGGGTGCACGGTTTTTTGTCGGGACTCGGAGCGGCCACGGCGGATGCGCTATACGGTTTTGCAGCTGGCTTCGGCTTGACGCTGGTCATGAACATGCTTCTGGAGCAGAAGCTCTGGCTGCAAGCGGCCGGCGGCATTTTTCTATGTTACTTGGGCGTGCGGACGATTCTCTCCAATCCGGCATCGGGCCCTGCAAAAGCGTCAGGGGATACTCTCTTCGGCTCCTATTTTTCCACTTTTTTACTGACGATCGCCAACACGATGACCGTCCTGTCTTTTCTGGGGATCTTCGCAGGCATAGGCATCGGAAGCGCCGGAGAAAGCGTCAATTCAGCGGTTGCGCTGGTCGCGGGTGTTTTTTTGGGCTCGGCGCTTTGGTGGTTCGCTCTTTGCTTTACGGTCGGCTTGTTTAGAGAACGCTTGAATATCCCGACGATGAAATGGATCAACCGGATTTCGGGGACGATTGTGGTTTTGTTCGGGATCGTTTCCCTTATCGGCCTGCTCCGTTAACACTATGCAAGGGGCGCCGTGCGGCAAGCCGCCGGGGGATATTGCGCTTCAGGCAGCGGATGGAACTGCCCGTCGACCGAATTTACGTTCGCGGTCCGGTTGATGCCGGTTCACGAACAGGTCCTTGAGCGCCGCAGCACGGCGGCTCCGTACCGGAGGGGGGCTTAAAGTGAGATCGACGATGCCAAGCAAAAGCAACTCGGGGATATATAGTCCTGGGACGCAAGAAAAACGCAGGGTGTAATCGTCCCGCGTTTTTGCAATGACGAACCAAGGCGGCAAATGCATTATCGGCGGAGGAAGCACGATGATGATTGCCGACTTCGATTCAACCTGAAAATAAAGGAACGAGGATGCGCTAAGCCAAGGTTTTTGAAGTTGCTCGGAACATAGAGGAAGCAAGGTGACTTATTCATGTCGAAAAATGTTCAACTCCCCTTGCATGAGGGCATTAAGACACCGCAGATGCGCTATTTTGGTCAGGCAGGCCAATTCGAACGCACTAACGCACGTCAGTTCCTCTATTGTCCCCGAAACAATTCTGGAGCGGCGGCGCATCGATTGATTCGTTAAACGGTCCGGCCAACGGTCAAGAAAACAAGCCCCCGCGATTTGGGGGTGAGTCCCATTCCCCCCTGCTCTTCGGCCTTCGTTAACACTGCCCTGACAAATGTCTGCTAAGATGAACTCGAGCTGCGCGGAGTTTGTCAGCGTATGGCGCAGAACGGAGCTTGGAAAGGGGCAGAGAACGTGAAGCAGGCATTATACGAGTACATGGGGGACAAGCGCATCATTCCCGCGGTGCGCAAAGCCGAGGATTTGCAGGCGGCGTGCGCCAGCGAGTGGCCCGTCGTCTTTTTGCTGATCGGGGATCTGGTCACGGCTGGGGAGTATGTGGAGACGGCGCTGCAAGCAGGCAAAAAAGTGTTCCTGCACGTCGATTTTATCGCGGGGCTCGGCAGCGACCCGATCGTCATGAAGTACGTGGCGGAGCGTTGGCGGCCGACCGGCATTATTTCGACGAAGAGCCATCTGGTTAAACAGGCGAAAAAGAACGGCCTGGCCGCGATCCAGCGGCTGTTTCTGATCGATACGTCCGCGCTGGAGCATGGCATTCACAATATCGGGCAGAGCGAGCCGGACGCCGTAGAGATTATGCCCGGTCTGATTCCCCGGGTTATTACCCAGCTGCGCCGGAGCATCTCCATGCCGATTATCGCCGGCGGGCTGATTCACGATCACGCGGAGATCGAACTCGCGCTGGAAGCAGGGGCCAGCGCCGTATCGATGGGCAGCCGGAAGCTGTGGGGACCGGGTTCGGCGTCAGCCACCGTGCCGGAAGCCGCACCTTTACAAAAATTACACAAACCGTTAACATCCCGATGACAAAACGGTGCTAGAGTAAGAGTCGGAAGTCCCAATTGCATATTCAAGGGTATGAGACGAGGAGAAAACCCTTATGCAGCCGCAGGAAGCGCCTGAACGACGATGCGCCGCTTCTTTCTGCTGGATAAAGGGTTTTTTTGTGTTTTCATCACGAAGGGAGCTGCGCAGGATTTTGCCGGATTTGAGGGAAGTGGACGGTTTCTTTTTCGATTTGGACGGAACGATCATGCTCGGCGACAGGCTGCTTCCGGCGGCTGCCGAAACGTTCTCCGTCCTGCGGGAAAAAGGAAAGAGCATTTTGTTTTTGAGCAATACGACGACGCGGACGAGGAGGGAATGTCAAGCCCGCCTGCAGGCGTTCGGGCTGGAAGCGCACGTGCACGAGGTGGTGACGGCTGCTTACGCCGCTGCGGTATATTTCACGGAGCTGCGCGATCCGGTCGTCTATCCCGTCGGAGAGCCGGCGCTGATCCGCGAATTGGACGAGCTGGGCGTTCGGCGAACGGAGGACCCGCTTCGCGCGACGCACGTGCTTGTCGGGATGGACATGCATTTCGACTACGGCCGGCTGCATCAAGCGATGAAGGCCGTGCGCGGCGGGGCAGCGCTGATCGCAGCCAATCCCGACCCGTATTGTCCGGTCGACGGCGACGTCATCCCCGACACGTGGGCGATGGTGAAAGCGATCGAAGCGGCGAGCTGCGCCGAGACGCAGGTTGTCATCGGTAAGCCGTCGGACTATTACGCCCACAAGGCGCTCCAATGGAGCGGTCTTCCGGCGAAGCGCTGTCTGATGGTGGGCGACCGGCTGGATACGGACATCCTGCTGGGACTCGGCAGCGGCATGCGCACGGCGCTGGTGCTGACGGGCGTGACGGCGAGGTCTGACCTGGACGCGTCTCCGATCCGGCCCGACTACGTCTGGGATTCTCTGGGAGATTTGCTGGAAGCTCTCCGCTCCGATTTTTAACATTTGCTTTACATTGCTCTAACGAGGACATCACACACGTTTGCTACAGTAAAGCCATAGGGACGATCTCGGCAGACGTATATCCTATTCAACCAACCAAAGGAGAGAAAACGATGCGTTCCGTAACTGCAAAAATGGTAAGTCTGGGTCTGTGTATTTCGATGCTCGCCGGGTGCGGCGCCAAAACCGAGCCGCCAGCCGCTTCCTCGGCCTCGAATCAGGCGGATACGAAAGCGGAGACGAAGGACGAGAAGGTCGAGCTTACGTTCTATTACCCGATTGCCGTCGGAGGACCGCTGACCGCCACCATCGAAGGGATGGCTCAGGAATTCACGAAGCAAAATCCGAACATTACCGTCAAGCCGGTCTATACGGGCAGCTACGCGGATACCGCCGTCAAGACGCAAGCGGGCGTACAGGGCAAAACTCCGCCGGATGTGGCCGTGCTGCAATCGACCGAGCTGTTCAGCCTGCTCGATATGAACGCCATCCTTCCGCTTGACGAGTTCATCGCCAAAGAAGGCGGCGACAAGTATTTGTCGGACTTTTATCCCGCGTTCCTGGCGAACTCGCAAACCGGCGGCAAGACGTACAGCATTCCGTTCCAACGCAGCACCATCGTGCTGTATTACAACAAGGATCTGTTCAAAGCGGCCGGTCTCGATCCGAACAAACCGCCGCAAACGTGGGATGAGATGAAGGACTACGCCAAGAAGCTGACCAAAGACGGCAAGTGGGGCCTCGAAATTCCGGTCACCGGCTTCGCCTACTGGATGTTCCAGACGTTCGCGCTGCAAAACGGCAAAAACATTATGACCGAGGACGGCAAAAAGGTCATGTTCAACACGCCGGAAAACGTGGAAGGCTTGCAGTACTGGGTGGATTTGGCGAAAAAGGAAAAGGCGATGCCGGAAGGCGTGACCGAGTGGGGCACGGTGCCTTCGGACTTCCTGGAAGGGAAGACGGCCATGATGTACCATACGACGGGCAACCTGTCCAACGTGAAGAAAAACGCCAAGTTCGACTTCGGCGTCAGCTTCCTCCCGAAACAAAAAAGCTTCGGCAGCCCGACGGGCGGCGGCAACTTCTACATCTTTAAAGACATCGATAAGAAAAAGCAGGAAGCGGCTTGGAAATTCGTAAAATTCATGACCGAAGCCGAACGTGCCGCCCAATGGAGCATCGACACCGGCTATGTCGCCGTCCGCAAATCCGCCTACGAAACCGAGCGGATGAAAAAATACACCGCCGAATTCCCGGCCGCTGTCGTGGCGCGCGATCAATTGCAGTATGCAGCCGCAGAATTGTCCACACATAACAACGGCAAAGTGATGAAGGCGCTCAGCGACCAGGTGCAGGCGGCGCTGACAGGCGCGATGTCGCCGGCGGACGCCTTGAAGAAAGCGCAGGAGGAAGCGGACAAGGCGCTCGCTCCGTTCAATAAGTAATCTTACGTGTCCGGATTACCGGGGGCGGCGGCATGCGCTTATCCAGGCGGCCGCCCACGGCTCTCGGGCACGGCTTCATTTTAACGATCGCGGGGAGGCTTCCTTTTGGGCGGCAAAAACTTCAACCTACAATGGAAAACGGACGCATTCGCATGGCTTTTGCTTTTGCCTTCGCTCGTGTTCTTGTTCCTGTTTACGTTTTATCCGATCGCCAAGACGATCCGGCTTAGCTTTTATCAGGCGGATTTGGCGAGCCCGGTGCCGGTCTTTACCGGCCTGGATAATTATGCCCATCTGATGAAGGACGATATTTTCTGGCAGGTCATGTCCAACAATCTGTGGTTTGCGCTCGGCACGGTGCCGACGTCTATGGCGTTGGCGCTGCTGATGGCGGTGTTCGCGAACAAGGCGATTCGCGGCAAAGGCTTCGTGCGGACGGCGTTCTTTTACCCGACCATGATTCCGATGATTGCCATCGCCAATGTGTGGCTGTTTATTTATACGCCGCAGTACGGGCTGCTGAGCAGGGTGACCCAATGGATCGGGCAGGGCGACATCAACTGGCTCGGGACGCCGGAGCTGGTCATGTATGCGATGATCGTTATGATGATTTGGAAGGAAGCCGGGTATTTTATGATTTTTTACCTCGCCGGGCTGCAAAATATTTCCCGCGACTTGTACGAGTCGGCGGAGGTGGACGGCGTCGGGCGCTGGACCGTGTTCCGCAAAATTACGTTTCCGCTGCTGATGCCGACGACTTTGTTTGTCGCCATCGTGGCGCTGACCAACGCGTTCAAGCTCGTCGATCATTTGCTGATCATGACGAAGGGCGGACCGAACAACGCGAGCAATCTGCTGCTTTATTATATTTACGAAACGGCTTTCAGCTTCTGGGATCAAGGCATGGCCTCGACCTTGACGGTCGTCATGATCGCCGTCCTTCTGCTCGTGGCGGCACTGCAATTTTTCGGGCTGGATAAGAAAATACATTACCATTGATGCGGAAATGCCCTGTGAAAGAAGGTTGGCGGTTACATGCGGCGTAACAAGTTGAAAATAAGTCATGCGTTCATATATATGCTCGCTTTGGTCTGGCTGATCCCGCTTTTCTGGGTGACCGGCACGGCCTTTCGTCCGAAACAGCTTGCGCTGCAGCCGGGCTTGTCCCTGGAGTTCACGCTGGACAACTTCGCCCGCGTCTGGGCGGCTGCGCCGTTCGCGCAGTACTATGTCAATACGCTGCTGATCGTCGTCTGCGTTTTTGCCGTACAGATGGTCACGGCGACGATGGCGGCGTTTGCTTTTGCCCGGGTCCGCTTTCGCGGCCAAAATCTCGTGTTTCTGCTGTTTCTGGTGCAGATTATGATTCCGGCGGACGTGCTGATTTTTCCGAACTACAACGTCCTGAAGGAATTGTCGCTGCTCGATACGAAGCTCGGCATTATGCTGCCCTACTTTGCGTCGGCCTTCGGAATCTTCCTGCTGCGCCAGATGTTTAAGACGATTCCGCCGGAGCTCGACGAAGCCGCCGTCATGGAAGGCTGCTCCAAGTGGCAGGTGCTGTGGAAAATTTATTTTCCGCTGGCCCGCCCGTCGTACATCGCCTTCGGGCTGGTATCCGTCAGCTACCATTGGAACAACTTTTTGTGGCCGCTCATCGTGACGAATTCCGTTGAAAACCGGCCGCTTACGGTAGGGCTGGCCATTTTCGCCCAATCGTTCGAGACCGGCGCGCAGTGGACGGAAGTGAGCGCCGCAACGCTGATGGTGATCGCGCCGCTGCTGGCCGGGTTTCTGCTCTTCCAACGCCAGTTTATGAACAGCTTTATTCAGTCGGGGATCAAGTAAGCAGGAGGATAAGGAGGATGAAGCTTATGGAAGCGCTGCGTCAATGCGCCGTTTCGACTTATGCGCTGCTGGAGGAGTCTTTGGAGGCGGCGGTTGTTCGTTTGATCCGGGACGGGTGGAAGGAAATCGAGATCATGGGCGAAGGACCGCACATCGAGCTGCTGGATTGGCCGGAGGAGAAGCTGGACTGGCTTTGGCAGCTTGGGAAGGCGCATGGCGTTCGCTGGACGGTTCATGCCCCGATCACAGGTCTGAACCCTGCGGCGGATGAGGAAGAAGCCAGAAGAGCCTCAATGGAGCTGTTGTTAACTACGCTTCGGATCGCAGAGCGGCTGGAATGCGCTTATGTCGTGGTGCATCCGGGAGAAGCGGACGAGGCGGAGGAGCTGCTGGCCGGTTCCGCCCGGGAATCGGAACTCGCGGAGCGGGTGGCGGAATTTGTCCGGGAAGCGCTGCGCGCAGCAACCGGTTCGGCTGTCGTGATCGGGCTGGAAAACGTACCGCCGTATCCGAGCCTGTTAGGCGCGGATGTGCGGTTTCTCGAGCGGATCGTCCGCTCGGTCGATTCGCCGCGTGTGCGGATCGTCTTCGATGCGGGCCACGCCCATTTGACCGGCACGGGGCGTTGCCTGCTATCGCTTAAGCGTGTAATGCCGTATGTTGTCGGGCTGCATTTGAGCGACAACGGAGGCGTGCGCGACGATCATTGGGCATTCGGCGCAGGCTCGGTTCCGCTCGAAGCCGTGACGGTGCTGGCCCGGGATTACGGCTTCGCCGGTTCTTGGGTGCTGGAGCTGCGCAGCGTGCCGGACGCGGCCGCCTCGGCGGAAGCGCTGGCCCGGATGCGGCGCTCTTCCCGGGCGGCCGGGCTGTGGCAGGCGGAGTAGTGAAACCTGGTGCGACGACTCTATCCGCGTAACCCGGCGCTGCGTGCCAAGCAATGGGAAAAACGGTGCGGGCGGATAGCAGCGACGGAAATAAAAAAAGCAAGAAGTCGGCCAACAGGCGATTTCCTTGCTTTTTTGCTTTAGAAAAAGCGAGTATCGCCGGGAAGCGTGATCTAACGGGGAGAAGCGCGGGACGAGCGGTATCATCAGGAGAGAATTTTGTCGCTTCTACAGGATCAGGTTCTCTCTTTTCGTTCCGGCAGCGAGCGAAGGAAGGCGTCGATCTCCCGGGCGCGGTGCCTCCAAGTATGCTCCAGCGCATAGGAGATGCGGGCCGCTCCGTCGCCCGGTTCGTCAAGCCGTTCCGCGACCTTCCGGATAAACTCTTCGCGGGAGACGGCAGTATCCACATGCGGAGCCATCCTTCGACACTCGGGAAGCGCCGTGGATACCACCGGTTTGCCGGCGGCCAGATATTCGTAGGCTTTGACCGGGTTGGCAGCGACCGTCAAGGGCGTGATGCGGAAAGGAATGATGCAGACCTGAAAGCTTTGAATATAGCCGCGCAGTTCTTCATGCCGCTTTAACCCCAAAAAGCGTACCTTGCCGCCGTAAGCGTCGGGCGGGTGCCTCCTGTCGAATGGCGGCCCGATCACCGTCACTTCGGCCCCGGGCAGCTGTGAGCATCGGCCGATCAGCCCTTCGTCGATCCAAGGCGCCCACGCGCCGACAAAGCCGATCTGTTTTCGCTTCGCCCCCTCATGCCTTGCAGCGGTTTCTTCACTCGGCAAGTGAAGCTTCATGCTTGGATCGTAAGCGTTGCGGATCAAGAGGGCCCGCTGCTCCGGATAGCATCTTCGAATCCGGTCGTACAGCCGCTGCGAGGAACATACGATGGCATCCGCCCGGACGGCCAGTTGTTTTTCGGCCCGGAACCACTCGCCCAGCTCGTCCGAACAGTCGTAAACGATCCGATCGGGCGAGTAGGCGGAGGCAATGGACAAATAGGCGAAGGGCAGCGAGCACCAGACGATCACCGGGGCGGTTTTGCGGATTTGGGGCCAGGCCGTTTGAAGCCAATGCTCATGGTGGTGGACGACAAACAAATTCGGCTCGACCGGCTCCACCCGCGGAGCGGATCGGGTTCGGTTGCAGAAAAAAACCGTGTGGCCGAGACGCGCCAATTGGGTCATCAGCTGCTGCGGACGCTGCTTCATCCACGTCCAATCGAGGGTCGACGGATAAATGACGATGCTCACCGGATGTTCCTCCTTAGAAAAATCGATAACAAATTATAGGTGTTTATCATATAGTAAACAGTGAATCGAGAAGTGCAGATGGACGGGAGGCCGTTCCCGAGATGCTGTTTATCGTACTGGACTCGCGTCAAGGCGCGCCTGCGGAGCATACGCAAGCATCCGTTTCGACTGTCTTCCCGGAAAGCCGTTGTATCCGGCTGGAATCGCATGCTGCGGGCGGCTTGAACGCCGCTCTTGCCGATTACGGGGAGCCTTGGTTTGTCATCCTGTATGCGGGCGAGCGGCTGCTCCCGGCGTTTCGCCGCGAGCTTGAAAGCTGGGTCCGCTCCTTAAAGGAGAGCGAGGCTGGCGTGCTGCTGACCCCGGTGGACGCAGACCGTCATCGTTTGCCAGTCGGCGGCGTGCCCAGAGGGCCTGTGCTTTGGCGAACAAAAGCGTGGAGGAGCGGCCTGTGCCCGGGATTTGCCGGGCCTGAACTGCTTCCTTTCGAACGGTATGTCCTGGTGGAAAAGCAATTTCAGTTGAGCGAAGCATGGCATTGGCCGGAACGGCAATCTTCGGGCTGGCTGCCGGCTTTGCCGCGTGTTCCCGTCACCAAGAAAGCGGCGGACGAATAGCGCGAGGTTGCCCCGATCCTGAAGGGGAGGTATAGCGCCGCCGTTGCCGGCCAGTCTCCGTTTGTGACAGTGGTCCTTTGCACGTACAATGATGCGGAATATTTGGTTTGGGCGATCCGAAGCGTCTGCGTTCAGCCGTACCCGCACTGGGAATTGCTTATTGTAGACGACGGATCGGACGACGGCTCCGAGGAGGCGGTGAGAGCCTGCCCTTTCTCGGTCGACCCCCGCATCCGGTTCGTGCGCTGCCGGCGGAACAAGAGGAAGTCCCATGCTTTAAATCGGGCGTTATCCTTGGTCCGGGGACGATGGCTGCTTGAGCTTGACGCCGACGATTGGCTGACGCCGGACTGCTTGCGTTTATTTGCCGGCCGGGCTGCACAAGGACACGGAGCATCGTTCCTCTACGGGCGCCACAGGCAGTGGCACGAACGTCGGGATCGAAGCCTGATCGTGGGACGGATCGGCGAGCGCCCGAAGGAGCTGACGGCCGATTCGCTCCTGAAAGACGGATTACCGTTGGCTCCCCGCATGTACAGCGTCCAAAGGCTGAAGCAGCTGGGCGGTTGGTTGACCACGGACCCGTTCGAGGGACGTTTGTACGAAGACCTTCAGCTTTTGGCGCGACTTCTGCCATTCGGGCCGCCGGAGGAAGTGCCCGAGGTCGCATACCATCGGAGGCTGCGAATGTCAAGCATAACCCACCGACACCCGGACCGTTATGCCAAGTGGCTGCGGTGGATGCGGGAAACGCTCCCGGATATGGGCCCGTCGCAAGATTAAGCCGCAAGAATACGTACGAATTCTACATTTTGTATAAATACCGTTACTTGCGTCGTCGGGGTAGTGTAGGAGGGATTGGGTACTTCCACTGTGAAAAAACCGTCTCCTACGCCGAGCAGCGTACCTTGAACGAATTGATTCGTCAAAAACGCTTCGATCCTTCTACCGATGAAGGTGGCCAGCGCCTGAGAGAAATTCATGTCCAGCTGCCTCCTTTCTTAACTTACGGAAGTTACGTTGGCGAGAGGGATTAAAACAATGTCGCCCGTTGGCTCTAGGATTTGGGCAAAATCTTCGCCGACTGCGGTCAGTGTACCGGAGATGGCGCCTGCGTTCGATTCGATGGATACCGTCGTACCGATACGTCCTTGCAGCAGCGTGCGAACGGCACGGCGCGTGGCGATGAGGCTCGCCACCTCCGCCTGCAAGCTGCTGATCTGGGCGGCGAACGGCTCCGTTCGGGCCGCAAGCGCCGAGACTTGCCCGCTTAAGCCGTTCAGCGTCTGTGTCGTTTGCGCCAACTGCGCGGACAATTGCTTCTCTTGCGCGGAAACGTCATTCACCTGCCCGGCGAGCCGGCTCACGTCAAGCGAGATTCGATGAAGGCGCCGGCTTAAGCTGTTAAACAGTCTGAAAATACGGCGACGGAGCCTGTTGACGATGTCTGACAAGCCCAGGCGTTTCTTTTGGGGAACGGCCTTTGCGAACCACAATTTTGCGAACCGGAATGCAGGTTCTTTTCACTAAAAGGATTTGTCGTATGGACACGGTCATAATACACTCCTTCCTAACAGATACGCTGTACCATATGTCGGATAAATGCGGATAGGAACTTGTCTAGTCTAAAATGGTGAAACAACCCATTGTGGAAGGAAATGAAGAGAATCCGGACCGGCGTGCAATTCGGCAACGAAGGGGAGGTAAAGGAAGGTGGCGGCAGAGACGAAACCGCATTTTCGTTCGGAATATCATTACAGGCAGCAGTATTATGCGAGCTTCCTGCACGGTCCGATCGATCCGCATGCAGCGGAAGTGATGAAAATCATGGGGAGCAAAACGTTCAAAGCGATCGTCGTCTTCCCTGAAGCGGTTCCCTGGGAGCCGTTTCAGCGTCCGCAGCAGCTGTTGAAAGAGTTTGCCGGACGAGGTTATCTTTGTTTCTTTTGCGACCCTACCGGCGAACCTTTTCAGCTTCGCGAAGCCGAACCGAACCTTTTCGTCGTGAACGGCGAAGCGTACTTGATTCCTGCGCTTCGCAGCCAATCCGTTATTGTGCTGTGCACTTGGCTGATGCAGATGGCTTGGGCAGACTTATTGCCGCATAAGGTGCTTTGGTACGACGTGCTCGATGCCCTTGAATTTTTTTCGTTATACGACGGGAACATGCTCGAGAAGCATCGTCAAACGGCGGCCCAAGCCGATATCGTGACCTATTCCGCGAAATCGCTGCAGAGGTATGTGAAGGAACGGTCCGATGCCCTCTATTTGCCTAACGCTGCGAGAATCGAAGATTTCGGAATGCCACAGCCCTTCATTCCCGGGGATATGGCGCCGTTTGTCGCAGCGGGCTCCCCGGTCATCGGATATTTCGGAGCGGTGGAAGAATGGTTCGACGACGAGCTTGTGCTGGAATTGGCGCGCAGAAGGCCGGAGTGGCAGTTCGTCATTATCGGCAAGCCGGGCATTTCCAAGGATAAACTCGATGCGCCCAACATTCACCTGCTCGGGATGAAGCCGTACCATCAACTGGCACACTACGGCAGTTGGTTTCAAGCGGCCATGATTCCATTTCGCGTCAATGAAACGACCAACAGCGTGTCTCCCGTCAAATTTTTCGAATACGCAGCGCTCGGCCTTCCGGTCGTTTCCACGCCGTTGCTGGAGTTGACGAAATACCAGACCGACATCTTGCGTCTGGCGGAAGGCGCCGACGAATTCGAAGCGGCCCTTGCATCGGTATTGGCTCCGGAATTCGCAGCGGTAGCGGGCCGGGAAGGGGTCCGTTTCGCCGCAGGACACCAATGGTCGGAGCGGACGGATCAAGCGGAGCGTCTGCTGGAGGAGTGTCAGAGCGCCTGGAAGGCGTATGCCAATTATAATCCGGCCGGCAAGGCTGCGGTGATGACGGTGACCTTCCTGGATTACGAGGGCGAGAAATTCTATAACGGCGGAGCGGAGCGGTATTTGACCGATTTGCACCGGCTGCTGGAGCAGCAGGGGGTGCCCCTCACCGTCTATCAGTACGGCCATGATACGTGGCTGCGCCGGGTTCGGGGCATTGACGTCGTATCTTTATCCAGAGGCGGACAGCACGCGAAGCAGTACACGATCCCCGCCGTCAAAACGTACAACCGGCTGTTTCAGGAGCAGACGGCCGAGCGTTCGGCATTGACGGTTTATTCCGCCTTTTTTAACGCGTGGCCCTATGAAACGAGCGGTTCCGGCATCGGTATTATTCACGGCGTGAGTTGGGATCATCCGGATTGCAGCTATACGGACGGATCGGTATTCTGGGAAACGAACCGCCGTTTTATCGAAGGGGCCCGGCTGTGCGGAACCCTGGTGTCGGTAGATACGAATTCGGCGAACTGGCTGCAGACGGTCGATTATGCTTTGGGCCACACGATCAAAGTGATACCGAACTACGTCGATACGGACGAGTTTACGCCAAGACCCGATTACGACAAGCCGGGCAGCCGCATCGTCATCTTGTATCCCCGGAGATTGTACCATGCGAGAGGATTGTACCTGGTGCTGGAAGTTATCGATCAAATTTTGCTTAAATATCCTAACGTCGATTTTCATTTCGTCGGGCAAGGGCTCGATGACGACCTTCGGCATGTCGATCTCAAACGCAAACGGTGGTCCGGCCGCATCAAGCGGTACTCGCTGAAGCTTGACGATATGCCGCAGGCTTACCGGCAGGCGGACATCTCGCTGATCCCGACGCTGTACAGCGAAGGCACGAGCTTGTCCTGTCTGGAAGCGATGGCTTCCGGCAATGCGGTCATTGCCACCCGGGTCGGCGGCTTGACGGATCTCGTCATCGACGGGTACAACGGGCTGCTCATCGAGCCGAACGCCCATGCCCTGAAACAAGCCATCTGCAGCTTGCTGGACGACCCTGAGAAGCTCGTTTCGTTCAAGCAAAAAGCGACCGGGGTCGCAGAGGTGTTTACCAAGAAGCGTTGGATCCGGCAGTGGACCGACATCATCGCTTCCCATTGGCGCGGCCGGGCCGACTTGTCCGCCGCCCCGGGCCGCAGCCGGCTGGTCGAGATTTGGCTGACCCGGCTCCCGTCGGGGCGGAGCGCAGGTCAAGCGATCGTGAGCTATTTGGCCGGGGGTGATGTAGTCTATGTCCGGGTGAAGGACGGAAAGGCGTACCGGTCCTGCAGCTTCGGCCGCTTGCAATGGTTGGACTGGGACGATCCGCAGCACGACGAACCGGATGAGCTTATTGTGGAGCAGGGGATCGAGCGGGAGTTCGGCCGCCCGGTCCGAACCGTTGCGATCGGGCAGGGGGAATGGAGCATTGGGGCTGACGGCTAATGTGCGCCAGCCCTTCTGAGTTAAGCAAAGATTCCGGTCATCATCCGGCATGCGAGGAATTCCGCCATGCCCCAAAATATGGTACGATGGACAGGAAGAGGCATGGAGGGCGGTCTATGACTGCCGCCTGCTTTGATTTCCTTAGCGGGCGGTTACGGCCGAGTACTTGGCAACCAAGCTGCGGTACGTTTCTTTCGGCCTCAAGCCGACCAGCCTTTCGACGGGCTCGCCATCCTTGAGCAGGATGACCGTCGGCATCGACATCACCCCGAATCGGGACGCAATCTGCGGCGAAGCGTCGACGTCCACCTTCAGAATCGTCACGCGCTCTCCCAGCTCTTGTCCGAGCTCCTCCAGCAGCGGGATCAGCCTTTTGCACGGCGGGCACCACACGGCGGTAAAATCGACCAGCGTCAGTTCGGATTTGCGGATATCTCCGGAAAATTCGGCATCGTTGCTTGTTTTAATGCTCATCGTTTGTTCCCTCCATGGATTCGTTATCGGTTTGTTCCGATAGAATAGATTGTATGCGGTCCTCCAGATTGGACCTGATCCGGACCAGTGTCTGGATTTGCTCGTCGATTTCCTTCAGCTTCTGCCGATAAACGGGCAATACCTCGTTGCAGAACGCTTCTTTGTTCATGAGCACGCATTGCAGAAAACCGGCAATCTGCTCAGTAGACAAGCCCAGCTTCAAATACAACCGGATCGTATTGACCTGCTCTACGGCAAACTTGTGGTATTCCCGGTAGCCGCTTTCGGTGCGGGCCGGTGTGATCAGCCCTTGCTTCTCGTAATAGCGGATGGATCGGATGCTGGCTCCGGTCGCCTTGGACAGCTCGCCGATTTTCAGAGTCCATCCCTCCTTCAGGTGAATTGCGGATCGTAGGTTTATTATAGACCGTGACATTAATGTCAGAGTCAATCGTTTTTTTTGCATCTATTAAAAAATGGAGGATAATTTATGATCATTCGCAAATTGGAGCCTCAAGACGTGGAAGTATTTTGGAGCCTGAGGTTAAAATCGTTGAAAGAGCATCCCGAATCATTCGGATCGAACTACGAGGAGGCATCGCTTACCGCAATGGACGAGGTTCGCCGCCGTTTTCCGAATTCGGCGGACCAGTTTCTTCTGGGTGCGTTCGGAGAGAACAACGAACTGACGGGCATGATCGGCTTTCGCCGGGAGTCTTCGCGCAACCTGGCTCATAAGGGCATGCTGTGGGGCGTATATGTGGATAGCGCCCATCAGGGGAAAGGGATCGCCACCGCGCTGCTTCGGCATGTGCTGGAGGAGGTTCGCTCGCTGGACGGGCTGGAGCAGGTTTATCTGGCCGTGGTTACCGTCAACGAACCGGCGGTTCGACTGTACCGTTCGGCGGGATTCGAAATCTTTGGCACCGAACCGAATGCGTTGAAAATCGGCAGCGAGTCGTACGACGAATACTGGATGGTATGCAAACTATAGATAACGGTTTTTCAAGGGGAGATATGGATGGTTAAAACGATAAGGAACGCCCTTTTGTTTGCGGCGGCCGTTCATGTGCTGTATGTCATCGTGCAAATGATTGCGGGGATCATTCTCACCATGCGGTATACGCCGAAGATCGTCGACGCTTATTCGAGCAAGCAAGTGCTGGAATCGCAGGTTTCCTTCGGCCTGACGGCAAGCCCGTCCGGATGGCTTTACGCCTTGACGTTTGCCGGCAGCGCCGCCTTGTATGCCTTCGCCCTGCAGCCGCTGCTGCGGAGATGGGCCAATCGGCGGAAGCGGCCGTAGCGTTCCGGACGGTGCTTACGGCAGGCAGCATGGGGGACGCGCCGGTTCCGTATACATGAACAAGAGCAGCTTTTTGCTTATGAAAACGATGGACTGGGGGGAGTATGATGGACTTGGTATTCGTCATTCAGGGGGAAGCGCAGCATTCGCTCGGTTTGCCGGGAAGCCGGCAAATGAAGGACCCGCAGCTTACGGAGAAAGGCAGAATGGACGCGCTTCGGCTTCGAAGCTTGAAGCCGCTTTCGGATACGGACGCCGTCATTGCCGGCCCGACGATGCGAATGCTCCAAACGGCCGAGCTTTGGTGCGAGGGGACGTCCGCCGCCCGGTTTGCGCATCCGCTCGCCGGCCCGCGACAATATCCGTTCCGTTACGATTTTCATACGATGCCTTGCGACATGCCTTTAGAGCCCGGCCGGCTTGCGGGCCTGTTCCCCAAGTGGCAGATGCCTGCCGACTTGCCCGAATATTTGTGGCTGCAAGGCATCCATACGCTGCCGGGCCTGCTGTTCGCCCAACAGGCGGACCGCTTTCTCGCATGGTGCCGCGCTCTGGGCAAGGAACGGGTCTATGTGGTAACCGAGGCGGGAACGAGCCGGGCCTATCAGGCCCATCTGGCTTCGGCGCGCTGCGGCGGAACAGAGAAGCTGCTCACACAGCTGGAAGAAGACGGCGGCTTCGCGTTATCCGTCTGTTCGGGTTGATATTTTACTATTTCAAGAGAGACAGGGCTTATGATATAATTACTCACTAGTTATGTAAAAGTTTGCGTAGGGAGTGAGCAGCTTTGTCTCTGATAGTGATGAAATTCGGCGGGAGCTCCGTAGGTGACGCGGAGCGGATGAAGCGGGTGGCGAACCGCATCGTGGAAAGAAAGCTTGAAGGCCACGATTGTGTCGTCGTCGTTTCGGCCATGGGAGATACAACGGACGATTTGATCGATTTGTCCAAACAACTGTGCCCCGGCACGCCGCCGGCGCGAGAAATGGACATGCTGCTGACGACGGGCGAGCAGGTTTCGGTCGCGCTGCTGGCGATGACGATCCACAGCCTCGGGCACGAAGCCGTTTCGTTTACGGGCTGGCAAGCCGGCATGTACACGGAAGCGCTTCATGGCAAGGCGCGCATTACCGATATCCGCCCGGATCGTATCCGCGATGCAATCGCAGCCGGCAAAATCGTCATCGTTGCGGGCTTTCAGGGTATGACGGAGGACGGCGAGATTACGACGCTCGGACGCGGCGGATCGGATACGACGGCCGTAGCTCTGGCAGCCGCCATTGAAGCGGACGTCTGCGAAATCTTTACCGATGTGGACGGCATCTATTCCACCGATCCGCGGATTGTGAAATGCGCCCGCAAGCTGAACGAAATTTCGTACGACGAAATGCTGGAGCTTGCCAATCTCGGGGCGGCGGTTCTTCACCCCCGCGCCGTGGAATACGCCAAAAATTACAATGTACAGCTGGTCGTCAGATCCAGCTTCAACCATAATGAGGGCACGAAAGTGAAGGAGGAAGCGGCGATGGAACAAGGCATCGTAGTACGCGGCATTGCATACGACAAAAATGTGGCGAGAATCAGTATTCTGGGAGTGGAAGAAAAGCCGGGTCAGCTGGCAAAAGTGTTCACCGCCTTGGCCAAAGCGCAAATCGACGTGGATATCATCGTCCAAAGCGGCGTCCAGAACGGTCTCGCCGACTTCTCCTGCACCGTTTCGCTGTCCGATCAAGAGAAGGCGCTTCAAGTCATCGAAGGGATTCGTCCGGAAGTCGGCTTCCGTCAAGTGACCTCCGAGACCAATCTGGTCAAAGTATCCATCGTCGGGGCAGGGATGGTCAGCACACCGGGCGTCGCCGCGAAAATGTTCGAGGTCATCTCCGAGCTTGGCATCAGTATTCTGCTGGTGAGCACGTCCGAAATCAAGACGTCCTGCGTCATTGAAAACGGCCGTTTGAACGAAGTGATCGCGGCGCTGCACAGCGCTTACGGCCTCGATACGGATCAGACCGCATTTGTAGGCGGCCCTTCCGAACGAAGATAAGTTAGTTAACGCAGCTTATCGAAGACGAACGTAAACAGCTTAAACAGGAAGGCGGTAATTCCGGCGGCCATCAGCGGTCCGACCGGAATGCCCTTCAAGAAAACAATTCCGAAGATGGACCCAATGACAAGACCCACAATCAATTGTGGGTCTATTTTTAATAACTCCAAGCCTTTGCCGTTCATGTACGTTGCGATGGCCCCTCCGACCAAGGCCAGGATCCCCGGCCAAGTGGTGAACATCGACGTCACGTCTTTGATGGATATTCGTTCGCTGGCGAACGGAACCAACACCCCCATCGTCAAAAACAGCAGCCCCAGCTCCAGCCCTCGCCGCTCGATGGTAGGCAAATACCGATCCAAACTGATGAGCTTAATAATCAACAGCACGCAGGCTGCCGTGGTGATGATATGGGAGCGACCGATCAGACCGATGATAATCAGCGCCACCAGCAAAATGTCTCCGTTCATGGTCAGGCCCCTTGTCCATTGGTTTCTTTTCCAGTGTATGAACGAGGGCTTGGTTTAGAACTAGAGCGAGGCAGAGGCGTGCTCCGGCTCCAGCTTTCCGGCACGCACGACAGGCGCCAAGGACAACAGGTCGATTTGCGCGCAGTATGTCACATCGTCGCGGAAACCGAGCTTGGTCAGCCGCCGTCCGCCAGCGCAGGAAAGCAGCGTTTCGCTCAGACGGTCCTCCACTTGCCGGTAGGCGTGAAGCATCGCCAGGCCGAAATCGCCGACCGCCCGCGCGGCCGCCGGCCTGTCCGGGTCGCAGCCGAACAGCCGGAGCAATTCGCGCACAAGCAGACCGGCGCATAGGCCGTCTTCCAGCGAGAACACGTCTTGGGCCCCCGAACAGACAACCACGATCTCCTGGTCCAGCGAGGCCGCCTTGCGGGCGCAGGCACCGGCGTTCAGGAATGCGCCGATCAGCACGTGATCCGCTTTCCTGGCCTTATGAATCGCCCGGGTTCCGTTTGTCGTCGTCATAATTAACGTTTTTCCGGATACCGCTTCAGGCGAGTACTCCAGCGGAGAGTTGCCGAAGTCGAAGCCGGGAATTTTTTTGCACGAACGCTCCCCTCCCAGCAAATCTCCGGGCCTTTGCAAGCTTTTCGCTTGGCTGACCGTTTCGACCGGGACAAGCGTCTGGCATCCCCCGGCAAGCGCTGTCAGCATCGTAGAGGTTGCCCGAAGCACATCGATGACGATAACGGTTTTGTGCTGCAGGTCGTCGGACCTCGCTTCGTTAATGGAGGAGATCACTTGAATATTCACGGAAACCGGACCTCCTCCGCTTCAAATTTGCCAATCCCACGTGTAGCCGGCGGCTACGGACTGCGTTCCCCCAAGGAGCATCGTGTCGGAACGGAGTCCCCGACGGAGCGCTTCGAGCGAGATGACGTCCGCCGGAGCGACGTTGCCGAGATGAACGTCGGCTCCCAGCATTTGCATCAGATGCACCTGCTGCTCCTTCTGAGGCGCTTCCCAGAGCAGAACGCCCGGACTCGGCACCTGGCTCAGTACCTGCGCGATTTCCTTATCCTTGCAAGCGCCTTGAGCGTCGTAGATGCCGACGCCTTTGCCGGACTCCCGGCCTTCGATCGTGACAAGCGCAGCGCCAAGTCCGGTATCCACGATCACCGTTTCAATCAATTCGTCCAATTCGATGGTGGAGCCCCATCCCTTTTTTCCGTATTCGGTAATGACCGTGAGTCCTGCTTCCACGCCTCGGGAGATCAACTCGCTGCGCAGACTCCGCGGTACCTCGATGGTTCCGTCCGACACTTCCACACCGCTGAAGCCCATGTAAGCTGCCATATCAAAATAATGGTCGACCGCATCCTGCCGGATCGCCACCTCAAGAAAAGTGCCTCCGGGATAAACGATAATGTCGTGGGCTTTGGCCATTTCGATTTTGCGCTTAAGCAACTCCGTCTTATAAAGCGGCGAGGTGCCGAATCCGATTTTCAGCATGTCGATATAGACGCCAGCCGTCTGCAGCAAATCCTCAAGCGCATGAAGTCCAAGGCCTTTGTCGATCACCATCGTTTTACCTAAGGCTCGCGGCTTATCCGTACGATGCCCGGTCGGATCGCTGAGCAGGGTGTTCCACTGCAGCGGTGATGTAACCTCCATCTTGTATCGCCTCGCAGTAACATAAAGTTGGATTACGGTGTCATCATATGCATTTTGGGCGAATGGTGTGCCCTGCGAGCCTAAAATAAGACGAGCCTGCATACAGTGATAAGGAAAGCAAAGGGGGGAAACGCATGTCGGTCATTAATAAAATCGTCCTCAGCATGGCGCTGATCCGAATCTTCTCGGGAAGCATCGAGATTATGGCGGGGCTGCTTATGCTGCGCTACAACCAGATTGAGAAAGCGCTTCTGGTCAATTCGGCGCTGGCGCTGGTCGGGCCTCTCGTACTGCTTACGACAACGACGATCGGACTAGTGGGGATGGCAGAAAAGCTGTCGGCGGGCAAAATGCTATGGGTGCTTGTCGGCGTGAGCTGTATTTTTATTGGAATCTTAAAAAAGTAATCGGTCATAGTTCAGTAGATTGCATCATACATATGATTGTAAAAGATGGACAGCTTGGAGGGATAGCCATGATCCGGTCGCTGCTGCCGTTCTTCTCTGCCGATATGCAGCAAATCCTAGCAACTCTACCAACCCGCATTGCATCCGAGCTGCAAGAAATCCGGATCCGCGAAGAGAGGCCTCTGGAAGTCGTCTGGGCCTCGGGCTGCGGCTTCGTATCGGACAAGGGCAGCTTGTGCGCCGATTCCGGGCAAGCCTACCGGCCGACGCGCCGGGACTGCGCGGAGCTGCTGGAGCAGCTGACGCAGCATTCGATGTACACGTTCGAAGAGGAGCTGAAGCGGGGGTTCATTACCGTTGCCGGCGGTCACCGGATCGGCCTGGCCGGACGAACCGTCCTCGAACAAGGAAAGGTGAAATACATCAAGGATGTCAGCAGCTTCAACGTCCGGCTGGCGCGGGAATGGAAAAATGCCGCCAAGCCGGTCCTTCCCTATCTGCTCGAACCGGGCGGCGAGCGGGTGTACCGTACGCTGATCGTCTCCCCTCCGCAGCAGGGAAAGACGACGCTGGTCCGCGATCTGGCCCGATTGCTTGGGACGGGAGGAGCGGACAACGGCTTGCGCCGATCCTTCAAGATCGGCATTGTCGACGAACGCTCGGAAATTGCCGCCTGCGTCAAAGGGGTTCCCCGCTTCGATGTCGGGTGCCGGACGGACGTGCTGGACGGCTGCCCGAAGGCGGAAGGCATGATGATGATGATCCGCTCCATGTCGCCGGAGGTGCTGATTGCCGACGAGATCGGGCGGGCCGAGGATGCGCTTGCGATCCACGAAGCGCTGCACGCCGGCGTCGGCATCATCGCTACGGTCCACGGCCGGGCCGAGGCAGAGCTCAGGCGCCGTCCGATCCTGCGGGAGCTGCTGGAAGACGGCGTGTTCGACCGCTTCGTGGTGCTGGCCAGACCGCCGGGAGCGGGACCGGAGACAGCCGTCTACGACAAGCAAGGCAAGCGGCTTGACGACAGGCTGGCTTGGAGAGGGGGGCTGAGCTGATGAAGCGAACCGGCGAAGAGGATGAGGACCCCGTATGCTGAAGCTGCTTGGCGCCATGTTGATTTTGCTGGCAGGCACGTTGTTTGGCTTTTACCAAGCTTCCCAATTGTCGCGCCGTCCGAGGCAAATCGCCGATCTGATCCGCATGCTGCAGCGGCTGGAAACGGAAATCCTCTACGGCTTCACGCCCCTGCCGGATGCGCTCCGGCGCGCTGCAAGAGCGGATGATTCCCCGGCGGGCGATTTGTTTGTGGCCGCAGCGGAGGAACTCGGCAAGCCCGGCAGCCGTTCCGTACAGGCCGTCTGGGAGCAGGCGGTGAGCCGGGGATGGAAATCGACGTCGATGAAAGCGGCGGAGCGGGACATTCTGCTGCAGCTTGGCTCTACGCTGGGGCTGACGGACCGCGAGGATCAGGTGAAGCACCTGAGGCTCGCCGTCAGCAGTCTGCAAGGGGAAGCGGACATTGCGCGGGACGAGCGGGAGCGGTACGAGCGGATGTGGAAAAGCCTCGGCCTGCTGATGGGCGCGTTAGTCGTCATTTTAATGTATTAGAAGCAGAGCCAGGCTTAAGGGTGAGGTGCCGCCAATGAACGTGGACGTAAACGCGATATTCCAGATCGCCGGCATCGGCATCATTATCGCAATGATTCATACCGTGCTGAAGCAGATGGGCAAAGAAGATATGGCGCATTGGGTCACCGTGATCGGCTTCGTCGTCGTGCTGTTTATGGTGGTCCGGCTGCTGGACAGCTTGTTTAAAGAGATCAAGACGATTTTTCTCTTCCAATAAAGCAGGTGAAGCCCGTGGAGATCATTCAAGTCGTAGGGCTCGGGTTGGTAACGACCGTGCTGGTGCTGATCATCAAGGAGCAGAAGCCGATGTTTGCCTTCCTGCTGACAGCGTTCACCGGCATTACGATCTTCCTGTTCCTGATCGGCAAAATATCCGCCGTGATCGGAGTGCTGGAGGAGCTGGCCAACAAAGCGAATATCAATTTGATTTTTCTCAAAACGATTCTGAAAATCATCGGCATCGCCTACATTGCCGAATTCGGCGCCCAGATCGTCCGGGACGCCGGCCAGGAAGCGATCGCCTCCAAAATCGAGCTGTCCGGCAAAGTTCTCATTATGGTGATGGCGATTCCGATCGTTTCGGCCATCATCGAAACGGTCGTCAAGCTGCTTCCCGCCTAGCGCCGGAAATGGGCAGCTCGGCATGAAGAAGCGGGTGGAGGAGGAGCGATGAGGCGGCGCTGGATGCAAGAGATACGACATTCGTACGGGAGATGGGCTGCCTGCGGCACGCTCCGGCTCGGACTGCTGCTTGGCATGGCGTTCCTCGCGGCACTTATGCTGGATGCGGGCTGCTGCGGCGCCGTTTATGCCGCCGTACCGGCGGAAGAGCTGATCCGGGAGCAGGCGCAGCGGCTGCCTCTCGATCAGGTGGAGCAATTCTGGAGCCGGCTGACCCGGCAGTACGGCGGATATTTTCCGGACAGCCGGGCCCCGAGCTTCATGGAGCTGCTGCTCGGAGCCAAGGAATTCGGCCTCGGTTCGGTTTTCTCGGGACTTTTCAAATACTTGTTTCACGAGCTTCTCTACAATGGCAAGCTGCTCGTTTCCATCGTCATTCTTACGGTATTCAGCATGCTGCTGGAAACGCTGCAAAGCTCCTTCGAGAAAAATAACGTCAGCAAAATCGCCTATGCCATTTCGTTTCTGGTCCTGATGATTATGGCGGTCAACAGCTTCAGCGTCGCGATCGGCTATGCCAAATCGGCGATAACCGATATGATCCACTTCATGATCGCCGTCGTCCCGCTGCTGCTTACACTGCTCGCCTCCATGGGCAACGTAGTGACGGTTTCCGTCCTGCACCCGCTGATCGTGTTCATGATCCACGCGGTCGGGACGGCGATCTACTTCATCGTATTTCCGCTGCTGTTTTTCTCGGCGGTGCTGCATATTGTCAGCTCCCTGTCGGACAAATACAAGGTGACCCAGCTTGCCAATTTGCTGCGGAACGTCAGCGTAGGGTGCCTTGGGATTTTCGTTACGGTCTTTTTGGGCGTCGTTTCGGTACAAGGTATCGGCAGCGCCGCGGCGGACGGGGTGACGATCCGGACGGCCAAGTACATCGCCGGCAACTTCGTGCCGGTGGTCGGAAGGCTGTTCTCGGACGCCTCGGAGACCGTGATCGGCGCTTCGCTGCTGGTGAAAAACGCGGTAGGGCTGGCGGGGGTCGTCATTCTTCTCGTGCTGTGCGCCTTCCCGGCGCTCAAAATATTGGCGCTTGCCTTCATCTATAATGTATCGGCTGCGGTGATGCAGCCCTTGGGAGACAACCCGATGATCACGTGTTTGGAAACGATTGGCAAAAGCTTGATTTTCGTCTTTGCGGCGCTAGCTGTCGTCGGGCTCATGTTTTTCCTGGCGATTACCATTGTGATCGCCGCCGGCAACGTATCGGTCATGATGCGCTGAACCGCGCCACGCGAAGGAGAGGATGACGATTGGACTTCCTGAGCGGGTGGCTCAAGTCGATCGTCATGGTCATCTTGCTCGCCACCTTCGTCGATCTGCTGCTGCCGAACCGGTCGATGCAGCGCTATGTCAAAACCGTGATCGGTCTGTTCCTGCTGCTTTCGCTGCTGCAGCCGCTCTTCTCGCTGCTTGGCCAGCGGTCGCAATTGGATGAGCGTATCAAGGATGCGCTGATCACAAGCGGAGCGGCGAGCCCCGGGCGGCTGGCGGGCGGGGCAGCCGGAGAGGTCGAGTCGCTGCCCGCTACCCTGCAGCGGGCCGAAGCGCTGAAAGCCAAGCAGCAGGAGCAATCGCGCAAGCTGGTCGAGACGCAGGCTGCCGGTTTGATGAAGCGAAGCATCGAGCAGAAGGCCGGGGTGAAGGTGCGAAGCATTCAGGTGGAGACCGCGCCCGACAGCGAAGGGCAGCTTGTCATTCGCAGCGTCTCCCTCGCTTTGGAGCCGCAGACGCCGGTTCGGCCTGTAACGGATACGGCTGCAAGGCCGGACAAAGGAATCGAGCCGGTCCAACCGGTCGAGCCCGTGGCAGGTGTCGATATCCGCATCGGCGAGCCGCAATCGAGGCCCGTTTCCCGGATGAAAAACGGCG
>NZ_BILX01000082.1 GCF_004000785.1 Paenibacillus ehimensis NBRC 15659 | reverse complement strand
GGGGGACATCGTACGCGGATTCGTGCGCACGTTCGACTTGGCGAAGCCGCCTCTCCTGCGCGTAGGTTTGGTCGAGCTGGCGAAGGACCGCCACGTTCTGATGCTGGATATGCACCACATCGTCTCCGACGGCGTCTCGACGGACGTGTTGACCGAAGAGTTCGGCCGGTTGTACAACGGCGAAAGCTTGACGCCGCTGCGCATTCAGTACAAGGACTATGCGGTATGGCAGCAGTCCGAAGCGCAGCAGGAGCTGATGAAGCGGCAGGAGGCCTATTGGCTGGATGTGTTCCGCGGCGAGCTGCCTGTGCTTGAACTGCCGACGGATTATCCGCGCCCTGCGGTGCGAAAGTTCGAAGGAAGCCTGCTTCAGCGCCAGCTGGATCCGAAGCTCGGCGAAGGCTTGCAGCGGATCGCGGCGGAAAGCGGCGCAACGCTGTATATGGTGCTGCTGGCCGCCTACAAGGTGCTGCTGCAAAAATATACGGGCCAGGAAGACATCGTCGTCGGCACGCCGATCGCGGGAAGAACGCACGGCGATTTGCAGCCGATCATCGGGATGTTTGTTAACACGCTGGCCATCCGCAGCTACCCGGACGGCAAGAAGACGTTCCGTTCGTTCCTGGACGAAGTGAAGGAAACGATGCTGGGAGCCTACGAGCATCAAAGCTACCCGTTTGAGGAGCTGGTCGAGAAGGCGCAGCCTGCCCGCGACTTGAGCCGGAACCCGCTGTTCGATACGCTGTTTGCGCTGCAAAACAAAGAAACCGGAGAGCTTCAGCTCAAAGGACTGCGGCTGACTCCGTATCCGGGCGAGCATACCGTCGCGAAATTCGACCTGAGCGTGGACGTCACGGAAGGCAGCGAAGGCTTGGAGTTAAGCATGGAATATGCCACAGCCCTGTATACAAGGGAAACGATCGAGCGGATGGCGAAGCATTTCGAGCAACTGCTTACCGCCATCGTGCAGGCTCCGGAAGCGCCGCTTGCTTCGCTGGAAATGATCACGTCGGAGGAGAAGGAGCACATTCAGCGCGTCTTCAACGCTACGGCAGTCGAGTATCCTTCGGATAAAACGATTCATCAATTGTTCGAGGAACAGGCGGAGCGCACGCCGGATCGCCTGGCCGTTGCGTTCGAGGGCAAGCAGCTGACATACCGCGAGCTGAACGAACGGGCGAACCGGTTGGCGCGCACCTTGCGGGAAGCGGATGTGCAGCCGGATCAATTGGTAGGCCTTATGGTCGAACGTTCTCTCGAAATGGTCGTTGGCATGCTCGCAATCCTGAAAGCCGGAGGCGCTTATGTGCCGATTGATCCGGACTATCCGGAAGAACGCATCCGGTATATGCTGGAGGACTCGGGCGCGAAGCTGCTGCTTGCCCAAGGGCATCTGCTGGACCGCGCGCCGTTTGCGGACAAGCTCGTGAATTTGAACGACGAGGGAGCTTACCACGAGGACGGTGCCAATCTGGAGCCTGTCAACGGTCCGGAGCATTTGACCTATGTGATCTATACTTCGGGAACGACGGGCAAGCCGAAAGGCGTTATGGTCGAACACCGCAACGTCGTGCGCCTGGTGAAAAATACCAATTACGTCGAGCTGAACGAGCAGACGCATATTTTGCAGACGGGCGCGGTTGTATTCGATGCTTCGACCTTCGAAATATGGGGCGCGCTGCTGAACGGCGGAAGACTGTATGTGGTGTGCAACGAAACGATTCTGGACGCTTCGAGCTTGAAAACCGCGATTCAGCGGTACGGCATTAACACGATGTGGCTGACGGCTCCGTTGTATAACCAGCTTTCGCAGCAGGACAGCGGCATGTTCGCCGGACTGAAAACCTTGATCGTCGGGGGCGACGTGCTCTCCGTACCGCATATTAACCGGGTTCTGCGCGAGCATCCGGGACTCAGCATCGTCAACGGATACGGCCCGACGGAAAATACGACCTTCTCCACGACGCATACGATCGTCGGCGAGCAGAAGGAAGCGGTGCCGATCGGCAAGCCGATCAGCAATTCTACGGCGTACATCGTCGACAGCAAGCTGAATTTGCTGCCTGTCGGAGTATGGGGTGAGCTGATCGTCGGCGGAGACGGCGTCGCGCGCGGTTACTTGAACCGGCCGGAGCTGACGGCGGAGAAGTTTGTGGAAAGCTCCTTCCGCCCCGGCGAGCGTTTCTACCGGACGGGAGACCTGGCAAGATGGCTGCCGGACGGAACGTTGGAATATAAAGGCCGGATCGACGAGCAGGTGAAAATCCGCGGCTACCGGATCGAGCTTGGCGAGATCGAAGAGCAGCTTTTGAAACTCGCGTCCGTGCAGGAAGCGACAGTGATCGCGCGCGAAGATGAAAACGGGCAGAAGCAGCTGTGCGCCTACTTCGTAGCGGACCGCGAGCTGACGGTCGGCGAGCTGAGAGCGGCGTTATCGCAGGAGCTGCCGAACTACATGATTCCGTCGCACTTCGTGCCGCTGGAGCGGATGCCGCTGACGCCGAACGGGAAGATCGACCGCAGGGCGCTGCCGGCCCCGCAAGGAAGCGCGCCTGTGGGAGCGGAGTATGTCGCGCCGCGGACCGAGCAGGAGAAGGCTTTGGCTGCCGTATGGCAGGCGGTGCTTGGGGCCGAGCGCGTCGGGGTGACGGATCACTTCTTCGAGCTGGGCGGAGACTCGATCAAATCGATTCAGGTGTCGTCCCGTCTGCATCAGGCCGGGTACAAGCTGGAAATCCGCGATTTGTTCAAATATCCGACCTTGGCGCAGCTGAGCCAGCATATTCAACCGGTGGCCCGCATGATCGATCAGGGCAAAGTGACCGGAGAGGTGGGCCTGACGCCGATTCAACGCTGGTTCTTCGAGCAGCCGTTGACCGACCCGCATCATTTCAACCAGGCTTTCATGCTGTATCGGAAGGATCGCTTCGACGAGGCGGCGCTTCGTCAAGTGCTGCAAAAGCTTGCGGAGCATCACGATGCGCTGCGTATCGTCTTCCGCAAGGCGGAGAACGGCTATACCGCATGGAACCGGGCCGTTGGAGAAGGCGAGCTGTACAGCCTGGAAGTGGTCGATTTCAGAGACGTCAAGTCTTGCGAGCAAGCGGTCGAAGCCAAGGCGAACGAAATTCAGAGCAGCATCGACCTCGAAGCAGGTCCGCTGTTTAAAGCGGGGCTGTTCCAATGCGAGGATGGCGATCATCTGCTTCTCGTCATTCACCATGGCGTCGTCGACGGCGTCTCCTGGCGGATTTTGCTGGAGGATATCGCCCTCGGCTACGAGCAGGCTGCCAAGGGAGAAGAGGTTCGCCTTCCGGCGAAAACCGATTCGTTCCGCACATGGTCCGAGCAGCTCGCCGCGTATGCGCAAGGTCCGGCGATGGAGAACGAGCGGGCATATTGGGAGCAAATTGCCCAGACCGCCGTGGCGCAGCTGCCTAAGGATATGCCATCCGATCTTTCGCTGCAGCAGGATAGCGAATCCATCACCATTCAATGGAGCCGCGCGGAGACGGAGCAGCTCTTGAAGAAAGTCCATCGGGCGTACAACACGGAAATGAACGATATCCTGTTGACGGCGCTGGGCATGGCGGTGCAGAAATGGAGCGGCCTCGATCGTCTGCTGGTGAACCTGGAAGGACACGGCCGGGAATCCATCATGACGGATATCGACATTACGCGCACCGTGGGCTGGTTTACAAGCAAGTATCCGGTACTGCTCCGGATGGAGCCGGGCACGAGCTTGTCTACCCGGATCAAGAAAGTGAAAGAGGATCTGCGCCGAATCCCGAACAAGGGAATCGGGTACGGCTTATGCCGCTACTTGTCCGCCCAGCCGGACGGAACCGTATGGGGAGCGGAACCGGAGATCAGCTTTAACTATCTCGGGCAATTCGATCAGGATCTGTCCAATAACGATATCGGCTTATCGCCGTATTCGAGCGGTTCGGAAATGAGCGGCCGGCAAGCCCGCAGCTTCGTGCTGGATATCAACGGCATGATCACGGACGGTTCGCTGGCGCTCGAGCTGAGCTACAGCCGGAAGGAATACCATCGCGAGACGGTGGAGGAACTGGCCGGCATGCTGCAGGAAAGCCTGCAGGAAATCATCGCGCATTGCGCGGCGAAAGAATGGACGGAGCTGACGCCGAGCGATGTCCAGCTCAAAGGGCTCTCCGTCGAGGAGCTGGAGCAAATTTCCGCGCAGACTCGCCACATCGGGGAAATCGAGAACATCTATACGCTTACGCCGATGCAAAAGGGCATGTGGTTCCACACGACCTTGGACAAGGAAGCGGGTGCGTACTTCGAGCAGATGCGGTTTACCGTGCAGGGAAGCCTGGATGCGGAGCTGTTCGCCAGAAGCTGGAACGATCTGGTCGCCCGCCACGCGATCCTGCGGACAAATTTCTTCAGCGGTCCGCGAGGGGAACCTCTGCAAATCGTCTACCGCGACAAACGGATCGGATTCGCCTATGAAGATCTGAGCCATTTGCCGGAAGCGGAACAGCAGGCGACCGTCGAAAGGCTGGAGCAAGCAGACATCGCCCGCGGGTTCGATCTGGAGCGGGATGCGCTGGTGCGCGTTGCGGTCATCCGCACGCAGGAAGCAAGCTACCGGGTGCTCTGGAGCTTCCACCATATCCTGATGGACGGCTGGTGCTTGCCTCTGGTCGTCAAGGAATTGTTTGAAACGTATGAGGCTTACGTTCAGGGCGACCGTCCCGAACATAAAGCGGCGCCGGCCTACAGCCAGTATATCGAATGGCTGGAGAAGCAGGACGGCGCAGCGGCATCCGCGTATTGGTCGGAATATTTGGCGGGATATGAAGGGCAAACGGCGCTGCCTCAGGAGAAAGCGCAAAAACGACCCGAAGGCTACGCGGCCGGACATGTCGTTTGCGAGCTGGATAAACAGTTAAGCGACCGGATGAACCGGGCCGCGAAGCAGTGCCGGGTGACGGTGAATACGCTGATGCAAGCGGCATGGGGCGTCATTCTGCAGAAGTATAACGCAACCGACGATGTGGTGTACGGCAGCGTCGTTTCGGGCCGGCCGGCGGAAATTCCGGGCATCGAAGAAATGATCGGGCTCTTTATCAACACGATTCCGGTCCGCGTCGCCTGCCAGCCGGAGGAAAGCTTTGCCGACGTGATGGGAAGAATGCAGGAGGCTGCGCTGGAATCGGGTCGCTACGACTTCTACCCGCTGTATGAAATCCAGGCCCAAAGCGCTCAAAAGCAAGAGCTGATCAACCATCTGCTGGTATTCGAAAACTACCCGATGGACGAACAGGTAGAGCAGGCCGGCGGGGACGATAGCGGTACGCTCTCGATTACAGACGTCGATGTGGCGGAGCACACGAACTATAACTTCACGGTGACGGTCTTCCCGGGAGACGAAATCGTCGTGCGTTTCGACTACAACTCGCTGGTCTTCGATCAGGCCGATATGGAGCGGTTGAAAGGGCATCTGCTGCATATGCTTGAGCAAATCGTGGCCGATCCGCAAGCTTCCGTAGGCGACCTGGAGCTGGCCACGGCGGCGGAGAAGGCGGAAATTATCGACGTGTTCAACGATACCGCGGCGGAATATGCGCGGGAGCAGACGATTCACGGTCTGTTCGAGGAGCAGGCGGAACGGTTGCCGGATAAGGCGGCGGTCGTGTTTGAGAATACGCAGCTCACGTACCGGGAGTTGAACGAGCGGGCAAACCGGCTGGCGCGAACGCTGAGAGCGGAGGGCGTGCAGGCGGATCAGCCGGTCGGATTGATGATCGAACGGTCGCTGGAGATGATCGTCGGCGTGTTTGCGATCATGAAAGCCGGAGGCGCCTACGTACCGATCGATCCGGAATATCCGGAAGACCGTATCCGGTACATGCTGGAAGACTCGGGTGCGCAAGTGCTGCTGACGCAGCGTCATTTGCTGGAACGCGTATCGTTTGCCGGAAAAGCGATCGCGGCGGATGACGAGCAGGCCTACAGCGAAGACGGCTCGAATCTGGAGCCGGTTGTCGGGCCGAATCATCTGGCGTACGTGATCTATACGTCGGGAACGACGGGCAAGCCGAAAGGGGTCATGGTCGAGCATCACGGGCTGTGCAGCTTGAAGCTCATGTTCGCGGAAACACTGCGGATCACGGAGGAGGACCGGGTCGTACAATTTGCAAGCTTGTCGTTCGATGCTTCGTGCTGGGAAATTTTCAAAGCGTTGTTCTTTGGCGCAACCTTGTATATCCCGGCCAAGGATACGATCCTGGACTATCCGCTGTTCGAAAGCTACATGAACGAGAACGGCATTACGGCAGCGATCCTGCCGCCGACCTATGCCGTCTATTTGAGCCCGGACCGCATGCCGAGCTTGAAGAAGCTCATTACGGGCGGCTCCGCCGCTTCGGTCGAATTCGTACAGCAGTGGAAGGACAAGGTCCGGTATTTCAATGCCTACGGGCCGACAGAAGCTTCGATTGTGACTTCCGTATGGGAGGCTTCGCCGAATGGTCTCGATTTAAGATCGGTTCCGATCGGTCGTCCGATTGCGAACCACCGAATCTTTATTGTGGATTCGCAGAATCACATGCTGCCGGTCGGAGTGGCCGGGGAGCTGTGCATCTCGGGTGCCGGACTGGCGCGGGGTTATTTGAACCGTCCCGAGCTGACGGCGGAGAAATTCGTGGACAACCCGTTCCTGGCGGGCGAGCGGATGTACCGGACGGGCGACTTGGCCCGCTGGCTGCCGGACGGCAACATCGAGTATTTGGGCCGGATCGACCATCAAGTGAAGATCCGCGGCTACCGGATCGAATTAGGCGAGATCGAAGAGCAGCTTCTGAAAATCACTTCCGTTCAAGAAGCGATTGTCATTGCCCACGGCGACGCAAACGGGCAGCAGCAGCTTTGCGCCTACTTCGTGGCAGAACGGGAGCTGACGGTGAGCGAGCTGAGAGGCGCGTTATCGCAAGAGCTGCCGGGCTACATGATTCCGTCCTACTTCGTGCAGCTGGCGCAAATGCCGCTGACGCCGAACGGGAAGATCGACCGCAAGGCGCTGCCGGCGCCGGAAGGAAGCGTCCAGACGGGCGCGGATTTCGTAGAGCCGCGTACACCAGTGGAAGCTCAATTGGTGCGTATCTGGCAGGAAGTGCTCGGAATCGGGCCGGTTAGCGTGAAGGACAACTTCTTCGAGCTCGGAGGCCACTCCTTGCGGGCCACGGTGCTGTCAAGCAAGGTGAACAAGGAGCTGAACGTCAATCTGCCGCTGCGGGATGTATTCCGGTTCCCGACGGTGGAAGCGTTGGCCCAGGTCATCGACGGGCTGGAGCAGCAGGAGCACAGCGCCATTCCGACGGTTGAAGAGCGGGAGTATTACCCGGTTTCCTCCGCACAGAAGCGGCTGTTCATTCTGCACCAGCTGGAAGGAGCGCAGCTAAGCTACAACATTCCGGGCTTCGTGACCCTCGAAGGACCGCTGGACCGCGGCCGCTTCGAAACGGCCTTCCGTCAGCTGATCGAGCGTCATGAGACGCTGCGTACCGGCTTTGAGATGGCGAACGGCGAACCTGTTCAGCGCGTATACGACGAGGTCGAATTTGCCGTGGAATACAGCAAAGCGACTCAGGAAGAGGCCGTGGAAATTGCGAAACGATTCGTCCGTCCGTTTGATTTAAGGAAGCCGCCTCTGCTTCGCGTAGGGCTGGTGGAAGTGGAGCCGGAACGCCACATTCTGATGCTGGATATGCATCACATCGTTTCGGACGGCGCTTCCGTGGGCATTTTGCAGGAGGAGTTCTCCAGACTGTATGCGGGCGAGGAACTGCCGCCTCTGCGGATTCAATACAAGGATTACGCTGTATGGCAGCAGTCCGAGGCGTATGCCCAACGCGTGAAGAAGCAGGAAGGGTACTGGCTGCAAGCCTTGGCGGGAGAGCTGCCCGTCATCGAGCTGCCAACCGACTATGAACGACCTGCCGCCCGAAGCTTCGAGGGGGCGGAGCTCGAATTTGAAGCTGACGAAGCTCTTGCGCAGCGGCTGAACGAACTGGCGGTCCGCCACGAAAGCACGTTGTATATGGTTCTGCTGTCTGCGTACACGGTACTGCTGTCCAAATACAGCGGGCAGGAAGACATCATCGTCGGAACGCCGGTTGCCGGAAGAACGCACGCGGATGTCGAGCCGGTCATTGGAATGTTTGTCAACACGCTGGCGATCCGCAATTATCCGGCGGGCGACAAAACGTTCCTCTCCTATCTGGAGGAGGTCAAAGAGACGACGCTGGGAGCCTTCGAGCATCAGGACTATCCTTTCGAAGAGCTTGTCGAACGGTTGAACGTGAAGCGGGATACGAGCCGCAATCCGGTGTTCGACACGATGTTCGTCTTGCAAAATACCGAGGATCGCGGAATTGAAGCGGATGCCCTCAGCCTGACTCCGTTTGTCTTCGATCAGACGGTCGCCGCACAGTTCGACCTCACCTTATCGGTGGCCGAAGACGACGGCGCAATCCGAGGAAGCTTCCAGTATGCCGCCAAACTGTTCAAAGCGACCATGATCCGCAAAATGTCTAAAGATTTGTTGGCTGTCCTGGAGCAAATCTGCGAGAATCCGGAAATCCGCTTAAGCCAGATCAAGCTTCATGAACAAACGGAAAAGAGCAAGCATCTGTTAGAAAGCATCGAGTTCTCGTTCTAAGAAAAGAGTGTGTGTCCGGGTAATCCGGGCACACACTCCCAATTTTTCACCATAAAGCTCGTAGGGAGGCTGACTTATGAAATCGGTGTTTGAAAAAGAAGAGAGGTATTGGGCCGCAAAGCTTGATGCCGAAGACACAATGAGCTTTTTGCCCTATAGCAAGTCTTCAATAACTGCCGCCGATACGGATCGTAAAGCCAATACCGGCCTTGTTCATCGTATGCTGCCCATTGAGATATCCGAGAGGATCAACGCCTTAGCGAACGGGTCGGACATGGCCGTCTACATGATTTTATTGGCGGGGGTCAAAGGCCTGCTTTATACCTATACCCGTCAAGAAAGTATTTTGGTAGGAATGCCCGCCTTTGCGGAGTCGGCAGAAGAGAATGATTTTCTGGTCATCAAAAACCAGGTGACCCGTGAAAGCACATTGAAATCGCTTTTGGGTCAGATCAAACTGTCTATCAGCGAAGCAATCGAGCATCAGCATATTCCGTTCCGAAGAATGATTCAAGAAATGAATTTTCAGTATAGTTCAACCGGTGCACCGATAGTAAATACTCTGATTTCCTATACAAAAATTCATTCGGATGCGCTGAATCGGGGCTTAGAGGCAGATACGGTATTTCAGTTTGAGTCGGAGGATCGATCCATTCAACTGAAAGTAGGCTTTAATACCAACCGTTACGATCATGATTTTATGATAAAGGTGACCGACCATCTTTTCCGCCTTTTTTCCACCATCTTATTCCAACCGGAAGCGGAAATCGGGCAAGTTGAAGTTTTATCCGATGCCGAGAAGTATGAGCTGCTAACCTTGTTCAACGATACGCAGGCGGATTATCCTCGGGAGCAAACGATTCATAGTCTGTTCGAAGAGCAGGCGGAGCGATATCCAGAGGGGGTGGCGGTTGTTTTTGAAAAAGATCAGCTCACGTACCGTGAGTTGAACGAACGGGCCAATCGTTTGGCGCGAACGCTGCGTGCGAAAGGGGTACAGGCGGACCAATTGGTAGGCATTGCTGCCGAGCGTTCCATTGAGATGGTCGTAGGCATATTGGCTATCTTGAAAGCGGGCGGGGCCTACGTGCCGATCGACCCGGAATATCCGGAGGAGCGTATCCGCTATATGCTGACGGATTCGGGTGCGCAGATTCTGTTGCTTCAAAGCCATTTGCGGGAAATCATCGTTTTTGAGGGAACCATCGTACCGCTGGACGAGGAGCAATCCTATATGGAAGATTCCTCCAACCTGGTTTCTGTCAATAAGCCGACCGATTTGGCTTATGTCATTTATACCTCGGGAACAACGGGCAAACCGAAAGGGACCTTAATCGAACATAAGAATGTGGTGCGGCTGCTGTTTAACAGCAGAAACCTGTTTGATTTCGGACCATCCGATATCTGGACCTTGTTCCACTCCTTCTGCTTTGATTTTTCGGTATGGGAAATGTACGGTGCGCTGCTGTACGGAGGAAAGTTGGTCATCGTGCCGCAGCTGACGGCGAAAAACCCGGCTCAATTCCTGCAGCTGCTAAAACAACACCAGGTCACCATTTTAAATCAGACGCCGACTTATTTTTATCAGCTGCTCCGCGAAGCGTTGGCTGATAACGGTACGGAATTGAGCTTGAGAAAGGTCATTTTTGGGGGAGAAGCCTTAAGTCCGCAAATATTGAAAGAGTGGAGAGTTAGATATCCAGATGTCCAGTTGATCAACATGTATGGAATTACCGAAACAACTGTACACGTGACTTATAAAGAGATTACGGAAGTGGAAATCGAGCAAGGAAAAAGTAATATCGGGCGTCCGATTCCAACATTAAGAGTCTACGTGCTCGATCCGAATCTGAAATGCGTTCCTGTGGGAGTCGCTGGGGAGATGTACGTTTCCGGAGACGGGCTGGCACGAGGTTATTTGCACCGGCCGGAGCTTACGGCGGAAAGGTTTGTGAACGATCCTTTTTTTCCAGGCGAAAGGATGTACAAGTCTGGAGATTTGGCTAGATGGCAGCAGGATGGCAGTATCGAATACTTGGGGCGGATCGACCATCAGGTCAAAATTCGCGGCTACCGGATTGAACTGGGCGAAGTGGAAGCACAGTTATTGAAGATGGAGTCCGTGCAAGAAGCGATCGTTCTGGCTCGGGAGGACGAAAGCGGCCAGAAACAGCTATGCGCTTACTTCGTCGCCGATCGGCAGCTGACGGTAAGTGAGCTCAGGAGCGCGTTGTCTGAAGAAATGCCGGCGTATATGATTCCTGCCTATTTTGTGCAGCTGGAACGCATGCCGCTGACATCAAACGGGAAAACCGACCGCAAGGCATTGCCCGCTCCGGATGGAGACATACATACCGGACTGGAATACGTGGCGCCGCGGACGGCGCAGGAGGCGCAGCTCGCCCAAATCTGGCAAGAGGTGCTCGGCTTGGAGCAGGTTGGCGTGAAGGACAATTTCTTTGCCCTCGGCGGACATTCCTTGAACCTGATGCAGCTTGTTCAGCGGGTATATGCCGAAACGGGGACGGAGCTTCCCATTCATAAAGTGTTTCAAAACCCTTCCGTGGAATCGATGGCGTACGAGATCTGGGAATCCGGGTCCGACAGGGACAGCAGCCATTTCGTGAAGCTGAATAGCGACGGGCCGGTGAACGTTTTCTGCTTCCCGCCGGGAAGCGGCTACGGCTTCAGCTACCTTGAATTGGCGAAGGCGCTGGAAGGCCACTGCGCGTTGTACGCGATCGACTTCATCGACAGCATTGAAGATTACGGCGACATGGTGGAGCGGTATGCCGACGAGGTGATCCGTGTCCAGGGTCAATCGCCTTACGTTTTGCTCGGTTATTCCGTAGGCGGCAATTTGATGTTTGAAGTCGCCAAAGCTCTGGAAAAAAGAGGGTGCCGCGTCTCGGATATGATCATGGTTGATTCCTTGATCAGACAACTCGTCACCGACGCCATGCCTGATGAAGAATTGGAAGACGACATTGTCGAAATTCTTGATCTGGTCGAGGGTATGAAAGAGGGAGCGACGAGAAACCCGCTCATCCGCGACCGGATTCAGCAAAAAGTAAGGGCTTATTTGACCTACGGGGATCAGTTGATTAACACCGGCACGGTGGAGGCGAACATTCACGGGCTGTATACGGAAGAAACCGAAGCCGTGATCCGGGAGCACCATGTGCCGACATGGAGCGAGGCTACCCGCCAAGCTTATAGAGAGTACCGGCTTATCGGGGTTCACGCCAAAGTACTTCATCCCGAGTTCATAGCAGAGAATGCACAAACAATTCAACAGATTGTCCGCCAAATTGCCGGACAGACGGGCGAAGTCCACAAGGTGCTGCTCTGAAACGGAGCAACCCCTTGCCTCCTTGAAAGGGGGCAAAGGGGCGGTACAAGAACGCATGCCTAGGGTGACCTTATGGAAGGCCGTCTCTTGGCTGTGGAAATTATTGCGATTGCAATAGCGATCCTGAAAAATGCACCGATTTTGCTGCTGGACGAGGCAACGTCGCGCTCGATAACGAGTCGGAATATTGGGTGCAGCAAGCCCTGAACGAGCTGATGAAAGGTCGAACGACCATTTTCAATCGCCTGAGCACCGTGGAGAAATGGGAGCCGGGCCAATTCCGGACAGCCGAACAAGCAAAAACAGGCAGAAGCCGATAACGGCTCCTGCCTGTTTTTTTATGCGCTTCTGCGCGGCTCTGGCGTTTATTTGCCCTGCTTCACTTCGTTCAAGAGCGAGAGGTCAAGGAATTTGCTGAGGTCCAGCTCCTCTTTCTTCACGTCCTTGATGTAGCCGGCCTCGATGGAGACGCGGGCCATTTCTTCGATCGCTTCCTTGCTTACGTCCGTCGTCAGATTCAAGTGGGAGATCGCCGCTTTAATCAAGGCGACATCCATTCCTTTTCCGCTGAGCGTCTTCAATTGGTTATTGATCAGTTCATACGCTTTGTCCGGATTCTTCTTGATAAAGTCGATCGCCTCCGCGTTCGCTTGGATCGCTTGCTTCGCCAGCTCGCGATTTTCCTTCAGGAACTTGTCGCCGGCAACGAGAATCGTGAGCGGATAATTGCCGTTGTTTGGCGGAATTTGATCCCACGGCACAATCACTTTGCCGATGCCTTCCTGCTCCATTTGCGTACCCCACGGCTCCGGAATGAGCGTCGCGTCGATTTCTTTCTGGCGCATCGTCACGAGCGTATCGGCCGGGGCGCGGGCGATGATCTGTACGCCGCTCTTATCGGTCGTCACATTCAAATTGTTCTGCTTCAGCAGCAGGCGGAGCGAAATTTCGTTCGTGCTGCCTTTCGTCGGGATGGCCACGGTTTTGCCGACCAAATCCTTGACGCTGTTGATGCCGGAATCTTTACCGGCCACAAGCACGGCGCCACCGTTATTCGAACCGGAAATGACGCGGAAGTTTTTGCTTTTCAGAAATTGGTTCGTCGAAGGTCCGGGACCGACGAAGCCAAGGTCGATCTGATCGGTAGCGAGCGCGGTGGAGAAGTCGGACCCGTTGTCGAACGGCGTCACCTCGATCTTGACGTTCTCGCCCCAGTATTTCTTGAACAAGCCTTGCTCCAGAGCGACGTAGCCCGGCGCGTGGGTGACGTTCTTGAAAATGCCGAGCCGTACCGTTTTCGCCGCGGCCGGTTTGTTCGCTCCTGCGCCTCCGGCTCCGTCTTGCGGCGCCTCCGTTTTGCTTCCGCAGGCGGAAAGCGCAAGTGATGCGGTCAGAACGACCGCCAGCAGTGCAGACCACTTTTTCATCGTACCGTTTCTCTCCTTTGTTGAACATCGGCCGCTCGGCCGTGTTGCCCCCAATTGATTATTTTTTGCCGCTGATCAACCCGTAGCGCAGTAATAGTTTATCCTCAAGCCGCTTGAAGCAAAAGTGGTCGGACACCGTGCCGAGCACGGCGATAATGATCACGATGCAGAGCATGAGCGCCGTATCCGCCAGATTGCGGCCGTCCTGCAGCAGCTGTCCGAGGCCGACGCCTTTGGCGATCAGCTCGCCCGCAACAAGCGCCCGCCAGGCAAAAGCCCAAGCGACGCGAACGCCGGTAATCATATGCGGGAACGCGGCGGGGACCATGATTTGGTAAAACATGCGCATGCCGTCACCGGTTCCCATCGTTTGCGCCGCCTTGATATAAATGGAAGGGATATTTTTGATCCCCGTCCGGCTGGCCATCGCCATCGTCCACGTCGCGCCCAGCATGGTGATGAAGATAACCGAGAAATCGTTCATCCCGAACCAGATGATGGCAAAAGGCAGCCAGGCGATACTCGGAATCGTCTGCAGCGCCACGACCAGAAAGCCGATCGTGTCGTCGATCAGACGGTACCGGGCGAACAGGAAGCCGAGCACCGTGCCGACCAGAATCGAAACGACAAACGCGAGCAGAAGCCGTTTCAGGCTTTGATACGTCGCTTCAAGCAGCTGCCCGTGGACGAATCCGTCGTAGAACGCTTGAAATGTCTGGGTGACGGAAGGGAACTTCCAGCCCCAGTCGAATATTCTAAATCCCGCTTCCCACGCTATCAAGAGCAGAACCAGGAAGAGGCCCCTTCTTAATGCTGTACTCATCGCCCATCTCCTCCTTTACCACTTTTTCCAGCTCGTCGGCCAGCGCATCCATAATGCTGGCTTCCACGTGATGCAGGACGGAGTCGGCGTAATCGCGGGGACGCGCCGCCTGAACGGCGAATTCCTTCTTGATCTTCCCGGGACGGGTCGACATGACCAGCACGCGGTCTGACAAGATAACGGCTTCGCGGATGTTATGCGTAATGAACAGGATCGTTTTGCGCGTCCGCATCCAAATTTCTTCAAGCTCCTTATGCAGAATGAGCCGGGTCTGTTCGTCCAGTGCTGCAAAAGGCTCATCCATCAGCAAAATTTCCGGGTCCATCGCCAGCGCCCGGGCAATGGCCGCTCGCTGCTTCATCCCGCCCGACAGCTCGTGCGGATAGCGGTCCGCGAATTTGCTCAAATGCACCGCCTTAATCTGCTCCATTGCCAGAGCTTCGCGTTCCTTTTTGCCGATGCCTTTTTGCTTGAGTCCGAACGCGACGTTATCCAGCACCGTCAGCCACGGGAACAAGGCGTGCTCCTGGAAGACGACGACGCGGTCGGGCCCCGGCGCGCTGCAGGGCTTGCCGTTCACCGTAATGGTTCCCTGCTCCGCTTGCTCCAGACCGGCGACCAGATTGAGCAGCGTGGACTTGCCGCATCCCGACGGGCCGAGCAAGGAGACGAACTCGCCCTTGCGGATCGTCAGGGAAACGTTGTCAATGGCGGTAAAGCTGCCGCCGGTACGCTGATGGAACGTCTTGCTGACGTCTTTGATTTCAATCAATGGATTCACTCTCCTCGAAGAGACATGAAAAAACGCAAAATCAACTATACCAACTTATTTTATAGGAATTAGGTGTATTGTCAACTACAAATTTTGCAGGATTTCGCGGTCTTTTGTCGAATGATAGAGGCAGACCACATTTTTCCTATTTATATAGAAAGGTATGGGTGTGAATGAAGCGAATGAAGCGAGTCGCGGCGCTGGCTGCGATCATTAGCGGAGCGTTCGCCGCCGGCGTTTATGCCGAGGATGTTTTGCAGCGGGTAGACGCTTACCTGCGTCCCGATTTCAATCTCGTCCTGGACGGGGAGCCCGTCAAGCTGTCGGAATCGCCGCTGGTGTACAAGGACAAGAGCTACCTGCCGCTGGCCGATCTGACCCGGCTGCTTGGCGCCAACCTGCTCTGGAGAGAAGATACGAAGACGATCTACATCAACAGCAGGATCAATCCCGAGCAGAAGCCGGAGGATTCGAACCAGGAATACGAATCGATCGAGCTGTCCGACCCGTACTCGATCACGCTCAAGTACCTTGGGGCCGAATACCCGATGCTTCTGACGTACAACAAGAAGAATTTGTCCGCCTATGTTCCGTATTACAGAGAAACCGACGTCAAACGGATGGGAATCGATACGAGCGGCTTGAAGAAAGCGCGGGAGCGCCTGACCGGCGTGGTGTACATCAATGAGCAGGAGCTGAAGAAGCGCTGGCGGCAGAACCCGGAGCAGGTGTATTCCACCAATGGCGACAATTACATCATCAACGGGGAAGTCAGTCCGAAAAAGATCGATGCGCTGCGGACGTACATCAAAAATTCGCAGATGCTCAAGTATGGGGAAATGGTGTTTTACCAAAAAGCGGTCATTATCGACAAGCGCGAGGAAGAGGACGAATACGATTACTTGTTCCACGAAACCGTGCAGCTGCCTGTCGCTCCGAACAGTCCGCCGCCGCCGAACGGAGGTGTGGTCAAGCGGTTTATGCTGGGGCGTGTGAAGCTGACGAAAAACAATGCTTCCTCCGAGCTCAGCTACACGGTCAACATGATCGACCGCATCGATTTGCAGGAGGAAGCCAACAAACGGGGCACACGTTAAGCTTCGTGTTTCCAATAGAGAATGGCGATTTGCGTCCGGTCTCTCAGGCCGAGCTTGCTCAAAATCTCCGATATGTAATTTTTGATCGTCCCTTCGCTCAGGAACAATTCCTGGGCGATTTCTTTATTGGACAGCCCTTCCGCGATTTTCTCGACCACCTGCTTCTCCGTCGGGGTAAGGCCGTACGATTCGAACCTGGCAAACGGGTCCTTGCGGCTCTGCGTCACTTGCTCCGAAGCCGCCTCGGCTTGCGCGGAAGATTGGGGGTGAATCCAGCCGGTCAGCTTGCGGGCGATATCCGGATGGATGAGCCAATTGCCTTGGTGAACCGTTTTGATACCTTGCACAATACGGTCCGGCGGGATATTCTTGAGCAGGTAGCCGCTTGCGCCGTTGCGCAGCGCCTCGATGATATAATCGTCGTCGTCGAAGGTCGTCAGAATGAGCACGCGGGTGTCGGGCGACGTCTGCTTGATCTTCAGCGTGCCTTCGACCCCGGAGCAGTTAGGCATGCGAATATCCATCAGCACGACGTCGGCGGTTTGTCCGTCGGTAAAAAAGCGGTGGGCTTCATTTCCGTCGCCGCACGCTCCCACGACGCTTAATCCCGGATCCAGCTCCAAAATCATTTTCATGCTTTCGCGGATAAACGGGTCGTCGTCAACAATCAATACTCGAATCATGGCAGTTTACCCGCCTCCTCATGGTTGGAATCTTTCATCGGTGTCCCTTATGACGAACCGGGCGTCGGCACGCGGGTCGTGACGGCGAACCGGCCGCCGGTTTCAATGAGCAGCTCTCCGCCTACCAGCCGCGTCCGTTCCTCCATGCCGCTGAGACCGAGTCCCTTGGCCATAGCGTCCGGATCCGGCAGCGTTCCGTTATTGGAAACGGTCATGGAGACGTTGGACTCCTCGAAGCTCAGCTCGATCAGCACCTCGGTAGCCTGCCCGTGACGAAGAGCGTTGGTCACGGCTTCCTGAGCATTCCGGTAAAGCACGATTTCCAGACTCGGATAGAGCGGGCGCGGCATGCCGGCGATTTCGCTGCGGATTTGAAGCTGGGGATCGGCTGCGAACCCCTCGATCAGCCGCTGAAGCGAGAAGCTCTGTCCCTCCTCGGCCGGCGGCTTCATCCGCCGGACCGTCCGCCGCAGCGTATCCATCGCTTCCGTCAGCTGATCCCGGACGATCCGGGTCATCTCCATGCCCTTCTCCGGCTGGCCGGGCGAAATCCGGATGATCGCTTCCAGCATCATCTTCAGCCGGATCAGCTTATGTCCGAGATCGTCGTGAATTTCGTGCGATATGCGGGTCCGCTCCTCCGTCTGGGCCAACTGCTCCACCTTGCCGGCGTATTCGACAAGCCTTCTGCGGGCGGCATCCAGCTCGTAGGCTTTGCTTCGCAGTTCGTCGTATACCTGCTCCAGCTCCCGCTTCCGGTCGCCGGTTTCCGCCCAACCGTACAGCAGCAGCGCGCCGGTGGCAAGCAGCAGATTGGCCGTAAGCTTCAGCTCCATGTCGGGATGGGCGGTAAGCGAGACGTTCAACAGCAGAGCCTGCAGCGCAAGCAGAAACCAGCGGAGGCCCGAGCGCTCCTTCAGCATATAGGCCGTCAACGTGGAGTAATGACAGGCGAACATCATCCCTTCCATTTGCAGGCTGAGCCAGGTGACGAACAGCATTTCGGCCGCAGCCGCCAAGTTCTGCGCCCGCCCCGGAAGCCAGGAGCGGCTTATTTCGGCGACGGCCAGCAGGACCAGCGTATAAAAAGTGAGCTGCCCGCTTCGTTCGAGCGGCAGCATATAAGCCGTGCTGACGGCGGGAAAAAGAATTAGTGCGTAACGCAGCAATAACAGCATTCCTTATGCGCCTCCATATGCGATTATATCATAAGGCGGGCTTTCATGACTTTCGTCATTCCCAACAAATGACGAAAGCTACCTGTTTCGCGCCTTGAAGGGCGGTACAATACAATCAAGCACATCACCTTACAAGGAGCGGACGCGTGTGTCATTTATCGAAATCAGAGATGTCGTCAAACGGTACGGCGGCAACATTTCCGTAGATCATCTGAATTTAAGCATCCGGCAGGGGGAAGTATTCGGTCTGCTCGGACCGAACGGCGCCGGGAAAAGCACCACGATCAAAATGCTCTGCGGGCTGCTCAAAATCGATCAAGGCGAAATGCGGATCGAAGGCGTTTCCGTTGCCGCCAGCCCGTTGGAGATCAAGCGGAAGATCGGACTTGTGCCGCAGGAGCTCGCGATTTACGAGAACTTGACGGCGAGGGAAAACGTCACGTTTTTCGGCAAGCTGTACGGTCTGCGCGGGGAGCTGCTGCGCGAGCGGGTGCAGGAAGCGCTGGAATTCGTGGGGCTGTCGGACCGGCAGGGCGATAAGCCGGGCGCTTATTCGGGAGGGATGAAGCGGCGGCTGAACATCGCGTGCGCGATCATGCACCGGCCGAAGCTGATCATCATGGACGAGCCGACGGTTGGAATCGATCCGCAATCCCGCAACCATATTCTCGATTCGGTCCGCAAGCTGAACCAGATGGGCTCGACCATCATTTATACGAGCCATTATATGGAAGAGGTGGCCGCTATCAGCACGCGGGTCGGCATTATCGATCACGGTCACTTGATCGCGTGCGGCACGCAGGAGGATTTGCGGGCGCTCGTCTCCTCGGACGAGAAGCTGATCGTCAAAGTCGCCGAGGTCAAAGAAGAGGCCGTGGCCGAGCTGCAGGCACATCCGCGCATCCGGCAGGTGGCGAGAGACGACCGGACGCTTGAAATTTATTTGCCGTCCTCGCCCAATTCACTGCAGGACATCTTGTATATTTTATCGAAGCATCAGGTCGTCATTCAATCGCTGACCCGCGTGGAGCCGGACCTGGAGGCGCTGTTCCTGTCCTTGACGGGACGGACGCTTCGGGATTAGGGGGCGGAAAGCATGCGCGTTTTATGGACCGTGGCCGGTTACGAGCTTCTCCGGCTAAGCCGCATCAAAGTGGTGATGCTCGTTTTGTTTTTGCTGCCGCTGCTTCTGATCTTCATTCTGGGCGCTGCGCTCTCCAAGGAATTTAAAGCGGAGGATGTCAAGATTACGCCCGTGAAGGTCGCTGTGGTGAACCAGGATCAGAGCCGGTGGAGCGGGCCGCTCAAAGCGTATTTGGACCATCCGAAAACTAAGGAAATCCTCCAGACGCAGGAAGCGCCCAGCCGCGAGGAAGCGGTGCGCGCGCTGCAGGAGGGAAGAGCCGAATACGGTTTGATCGTGCCAGAGGGCTTCGGAGAAGCTTTGCTGCAGGGTAAACCGGCTTCGTGGGAGCTTATAGCAGGCAAAGACCGGGGACAGAACCTGATCGCCGAGACGGCGCTGGAAAGCTATCTTGCTTACGCAAACAGCATACAGGCTGCCGCCCTGACTTTGGGGCCGCAGGCCGTAATGACTCATCCGGCAGACACATCCGTCTATACCGGTGTCTCTGAATCATTCATAACGAAGGGCAAGCTGGGAAACGAGGGCAAGGAGTATACGGCGCTTCAATATTATGCCGTCTCGATGCTCGTCATGTTCATGCTGTACGCCGGGATGACCGCATCTATCAGCCTGGTAAACGAGCGTGAGGACCATACGCTTTTCAGACTTGGTTCCATGCCGGTGACAATGGATCAGATCATGTGCGGCAAAATGCTCGGGAATGGGCTGCTGACCTTGTTCCAGGCGTTTGTCATCATCGGAGTGACCCATTTTGCCTATGGTGTCAATTGGGGGAATCGCCCGGCCATTCTGCTTGCGGTATGTCTGGCCGTCACGCTGGCTTCGATGGCCCTGGCGATGCTAAGCTCGCTATACTGCCGCAACATCAAGTCGGTGACGATGGCGTTCCAAATCGTCATTATGCTGATGACCTTTTTCAGCGGGGGCTTTGTTCCGCAGGTAGGGGCGCTTGAGCGGATCGGGCAGTTTACGGTCAATTATTGGGCCATGCAAAGCATCCTCCAGTCGATGCTGGATGGAAGTCCGCAGCTTGTGCTGCATCATGTTACGGTTTTGGCTGCGATCGCCGCCGCGCTGGCGGCCGTTGCCTTCGCGGCATACCGGAAGGTGGGATACCGTGAATAGTCTGTTTATCGCCCTCAATTTAATCAAAAGAACGATCGGAAACCGGAGAGGCTTCCTGTTGTTTATCGTTGCCCCGGCTTTGATCGTGTCGCTGATTATCGGCTTTTCCGCAAAGAAGGACGAGAAGGCCTCCGTCCTTTATATCAATTCGGACGAAGGAGCGGTAGGCCGGCATCTTTTGCGGGAGCTGGAGCATACCGGCCGCTATCGGCTTTCCACAGCACCAACCCCCGACGCGATGAGAACGGCGGTGATCGAGCACAAAGCGGATGCGGCATTCATCATCCCCGCCGGCTTCTCCCAAGGGTTGAAGGAAGGCCGCGCCATGCGCGTGGAGCTGTTGGAGCTGTCGATGAGCGAGTCGTCCTTCACGCTTCGGATGAGCTTGGACCAAACGATCCGTCAGGTAAGCGCGTCACTGCGCGCGCTGGACGCTTCAGGCCAGGCCGACGACCGGCTGAATCTCGTTCTGGAGCAGGTGGAGAAGCATCAGGTTCGTGCGGCACGCACTGATTACGGCTGGTACGCCAGTCCGTCACTCGGCCTTGCTACGGGTATCCTGCTGATGTTCCTGATGGGCCTGGTCAACAACTCCGTCTCCATCATGGTCGAAGACCGGAAGCAAAAAACGATGACCCGAATGTTTACGGCTCCTGTCCGCGCCTACGAAATCATGCTCGGCAATTTCCTCGGCAGTTTCGCAGTTGGAACGCTGCAAATCGTGCTCGTATTGACGTTTACCCGGTATGTGATGAACTTTTCGTACGGGCTGCCTTTCATGCAGCATCTTCTTGTGATGGAGTGCTTTCTGCTGGCGGTCATAGGCATCGGCAGCGCGGTGGCCGGATTGATCCGCAACAGCGAAAATATTGGCGCCGTGAACTCGATGGTAGCGGCACCGACCTGCATGCTCGGGGGCTGCTTCTGGCCGGTATCGATCATGCCCGAGTTCATGCAGAAGCTGGCCAATTTCGTGCCGCAGACTTGGGCGATCGAGGCCATTCGCAGGCTCGGCTCGGGGCAAGGGCTGGGGGATGTCGCCATGCATCTGGGCGTGCTGGGACTTTTCGCACTGGTGCTGCTCGGCATCGGCTCCGTCGTCATGAAGCCGGGCGAAACGGAAGCCGGTTAGCGCGGGAGGCAATCGAATATACGTCAAGACGTCTTCGCCTTGGGGCGGAGGCGTTTTTCGTTTCGGAGTTTCGGAGATACAGCGGCCACAAAAAAATAGGTTAAAAAAACGTTAAAAAAATCAATAATCCAAGTTGCTAAATCATATGATTCATAATAAGATAGAACTAAGAAACAGAATAGTCAGAAAATTCTATCAAAGAGATAAACATGTTCACTAGCGTTCACGCCAATACACACGCCGGCAGCAGCACGGGCCGAACCAGAAGACGTCGCTGTTCATTAAGCAAGATATCATCAAGGAGGGGATTGCCGTGAGCAAGAGTCATGAAGTGGAATATTGCAACCTTGAGTTACGGTTTGACCGTCGGCTAATCCGTAACTTCATCAAAACGCTCATTCAAGAAGGCTATTCGCTCTATTGGAACGAGAGCGACCAACAGTTTATCGTCTCGATCCGGACCGGGCGCAAGCTGGTGAAACTGCGGTTTCAGCGGATCGGAGAGCGATATAAAATTGTGGGCAATTATTCCTTCAAAGACGAAAAGCTGGCGGAGCTGATGGAAAAGATGATCGGTGATACCCGCGGACACGCGGTAGTAAAGCGCTTTAAAGACCGGCAGATTCTGATTGAAAACATCATGTTCGGCGAAATCATCCGTATGGTTGAAATTTCGGGGGTGGAACATAAGGTGTTATTCCAAAAGGAACCAGTGGTCACGGTGGAAGAAATGATGCAGGCGTTCCGGTCCAGACGGCCGGATGAACGGATTCCGGTGCTGCGGCTGGAGCTGGATTACGAGCTGGCTACGCTGCATGACGCGCTTCAAGAGGGAGACGGAGAAACGGTCGAACGATGTAAGGAAAGGCTCATGGAACTCCGGCAGGAGATGCTGCTGCTCGAAATGTAATATCATACGGCTGCGAAGGGGCGATGGCGGAGCATTCCGCAGCGCAGCGGGCAGCCGCTGAACGGCCTGTGCGGGTAGGAGCACAGGCCTTTTTGACGTGTTATATAACGGGCCGGGAACGAATTCCTTCAAATGCATTCATCACCAGCTGCTGGACATAAGCATCGTCCAATGTTTCGCCTGTCACAAGCAAGCGATAGAAAATCGGTCCGTAAATGAGATCGATGCATACGCCAATATCAAGATTTTTTTTCAATTCCCCGCGATGAACCCCTTTTTCCAAAAGCTGCCTGGCCTCAAGCCGGCGGGGCTGGAAATATCGGGCCCGATAGGCTTCAGCCAATCCGGAATCAAACTGCCCTTCGCCTAATAACTCCGTAATGATGGTCCCTTCCCGACTGGTCAAAAAACGGGTTACATTCGTAGCGTGAATGAGAATATCGTTCAATGCCGAGCCCGTATCAGGCACGGGTAACCTTGCCGAGGCGGCGGATAGAAAACCGTCCATGACAACGGCAGCCTTGTTAGGCCACCATTTATAAATCGTGGCTTTGCTAACTTTGGCGCGATCTGCAATCTTTTCAACCGTGACCGCTGCAAAGCCATTTTCCAACAATAATTCGTAGGAAGCGGAAAGGATAGACTTTTGAGTTTCGACATTACGCGGCCGACCTCTCTTTATTTCCAAAATAAGGAGTTGTTTAAAAATGACTGGTTCAAATAAACAAGCAATCGAGAAAAATATTCCGACGTGGCTTACCCTTCTTCTGGCGACGGCATGCGGGATCATTGTAGCCAATCTTTACTATGCACAGCCCTTGGTGGGGTTAATCAGCTCTTCAATCGGGCTCTCCGAAGGCAGTACTGGCTTTATTGTAACGCTAACGCAGATCGGATATGCTGTCGGCTTGCTGTTTGTCGTGCCTTTGGGAGATATTGTTGAAAACCGAAGGCTGATCGTCGTATCGTTACTTCTTACAGCTATAGCCCTTGCAGCTGCCGCTATGGCCGAACACCCATTGCTTTTCTTAGGGGCTTCCCTTTTTATCGGGTTGGGTTCAGTTGCGGCACAAGTGCTGGTACCTTTCGCTTCCTACCTGGCCACAGAAAATACACGCGGCCGTGTTGTCGGTAATATCATGAGCGGTCTGTTGCTTGGAATCATGCTGGCACGTCCCTTGTCCAGTCTGGTAGCCGACTTCTTGGGCTGGCATGCCATATTCGCTTTGTCTGCCTCAGCCGTTGTTATTTTGGCGATCGTTCTGTCGAAAGTGCTGCCTGCAAGAAAGCCAGCGACAACCACGCGCTATGCAGCTTTGCTTGGTTCGATGTGGCACTTGCTGCGAACGACGCCGGTCTTACGCCGCCGCGCGGCATATCATGCGTGTGTGTTTGCGACCTTCAGCTTATTTTGGACAACGGTTCCATTGCTGTTATCCAGCCCGGTTTTTCATTTTTCGCAGAAAGCCATTGCGTTGTTTGCACTTGCCGGTGTCGCGGGTGCGGTAGCGGCCCCCGTTGCCGGACGGCTGGCTGATCGCGGCTGGACGAGACGCGGAACATGGATAGCGCTCGCTGCGGTCATCATTTCTGTTTTGTTGCCGCTTATGATTCAAACCGGCTCGCCCGTCGGAATAACCGTTCTTGTCATTTCAGCCATATTATTGGATGCCGGAGTATCCGCAAATCTTGTGCTTGGACAACGCGCGATCTTTTCCCTGGGACCGGAAATCCGCAGCCGTCTGAACGGGCTTTTCATGGCTATTTTCTTTTTTGGCGGCGCGATCGGATCCGCAATCGGGGGATGGGCGTACGCCTCGGGGGGGTGGAGTACAGCATTATGGATTGGAACAGCTTTCCCGGTCGTGGCCGCGCTTTATTTTGCCACAGAGAAGAAGTAGCTCCATAAGCAGCCTTCTTTAAGCGATACTTAACTTTTACAAAAGGGAATTCGTCGATGGACATGCAATGTACAAAATTCCGTTTTAGGCGGAAGATGCGCAAGAAAATAGCATTGTTAACGTGTGCATTTCTATGTTATGATGAAGGAGAGGTGGTCCCATGAGTGTTACGATCAAAGACATCGCCAAACTGGCCGGCGTGTCGCATACGACCGTTTCCCGGGCATTGAACGATAGCCCGCTGATCAACCCGGAAACGAAAGAGCGCATCAAAGCGATTGCGGGAAGCATGAACTATACGCCGAATTACAGCGCGCGAAGCCTGGTGCTGGATCGATCATACAATTTAGGGCTGTTTTTTACAACCCTGCATACCGGTACTTCCGCCGGATTTTTGTACGAGGCCATCAAAGGCGTGAACGACGTCATTAAAGACGACTACAACTTGATCGTCCGGGGGATTGACGATTACAAGAGCTTCCATAAGGTGAACCGTAAAAATTTCGACGGCATCATCGTTATGAGCCAAAGCGAAAGCGACCAGTCGTTCATCGAATATGCATCGGACAAAGAAATTCCGCTTGTGGTGCTGAACCGGCCTGTCGAGAGCGTCCAAGTGATGAACTTCGTCCCAGATGACCAGAGCGGCGCTTACCGGCTGACGGAATACCTGGTGCAGCAGGGACACCGCCATATCGCCATTATCGAGGGGAAAAAGGGGTTCAAATCGACGCAAGCCCGCCGCGACGGCTATTGCGAGGCGCTCCGCAAGCACGGGATCTCCGTCCCGGAAACGTATTTCGTCAGCGGCAATTACGATCTGGAAAGCGGTCACGCGGCCATGAGCAAGCTGCTGGAGCTGCCCGACCGGCCGACCGCCGTCTTTTGCTGCAACGACGATATGGCGCTCGGTGCGGTGAAAGCCGTGACGGAGCGGGGCTTGTCGGTGCCGGAGGACATCTCGGTGGCGGGCTTCGACGACCACCTGTTCTCGGCTTTTATGTCGCCTGCGCTGACCACGGTCCGCAGACCGATCGAAGAGCTGAGCCGGGCCGGAGCGGAGAAGCTTCTGAAGTTCATCGAGACGAAGCATTCGGAAAAATCGGTCGTTCTTTTCCATACGGAGCTGGTCATCCGCGACTCCGTCAAATCCTTATAATTCGTTTGGGGAGGCAAGTAATATGAGCGTACTCAGAACGCTTCTGCAAGACATCCCGATTCCGCAAATGGTCCGTATCCGTCAAAAATTCGACGGAACCCGGCTGGAGCGCCCGACCGAGGATTTGGAGCGCGAGCTGGCGAAGCCCGGCGCCATCGACCGGATCAAGCCGGGCCAGCAGGTGGCCGTAGCGGTAGGGAGCCGCGGCGTGGCGAACATCGCCGCCTTCACCCGGACGACGATCGATGCGATCAAACGGGCGGGCGCCCATCCGTTCATCGTCCCCTGCATGGGCAGCCACGGCGGCGCGACCGCCGAAGGGCAGAAGGAAGTGCTTCATCATCTCGGCGTCACGGAGGAAGCGATGGGAGTGCCGATCCGCTCGACGATGGAAGTCGTGCAGATCGACCAGCTGCCGAACGGCCTTCCGGTTTACGTCGACAAGTACGCTTACGAGGCGGACGCCATCGTCGTCATCAACCGGGTGAAGCCGCACACCGCCTTCCGCGGCAAAATCGAAAGCGGCATTATGAAAATGATTTCCATCGGGCTCGGCAAGCAAAAAGGAGCGGAAGCGTGCCACCAGCTCGGCTTCAAATATATGGCTGAAAACGTGCCGGCCATGGCGCGGATTATGCTTGAGAAGCTGCCAATCCTGTTCGGCGTGGCGCTGGTGGAAAATGCATACGACGAAACGTGCATCGTCGAAGTGCTGCCCGCAGCCCAAGTGGAAGAACGCGAAATGGCGCTGCTCGAGATCGCCAAGGCCCGGCTGCCGAAAATTTTGTTCGATCAAATCGACGTGCTGGTTATCGATTACATCGGCAAAAACATCAGCGGCGACGGCATGGACCCGAACATTACCGGCCGTTATCCGACGCCGTATGCGCATGGCGGCCCCGATGTGTCCAAGATGGTGGTGCTTGACACGACGCCGGAAACGAAAGGCAATGCCAACGGCGTCGGCACGGCCGATTTCACGACGCAGCGGCTGGTCGACAAGATGGATTTGGCCGCGACTTACGCTAACGGCCTGACTTCCACGGTGTGCGCGCCGACCAAAATCGCAACGACGCTCGAAAACGACCTGTACGCGATCAAAGCCGCGGTTAAAACATGCAATATTTTGGATTATACCCAATGCCGGCTGGTGCGTATACGGGATACGCTGCATTTGGGCGAAATCGAAATTTCGGTCAACCTGCTCGAGGAAGCCAAGCTTCATCCGGACATCGAGATTTTGACCGACCCGTACGATCTGCCATTCAACAGCGAAGGGAATCTGGTATAAATGAGCGGTTTGTCTGTACCCAAGCCTTACATTATCGCCGCGGATATCGGCACGACGAGCACCAAGACGCTGGTGATCGACCGGAGCGGCCGCGTGCTCGCTTCCCATGCGGTGGAGTATCCGCTTTACACGCCCAAACCGGACATGGCCGAGCAGGACCCGGAAGAAATTTTTCAAGCGGTTCTTACCGCCATTCGCGCAGTCGTCAGCAAAGCGGCCATTCTGCCCGGGCAAGTGCTGTGCGTCTCGTTCAGCTCGGCGATGCACAGCCTGATCGCGGTGGACCGCGAATTGCAGCCGCTGACGCGCTGCATTACGTGGGCGGACAACCGCAGCGTAGGCTACGTCAAAGTGCTGAAGGAAGAGCGGAACGGCCATGACATTTACCGGAATACGGGCACCCCGATTCATCCGATGTCGCCGCTGCTGAAGCTGATGTGGTTCAGGGACAACCGGCCGGACCTGTTCGAGCAGGCGCATAAATTTATCGGCATCAAGGAATACGTGTTCGGCAAGCTGTTCGGCAAGCTGGTCATCGACTATTCGCTGGCAAGCTGCACCGGGTTGTTCAACCTCCGGGAGCTGGCGTGGGATAAGCAGGCGCTCGAAGCGTGCGGCGTCCGGCCCGAACAGCTGTCGGAGCCCGTATCGACCACGCATGTGCTGCAGGGGCTGACCGCAGGACATGCAGCTTCGATGGGCCTCTCGGCGGATACGCCTTTTGTCGTTGGCGCGTCCGACGGCGTGCTGGCCAACCTGGGCGTCGGCGCTTTCGAGCCGGGCGTTTACGCGGTGACGATCGGGACCAGCGGCGCAGTCCGCGGCGTCGTGCGCGAGCCGATAACCGATCCGAAGGGCCG
>NZ_BILX01000081.1 GCF_004000785.1 Paenibacillus ehimensis NBRC 15659 | reverse complement strand
TCTCTTCTCGAGGGCAGCCGGAGCTTTTTTCGATGCCGAAGCTATTGCGTAGCCCGCCGGAGACGTTGGGTCAGTCCTTTCCATGGCCGAAATGTAAATTAGAGGAACTATAATGCGTTATTGGCTCACATTCGCCGGCCTGTACAAGAATAGAGAATCCACGATGCGCTAAAGCCCCGATTCAGGAGGGTACGAACATTTTTCGACACGGTTAAGTGATCTCCGTTCCTCTATGTTCCAATGAATGTCTCCACATTGAGCTTAGCGCATCGTGCTTCCTTTATTTTTCAAGCTATACCCGCGTCGGGTGCCTTGTCCGAGTCCGAGCCTGATCCGTGCCAGATACCGGGTCAGAGTTCACACCCGGTCGAGTCAGATACCACGTCCGGGCCGTGTCTGATCCGCACCGGACGTCACGTCAGGCCGCGCCTGTCCGCGCCCAAATAGCACGTCGTCCGGGCCGTGCCGGTTGAATCAGATTGCCGCTTTCGGGTCCGCCTCATCCTCCATCGGCCCCGGCTCCCTTCCCTTCCATAAAGAGGAATGAAGCTTGCAACAGCCCCAAAAAACCGCCCCCGCCGCAGATCATTTCCTGCGCCAGAGACGGCCTCCTTTCTTTATGCGCTTACTTCTTCGCTCTCCACGCGTCAAGCTGCTTCTGTGCCTCGTCCATCACCTTGTTGATCCCCGCGGCTTTCAGCTTGTCGATCGCTTTGGGCAGCACCTCCGAGGGCTCGACGGAGCCGGTCTCCAGCGCTTTCTTGAACTCCTCCGATACGCTCTTGACGGCGGCAAGCTCGTTCTCCACCTTCGAGGAGTCGAACTGGAAGCCGAGCAGAGGCGCGTTCTTGGCCGATTTGTTGAACTTCTCGTACTGCTCCCACTTGTCGGCCGGGTCCTTGGGGAACCGGTTCAGCAGAAACATATTGCCGAGCGTAAACGACGGCATGGAGTAGCCGGAATCCGGGATCGGCTCGATGACGCCCTCGGAAACCTTTTTATAGTGCGTGCCTTCGAGGCCGTAGCTCACCAGATTCCGCAAATATGCGTCGCTGTTCAACAGGTTCAAAAATTCCATCGCTTTCTCGGGATGCTTGGAATTCGCGGAGATCGCCATCATGGAGCCGGTCACCGACCAGTTGAACACGATCGGCTCATGGATCGGCTTCGACACGATCTCGTATTTGAAGCCTTCCGACCATAAATTGTCCGCGAACGGGACCGTATGCGCTTTGTCGACGAGCCATTTGCCGGTTTTCTCGTGATCGTTGCCGGTTTTGGTCGCGACATCGGGCGGCAAATAGCCCGCCTTGTAATATTTGCGCATCGTCTCGCTCATTTGCCGGTACTCGGGCGTCTCGAATACGTTGACGATCTTGTAATCCTGCGTATCGAGCCGGACTCCGAACGGAATCCCTTCCACGACAAAATCGAACGGAACGAACGGATCGACGTTGCTCGGAATCGGGTAGACGCCCGGTTCGTTTTCCTTCATCGTCTTGAGTAGCGGCTCCAGACTTTCCAGCGAACTGACGTTCGAGAGGTCCAGCTTGTATTTGTCGACGTACTGCTTGTTGAACCGCCATACGGCCTGCGCGGGCAGCTCTTTATTGGTCGGCACCGCATAGTTGTGTCCGTTCACCTTGGAGCCTTCGAGGAACGAAGGGTGCACGGCCTTCTTGATGCCCTCCCCGTATTTGTCCAGCAGGCCGTCCATCTCGTAAAACGCGCCTTTGCGGGCGTTCTGCACGTAGTCGAAGGCCCACGAGCTCGTAAACGCGATGTCGTAAGGCTCGCCGGAGACGGAGATGACCTGCATCTTCTGGGAATAGTCGCCCCAATCGATCATCTTCATTTTCACGGCAGCGTTGATCTTCTCTTTCGTATATTTGCTGACGGCCTCCATCACTTTGTCGGCATCCTTTTGCGGTCCGCCGATCGTATACCAGATCAGCTCTACGGGCTGGCCGTCCGCTTTTCCCGTGCCCGCTCCTTCTTGGGCCGGGTTCCCGGCACCGCCGGAGCAGCCGGCGGCCAGCGCGGACAGCATCAGCACCGAGGCGAGCCCGGCGGCGAGTCGTTTCCGTTTCAACATGCGCGTTCCTCCTTGTACGATGTTATTCTTTGACCGCTCCGATCGTCAGGCCCTGCACGAAATACCGTTGAAAGAACGGATAAGCGAGCACGATCGGACCGGTGGCCAGGACGACCATGGCCATTCTTGACGATTCCTGCGGCAGCGACTTGGCGATTTCGAAGCGCTGGGTGGCGTCGCTGAGGCTGGAGTTTTGCACGATAAACTGAATGTTGCTCTCGATCTTCATCAGCAGCGACTGCAGCGGAATCAGATTCGGGCTGTCGATGTACAGCAGCGCGTTGAACCAATCGTTCCAATAGCCGAGCGTGCTGAACAAGCCGATCGTCGCCAGTCCCGGCAGCGAGATGGGCAGCACCAGATGCGTGAACACCTTCCATTCGCCCGCCCCGTCGATCCGGCCGGACTCGATGATCGCATCGGGCACCATCTGCTTGAAAAACGTACGCATGATCAGGATCGAGAAGGCGCTGACGCACGTAGGCAAAATAAGCGCCCACACCGTATCCTTCAAATGCAGCACCTGCGTCGTCACGATGTAGGAAGGCACCAGCCCGCCGTTAAACAGCATCGTGAAGAAGGCGAAGAACGCAAAGGCGTTGCGGTACGCGAAATTGTTTCTGGACAGCGCGTAAGCGTACAGCGCGACGGTCATCACGCTGAGCAGCGTTCCGACGACGGTAACGAAAAGCGTTACCCCGTAAGACCGGAACAGCTGACCTCCGGTTCGAAAAAGGTACCGGTACGCCTCGAAGCTCCATATTTCCGGAAACACCTGATAGCCGTTGTTCGCCAACGCTTGCTCATCCGTCAGCGAGATGATGACGACGAAGACGAACGGAAATACGCAAGCAATGGCAAACCCGCCGGCGATCGCGTGGCACACGCCGTTCCAGAACGGCGACAGCCTCGTAAAGTCCCGGCTCTTCTTCCGCACGGCAGCGGTAGGCGCATTCGGACTTGGCATTGGCATGCAGGCTCCCCCTTTCCTTTTCGTCGAAGTGTTAAAATAAAGCGTTCTCTTTGTTGATCCGCTTCACGACGGCGTTGGTCACCAGCACCAGAACGAGTCCGACCACCGATTGATACAGCCCGGCCGCCGTGCTCATGCCGATATTGCCCGTCACCTTCAGTCCCCGATACACATACGTATCGATGACGTTGGTCACAGGAAACAGCGCGCCCGTATTGCGCGGCACCTGATAGAACAAGCCGAAGTCCGCGCGGAAAATGCCGCCGATCGCCAGCACCGTCAGGATGATGATCATCGGCCGGATAAAAGGCAAGGTAATGCTCCAAATCTGCTGCCATTTGCCCGCGCCGTCGATCATCGCGGCTTCGTAATACGACTTGTCGATGCCGATGATGGCCGCCAGGTAGACGACGCTGGAATAACCGACACCCTTCCACAGGTTGACAAGCACGAGAATGTAAGGCCAATAGGCCGGCTCCGCATACCAGGAGACGCGCTCCATGCCGAGCGCCGTCAGCGCCTGATTCAACACCCCGCGGTCCACGCTCAGGAAGCTGAACAAGAAATAGCTGACGATAACCCAGGACAAAAAGTAAGGCAGGAACATGCCGGTCTGGTAAATTTTCGCCCACCGGCGGTTGACGATTTCATGCAAAATAATGGCCATCATCACCGATAAAACCGTGCCCAGCACGATAAACGCAAAATTGTACAGCAGCGTATTGCGCACGATGATGTAAGCGTCTTCGGATTGAAATAAAAATTCGAAGTTTTTGAAGCCGGTCCACTTGCTCCGCCATATGCTGGCCAGGAAGCCGTCCCGGTCAAAGCGGTATTCCTTGAAGGCAATGATCGCCCCCGGCATCGGCAAATAGCTGAACAGCAGGAAATAGACGGCTCCCGGCAGCACCATGAGCAAAAAGGTTTTGTTGCGGTTTAGCTTCTTCAGTGTACGTCCCATCGTCCCCACAAGCTTTCACCCCCGTTCTTTCGCGTCCGCGTGCCCATTTCGGAAAACGCATACATCGCTTTCTTTTCTAACTTTACCCAATGCAGAGCGCGGCATAAAGTCAAGAAACTATAGAACGGGTGGAGAAACTAAAGAAACGTTTTCATCCGCCTCCCAGCTTGCTCCAATTGCGGTATTCCGTCGGCGAGAAGCCGTAATATTTACGGAATTGCTTGTAAAAATAGCTCGTATCCGTATATCCGACCCGAACGGAAATATCGCTCGTTTTCAGATTCGATTCGACGAGCAGCGCCTTCGCTTGGGCAAGCCGGTACTTGTTGACATAATCGGAGAACGTCTCTCCGGTTTCCTTGTGGAAAAGTTGGCCGAGGTAAACCGGATTCATGTGGAAGGCCTGGCTTAGCGTCTTCAAAGACAGCTCATCTCCATAACGGCGTTCGACCTCCAGCAGCACCTGCCGGATCACGGGGCTGTACTCCCGCTCCGCCGCCCCGGATGCGCAGAGCACGCGGTCGACGAAGCGCTCGACCAGCTCCTCCAGCTCCTGCATCGTCTGCGGCTTGACGACCTGCGAGAACAAGTGCTTGTAATCGCTGATGACGCCTTCGTGCTCCTGCCGCATCAGATTGGCATGATGGACGGCGGCCGCAAGCACGGCCATCGCCGTATTCTGGATGTCGGACGGCGCGAGCCCCTCCGTCTCCCGCAGGCGCGCGAACGCTTCCCTGACCCAAGCGAGCGCTTCGTCCTTCTTCCCGGCCGACAGCAGCTTGCAGAAATGGGCCAGCTCCGCCTGCGCAGGCGCCGCAGGTTCCGCCGCTGCGGTTGGTGCAGCCGCTTCGTAGACAAGCGGCCCGTCGTGCGGCGCGAGCACATAGTAATCCTGCATCCGCTTGGCGGTGCGGTAGCTGCGATGGGCCGACGCATCGCCCTTGGACGCTTCGCCGACCGTCGCCAGCAGCGGCAGGCCCCACCGCTCGCGGATGGCGGCTTGCAGCTCCGCCATGAAGCGGACGAAGCGGATCCGATCCGCATCGCCGTCGTTCAGCCCCGCGAGCAGCACAAGATCGCCTTCGAGATCGGCGAACACGGCCTGCTCCGGGCCGTAAGATTGCACCGTCCGCTGGCAATACATCCTTACGGCGGCAATCGTCTCCGCCCGGGACGATACTTCGGCGGGCTCCGCCTGCTCTTGATCGAACAACAGCTTGACGGTGCCCACGACATACCCCGGCAGGCCGAGCCGAATGCCGAGCAGCTCCTCGCGGTTTCTCAGCTCCTCCGGCTCGATGGCCGCCGTCACCCAGCGGTACAGGAGATTGTCGCGGATAATTTCCAGATGGCGCTTAATGCTCTCTTCCTTGTAGACGGACTGCTCGATTTTGGCAACGGTGCCGGTCAGCGTCCGAATCAATTCCTCCGTATTGACCGGCTTCAGCAAATAATTTTCGATGCCGAGCGTGACGCCTTCCTTCACATAGTCGAAATCGTTGTACCCGCTTAAAATAATAAATTTCACGTCGGGCTGCAGCTCTCTTACGCTGCGAATCAGCTCTAAGCCGTTCATGCGGGGCATCTGGATATCGGTAATCAAAATATCGATCGGCTCGCCGGCCAAAGCTTCGAGCGCTTCCGCCCCGTCCCCGGCCTTGCCGACGATCTGCAGCCCATGCCGCTCCCAATCGATCAAATAAGCGAGTCCCTCCATAATGAACGGCTCGTCGTCAACCAGAAATACACGATACATATTCGTTCCCCCTTACGCTTCCCGGAATCGTGACGGTCACCGTCGCTCCTTCGCCGGGACGGCTGTCGATCCGCAAGCCGTACGCTTCCCCGTAGCTGTGCTTCAGCCGCTCGTTCACGTTCGTCAGGCCGATGGACGCGCCGGACGGCGGCGGCGGATGCTCCAAGTCCCGCCGAAGCTGCGCCAGCCGCTCCGGCGCGATGCCCGAGCCGTTGTCGGTCACGGCGATGCGGATGTCTGAGCCCTCGGCCCAGCCGCAGATGATAATCCGGCGCTCCCGGCCGTCCGGAGCAGGGCCATCGAAGGCATGGCGAATGCAGTTCTCGACGATCGGCTGAAGCGTCAGCTTCAGAATCGTACAGCGGCCGACGGCTTCGTCGACTGCAATCTCATAGTCGAACCGGTTCGGATAGCGGGCCCGCAGCAGGTTCAAATACAGCCGGCACAGCCGGACCTCGTCCTGAACGGTCACCATCGTCTCGTGCTTGATCAGATTCTGGAACAGCGCGCCCAAGCTGTAGATCATGTCCCCGACATCCCGGTTGCCGTCCATCACCGCTTTCAGCCGGATCGCCTCCAGCGTGTTGTACAGAAAATGAGGCTGGATCTGCGCCTGCAACGCGAGCAGCTCCGCCTGACGCTGCTTGATCTCGGACAAATATACCCGCTGGATGTGCTCCTGCAGCGTTTCGCACATTTTGTTGAAGCTGGTGGCGATGTGGAACAGCTCGTCTTCCTTCTGCACGGTTACGCGTACCGAGAGGTCCCCGTCCTGCAGCTTGCGCATGGCGCGAATGACCGTTTGCGTACGGCGCGAGAAATTGATCATCAGCAAATACGACAGCAGCACGGCGGCGGACACGCATAAGACCGTGCCTGCGATGACCGTTCGTTTCATCCCCTGAAGTCCTTCGCTTACCTTCACTACCGGGACGATGCTGGCAAGCAAGACGCCGCCTTGGTTCAACGTCTTCAGCTGTACATAGGCCGGTTCGTCCAGCGCGACCGGGTCCGATTGGTCCCGCAGGGCGCCCATATATGGATAGCGCTGCCCCGTAAAGCGCCGGGAGGAGTCGTACAGCACGGTGCCGTCCGCCGTCAGCAGAAGCAGCTCCCCCTTAAAATCGCTCCGGTCGTTCTGTACGATCCGGTCCATGCCGGTCCACTTCCAATCGACAAGCAGGGTGCCGTGATTCTGCAAGGTAATCGGGTCGTTGATGTCGTTTGCCATCGTAAACATGCGGTTCCGGTCCCCGTCCGTTCCCGGCTCGAACGACGGCGGCGGCGCAAACGATTTGGTCTGGCGGATCCGGCGGACCGGATCGGCAACTTTCGGGTTTTCCGGCCCCGGATAGACGAAGCCCTGCTCCTCCAGCCCGCGATACGCGTACAGGAAGCCCTTGACGCTGCTGTACAGCCAGATCGTCTGAATTTCCCGGTCAAAGGTCAGCGATTGGAAATACGAATCCATATTTTTGTCCACAAAGGCCGCATTGTCCGCAAAACGGTCCAGCCGGTAACGGAGATAATCGGAAAAATCGTTGTTGAGAAAAAACAGCACGTCCCGAAGCAACCGCTCGTCCTTGTACAATTGGAACACCATCTGCTGACCGGCCTCATACCTGCGCTCTACTTCGTGCGTCGCCCGCTCCAGCACCTGCTTGGCCGCTTCCAGCTCCTTGCGCGTCGCTTGCTCGGCCGCATTGCGGTAGATCAGTACGGCGAGCGCCGTCAAGGAGACGACGATAATGAGCGAATACAGCAGCAAAATTTTGTTGAACAGCTTCTTCTCGATATGATTTTTGTAAAACGTCCGAACCGCCGAAACCATGGCCGGGCCTCCCTCCGTATCCGATACGTATTTGGAAAGGGGCAAAAAGACCGCCTGTCTCCTTATCCGCAAATAAGGGAGACAAGCGGCCTCCGTGCTATTTTGCCAGTCCGTTCACTTCGAACTCGTAAATACGAGCGGCGGTATCGCCGCCTTGCGTGGCCTTATCGATGATCAGCTTCACGTATCTCGCCTTCGTCAGCGCGATCGGATGCTTGCTCTCCGCGGCCATATTGCCTTGAACCTGAACGACGTCGTTCCAAGTGCTGCCGTCGTTGCTGACTTGAAAGTGGAAGTCGCGGGTATTGAACGCGGCCGCTTCACCGCCCGCTTCCGCATGCTTCACCACAAACTCGCTGATCGTGTAGCTCGCGCCCAGATCGACCGACAGCCAGTGCGGCCCGCTGCCGAGCGCGCACCACTTGCTGTTGCCCGTCACCTTCCCGTCGAAGGCATAGGCTGCCGCCTCGTTCGGTCCGCAAGCGCCGTCCGCCGTCGCCGGCTTGTTCAGGGCGAGATTTTTCACCCCGCCGGCGGCGTCCTTGGTCACCGTGATGAACGCTTCTTTGGTGATGGTACTGTCGCCTACCGAGTTTTTCGCCGTCAGCGTCACGCTGTACGTTCCTTCGGCGGCATAAGTGACGACCGGCTGCTTCTCGGTGCTGGTGGACGGCGTCCCGCCCGGGAACGACCACACCCGCTGCTCCGTCACCTCGGACGACTGGTCGATGAACGTCACCGGCTGCCCCGGCGCAACAAGCGTCTTATCCGCCGCGAACGCCGCCACCGGCTTCGGATACGCCGGCCAGGTGACCACGGTCTGCGCCGCTTTGCCGCGCCGTCCGTCCGCGCTGAGCGCGACAACTTCCAGCTTCGTCTGCGCTTCCGGCCCGATCCGGCGCAGCATCGGCACGTAGTACACCCGGTTCGGCGTGACGCCGAGCAGCTCTTTGCTGCCGTCCGGTTTCACCCGGTACACCTCGAAGTAGCGGACCGGACGATCCGTGGCCGACCATTCCAAACGGGCATCGCCGTAGATACCGTCTTTGAACTCGGCTTCCTTCACATTCAAGCCGCGAACTTCGGGTACCGGATTCGGATCGTCTTTGGCGTTATAGACGGAGAGCTGCCCGATGTTGACCGAGAAGTCCGGAATCGTCTGCTTCGCGTCCGCATGCAGAGAGATGGCGGCGATCCGCTTGCCGCGGTACGGATTCAGGTTGAACGTCTGCGTATCCCACGTTCCGGGATGCAAGCCGCCCGCGTCAAGGAATACGAACTTGTCGGGCTGATCGGCAAACGCCAGTCCCACCTTCAAGTCCGCGTGCTTCGTCTGCGTCTTGAAAGTAAGCGACAGCTTCGTGTTCTGCTCCACGGGCAGATCCGTCTTGTACAGCTTCAGATGCGTAGCGTTCTGCGGGCTGAGCGTTCCGGCCAGCTTCAAGGAGCTGCCGCCGTAATAAGCGGTCGTGAAATCGAAGCTCGGCTTCAGCGCTTCCCCCTTGCTTTCCGCAATCCAGCGCCAAGTCGGCAGCACATCCTGCAAGCTCCGGTTGTTCCACGGCGTCGTCCGCACGACTTCCCCGTTCACGGCGAACAGCTGCCCGTTGCCCGTATTGAAATTCGTCGTAAACGGCAGATCGTTTACCGGAGACTGCTCCACGACATAGTGCGCAATACCCTTCCAATCGGCCGTACCGGACGTATTGGCCGGGTTGCCGGTCGGACCGACCCAGAATTTATTTTCCTTCGCGTAAAATTGCTCTTGATTCTCCGACGAATTGAACGCCCAGTCCGGGCGGTAAATGCCAAGCGAAGTAACCGCCTTCTTGCCCTCGGGAAAGATCGCGTTCCAGCTGATTTTCGTATCATAGCCCTTCGCTTCGACATCGATGCCCGTGAACAGCTCGTACGGGCTGCGGCCCAGACTCTTGGCTTTGTTCGCGGACGGCTCCAGCGAGCGCCACCAGAAATTCAGGAACATGCTGTCGGAGCGGCGTTCGCTGCCCTGCTGCAGGAACATTTGGTTGCGGTCCGTCAGCGCGTTCTGCCAAGCGATCGCCCCGTCCGAGGTCATCGAATCGTACCACATGATCTGCATTCCTGCCGGCTTCTTCGCTTGCAGGTAGGCGAGGAACTTCTGCATCGCCGCGGCGTCTTCCGCCGTGCCGCCTTCCGTCTCCTGGTTGATAAACCAGCCGTCGAAGCCGTAATAGTTCGCCACTTCGAGCAGCTTATCCGCCACCGGGAACGAGCCGTCCGGGTTTTGCCGGATCGTCTGCTTCACCCATTCGAACTTGCCCCCGTAAACGCTCGGCGGGAAAAAGACGGTGCCGAGCACCGGAACGCCGTTCTTATGGGCCGCATCCGTCACGTCTGCGCTCGGCGGCACGATGATGCCTTCGCCGGACGACCCGCCCCAATAGACGAGCTTGTCGACGTAAGCCCAGTAGCCGAACGTATTCGCGTCGAACTTCTCCGACCCTTGCGACGGCACGCCGCTGGTTTGCCGGTTCATCGCCGAAAGCGCTGCCACTTTCGGTTCGACCGTAGCGTGCTTATTGACTTGATATCCCGTGAATCGGTCCTGCAGGGCAATCGTGCTGCGGTTGAACTCCGCATCCTTGTCTCCCTGCGGCGTCCAGCGGAGCAGATCCTCCGGGAACCAATAGGACGAATGCGGCTGCGCCGCTTGAGCGCCCGCGGCAAACACCAGGCATGAGAACATGAACAGTAAAAGACCGGTCCATCGCTTTTTCATCGTGTTTCCTCCCTTTTGGTATAAATTTCGGACTGTCCGGCATGCGTTCCGGGCATCCCCTCCACCCTTCAGAGGATTCGGACACGCTCCACATCCATGAAAGCGCATCCTTCCATCCCATTGTATGGAAAAACGCAGCGCTTCCAAAAGTGGAATTATTAAAGATCCAGTGGACGAAATGAAGAAACTTGATCGATGAACCGCTTTTGGAGATATAATACTAGGTAAAAGTCCGGCGAATAGATAGCGGAGTGAACGGAATCGTTCTGGCCCGGACTTTGACCCCCTCGGCAGAAAGGATCGAACATCTATGAAGCTTGTCAGACTTATCGCCTTTATTCCGATACTCTCTGTCCTGCTCCTCTCCGTCATGCTCCCCGGAGCCGCCGCAGTCGATATCGTTCCTTCGGAGCCGCGCAAGGTGATGCGCGTCGCCGGGGACAACAGTTTTCCGCCGTTCGAATTTGTCGCCAACGGCACGTTTCAAGGATTTAACGTGGATATGTTGAATGCGCTCTCGCTCGAAACCGGCATTTCGTTCGAATTTTATCCGATGCCCTGGAGCGAAGCGATCAAAGCCTTGGAAAGCGGCAAGGTGGATGCCGTCCAAGGGATGAAGTACAGCCAGGAGCGGGCCCAGAGCTACCGCTTCTCCGAGCCGTATTTTACAAGCTCGCAGGGCATCTTCGTCCGGAAGGATTCGTATTCCGTCCATTCGCTGGCCGACCTGCAGCACCGCAAAATCGCCGTGCAGGAAGGCGACATCAGCAGCGAGGCGATGCAGCGCATTCCGAACGCCACCGTGCTCGCGGCGGAAAATCAGGAGGAAGCGATCCGGCTTCTGCTCGGCGGTCAGGTGGACGCTTTTATCGGCAACCAGATTACCGGCCAATACGTGCTGCAAAAAAACCGCCAGCAGGACCAGGTGAAGCTGGTCGGCGATCCGATCGCCCCGACGGACTACGGACTTGTCGTGCTTAAGAAGAACGAAGCGCAGCTTGGCGAAATAAATCACGGGCTGCGCGAGCTGAAATCCAACGGCACCTATGCCAAGATCGAACGGAAGTGGTTCGGCGAATATATTTATCCGTCCGCTCCGCGGCTTAAGGAGCTGCTGACCTACGTCGTGGCGGGGCTCGTCATTACGGCGGCCGTCCTGCTGCTGATTCTATGGTGGAACTTGACGCTCAAGCGGGAATTGAAAAAGCGGCTGAACGCCTACAAGAAAACGCTGGACGAGCTGGCCCGCCGGGACCGGCTGCAATCGCTCGGCCAATTGGTCGCGGGCATTGCCCATGAGATCCGCAACCCGATCACTTCGATTTTGTCGTATTCTCAAGCGCTGCCCTTCAAGTACGACAACAAGGAATACCGCGAGTTTTTCACGATGCACGTCACCGAGGAAGTGATGCGGCTGAACCGGATCGTGACGGAGCTGCTGGACTTCGCCCGCGAGAAGCCGCCCGAGAAAACGCTGTTCAAGCTGGAGGAGACGGTGCGGGCCGTCGCTTTGTTTTTTCATAATCTCTTCGAGGAAAAACGCATTGTCGTGCAGCTCGACGTGCCGGATTCCGCGTACGTCTGGGCGGATGCCCAGCAAATCAAGCAGGTGCTGATCAACCTGATCCGCAACGCCATCGACGCGATGCCGGGCGGCGGAACGCTCCGCATCGCCGCGCAGGAGGGGCAGCCTTTCGTCATTGTTGAGATGGAGGACACCGGAGAAGGGATCGATGCGGACGATTTGCCGAAAATTTTCGAGCCGTTCTTTACCAAAAAAGCGGGCGGCGTCGGTCTCGGGCTGTCGATCTGCTACCAACTCGTGCGCGATAACCGCGGGGAAATCGAGGTAACGAGCGAAAAAGGAGCCGGGACCCGAATCGTATTGAAACTACCGAGCCAATTGGAGGAAGACGAGCATGCCTAAACCGAACCTGCTTATTTTGGACGATGAAATTTCGATCTGCAAATCGCTTTCGTTTATTTTGGAAGACGATTACGAGGTTTATGCGTCCACCGACCCCGACGAGGCTATCGCCCTGTTTTCCCACGTCGCCTTCTCGATCGCCCTGCTCGACTTGCGGCTCGGGATGCGCGACGGCATCGACGTGCTGAAGCAGATCCGCAGCGTTTCCCCCCGGACGGTCGTCATCATCATGACGGCTTACGGTAGCATCCCGTCGGCGGTGGAAGCGATGCGGCAGGGCGCATTCTATTACGCTTCCAAGCCGATCGATATGCACGAATTGAAGGTGCTGCTGGAAAAAGCGATGGAGCAGTTTCAGCTCCAATCGCGGGTCGAATGGCTGAGCGAAGAGATTCAAAAAGCGTACGACGTGCACGGCTTGATCGGGCACAGCGCGCAGATGCAGAACGTCTTCTCGCTGATCGACAAGGTCAAGAACATCGATTCCAGCGTCCTGATCATGGGCGAAAGCGGCACGGGCAAGGAGCTGGTGGCGCGCGCGATTCATTTTGCAGGCGACCGGCAGAAGCAGGTTTTCTCGACGATCAACTGCGCCGCCATCCCGGCCAACCTGATCGAGTCGGAGCTGTTCGGCTATGAGAAGGGGGCCTTTACCGGCGCGGTGGCCCGGAAAACGGGCATTTTCGAAACGGCCAACGGCGGCACGCTGTTTCTGGACGAGATCGGGGAGCTCGATATCGGGCTGCAGAGCAAGCTGCTCCGCGTGCTTCAGGAGAAAGCCATCATGCGGATCGGCGGGCAAAAGGAAATCGCGATCGACGTGCGGATTATTGCTGCCACGAACCGGGATTTGAAGAAGGAAATTCAGCAGGGCAAGTTCCGGGAGGACTTATACTACCGGCTGAACGTCATTCCGATCCTGCTGCCGCCGCTGCGCGAGCGGCAAGAAGACATCCCGTCGCTGATTCAGCACTTCATCAACAAAATCAACGAGCGCATGTCCAAGCAAATCAAAGGCATCGATCCGGACGCGCTTCAGCTGCTGCTGGACTATCCGTTTCCCGGCAACGTGCGGGAGCTGCAGAACATCATCGAACGCTCGATTGCTTTAGCGGACGGCGACCGGGTGACGGTTAGCGACCTGCCCGGAGATCTTCAAACGAAGCCGGCGCAGCCTGCCGACAGCAAGCTTGTGCCGGTTTACGTCGGAGAAACGATGGAAACGGTGGAGCGCAAGGTCATCCTGTCCACGCTTCAGGCGATGGACGGCAACCGGCGCAAGACGGCGGAGACGCTCGGCATCGGAGAGCGCACGCTGCGCGACAAGCTGGCCCGTTACCGGGCCGAATAAGGAGCGGGCGGCAAAAACCGCCCGGCAGATTTCGCCGCCCCGGCAATTTCCGCCGCTTTTTCGCCCCACCCTACCGCCGTTCCGCCTCCTTCCCTCTTTTCCGCAGGCCCGCCGATTTTTCCACCTGCCCGCCGATTTTCCGCCCTGTTCCGCCCCTTACTCCCTGCCGTTCGCGCTCCCAAATCCTATTGGCACGATATTTGCTTATAGAAAAAGCGTAACGACAAAACGACATGCAGGGGGAATTATACAATGATGTTTAAAGCAAAAAAACCGGTTTATTTGGCAGCAATCTGTCTATTGACGCTCATGGTTTCGGCGTGCGGCAGCAAGCCTGACGCTTCGGCAGGACAGCAAGCTCCGGCGGCGGCTGCGGGCAGCAACGAAATCCTTTCCAAAATCGCCAAGACGAAAACGCTTACGGTCGGAACGGACGCTACCTTCAAGCCGTTCGAGTACAAATCCGGCGACCAATTCGAAGGCTTCGACATCGACCTGATCCGTGCGGTGGCCAAAGAGCTCGGCGCGGACAAAGTCGAGTTTGTAGACACCGAGTTCAAAGGGCTCATTCCAGGGCTGCAGGCGAAGAAATTCGATCTTATCGTTTCGGCGATGTACATTACCGACGAGCGCAAGAAGACGATCGACTTCTCGGATTCGTATTTTCCGGGCGGCCTTTCGATCATGGTGAAGAAAGACAACGAGACGGTAAAAAGCTTTGAAGATCTGAAAGGTAAAAAAGTAGCGGTGCAAATCGGCACCAAATCGGTCAAATTTGTGGAAGAGAGCCATCAGAACATCGAGCTTGTCAAAGTAGAGAAAAACACGGAGATGTTCCTGGAGCTGGAGACCGGCAAGGCCGACGCGGTCATCACCGGATTCCCGGCCGCCAAAGCTTACGCCAAAGAAAAAGGCACGGTCAAGGTACTGCCTCAAACGCTGACGGAAGAATACTACGGCTACGGCATCCGCAAGGATAACCCGGAATTCGTGAAGGCGGTCAACGACGCGGTCAAGAAGGTCAAAGACAGCGGAAAATACAACGAAATCGTTAAAAAATGGTTCGAATAACCGGCCCGGCAGCTTAGCTCGCGATTAGGAGGGAAACTATGCAGCATTTTGACTTCAGCGTCCTTGGCGAGTGGCAGAATATCCGGCTGCTGCTGCAATCGTTATGGTACACGGTCATTTACACGCTGGGCGGGTTTGCGCTCAGCCTGATCATCGGGACGTTCATTTCGTTCGGACAAATGTCCAAATTCAAGCCGTGGAAATACGTATCGCTCGCTTATCTGTCCTGGTTCCGGGGCACTCCGCTGCTGGTGCAGCTGTTCCTGCTCTATTACGGGCTGCCGATCGTGTTCGGCATCGATACGGTCCCATGGGTATCCGGCGTCATCGCCCTGGGCATGTACAGCGGGGCGTACGCTTCCCAGGTCATCCGCGGAGCCATTCAATCGATCGACAGAGGGCAAATGGAAGCCGGGCGTTCCCTTGGCTTCTCCTATGCGCAGACGATGCGCAAGATCGTGATCCCGCAGGCGGTCATCCGCATGCTGGCGCCGATGACCAACGAGTTTATCTCGCTCACGAAAAACTCGTCCCTGCTGTCGACGATTACGGTCGTCGAGCTGTTCCGGCAGGCGAACCTGCTGATTGCCGACACGTACAAAACGATCGAGTTTTTGCTCGCTATTGCGATTCTGTACTATTTGGTCAATAACCTGATCGGGTTTATCGGCCTGGTGCTGGAGAGACGTCTCGGGACGGGGGATGATATGCGATGATACGAATTAACGGGATTCACAAATCGTTCGGAAGCAACCATGTGCTGCGCGGCATCGATCTTCAGGTGCAGCAAGGGGAGGTCGTCGTCATTCTCGGGCCATCGGGCTCCGGTAAAAGCACGCTTTTGCGCTGCATCAACTATCTGGAAACGTACGACAAAGGCAGCGTCGTCATCGAAGAGAAGCCGATCGGCCGCATTCCCGTGCAAGGACAAGCCGGTCAGTCCGTGGAAATGCCGCAGAAGGACCTGAATGCCGTCCGTCAGGATGTCGGCATGGTATTCCAATCGTTCAACCTGTTCCCGCACAAATCGGTGCTGCACAACATTACGATGGCGCCGATCTCGCTGCGGGGGATGAACAAGGAAGATGCGGAGCAGTTGGCGCGCGAATTGCTGCGCAAGGTCGGCCTGCTGGATAAGGCAGAGGCCCGGCCGTCCAGCCTGTCCGGCGGACAAAAGCAGCGGGTCGCCATCGCCCGGGCGCTGGCCATGAAGCCGAAGGTGATGCTGTTCGACGAGCCGACCTCCGCGCTGGACCCGGAGACGGTCGGCGAGGTGCTGCAGGTCATGCGTAACCTGGCGAAGGAAGGGATGACCATGGTCATCGTCACGCACGAGATGGGCTTCGCCCGGGACGTCGCGGACCGCGTCGTCGTGATGGACGGCGGCGTCATTATCGAGGAAGGCAAGCCGTCCGAAATTTTCACGAAGCCGACGCACCCGCGCACCCGAATGTTCCTGAGCCAAGTGCTCGAAAGCAAGTAAGAGATCGCGTAAAATCGCACGAAGGAGAAAAAGAACCGTCATGCACAAATTCACTCATTTGCAGCGGCCCGGCGTGATGTTTACTCCGGGCGCAGGCGACCCGTATGTGACACGTCTCTGCGACTGGATAACCGAATGGGACGGGCAGCAGCCGCTTGACGCCGCGATCGTCGGGGCCCCCCTGTCGAAAAGCTCAATCAGCTTCTCGGGCGCCCACCTGCACCCCGCCACGTTAAGACAGCTGTTCAGCGCCTTTACGACGTATAACTTCGAAGCCGATTTGGACCTGAGCAGCCTGCGCGTCGGCGACCTCGGAGATGTCGGCATGCACGTCACCGATATCCCGCAGTGCCATCGCAATATCGAACAGGCGTTTCAAGAAATTACGCAGCAGCTTCCTTCCACAATCCCGTGTCTGGTGGGCGGCGACCACTCGATTACGTTTCCGGCGCTGACGGGGATTCAGGGCGTGCGCAAAGAACGCATCGGGCTGATTCAGTTCGACGCCCATCTCGATGTCCGGGATACGGCCTACGGCGGCAGATCGAACGGAACACCCATTCGCAGCCTCGTGGAAAACGACGTCATCCGGGGCGAGGATATCGTGAATATCGGTCTGCGCAGCTTCGCCAATTCCAAAGCGTACCGCGACTTCGCCGAGCAGCAAGGCATTACGCTTTATACGGCAAGACAAGTCCGGGAGGAAGGCATCAAGCCGATTCTGGAACGGACGATCCGCGAGCTTGCCGCCAAAACCGATTCCGTCTACGTCACGTTCGATATCGATGTGCTCGACCAAGCGGACGTACCCGGCGTGCCGGCGATCGGGCCCGGAGGGCTCTCGCCGGTGGACCTGTTCACCTGCGCCGAGCTGCTCGGGGAATGGAACCGCGTCATCGGCATGGACATGGTCTGTGTGGACCCGAGCCGGGATACGCGCGACCGGACGTCGCGCATAAGCCTGCACGTCCTGCTGTACTTCTTGACCGGACTCGCCAGACGACGGCTCGCGCTCGCTTAATGCAGCGCTATAAGGGACCTGCTGCCGTGACAGCAGGTCTCTTTGTCATAATGATAGAATGTCAAAAGCCGAATGGCTCTTCTTCGAAATGGCTTCGATTAAGAAGCTTTTCTTATAATTTTGATTGGCCCTGCATGTAGCTGTCGTGCGCCTGCTTGACCCAATCGAACAAATAGGCGCTGCCGCCGTGATCGGGATGCAGCTTTTTCATTAAAGTCCGGTAGCGCTGCTTTAGCTCCTTGGGCGAAGCGTTGTCCGAAGCGCCGATCACCGTCGGAAAAGACACCTGTCCCCTTGGCCCCGCCGCTCTCGCAGAATCCCTCGCAGAGTCCGACGAGCTGTCCCCGTAATGCCGGTTATACGACTTTTTCTCGTCCGATGCTTGCCGGTACAGCTCCTGAAATTCCGCTTCCAGCTTGTCGAGATACGCCTCCAGCTCTTCTTCTGACCCGGGCCATTCCCCTTCCCAAAATTCGTGCTCAAACCGCTCGTAGAGCGCGTCGAAGCGTTCCATCAGATCGTTCAGCATCACGATCGAAGCTTTGATCTTCTCCGTGAGACGGTAAATCCGGATCACCTGATGCACCGCCCACTCGGGCATGTTTCCGGCGAAGCCGTGAAGCGCCCTGCTCATATATTTGTCGGGCAAGCGGGCATCCTCCCAAAACTCCAGCAAGGCCTGCTGCCGTTCATGGTTTAGCTTCTTTCCGATCTGCACGGCCATCGGGAGGCTGACGGCGCCTTTGTTCAGCTCTGATTTCCAGCTTTCCGTCAAATTCATCAGCGCAGCCACGACCGGGATCAATCGATCGTCCGTCACCGTAATGATCTCTGGGCCGGAGCGACCCTTCATCGTATCGTCCATTCGCTGCACTCCTGTTCCGCCCTCAAGTCTAGGCATGGCCCGAACGGATCATATACTGGCACTTCCGCCCGCCTTCGGCCATACATTCCGTGCGCGTAACAGGCACGGCGAGCAAAGCTTGAAACAGCGTCAGCTCGCATTGGCAAGCCTGCCGGTAGCGAACGGCCACCTGATAGATCGGGCAGTTCGCTTCCTCGAAGACGATCGTTCCGTCTCCTCTCTTTTCTACCTTAACCATATACCCTTCTTGCTCTTGCAGCCGGGCCAGCCGTTCCACCCGCTTCTCCAAATCCAGGCCTTGAAACGAAGCCTCATGCTGCCGCAGCCACTTCTCTTTGCGCCGGTCGAACAAGCGGCTGACTTGGCCGGCTCCGAATTTATCCTTCACCTCGTCGATCAAATCGTTGGCCAACGCGTCGTAGCCGTTCGCAAACAAAGCCCCCGCCTTTTCCGTAAGGCTGTACAAATAAGTCGGTCTCCCTGCGCTTTGGCGTTGAATGTTCGTCTGCACATACTGGTCCTTTTGCAGTTCGTGAATATGACGCCGGACGGCCACTCCCGTTACGCCTAGCTGATCGGCCGCTTCCTGAATGCTGATTTTGCCCCGCTTTTTTAACAAGATCAGAAGCGCTCTCCGGGTCGAGCGATCCTCTTGATGCAAGCTTCGAATGTTCACGGTTCGTTTACACCTGCCTGTCTCTATTCATTTTGATCTCCGGGCGGTTTCATTATTCCCCATTATATACCTAATGGAATAGTTTTGTACATGGAAAACTTTTTTGTATAAAGGAAACTTTCGCAACCGCATTGTTTCCTCTAATATCTACGTCATTATATTAAAGACAACTTTTGACGGTGAAGGCCATTTTTATCGGGCGTTTGGGGAACAATCTCGTTGGATGGTAAAATATTGTAGAACCATCATTCTATCCATCATAAGGAGACCGGGGCATGAGCCAAAGAAGATTGCAGATTGGCATGTGGAATGCGTTCAGCGAAGAGAATATGGAGCGTTTCGGTTCCGATGCGATTGGCGGTATTGAAATTTGCCAGTATCGCGACCACGAAAGCTTGGGGTATACCAATAAAGTCTGTAAAGAAAAGGGGCTTTCCTTTGGCATTCATACGCCGGTTTTCGGCGGACAGCCGTACAGGCTCCCGCGGATTACTTCCATAGACCGCGCGGAACGGGAAGAAGCCTTGCGCCGCGTAGAATGCGAAGTCCGTACAGCAGCGGAATATGGCGCCGATTATATTTTGTTTCACTATCCTTTTGTGCCGATATTCCCATTGAAAACGAAGCAGGTTTTCTCCAACATGCCGAAGCCGGGCGAACGTTATGACCATGATCAGATCGGTGCGGCTCAGCTTAGGGACATTTCCCTCGAATTGTTTGATACGCTTTGCGAGCTTCAACACCGTTATGGGCAGCGTATCGTATTAGAGCATGATTTTTGGGGAGAGCACGAGGGGCTGCTTACGATGATGTTTCGGGAGCATCCGGAGATTGGACTTGTTGTGGATACGTCCCGGCTGGATATTTCCGCGAGAGCGTTTCATCATGTGGAACCGATGCGCTGGCTTGAAGCCGCAGCACCGTATGTTTATTTGGTCCATTACAGCAACGTACGGTATGAACCCGACCGGTTCATTCATCATCTTCCCGTTCTGCCGGAGCATGACGATGACAACCGGTTTGGGGACGCCTACGCCTATCTCGCCTGTTTAGCGCAGCGGAACGACCGGTTTCACGTAACCTTTGAGCATCACGCGAGTCTTATCGACCGCCATCGTCTGCTTGAGCTTTATGCCCGAACGGAACGGCTGTTAAAACCCTCTCTAAAAGAGTCCAATCCGGCCTAAGCAGATAAATGCACAAACGTGGTTTTGGCTCCCCCTTGACCTTCACGTAACGGAAAGGTGTACGCTATCGGTGCAACGACATCCGATGAAGGAGAGGTACTTATGCCGAATCATGATCAGATTTATTCCGAGCAAGCCGGGCGTTACCACCGCTTAATCAGCAAGCAACCCGAATTGGCGCATATCGTGCAATCCATCAAGCCGTTCGCAGGACTCGACATCGTCGATCTGGGCGCCGGAAGCGGCAGGCTATCGTCCGTCCTGGTCGAACAAGCGCGGTCGCTGACCGCAACCGATGCATCCGCCGCGATGCTAGATGTCTTGAAGGAGCGCACTGCCGAAGCGGACCGTCCCCGCCTGCGTACGGTCGTCGCGGATCATCGCGAGCTGCCTTTGCCGGACGCCAGCGCGGACTTGATCGTTTCCGGCTGGAGCCTGTGCTACTTGGCCAGCAGCAACGATCCGATGTGGTCGTCCAACCTGGAGCGCATCCTGCAGGAAATCAACCGGGTGCTTCGTCCAGGCGGAACCGTCATCATCTTCGAAACGATGGGCACAGGCTTCGAAACGCCCAATCCGCCCGATTTTCTCTCGGACTATTATGCGGCTTTGGAACGGCAGTATGGCTTTACCCACCAATGGATTCGCTTGGATTATACATTCGACAGTCTTAGCGAAGCGGAAGAACTAACCCGCTTTTTCTTCGGCGACGAGTTGGCTTCCCGAGTCATTGCCAAAGGCTGGACGACCGTTCCCGAATGCGCCGGCATCTGGTTCAAGCATTACTAACTGCTCCCGGCAAGACGAAGAGGCTGTTCCCCCGAGCGAGTAGCGGTACCCTTCTCGGACAAACAGCCTCTTAATAGTTTATAACGACCTACAGCCCCAAAATCGCATCGATCATCGGCTTCGTCTCCCCACCCGGGTACAGCAAATAGAGCAGAATGTACACGGCCACACCGGTCGGCGCCGTCAGCAGCCACATGACTGCCGTCCAGCGGCCGATTTTGCGGTGCTTGGCAAACTTCTTATTGAACGCGTACAGCAGCGTTACGATGCCGAAAACACCTGCGAGCGTAGCCAATGTAATATGGAAAAACAAAAACAGATGATAAGCCAGCTTCAAGTTCTCCGGTCCGCCGAAAGACGTATTGCCGATAAAGATCGTCCGGCTGGCATAGATCAGAAAGAACGCCAGCGCAAATCCCGCGCCCCAGAGCATCAGCTTTTGATGCGTTTCCCGGTTGCCCTTCACAATATGATACCATCCGAAAGCGACAAAGATAGCGCTTATTACAATAAAAGACGTACTGATCGTTGGCAAAATCGCTATTTTCACGTGTATCCCACCCGTTCACTTCGCAATAAACATTCCACATTGCCAATTAGGCACGATTGGCACTCCCTGCCGGAAAGTACGGCTCGTCGGGCAGCTCGTCGTCCTGCTTGCGCTCTCTCCGATACCAACGGAAGAAGGTAAAGCCCAGAGCCACGCCGTATACAATCTCTTGTACGATCTTCATGATGACGCCGCCAAGCTGCTGATCGTCGAGCATCGGCAGCAGCAAGAGCTGCTCCGGAACGGCTGAGTACATCGCATACATCGGATCCCTGGCGAAAATAATCAACGCACAGGCCGGCGTCAGCAAAATCCCGTTCACAAAAATATACGCCATCCGTTTCATCTCGGACATGGTGTTGTATTCCGGCAGCGGGCAAAACACCGGGAACCACATTTGGAAGGCGGCCAGCAGGAAAAAGATTTTGTAGATGAACAACGCTGCCGCGTTAGCCATCAAAGCATCCATGATCATCGGAATGTGATACATAGAGAAAATGAAGTTAAACAGAAACAGCGACAGCAGCGGATTCGTCAAGAAACGCATGACCCATTTCGTTCGCTCGCCTTTTAACGCGGGGCGCAGCAGCCACCCCGGCAGCCCGAGCAGCAAGCACGGCGGCATAACCAGATACAGAATCGACTGCTGGAACATATGAACGCTGAAAAAGTAGTGATGGCCGTAATAGGAAAGCGGGCTGCCTTCCGCCGCGTACCATAAGGCCAGTCCAAGCCAGAACCACAGCTTTTGTTTCAATGCGACAGGCTCGCTATCCGCAAAGTCTTTACGCCAACGGCCTACCGCAAGCGTATATAATACACCGACAACAATCAACAGCAGCAAAAAACCGGGGCTCCATAATGCAGCAAACGTAGGGCCGGTTTCGTGCCCTCCATGGGACATCGTAGGGTCCAAGACGAATATGCTCCTTTCCCAACCCGGTTCTTGCGCCGGGAATTGTGTCGAAACGGTGAAAATGTCTGCCGTTACGCAAAAGAGAGGGGCCTACGTAACGCAGCCTCCTCTCCTCTATCCTACCACCAAACCCAATATACGGCCATGATGACCGCGGTTAATGCGATAAACGCGCCGAATGCCAATCCGACAATCGGGAAGAAGTGTCCCCGATCTTTCATGTGCATCCAATAGGCCAATTGGAAAATAATCTGAACAATCGCCAAGCCGACGATGAAGAACAAAATAAACGAACGGTCCAACCCGCCGTACAGCACGACGGCAAATGCCAGCATCGTGAGCACGATGGAGATAATGTACGATAAGTAGTGATTCTTCGGACCTTCCAAACGATGGCGATCACCGGCAGACGACGAATGGTGTTGGTTGCTCATTTATGGACCCACCTTCCCCATCAGGTATACGACCGTAAAGATGAATACCCAAATGACGTCGATAAAGTGCCAGTATAACCCGGCGACGTAATATTTGGGCGCCGTGACTACAGTCAAGCCTTTTTTAAAGCCGTTGATGATCAAAAGCGAGATCCACAGAACACCGAAAGCAACGTGAGCGCCGTGAAAGCCTACCAACGTGTAGAAGGAGGTAGCGAACGCGCTTTTCGAGAACGTGTGTCCTTCATGGACATAGTGTACGAACTCGTAAATTTCAAGGCCCAAGAAGGCGAGGCCGAGCAGTACGGTAACGGCCATCCAGGCTTGAAGCTTTTGGAACTGGTTGCGGTGCAGCGCCATGGTGGCGAACACGCTGGTCAAAGAACTGGTGAGCAAGATGAACGTCGATATAGCGACCAAATCAAGCGAGAACAAATGCTGAGCCGTCGGGCCGTCCGGCACCTGATTGCGCAGGGCGATGTAGGAGGCGAAGAGCGAACCGAACAGTACGCACTCGCCGCCAAGGAACAGCCAGAAGCCCATGACTTTATTTTTGCCTTCTAATGTTGCCGTTTCTGCGTGAGGTGGCAAAGCGCCGCCCGCTTCATGATGTGCTGCACTCATGCCTTCGCCCCCTTATCGTTTAACTCCTCCGGCTCGATATGGAAACCGTGATCATCATACACAGAACGGAAGAACATGCAGATTAACGTCATACCGATACCGAGGATACTGACAATATACGTGTGATACATAAATCCGTACCCTGCGATGAACAAACCGACCGACATCAGGAACGGCAGAATCGAAGGCGACGGCATATGAATCGAACCGAGCGGTTCGGCCGGCGTCATTTCTTTGTTGCCTGCCATCTTTTCTTTCCAGAATGCGTCATATCCGCGAACAAGCGGAGTTTGCTTGAAGTTGTACTCCGGCGGCGGCGAAGGAATCGTCCATTCCAGCGTGCGAGCATCCCACGGATCGGCCGGGGCCGTTACCGGTTTTCTCAGCGAAGAGAAACAGTTGATCAGGAAGACGATCGTACCGATTCCCATCAGGAACGCGCCGATGGTACTGATAAAGTTCCCTTGCTCGAGTCCGACGCCCGGCTGATACGTAAACACGCGGCGCGGCATCCCCATCAAGCCCAAGAAGTGCTGCGGGAAGAACGTCATATGGAACCCGATAAAGAAAGTCCAGAAATGAATTTTACCCAGCGTCTCGTTCAGCATGCGGCCGAACATTTTCGGCCACCAGTAGTACGAAGCCGCAAACAACGCGAGCACAAGACCGCCGACGATAACGTAGTGGAAGTGAGCTACGACGAAGTACGTATCGTGATATTGGAAGTCAGCTGCCGGTACGGCAAGCATAACCCCGGTGACGCCACCCATAACGAACGTCGGAATAAATGCCGTTGCGAAAATGTTAGCTGTCGTAAAGCGGATTTGACCGCCCCAAAGCGTGAACAGCCAGTTAAAGATTTTAACCCCGGTCGGTACCGCAATCGCCATCGTAGCGACCCCGAAGATCGCATCCCCGACGGGACCGATCCCTGTCGTAAACATATGGTGAGCCCATACCATGAAGCCCAAAAATCCGATAAGAGCCGTAGCGAATACCATGGAGCTATAGCCGAACAAACGCTTTTTCGAGAACGTCGACACGATATCCGAAATGATACCGAACGCCGGCAAAATCAGGATGTAAACTTCGGGGTGCCCGAAAATCCAGAAGAGGTGTTCCCAAAGCACCGGGTTACCGCCCTTCGCCACATCGAAGAAAGCGCCGCTAAAAATCCGGTCGAACATCAATTCGACAAGCCCTACCGTAATGGCCGGGAAAGCGAAAAGAATGAGCAAAGAAGTAATGAACGCGGCCCAAGTAAACATTGGCATTCTCATGTAAGTCATGCCTGGCGCACGCATGTTGATGATCGTGACGAGGAAGTTAATCCCCCCGATCAGTGTACCGAGACCTGCGATCTGCAAGCCGAGAACGTAGAAGTCTACGCCCTTGAACACGCCGGTTGGATCAACGATGCCCGCAAGCGGCGGGTAAGCCGTCCAGCCCGCTGCCGGCGCGCCGCCGAGAAACCAAGACGTGTTCAGCAGCAAGCCGCCGAAGAAGAACAACCAGAAGCCCAGTGCGTTCACGAACGGGAACGCTACGTCGCGGGCTCCGATCTGAAGCGGTACGATCGCATTCATGAAAGCGAAGATGACCGGCATCGCCGCAAGGAAGATCATCGTCGTACCATGCATGGTTGTCAATTGGTTAAACGTATCTCCGAAAAAGATTTTCTGATCGGGATAAAGCAGCTGAATCCGGATCAAGATGGCCTCAATGCCGCCCATCAGGAAGAAGATCCCGCCCGCGATCAAATATAAAATTCCGATCTTTTTATGGTCCACCGTGGTAAGCCAATCCATCAGCCCGGTGTACCGTTTTGCCGTGTGTCCGTGAGCCACCGTATAAACCTCCTTTTTCCGCGATGCTCGTTACTTTAACTTCAACGAATTCAAGTATTTGATTACATCATTGATTTGGTCGTCCTTCAATCCGAGAGCAGGCATTTTGTTACCCGGTTTCACCGATTGAGGATCGGCAATCCACTGCTTCAAACTTTCATCGTTGTGCGGCAAAATGCCAGCAACGAGCTCACGGGAAGCAAAGCCGTTCAAGTTCGGACCTGCGCCGAGTCCCTGCGCGTTAACCGCGTGACAGGACAAACAGTTGTCTTTGAAGATCTGTTCGCCTTTCTGCGCATCGGCCGGAACGGCGGCAGGCGTTTTCATTTTGGCGACCCATTGATCGAAATCCGCTTGATCCATCGATTTCACTTTAAAGTCCATCAAGGAGTGAGAGGCGCCGCAAAGCTCCGCGCACTTTCCTTTGAAGACGTCCACTTCGTCTGCTTGCAAGTAATATACGTTGGTGTTTCCTGGGTTCGTATCCATTTTACCGCCGAGCGACGGAACCCAGAAGGAGTGCTTCACATCGGAAGCGGTTAATTCGAAGGCGATCTTTTTGTTTGTCGGAATGACTAAGTCTTGGGCTGTTGCGATCCCCAACTCCGGATATTCGAATTGCCACCAGAATGCGTGTGCCGTTACTTTCACATGCAGCGCATCTTTGTTGTCTCTGTGGTCTTCCAAAAGCTTAAAGGTGTACTGTACGGTAGGAACGGCCAGAATAAGGAGCAAAATGATCGGAATAACCGTCCAAATAATCTCCAGCGTATGACTGCCTTCCACCTGCTTCGGAATGATGTCTTTGTCGCCTTTTTTCTTTCTGAAGCGGACCAGGACATACAAATAAAGAACAAAAACGACCACGACAACCAGAAGCATGATCCCGAAGCTTAGCTTCATCAGGAACAGCTGATCTCTGGCCACCGGACCCCTTGGCTTTAAGGCGGAAATCGTCTGGTCTCCACACCCCGTTAACAGCAACATCATCAACCCAAAAAGAGGGATGAATCGCCACAGATTTTGCCATCGAATCATCTTAATCAATCCCACCTTATAAAGCAAATATTTTTCGATCAAAATAGGTCATAACTTGTCAATGAACCTAATCACCATATTAACTATAAATTCGGACCTGTTTTTTGTCAATGAATCTGAAGAAGTTCACAAATTGTTCGGAACTCTTGGATTTGCTAGGGTTTAAGCGTTTTCGCCTCTATTTGGTTATTTCCAGATAGCGGTGCTTTTATGCATCAATTGGACCTCGCTTTCCTGCGCATAAATCCTCCCCGATAATCAATCCTAAAGGCAAGGCTATTTTTCAAAGGAGGGCACTCATGATGCGTTATTTCCGATGGATCGGATCGGCGGCCGCCTTGGGCCTTGCCATGACGATGACCGGCTGCTTTTCATGGTACGACTACAACAGCGCAAACAATTACGGCAGCAAGCGGGATATGCCAAGGCAGGACACGTCGCGCGCTTATCAAACTCAGCAGCAGTATGCCCCCGTTTCCCACAAAGTAACCAAACTCGAGCTAAATCAGCATTTGTCCGATCAGGTGGCCGCGATGGACGGGGTCAACAGCGCGATCGTCATGATGGGCGATAATGTCGCCTACGTTGCCATCACGATGGACAGCACCGCCAGCGGGACGCGGGGAGGCGAAGGCAAAGGGACGGAAACGAACAATTACGGTTTGGTGAAAGGGCTGTACAGCACGTACGGAGACCAAAGCGATTACGCCCCGCCCGACCAGTTGATCAGCGGCGGCAGCGGCGGAGAAACGGAAATTCACCACGAGCATCTCTCGCATTTGTTCAAGCAAAAAATTGCGGAAAAAATCCGCCTGAATCAGCCGACGGTGCATGACGTATATATTTCGGCAAACCGCAACGTCGTCAACGCGTTCAACCGGATGGCGCAGGATAGCTGGAGCGGAAGAAGCCTGGAGCCGTACCGCGCGCAATTCACCGAAATGATGGAACGGACGTTCGGAACGGACGTTACGATTCCGAATCAAGCGGAAGGGAACGGGCGGGAATATTGAGTTTGAGTCCCGTCGTCGCTTCAGCGGAAAGCACGCTGCACCCGGCTTTTTCAGCCCCGTGCAGTTTCTTTTTGCCGCCGGTTCCTGTAGAATTGCATTTATAATTGAAGGTTCTCTTAGAAGAATAATTCGAATTACGAGGAGATAATATAATGAAGAAAAATAATTTTGCCCTGCTCGGGATCGGGAGCGACTTGGCCGAGGCCATGCAAAAACATGGATATCATGAACCGACGCCAATCCAACGCGAAGCGATTCCGGTTGCTCTTGCCGGTCAGGACATCATCGCTCAAGCGCAGACCGGGACGGGCAAAACGCTGGCTTTTGCACTGCCGATTCTGGAAAACGTCAAGCCCGACAACCCCAACGTGCAGGCGCTGATCGTTACCCCGACCCGCGAGCTTGCCATTCAAATTACGGAAGAAATCAAGCGCTGGGCTCCGCTCAAAGGGTTGCGCGTGCTGTCCGCTTACGGAGGGCAGGATGTCGAGCGTCAGATCCGCAAGCTGGAAGGAAATATACATATTATTGTAGCGACGCCCGGGCGGCTCCTCGATCATCTGCGCCGGGAAACGGTGCAGCTTCATAAGCTGTCCGTTCTCGTGCTGGACGAAGCCGACCAAATGCTGCACATGGGCTTTTTGCCGGAGGTCGTGGAGATTATTTCGGTGACTCCGAGCCGCAGGCAGACGCTGCTGTTCTCGGCTACGATGCCGCCGCGCATCCGTCAGCTGGCTAAAGAATATATGCGGCAGCCGGTGGAAATCGAAGTGAAGTCGAAGCGCGTGACGCTGGACGAAATCGAGCAGGTTGTCATTCAGACGACCGACCGCGGAAAACTGGAAGCGCTCTGTAAATTAATCGATGAGGAAAATCCGTATCTGGCGATGATTTTTTGCCGTACGAAGCTTAGAGCGAGCAAGCTGATGAACGAGCTGGCGGAACGCGGGTATTCGTGCGACGAGCTGCACGGAGACTTGACGCAGGCGAAGCGCGAGCAGGTCATGAAGCGGTTCCGCGAGGCAAAAATCCAGCTTCTGGTGGCGACCGATATCGCGGCGCGCGGGCTCGACGTCGAAGGCATCACGCACGTGTTCAACTACGACATTCCGCACGATGCCGAAAGCTATATTCACCGTATCGGGCGGACGGGGCGCGCAGGCCAGGCGGGAAAAGCATTTACGTTCGCCGCGCCGCGGGACGCCATGTATCTGGAGCAGATCGAGCGGGGCATTAAGGCGACGATCGCGAAGCGGCCGGGGAAAGCGGCGGCAGAGCGCGCGGACGCGGCGGCAGAGCGCGCGGACGCGACGGCAGGCGCGGC
>NZ_BILX01000080.1 GCF_004000785.1 Paenibacillus ehimensis NBRC 15659 | reverse complement strand
GGGGGCGCCGACGAGCCGATGGGCATTTTCACGGGGGACTTCGTCTTTGTGGGCGATGTCGGCAGGCCGGACCTGCTGGAGAAAGCCGCCGGACTTCGCGGGACGTCCGAGGCCGGAGCCCGGGCGATGTTCCGCTCGCTCCAGCAATTCAAGCGGCTGCCGGATTACCTGCAGGTGTGGCCGGCGCACGGGGCAGGCAGCGCGTGCGGCAAGTCGCTCGGCGCGGTGCCGTCCTCTACCGTTGGCTACGAGAAGCGGTTTAACCCTGCGCTGTCTTATACGGACGAAGAAGCGTTCGTTCAAGCGCTGCTTGACGGTCAGCCTGAACCACCGCGCTATTTTGCCGTGATGAAGCAGGTGAACCGGAAGGGACCGGAGCTGCTGAGTCGGCTTGCGGCGGTGGCGGAATTGTCATCGGTGGAAGCGGTGACCGCCTTGCTTGAGGCGGGTGCAGCGGTGCTCGACACTCGCCCCGCCCAGGAATTCGCCAAAGGGCATTTGGAGGGGACGATTAATATTCCGTATAACAAATCGTTTCCCAACTGGGCCGGCTGGCTGATTGATTACGAGCGGCCGCTGGCGGTATTGGCGAAGCCGGATCAATGGCCGGGCATCTTGACCGCTCTCCGATCCATCGGCATCGACAATGTGACTGGCTATATGGATGCGGGCAAGCTTCGAGCGGACGGTTCCTCGCGCCTGGAGTCGTATGCCGAAGCGACCCCGTCCGAGATGGCCGGGAAGGTGGAAGCGGGCGACGTGCATCTGGTGGATGTGCGGGGCTTGAGCGAATGGCAGGAAGGGCGCATTCCCGGGGCGCAGCATCTCATGTTGGGCACCTTGCCCGGCCGCTTGAGCGAAATCCCGCGGGATAAGCCGGTCCTGCTGCAATGCCGTTCGGGCGCGCGCTCGGCCATCGCCGCAAGCGTGCTGCAGGCCGGCGGGATCAAAGAGGTAATTAACTTGAGCGGCGGATACATCCGCTGGCGGGAAGAGGGGCTGCCGCACGAAGACGGTTCGAAGCCGCAGGCAGCCGGGAACCGGTAAGCGCATAAAACAGGGAAGAGGCATGGCGGGCTTCGTAGCCGCCGTTTGCGGAACGTTCGGATCCGCGGACGGCGACCGGCCCTCCAATGCCCCTTATTTTCAATCACGTTTACGCCTATTTATTTATAGCCGCCGAGCAAATAGTTGTAAAACGGCTCATCGACCCAAAAGCGGTAAGACTCCACTTTGGCGCCGGGCTGGATCTTTTGGAGGCCGGAAGCGATCTCCGCGGTTTTGTCCGACAGGGAGAACGTCTGTGCGTAATAGTGGCCTTCGGCCAGCTTATTGTTCGCGATTTCCTTGTACGCGTCAATCGGGGTGAGCGAATAGTAGAGCGGCTGCCACCAGGAGCCGGCGATCAGACCTTTGGCGTCCTCGCTGTTCTTTTTGGCGTATTGGAAAATGACGTCCTGAAATTTCGCTTTTTGCTCCGCCGTATCGAATTCGAAGGCAAGGTCATATTCCTTCGCATAAGCGATGTAGTTGCCGTTCTCGATCTGCACGACCTTGTAGCTGTCCGTTTGCTTCGGCTCGCCCCACTCCTTCAGGTAGACGAAGGCCGACGTTTTCGGCTCAAGCTGCACTTTGGCGTTCAAGCCCTCGCTGCGCAGCAGTCCGATCAGCTGCACGGCGTGCGTAATATCGTCGTGCCCGTAGGTCAGCGACCGCTTCGGGTCAAAGTCTGCGCTGTAGCGGGAATCCTTCAGATTGTAGCCGGTGATCAAGTTCTGCTTCAGCGCTTCGTCCACGACGGCTTGCAGCTCTTTCACCTGAATCAGATCCTGCGTTTGATACGCTTGGTACAGCTTGGCGAAAATATCCGCGTCAGCCACGGAGCCGATCGCATGCTTGTAAGCGCCTTTGAACGACAGAATGCTGCCGAGCAGATCGGCGGCCAAATCGTCGGAGGCCGCATCGCCGAGTCCGAACGAGCCATGCCATGCGGCAGGAAGCAGGCCCGTGTCCACGGCCGCCGCCAGCTCCTGCGCCGCTTGCTCTGACAATTTCGGATTGCCCGGATAGTCGATGCCGAGCTTGCGCAGCGCTGATTTAATTTTCGCTTCGGGGTATGTATAGGCGAGCTCCTCCAAATCTGCGGCTTTCAGCGCAATATAGACAGCCGCATCTTCCGTGAGGGGAGCCGCCGCCTGCAGCGTTCCGCCGGACAGAACACCCTTGTCGGCCAAAGCCTGAGCGGCCGCATAGGCAGGGTCTTCGGTCTTCAGATCGGTAAAACGGTTCTCCCCGTCAGAGGCGCCTCCGAGCTTCAGCACCTTCGCCACGTCCTGAATAAATTCGCCCTTCGTCGGCGCAGCCGGCAGCTCGATCTTGTACTGGTTCTGCAAAAAGGCTTTATAGTCCGCTGCCGAGGGAGACGATACCGCCGCAGGGGCCGCAGCCGCTTCCGCACGAACCGCCGTACCTCCGTACAGTCCGGAGTAGAGCAGAGCCGCCGATAAGCTGACGGCTGCGAGCGGGAATAACGTTTTCTTTTGATTAACCGAACGATGCATGGCGAAAAGCCTCCTCTATTAAAGTTGTTAATTCCAATAGAAAAACTTGTATTTGGATCATACCCCCTCGGGTCGCCGCTGTCAATATCGGTCTAGAAAAATGAAAAAAAGAACAACCGCATTTGGCATACGGTTGTTCGTGAAAAAGTCCGATTTGTTCTTAATAACGAACTAATAGACCTGAGTAATTGTGTAATCCGCCGGATTTTTAATCATCGGGGTTTCTTGGCCGTTTTGGACGAAGGTTGCATCGTACGTTGTGTCGATCGTGACCCATTGCCCGTTTAAATAAATTTGATTCCACGCATGGTATGTCGTCGGAGCCGAAGCCTCATACCCCATAACCAACCGGGTCGGGATATTCTGACTTCTGGCCATCGCCGCAAACATGGCCGCGTAATCATAGCATATGCCTTTCGACGATTCGTAAATGGTATCCAGATCGGGAATATAATCGGCTTGGACCGATTGAGCCTTCGCGAAATCGTATCGGATGCTTTGCGTTATGTACGAATAGATTGCCGCCGTTTTTTCCATGTCCGTCATGGCGGCGTTCGTCAGCTTGGTTGCCTGTACGACGGCTTTTGTATTGCTGTTCCAGTTAATCAGCGGAATCGATTGGACGAAAACCGCGTTTTCGTTTACCAAGTTCAGTTCGACGCTTTCCTTCGAAACGACTTTATATTTATTGTCGCTCATTAACTGCGCGACCAGGACGCTGTATGTGCCGTTGCCTCGCTGCAGCGGATATTGCGCCCCGTTCACCAGGTTATAGTCGTAGTTATCATTGCCCTTCGAAATGCGGACAATCGTTTTTACATCGGCAGGTTGTGCGGCCCGAACCGTGATGACTCCTTTATCCAGAGCGGTTCGGTCGATTTGGTAGTTTTCGGTTGCGGCATATGTTCCTTTTGGCGAACAGAACAGCATGGCTGTGACGAATGTCATCGCTAAAAGCTTTTTGAACATAAAAAAGCTCCCCTTTCGGTAACTGGCTGCCATCTTAGTTACCACACTAAGGAAGGCCCTGTAGCTTTGCGTCTCCAACTTTCGTTGGGTTTGCCTTTATCGGTTGAAAGCACCGAAAATATTTTTTATTTTATGCTTCTAGCATATCATATTATGGCTTCTCTATCAATTTCCCTTTTACAATGAGACGATGTGTCGGGTTTTCCATAGGATGACAGGTGATTAGCGTAATTTCCCGGTCTTTGCCGTTGCCTTTTAACACCCAGACGTCCTCGGGGAGAACGTACAGCTTCTCTTGGACCTCGTACCGGTACTGCTGCTTTCCCGTATCGACTTCGATGAGATCTCCTTTGTCGACTTCATCCAGTCGGTTGAAATTTTTCCCATACGTCAAGTTTCGGTGACCCGCAATCGCATAATTCCCGACGGCCCCGGGTTTCCCAGTTCCTGCGATGCTGGCCACGGAAAGCTTCAGATGGCTCACCGTTGCGTCCGTTATAATCGGCAGCTTCAGTTTAATCTTCTCGATGGTCAAAATGCCCTCGATTGGCTTCCCCTGAAAAGGGTCCGGTACGGATTCCGGTCCGGCATTCGAAGACTGCGGCTGAGGGTCCGCAGACGTTACGTCCACAGGAGCGGGATCGGGAGCAACGACTGCCGATACCGGTACGGGGTTAAGCGTATGCGGCTTTGGATCGGCGGTTTCGGAAGCTTGATCGATGCGCTTCAAGGCTTCCGTCCACTGGTCCATCATTTGCTGCTGCCGGTAGATCTCGTAGCGGTCCTTGACCGCAGGGTAGAGAAAAATCGCGACTCCCAGAAAAATGCATAGGATCGGCAGCGTTTTTTTGATCATTCAAGCTCCCTCCTTCGTCCTGACAAGCGACCTAACGCGCGCCGGAAGAGGCGCGCGTTAGGAAGAGTTTTGTAAGAAAAGCCGCCTAGGTGTTCTTCATCAATTTACGCCGCAGCATAAATCCGAAAAGGACCAAGGCAAGACCTGCCAGTTGGATGTAGACAGGGCTGGATTCTCCTGTTTTCGGCAGCGTTTCTTTTTTGGTTTTGTCGCTCGGCGGGTTGCCTAGCGGCACTTCACGTTGAACCAGGTCGATCGTCTCGTTCCCGTCCGGTTTTTCCGGAGCTTTCGGCTGGTCCGGCGGGGTCGTTTTATCCCCGTTTTGCGGTTGGTCAACCGTCGGCGGGCCTAGCGGCACCTTGATATTGCTATCGATCGTTTCCTCGCCGTTCGGTTTATTGCCGTCCGGTTGTACTCCCCCGGATGCCGGATTATTCGGCGTCGTTGTCGTTGTTGTCGTCGGCGTTGAAGACGAGCCCGACGAACCTGAACCAGACGAATCGGAATCCGACGAAGACGACGATGATTTCGCATTAGTTACCGTTAACGTATATCCGTCCGCGTTTTGAATCGAAACCGGATGCTCCTTGGAATCGAGCACATAGCCGGTCGGAGCTGCCGTTTCCTTGACGACGTAATCTCCTGCTGGCAGCTTATCGAACACGACCGTTCCGCTCGCATCCGTCGTTTTCGTGCCGATGAGCGTCAAGCTTTCGCCTTTCTTCTCATAGAGCTCGAAGGTTGCTCCGCTGAGCAGCAGCTCGTTTTGCGCCGAATCTACCTTTTTCACCGTCAACGAGCCTTGAACTGTCGGCGTTGTCGGCGTGGTCGGCGTGGTCGGCGTGGTCGCCTTATTGTTCGTGATTGTGAGCTTAACGTTGTCTGCGTTTTGAATCGAAACCGGATGCTCTTTGGAATCGAGCACATAGCCGGTCGGAGCCGCCGTTTCTTTCACGATGTAATCTCCTGCAGGCAGCTTATTAAACACAACCGTTCCGCTCGCATCCGTCGTTTTGGTGCCGATGAGTGTCAGGCTTGCATCTTTTTTCTCATACAGCTCGAAGGTCGCTCCGCTGAGCAGCAGCTCGTTTTGCGCCGAATCTACTTTTTTCACCGTCAACGAGCCTTCGATTACCGGCGGTTTCGGCGTTCCGGACTTGACGTTCGTGACCGTCAGCTTCACGTTGTCCGTGTTTTGGATCGAAACCGGATGCTCCTTGGAATCAAGCACATAGCCGGTCGGAGCTGCTGTTTCTTTTACCACATAATCCCCTACTGGCAGCTTATCGAAAGAGACGGTTCCGTTTGCATCCGTCGTTTTCGTGCTGACGAGCGTCAGGCTTGCGCCTTTTTTCTCATAGAGCTCGAAGGTCGCGCCGCCGAGCAGCAGATCGGATTGCACCGAATCGACCTTTTTCACCGTCAGCGAACCTTTAATTACCGGCGGCTTCGGTGTAGAGGACTTGGTGTTGGCTACGGTTAATTGGAAGCCGTCTGCGCTGTTAATCGATACCGGATACTCTTTGGAATCGAGTACATAGCCGTCCGGAGCCGCCGTTTCCTTCACAACGTAATCCCCGGCGAGCAATTTCTTGAATACAGCAGTTCCGCTCGCATCGGTTGTCAGCGTGCCGACAAGCACTTTATCCGAGCCGGATTTCCGGTAAAGCTCGAAGGTTGCCCCGCCAAGGCGGGTTTTGTTGTCCGATGCGTCCACTTTCACGACGGTCAGTGTACCTCTGACCCCGCCGATCGTACCGGATCCGCTGCTGACTCCGACGACGATGCTGGTGGACGTATCTTTGGTCACCTTAATTTCATTCGTGCCTGTAAATTCGATTTTGTTGGATACTTTGTCCTGATCTTTGGCAACGATCAAAGATTGATACTCCAAAATCGCTGCGGTGGACAATGTTTTCAGGAAGTTCAATTCGAAAGACTGCTTTCCGTTGTCGTCCGTCTTAAGTTCCAGCGAATAATCCACGTCTTTGACCAGTTCGGCTCCCTTGGATACCTTACCGTTGGCGTCTACTTTCGTCGCAAACAATTTGAACGTACCCGGCAGCAGAAGCTGGTTCTCGGATGGCGTATCGACGATTTTGGCATTGGTTACCGTGGATTGTCCGCGGTTAATGAGAATCGTCCAATTGATTTTGTCGCCGTTTTGTGTACCGCTCTTGTTCAAGTATTCGCCGCCGTTAGGAATGTTGACGGAAGCCGTCAAATTTTTCGATACCGGCGTTGTTCCATCGAATACGGTTGCCGTGTTGTTCACTTTACTGTCAATAAGCTTTCCATCGAGACTTGTCTTGAAGACGATATAGTATGGAGCCGAAATAGGCTTCAGGAAAGTCACGGTCAGCTTATTGTCCTTACCGACCGTATAGTTATAATACGTGCTGTCGACAACGGTTCCCTGCGACGGATTGCCGTTGGCTGCGATATTCATGTTGTATACGGCAAGCGAGTTGTCGAGCAGCTTCTGGCCGGACTCAAGCGTATCTTGAACGACTGCCCCGGCAAGCGTCTTGCCGTTATAGTTCACGCCAATCGTCCATGTAATTTGTTTCTGAGAGGCGTCGTAGACACCGTTTTTAAACCCGTTGTTCTTTACTTCGTTCCTAGGATCGAACGTGGCGGATACCGTCTTCGTCTGTTCCTTGGAATTGCTGTCGACCCACGCGACCGTAGCTTTATTCGGAAAGCTCGTCGCATTGTTGGCGAGCCAATCCATGTTGAACTCGGTGCTGTAAGTAATCGTTACAGGTTCATACAACGCTCGATTAAACGTAATTGTAAAGCCTTGATCCGCCGATACGGAGGCGTCCACGGTATAATCCGCCGCGTCCATCGGCTTGTTCCCTTCCGTAACGGCCAGCGATCCCGGAATGAGACGCAAACCCTTGTTAGGGAAAATGTCTTTCACGACTACGTTGGTCATCGGTTGGCTGTCCTGGTTTAGCGTAATGCTCCAGGCTGCCGTTTTGGCTTGGTAATCCACCGCCCCGACGCGCTTGGTAATAATGACCTGGTTGATGGTGCGTTCAGCCGTGCCGCTGTCTCCGCTCCCGGAAGTCACCTTGTTCGTTATTTTAGCGCCGTCGATCACGCGCTGTTTGGCTTTCGTTTGGTACTTGATTTTGTATGCGGACGAGATGTCCTGCAGGAACTGCAGTTTAAAGCCGCTGCTTCCGGTTGCAGTCTCCGGAGTTACCTTGTAGCTGGCCGCAGGCAGTTCAGCACCAAGCTTCTCGCTGCCGTTCGAGTCGAGCGTCACCGGGTAGACATGGAGCGAACCTGCTACCAGCTCCTGCGTATCGTTAAACAGATCCGTCAAGAAAGCGTTGGCTTGGACGATCGACTTCTCGTTGTAATTGTACTTGATTTCCCAGTCGATCGTTTGCGTCTTAGAATCGTAGTGCGTCGACTTTTTGTCCAGAGCCGTGCCGTGCTGCACCTTAACGGTGGCCTCGGCGCTGACCGGCTGCTTGTTGCTGCCTTCAAAGGTCGCCTTGTTCACAAATGTAGCTTGGTCCTCGTCGGTAACCGGCGTCGTGTACTGAATACGGTACGCCGTACGAATCGGACTTTCATTAAAGCTGAGCTTCAGGACGTTGCCCGTCGTGCTCAGGGTGTACTTGCTGCCGTCTACCGGCGCGCCCTGAACCACTTTGCCGTGCAAGTCTATGTTAAGCTCGTAAACGGCGACGGTGACCGGAGCACCCAGCCCGGCTGGAATCGGATCGGTCACGACCGCGTTCTGGACAGCGGCCAGCTCTTTGTTCACATCTACCGTCCAATCGATGCTTTTCGCATTGTAGCCTTTCGCTACGCCGCTTTTCCCGATGGTTGAATCAACGTTCGGCTTAAAGTGCAGCGTAAAGACCTGCTCTCCGCCTTTCACCGGAATTTTAATAATTTGCGTCGTGCTGCCATTAATCACCTGCATATCGAACGCCGTCTGGAAAGTCAACGTTCCTCTGACATCCGACAGGTTCTCGATCATCTCCAAGGTCATGATAACCTCATGGGTATCCTTGATGACCTTGAACTTCCCGACAGCTTCGTCGCCCGATATAAGCGGCTGTTCGGGGATATCGTTGTAAAGCTTGAATTGCTCCGGCAGCTTGAACGTGTACGTATCTCCGTTCTTGTAACCGTGGCCGTTAGGCAGGGACCAGGTATAGTCCAACTTCACCTTCGAGCCCGGCTCGTAAACGTCCTCCGTTACCACGTTACCGGACTTGTCGTACACTGCCATCGTTACGCTATCGATAATGTTGCTGGAAATCGGGGCTGCGTTGACTTGCGGCGTTAAGCCGAATGCATACAGCCACTGCATCATGATCAATAGAGCAACGAGCAGCGTACTGATCTTTTTCTTTGCCATTACCTCTTTACCACCTCCATCAGTTTCAGTTGGAACGGCAAAAAACACCCTCCAACTGAAGGGTGGTCCGGTTGCACTACTAGCTCCATCGAATCCAAGTGCCCAGATACAGATTCGATATCATCGCTTACCAGAATCTATCATAACGGATCATGCTCAGGATTTCTGTGGCGTTCTACACCAAATTGAAAATTTTTGAAGAAAATTTTCCTTGCCGCATGACAAGTGAGGTTAGCATGGCTTGCAGCAATGGTGGGGGAGAGGGGCTCAATACGGCGCGGCCGGTCTTTCCGAAAATATACGGAAACCGGAAAAACACCCGCAGAGCAATAAAATTCAGTTTCCGCGACGGCTTCCGTAACGACGAAAAGATGTAGAAAGATGTAGAAATTTGTAGTTGACAATTTGTAAGCGAATACAATAAAATGAGTTCAAGAAAACTTTGTTAGTTATTTTAACTAACTTAATCGGAAAGGGGGGACAGCGATTGATTGGCAGAGGCCAAACGGGAAACGCCAAGCTGGTAAAGCATATGAACCGGGAGGGCATTCTTCATCAGCTGAGAGAAAACCCCCGGGTATCGAGAGCCGATTTGGCGAAATTAACGGAGCTCAGCCGTCCGTGCGTATCGGCCTTGGTGGACGAGATGATCGTGGAAGGCTTGATCAGCGAGGTCGGGTTCGGAGAATCGAAGGGCGGCAGGAAGCCCATCCTTCTGGAATATAACTTTCAAGCCTACGGCGTCATCGGCGCGGTGTTCGAAGGCAGCACCCTGCAGCTGGCTATCGCCAATCTGAAAGGGGAGCTGCTGGTTCAGCGCACGACGTGCCTGCCGCATCCGATGAACGGAGAGACGGCCATTCGGAGCATTGAGCAGGGGCTTGCGGCGCTGCTGAATGAAAGCGGATTCGATAAAACGCGGCTGCTTGGCATGGGGCTCGGCTTGCCGGGGATTACCCAGCGAAGCGCAGGGACAGTCAGCTACGCCCCCAGTACGGGGTGGATGGGGCTGCCCGTACGGAAGGAGATCGAAGCGGCCTTGGGGCTGCCTGTGGTCATCGAGAATGACGTCAACCTGATGACGCTCGGAGAATTTCACAAGGGCATCGGCGTCGGGCATTCCAATCTGGTGTATATGTATGCGGGAACAGGGATCGGCGCCGGCATTATGATCGACGGGCAATTATACCGCGGAGCCAAAGAGGCGAGCGGAGAGATCGGTTATATGGTGATCGGTCCGGTCGGGAAGCAGACCAAGGGAGAATACGGCGTATTCGAGCGCAACTATTCCGTACGGGCCATTCGCGAGAAGGCCAAAGCCGTCCTCCCTTCGATAGACGAGGACGCGAGCATTGTCAAGCAAATCGTCGAACAAGCAAAAAGCGGGGTCGAAGCGGCGCAGACGCTTCTCGACGATATCTGCCGGCACTGGACCTACGGCATCGCCAATCTAACGAGCGTGATGGACCCGGCGCTTCTGATCCTTAGCGGAGAAATGCTGCATATCGGGGACGAAGGGGTTCATAAAATACAACAATGGTTAACGGACTGGGTTCCCTCCGTTCCCCGAATCGAGATGGCGTCGCTCGGCGATCAGGCGGGACTCATCGGGGCCATTCATTGCGCGCTGGAGGCTTTTCCGTCCACTTCCAAGCTGCAGCGGTAAGCGGCTTTGTCGCTTCCGGTGCCGTTTGGATCAAGTGAAGACGCTTACAATTCTGCATAAAGCACAGGAGGTCTAAAGATGACAAAGAAAAAAGCAACGACTTGGTTAACGGGGGCCGTGCTCAGCATGGCGATGCTGACGGTTACGGCCTGCGGAGGAAGCGCTTCCGACGGCGGTCAGAAGCCGGGAGACAAATCATCCGATGGCGCGAAGTCCGAGAAGCAGAAGCTGGTCATTTATACGGCCAGAGACAAGAACGTCGTCGAGGAAATTATCCCGAAATTTAAAGAACAAAACCCGGGGATGGACGTCGAGGTTCTTACCATGGGTGCGCAGCAGGTGCTGGAGCGCGTGCGTGGGGAGAAGGCGAATCCGCAGGCCGATTTCTGGTGGGGCGGCACGCAATCGGCGCTGATGACGGCGGCGAACGAAGGGCTGCTTGAGAGCGTCAAACCGAGCTTCGCCGACAAAATCCCGGCGATGTACAAAGACAGCCAGGACCGCTGGTACGGCGAAATGCTGCTGCCGGAAGTCATCATGTACAACTCCAAAGCGCTGAAAAAAGAAGACGCTCCCAAAGATTGGGACGACCTCCTCGATGCCAAGTATAAGGGCAAAATTATCATTCGCGGCGTGCTCGCTTCCGGAACGATGAGAACGATTTATTCTTCCTTGATCTACCGCCAAGATGCGAACGATCCGAAGAAAGGATACGACTGGCTGAAAAAGCTTGACGCCAATACGAAGGAATACGCCCAAGATCCGACCAACCTGTACCTGAAGCTGGCGCGCGAGGAAGGCACGCTGTCGCTGTGGAACCTGCAGGATATCATGATCCAGAAAGAGCTGCAAAAGCAGCCGTTCGACTTCATTTACCCGGCGAGCGGAGCGCCGATTCTGGTTGACGGCGTCGGGGTGGTCAAAGGCGCGAAAAACATGGAAGCGGCGAAGAAATTTTACGAATTCCTCTTCGATTCCAAGCTGCGCGTCGAGCTGGCGGAGAAGCTGTACCAAATTCCGACGCGTACGGACATCAACAAGGATACGCTTCCGGCATGGTTGAAAGGGCTGGAGCTGAAACCGCTGAATATCGATTGGGCCGTCATGGCGCAGAAAGAGAAAGAATGGATGCAGCATTGGGATGAGAACATCAAAGGGAAAGGTTCCAAATAATGCATTCGGGCGGAGGAGCTCCTCCGCCTGATCATTTTACCCAAAGGAGGAAACCTGCTTGATAGAGGTCGTACTGGATCACGTCAGCAAACAATTCGGAAATGTCAAGGGAGTTACGGATGTCAACATTCGGATTCAACCGGGGGAGTTCTTCACCTTTCTCGGGCCGAGCGGCTGCGGCAAAACGACGACGCTGCGGATGATCGCAGGGTTTTATTATCCGAGCGAGGGCCGTATCGTATTCGGCGATCAAGATGTCACCACCCTTCCCCCAAACAAAAGAAACACGGGAATGGTGTTCCAAAACTATGCTTTGTTTCCGCACATGACGGTGTTTGAAAATATCGCATTCGGTCTGCAAGTAAGAAAGGTTCCGAAATCCGAAATCGTTCAGCGCGTCGAACGCGCACAGAAGCAGGTTCACTTGGAAGGCTACGGCAACCGCCGAATCGATCAATTATCCGGCGGCCAGCAGCAGCGGGTTGCCTTGGCGCGCGCGCTTGTCATCGAGCCGCAAATTTTGCTCTTGGATGAGCCGTTATCGAACCTCGATGCGAAGCTCAGAGAAGAAACGAGAATCGAAATCAAGAGACTTCAGCTGGAATTGGGAATTACGACGATCTATGTGACGCACGATCAAGCCGAGGCGATGGCGATGTCCGACCGGATCATGGTCATGCAGGGCGGAGTCGTCCAGCAGATCGGAAGTCCGGAAGAAATCTACAACCGCCCGGTCAACCGGTTTGTCGCTTCCTTTATCGGGGAGTCCAATCTGTGGGAAGGAACCGTGGAACGGATCGAGGGCGGCGAAGCGGTCGTACGTTTCGCTCCGGGCCTCAGCCTGAGAGGCTTGACCGCCAACGCTTCACCCGACTGCAAGCTGGAAGCGGGCAAGAGCGTGACGATGTCCATCCGTCCGGAGGCGGTCCGCGAAGCGCTGCAAGGCGAGCCGCAGGACAATGTGGTCAAAGGGAACGTGATCATCTCCGAATTTACGGGAGTCAGCGTGAACTACGTATCGCAAGTGGCGGGCCAGCAATTGAAAGCGATGTTCGTCAATCAAGGGCACCGGGTGCGCGGACGCGGGGAAGAGATCTCCCTGTTCATTCCAAAAGAAAGCATCTATTTCTTGGGATAGCGAGGGGATGATGATGAGATCTAAACCGGGAACAAGTTCAACCAAGCGGGGCTCCTTCACGCACTCGCCTTATTTCGTCTATGTCTTGGTAGCGCCTCTGTTTTTGGTGCTCCTGGCTTATGTCGTCTATCCGCTGTTCCAGACGTTCATTCAAAGCATCCAGGTCGAGGATCAAATGTCGCTGAAAAACTACGCCAAGTTTTTCAGCCTGGAGCATACGTCCAACCTCGAGGCGCTCTGGACCAGCATTTATATTTCCGTCTTAAGCGTGATCACCTGCGCGATCGTCGGCGTCGCGATGGCGTTTCTGCTGGAGCGCTACGAGTTCCCCGGCCGGAAAATTTTGTCCGTCCTCGTGCTCGTGCCGATGGCTTTGCCGCCTCTTGTCGGCGTGCTGTCGTTTACGTTCTTGTACGGCGAGAGCGGCATTATCCCAAGGGCGCTCAAAGCGCTGCTTCATCTCGATCAGGTGCCGTTTTCCTTAAAGGGCATTTGGGGCGTCCTTGTGGTGCATACGTTCACGATGTACACCTACTTTTATATGACCGCTTCCTCTGCGATCCGCGGCCTCGATCCGTCCCTGGAGGAGGCGGCGGCGAGTCTCGGCGCAGGACGGCTCTATATATGGCGGCGCGTCATTCTGCCGATGCTGACGCCGGCGATGGTCGCCTCTTCGCTGCTCGTCTTTATGATCGCGATGGCGTCCTATACGGCCCCGCTCATCTTCGGGATCGAACGGACGATGACGATGCAGATTTATTTGTCGCGGACGAACGGCAATCTGGACATGGCTGCGGCGCAGTCCACGATCCTGTCTGTCGTGTCCATCCTGTTCCTGCTCGTGATGCGCTGGTACCAAGGGCTGCGCAATTACCAGAACATGAGCAAAGGCGTCAGCGTGCACCGCACGGAAGTGAAAAGCGCCGCAGGCAAGTATATCGCGATGATCCTGTCGATTATCGGCGTCATCATCCTGCTGCTTCCGATTCTCGTGCTGGTCTTGATTTCGTTCTCGACGGACGGCACGTGGACGACGCAGATTCTTCCTCCGGAATATACGGTAAACCATTACGTGAAGCTGTTTACCGACAGCAAGACGTGGCGGCCGATTGCGAACAGCTTCCAGATGAGCTTCGTGGCGACGATCGGCAATATCATCTTCGGCGTGGCGGCCGCTTATGCGATGGTCCGCTTGAAATTCAAAGGCAAGACGCTGCTGGACGTGCTGATCATGCTGCCGTGGGCGCTGCCGGGAACGGTCGTCGCGGTCAACCTGATCGCCGCCTTCAGCGAGCCGACCGTATTCAGCTTCAACCAAGTGCTGATCGGCAGCTTCTGGATTTTGCCTTTGGCGTATTTCGTCCGCCATTTGCCGCTCGTGTTCCGCTCCACGTCGGCGACGCTGGTCCAGATGGACGCTTCCGTCGAGGAGGCGGCGCGCAATCTGGGCGCCACCTGGTGGTACAGCTTCAGGCGCGTCGTCTTTCCGATGGCGCTGAGCGGGATACTGGCGGGCACGCTGCTCGCGTTCGTGCAGGGCATCGGAGAATTCGTTTCCTCCATTCTGCTCTTCACGGCGAAAAGCACGCCGCTTTCCGTGGAGATTTTCCAGCGGATGTACTCGTTCGAATTCGGTACGGCGTGCGCGTACGGCGTGCTGCAAATCACTTTGATCATCATCGTGCTATTCGTTTCGCGCAAAATGACGGGCGACAGCACGGCCGTGTAACTGACGGTCATTTCGTGGGAACACCTAGGAGTTCATCATCCACGTTATGATATACAGCGGGAAAATGGCCATTTCCGGCTGAGGAACATTCCACCATCAGAGGAGGAGTTAGATGATCAAGGGTAAGTCGACCTCAAAGTTTTGTTCCATTGTCATGAGCGCCGTACTGGCGGGCGGCATGCTGCTGCCCGCGCAAGCTCAGCCCGCGTATGCGGACCGGGGCGTCGTCGATCTGTGGAAGTCGATTAAACCGCTGACCACGATTGCCAGCGCGATGAACACAGGAGCGCATCCGGACGATGAACACAGCGCGACCTTGGCGTATCTTTCCTTGGGGAGAGGGGTGAACACCTCCAGTGTCATCGCTGTCCGGGGAGAAGGGGGACAGAACGAAATCGGGAGCGAGCTGGGGCAAGCCCTCGGCATCATTCGGACCCGCGAGCTGCAGGAAGCGTCCAAAATCACCAACGTGACGTTGGGCATGCTGGGCGAGCAGCTGGACGATCCGATCTACGATTTCGGCTTTTCCAAGAGCGTAGAGGAAACGCTGGAGAAATGGGGCGACTCGGTCGCTTACGAACGATTGATCCGCAAAATTCGCGAGCTGCGTCCGGATGTAATCATTCCTTCGTTTTTGAATGAAAGCTCCACGCACGGGCATCACCGAACGATCAACGTGCTTACCGTTCGGGCGTTCAAAGATGCGGCGAATCCGGAGATTTTCCCTGAACATCTGAAGCAAGGGCTAAAGCCTTGGCAGATCAAGAAGCTGTATCTGCCCGCCAATGCCAAGGATTACACCGTGAACGTGCCGATCGGGGATTACGACGAAATCTATGGGGCGTCTTATCTCCAGCTTGGGGAAGAATCCCGCTTCATGCATAAGAGCCAAGGCATGGGGAAGGTCTATGACGAAGGCCCCGTACAAGGCGATTTGTTCAGCAATTACTACAAGCTGGATTTGAGCACGGTGAAATCGGCGGACAAAGAAAAAGACTTCTTCGACGGCATCGCCTTCACCTTCGAGGATTTGGCGAAAGAAATCGACGCGAAGGGCAAAGACAACAAGATCGTCAAGCACCTGCGCGAGCTGCAAAAGGATGCGGACGAAGTCGTTGCCGCTTACCCGAGCTTTACCAAGGTGCTGAAGGAAGTCCATGAAATGAAAGCCGATGTCCAGACGGCGCTGGCCGACGTCAAAGCATCCGGCTTGGAGGCGGCGGTCAAGGAGGACCTGCTCCACCGGCTTCATGTCAAAGAAGAACAGTTGAATAAAGCGAGTATGGAATCGGCGTCCGTCGTGGCGAAGGTCAAGCCCGCCGCAAGCGAGCTGGTTGCCGGTCAGACGACGAAGGTCACCGTGTCGGCCTTCAATGGCGGTTCCGTGAAATTGAACAACCTCAACCTCAGCCTGAACGTGCCCGCAGGCTGGACGGCGAAGCCGGCCGGAGCAACCAGTTTCGAGCAATTAGGCTACAACGAGACGGCATCGGCCACCTTTGAGGTGACCGTTCCTGCGGATGCCCCGCTGTTCAAGCCTTACGATCCTTCGGTATTCAACGCGAAGGTCGAATACCGGGCGTACGATACGGCAACGACGCTGAACGTGACGCCGCAAAACGCCGTAGCCGTGCTGCCTCCGTATTCGATGTCGCTCAGCCCGAGCGCAACGATTCTGAATACGCTCAAAGCGCAGGAGCCGATTCCGGTGAAGGTTACCGTGCGCAACTATACGCCGGGCGCATCCAAAGCTGCCGTGTCGCTGAACGTGCCGGAAGGCTGGACGGCGGAGCCGGCAGCCGAAGAGCTGAGCTTTGCGACGAAAGGCGAAACGAAGTCCGTCGCGTTCACGGTCAAGGCCGCTTCGAACGTCGCGCCGGGTAAATTCACCGTGACGGCCGTCGCGAAGAACGGCGATGTGCAGAGCACGCAGGGCGCGCAGGTCATCGAGTATCCGCATATCGGCAAGACGTACATGGTGCAGCCGGCCGAGCTGAAAATCCAGGCCTTCGACCTGAAGGTCCCGGACAAATTGAAAGTAGGCTACGTCTCCAGCGGCTTCGACAACATCGATCAATACCTGCGTCAAGTGGGCGTCGATGTCGTGAAGCTGGAAGCGAAGGATATCCAATACGGGGATCTTTCCCAATATGACACGATCGTGCTGGGCATTCGCGCTTACGCGTTCCGTCCGGAATTGATTCCGAGCAACCAGCGCTTGCTGAGCTACGTGCAGAATGGCGGCAATCTCGTCGTCCAATATCATAAGCCGGAAGACAAATGGTCGCCGGAGCTTGCTCCGTACCCGATCAAAATCGGCGCTCCGCTCATCCAATGGCGCGTAACGGACGAGAACTCCAAAGTCACGATGCTGGCTCCGGATCATCCGATGTTCAATACGCCGAACAAGATTACGGACCAGGATTGGAGCAGCTGGATTCAAGACCGCTCCGCCTACAATCCGTCGGAATGGGGCAAGGAGTATACGGCGCTCATCTCGAACGGAGACCCGGGCGAGAAGGAGTTCACCGGCACGTTCCTCACTGCGCATTACGGCAAAGGGGTATATACTTACAGCTCGTTGGTGTGGTACCGCGAGATTCCGGCTTTGGTTCCGGGCTCGATCCGCATGTTTGTGAATATGATTAGTCAAAAGCAGTAATTGCGCTAAGGAACATCATGCGGCGCAACAGCATGCAGCCTGACATCGGGTAACGAACGTCGCAAGCAAACATTACAGCATCGGGCGGGGGCCCTTCGGGGTCCTCTCCCATATGATGAAGAAGCGGAGGTTTAAGGAGCATATGAATGTAATCGGAGTTCACGGGCGGGAGATTGGTCAAGTGACGGAGCGCGCGCAATTCGCCGTCGTCCCACTAGGTTCGGTGGAATACCATGGTCCGCATTCTCCGCTCGGGACCGATACGATCTTGGCGGACGGCTTCGCCGAACGGATCGCTGCCTCGCTGCATCCTTTGATCTATCCGACGGTACCGTACTCGGCTTGCCCGGGCAAAACGCAGCATTATCCCGGAACGATATCGGTCCGGCCCTCGATTTTTATCGACTACCTCACCGATGTGGTCGAAGGCATCTGCCGGCTCGGCATCCGCAATATCGTGCTGCTGAATGCCCACGACGCCAATATGGGCCCTTCCCGGACCGTCGCCGAGGCGGTGACCGGCAGCTATCCCGACGCCAGCTTTCTGCTGATCAACTGGTGGCAGATGGCGACCGTCGATTTTACGCAGCGGTTAGGGCTGTTCCAAGGGATGGCGGGAAGGGGGCACGGGGGGCCGTACGAGATGTCGGCCGTGAAGGCGTTTCGCCCGGAAATGGTGACCGTGCAGGAATCGGACTTGGAATTAGATTCATGTCCTCCTTTATCTCCTTTGCCTTACGTTTTGGTGGAAGGAACCCCCCAAGGCTGGGACGGCTATACGGGCCGGATCCGGCAGTGCTCCTTGGAGGCGGGACAAAGTATTGTCGAAGAAGCAAGCCGCAATATGAACTTGCTCATCAAAGAATGGCTGGATATGAGAACAGGAAAGAATGGGGAGGCCAAGTAACGCTATGGGATATCGCGAACAATGGATGGAGACCGAAGGGACGACGTTCCCCGGCAAAACGTATACGGAGGTTGTGCTGGAGCCGGCTTTTAACGAAGCCAAGACCCATTTGCTGGGCCCGATGATGGCGATCAACAAGGCTCACTTGATCATGCTGGAAAAGCAAAAGCTGGTGACGACCGACGAAGCGAAGCAGATCGCCAAAGCGATACGCTCGATCGACCCGGGGGCGCTCCGCCAAGCGAGCTACACGGGGCAGTTCGAGGATCTGTTCTTCCAGGTCGAGCATCAAATGCTGGAGCATGCGGGCGATATCGCCGGCAATTTGCATCTGGCGCGAAGCCGCAACGACATGGGCATTTCCATCTACCGGATGGTGCTGCGGGAGAAGCTCATCGTGACGCTGACCTCCGCGCTGAAGCTCAATGAGCAGCTGCTGCTGTTCGCCAGAGACCACGCCGATACGCTGATGATCGGCTACACCCATACGCAGCAGGCTCAGCCGACGACGCTTGCGCATTATTTTATGGCGGTCGTCGATTCGCTCAACCGGGATATCCGCCGGATCATGGCGGCGTACGCGAACTGCAACCGGAGCAGCATGGGGGCGGCGGCGCTGACGACGTCGGGCTTTGCGATCAGCCGGGAGCACATGATGGAGCTGCTTGCCTTCGACGAGCTGATCGACAATTCGTACGACGCGATCGGCGGGGCCGATTACTTGGGCGAAGTGGCGACAGCCGTGCAATTGGCGGCGATCAACCTGGGCCGGGTCGTGCAAGACATGCTGCTGTGGTGCACGCAGGAGTTCGGCGCGCTGAAGGTGGCGGCCCCCTATGTACAGATCAGCTCGATCATGCCGCAGAAGCGCAATCCCGTCTCGTTCGAGCACATGCGCGCTTTGCTGTCGAGCTGCGTAGGCAACACGAACACGGTGCTGTCGATGATTCACAATACGCCGTTCGGGGACATTGTGGATACCGAGGACGATATGCAGCCTTACGCTTGGCGAAGCCTTGACATTATGGACAAAATGTACCGTTTGTTCGCCGCCGTCGTCGGCACGATGGAAGTGAACAAGGAGGTGCTGCGCGAGCGGACGAAGGGCAGCTTCGCCACGGTGACCGAGCTGGCGGATACGCTCGTGCGGACGGACGGCTTGTCGTTCAGAAAAGCCCATCATATCGTCAGCGACGTCGTGAAGCAGTCCCTAGCCCAAGGCCTGGCGGCTAACGAAATTACACTGTCCATCGTCAACGAAAGCGCACGCCGCCACATCGGGCGGGATACGTCGCTTACCGAAGAAACGCTGCGCCAGGCGCTCGACCCCGTGCATTTTGTGGAAATCCGCTCCTTGCCGGGGGGACCGAGTCCGAAAGAAATCCACCGCATGATCGACCTCCGGATGTATCAGCATCACGCCCATCTGAATTGGCTTGGGCAAGCACAGGGCAAAATTCAGCGGGCGATGAAGCATCTGGACCAAGTCATGACGGAGTGGAGTGGTTCCTGATGGGCAAGCGTAGCATCCCTCTGCTGGCAATTGACGGCGGAGGGACCAAATGCCTTGTCGTCTTCATGGATCGGCAGGGCAACGTACTCGGGCAAGGTAAAGGGGGCTCGTCCAATTATCAGGGCATCGGAAAAGACGGTGCGATGCGGGAACTGGTGTTCGGGATTGAGAGTGCGATCGCGGACTTGCGTCACAAAGACGATAGCGGCCTGCCGCAGACGGAGATCGAGGTGGAATGCGCCGTATTCGCCCTGGCGGGGCTGGATACGGCATACGACCGGCGCGTGATTACCGGGCTGGTGCAGGAGGTGCTGGAGCGGCTGCCAATCCGGGTACGGCACCTGATCGTGGAAAATGACGGCTATGCCGCCTTGCTCGGTGCCACCGGCGGCCAGCCGGGGATTCTCGCCATTGCCGGAACGGGCTCCATCATCTTCGGGATTAACGAAGAAGGACGGACGGCCAGAGCCGGAGGCTGGGGACACCGCGTCGGAGACGAAGGCAGCGGGTATTGGATCGGCAAGCAGGCGGTGACGGCGATTCTCAAAGCCTATGACGGCAGGGAGGCAGGCACCCGGCTAGGGGAATGGGTGCTGCCCCATCTGGGCATGGACCAGGAAGAGGACTTGTTCAACTGGATGTACGGTCCGGACTACTCCGTTGAGAAATTGAGCGAGCTGTCCCGTGTGGTCGGCCAGGCGGCTTCGGCCGGAGATAAGGAAGCGAAGCGGATTCTTGAGGCGGCCGCCCACGAGCTGTTCATCGGCGTCGCTGCGGTGATCCGGCACTTGTCGTTCCTAGACAAACCGTTTACAATGATACTGCAGGGCGGCGTGCTGCAGAACGAAGGGCACGTCCGGGAGCTGCTGATGCACAAGATCAAAGCCTACGCTCCGCAGGTCCAGCTGGACGAGGCCCGGAAGGAGCCGATTTACGGCGTAACGGCCATGGGGCTCTCTTATTTGCAAACGAAGACGTCTACAGAGGCGTAGTACGATACGAACTGATACCGAACAACAGGGGGCTGAAGGGGAATGAAGAAAAGATGGTTATTCGTTTTCGCCCATCCCGACGACGAATCCTTTGCCGCCGGAGGGACGATCGCCAAGCTTAGCAGCAACGGCCATGAGGTCATTCTGGCGTGCGCCACCTCGGGATGCAAGGGGAAGTCGGGCGAGTTTCAATTCGCCACCCGCGAAGAGCTGGCCCGGCACCGGGAAGCGGAGCTGCGCAGCGCGTGCTCCGTGCTCGGCGTTGCCGAGCTCATTCTGTACCGTTACCCGGACGGCGAATTAAAGTCGCTTGATCCGGCAGCGTTGGCGGAGCGGATTCGCTCGACCATTGCGGAGCTGAAGCCGGATGCGGTTCTTACGTTCCCGCCGGACGGGGTAACAGGCCATCCCGATCATATCGCGATTTCCCAAGCGACGGAGAAGGCGGTCGTGCTGGCGGAAGCGCAGTACCCGGAGGGGCGGCGGCCATCTTTTTACTATACCTCGATCCCTCATTATTACGATCACTGCCAGGACTCGGGGCCGAAGGATACGTGCCCGATTACGGCGCGCGTCGATATCAGCGGCTTTCGTCTGCACAAGGGGCGGGCGTTGCAGGCTTACCGGAGCCAGGTTTACTCGGTGAACCGCGCCTATCCCGGGGTGATGGAAGACGACTTCACGGTGATCGGAAACTACGAATATTACACCTTGGTCCGCGCCAACGGTCAGCACGTTCAAGACATGACGAAGACGGCTTTGAACGAGCTGCCGACGATGGAGCTGACCTGATGGATCGCGATAAATCGAATAAGCGGATTTCCGATTTAGTTCCTGCCGTTCCTTTGCGAGCGGCAGTTTTTTTGTTGGGCCTTGACAAATGTATCAAAAATGTCATAATGATATTATCGAAACAGAAAATAAAAGGAGGAGCCGCGGCATGACTATGGAAAACGGTTCGAACTATACGGCAAGCAAATACCGGACGCCGGACGGGGCGCCGGCGGATATCGTCATCTTCACCATTACGTCCGAGCCGCAGCCGACGGCGACGAAATCGCTGCCGAAGCGGGAGCTGCAGGTGCTCCTCATCAAGCGGAAGGTATGGCCGTACGAGGGCATGTGGGCGCTGCCCGGAGGCTTCTCCCGGGAGACGGAGTCGATGTACGAAACCGCGAGGCGCGAGCTGCAGGAGGAGACCGGCGTGGACGGCGTGCACATGGAATATTTCAACGTCTACAGCGACCCGGGCCGGGACCCGCGGGGATGGATCATCTCCCATGCGTTCTTCGCGCTGGTGCATGAGAAATATTTGGCCGCGCGGGCCGCTGCCGACGATGCGGCGGAGGTGGCGCTGTTCCCGGTGTCCGAGGCGCTGACCCGGCTGGAGCTGGCCTTCGACCACAAGCGGATTCTCTCGGATGCGCTGGAGCGGGTCAGACAGAGCATGCTGGTTACCCCGATTGCCGGTGAATTTTTGCCGGACGAATTCACGCTCGGCGAGCTGTATCAGGTCATCCGGACGGTAGTGCCGGACTTCGAGGAAGCGAATTTTATCCGCAAAATGAAATCGACCCAGAGCCGCAGCGGGGTATTGGAGGAGATTCGCGACGCGAACGGGGAGCCGAAGAAATCGAACCGCTACTCGCAGCGCGCCGCACAGCTGTACCGTTTTACCGGCAATTTGCCGAAGCTGTCGTTGTACAGCTAATTTTTTTAGAGTCCAATATAGTCATTTTGAAAGTATTGTATTGTCAACAAGAACTGCATCGGGAGGATGAGATTTATGGACAGATGGTATACGATGGTCGGGCTGCTCGCCTGCATGCTGCTGGTCGCTTATTTCACGTCGTCGACGCCGCTGGAGATCGCGGCTACCACAAGCGGGATGCTCAGCGTATGGCTGACGGCGCGGCAAAACATTTGGTGCTTTCCCGTCGGGCTGGTGAATGTGGCGTGCTTTTTCGTCACGTTCTACGATGCGAAGCTGTATGCGGATATGACGCTGCAGGTCGTGTTTTTCGTCCTGAGCATTCAAGGCTGGATCGTCTGGCTGACCAAGCGCGGTCAGGCGAAGGTGCGGCCGACGCGGCGGATGACGCCGCAGCTCGGCTTGGGGCTGGCGCTGCTGCTCGTCGTCGTGACGGCAGGCTGGGGCTATGTGCTTGCCCGCTTCACGGACGCATCGATCCCTTATGTGGACGCGTTCATTGCGACGCTGAGCATTATCGCGCAGCTGCTGCTGTCGAACAAGGTGCTGGAAAACTGGCACTTCTGGATTGCGGTCGACGTACTGTCGATCGGGATGTATGCGTATAAAGAGCTGTATGTTTTTGCCGTGCTGTACGTTATTTTCCTCGGGATCGCGACAAGCGGGCTGATCCAGTGGCGCAGCGAATACCGGGCGGCGCAGCGGGCGGGCCGCATGGGGGTGAGCCTATGAGCGGCAATCGCTTAACGGTCGGGCTGACGCTCGGCAAATTCGCGCCCCTGCACCGGGGGCACCAATATATGATCGAAACGGCCCTCACGGAGACAGATCACGTGATCGTCGTCATCTACGATTGTCCCGAAACGACCGACATTCCGCTGACGGTGCGGGCGGACTGGATTCGCGCCCTGTATCCCGGGGTCGAGGTGATCGAGGCTTGGGACGGGCCGACGGAAACGGGGTATACGCCGGAGATCAAGAAGGCGCAGGAGGATTACATTCTCGGCCTGCTTGACGGGCAAAGAGTAACGCACTTTTATTCCAGCGAGCCGTACGGCGAGCATATGAGCGAAGCGCTGAACGCCGTGAACCGGCAGGTCGACCCGAAGCGGGAGGCGTTTCCGGTATCGGGGACGGCGGTGCGGCGCGACCCGTATGCGAACCGGGCGTTCGTCCATCCGCTGGTCTACCGGGATTTGGTGACGACCGCCGTCTTCCTCGGCGCGCCATCGACCGGCAAAACGACCGTTTGCGAAGCGCTGGCCCGCGAGTTCGGTACGGTCTGGATGCCGGAGTACGGGCGCGAGTATTGGGCGCAGCATCAGACGGACCGCCGGCTGACGCCGGACCAGCTGGTGGAGATTGCCGAGGGGCATCTGGCCAGGGAGGAAAAGCTGCTGCCGGAGGCGAACGGGTATCTGTTCGTCGATACGAATGCGATCACAACGTTCATGTTCGCGCACTATTATCACGGGATGGCGCTGCCGCGCCTTCGGGACTTGGCGGCGCAAGCGGCTTCGCGTTACGATCTGGTCTTTATGTGCGGAGACGATATTCCGTACGACGATACGTGGGACCGTTCGGGCGATGTGCAGCGCCGCGTGTTCCAGAAGCAGATTGCGGCCGATCTGGCGGCGCGGCGGGTGCCTTACATCCCGCTGCACGGCAGCCTGGAGGAACGGATCGCGCGGGTGAAGCGGGTGCTGAGCCGCTACCGCAAGTATGCGAGCGTCGGCGCACCGTGGGCGGAGCTATAGGATGGAAGAGGAGGGAAGCGGGATGAGCGATAGAGGAACAAGCTTGGCCGACCGCATCAAAGGCGGGCTGTACGGCGTTGCCGTCGGCGATGCGCTCGGCGGGACGACCGAATTCATGAGCGCCAAGGAGATTCGCCGCAAGTACGGCTATTTGACCGACATTGTCGGGGGCGGGGTGTGGGACCTCGAACCGGGGGAGGTCACGGACGACACGATGATGACGCTTTGCGTGGCGGAGGGCATTCTCGACTGCCCGGACGACCCGATGGCGAGCATCGGGAAACGCTTCCTGGCATGGTACCGTTCCGATCCGAAGGATATCGGTAATATTATCCGGCGGGCGTTCGCGCGGTATGACGGCCATTGGTTCGAGGCGGCCTTTCTGGCCGATCAGGATCTGGGGCGCAGCGCGGGCAACGGCTCGCTGATGCGCTGCCTGCCGGTGGCGTTGGCCTATGCCGACCCGGACCGGGTCGACCGCATGTCGCGGATGCAGTCGAAGATGACGCACTACGACGAGCGGTGCAACGAAGCGTGCGGCTTGTACAACCGCATTGCGCTGCGGCTGCTGAACGGCGAAGAGCTGCACCCGGCGCTGGCCGCGGAAACGCAGGGCACGCCGTACGCTTCCGCGCTGGCCGAGGCGCCGGACTGCGAGCCGACCGGCTTCGTCGTCGATACGCTGCGCTGGGCGCTCTACTGCCTGCAGCACCGGCTTCGCCGACGTCGTGCAGCGTGCCGCCAATCTCGGCGGCGACAGCGACACGATCGGCGCGATTGCCGGCGGGCTGGCGGGCGTGTATTACGGCTGCGCCGGCATCCCGGCCGCGTATGCGGACACCATCTTGATCAAGGACCGGCTGGACGCCGTGTCCGAGCGGCTGACGGCGCTGCGGCAGGCTGCCGCCCGTTGAAGGGCGTGCACAACCTGTGGAGCCCGAGCTTCAGCTTTGGTCCGAAACGGATGCTGTCAGCCGATGAGGCATTCGTCAAAGCTGGAGCTTAAATATTTCTACGTAAAGGGATAGGAATAATGATAGTTTTGCGATATAATCTGCATGGGGAATCTTGATTGTGAATGTGGATGTACGGTATACTTTTCTCGCCAAAACAAAACGAATAAGGAGAATAAGGATGGAAAAAGTACTTATTTTCGGACATAAGAACCCAGACACCGATTCGATCTGCTCTGCCCTTGCATACGCGCATCTAAAAACTCAGCTTGGCCAAAATGTCGAGCCTGTCCGCTTGGGCAGCGTGAACGGGGAAACCCAATACGCGCTCGACTACTTCAAAGCGGAAGCGCCGCGCCTCGTCGAGACAGTGGCAAGCGAAGCGAAAAACGTCATTCTGGTCGACCACAACGAGCGCCAGCAAAGCGCGTCCGACATCGACCAAGTTCGCGTGCTGGAGGTCATCGACCACCACCGCATCGCCAACTTCGAGACAAGCGGTCCGCTGTACTACCGTGCCGAGCCTGTCGGCTGCACAGCGACGATTCTGAAAAAGCTGTACAAAGAAAACGGGGTCGCCATTCCGAAAGAAATCGCCGGTCTCATGCTGTCCGCGATCATTTCCGACTCGCTCCTGTTCAAATCGCCTACCTGCACGGATGAAGACGTAGCCGCTGCCCGCGAGCTGGCCGACATCGCCGGCGTGAACGCCGAAGTTTACGGTCTGGACATGCTCAAAGCCGGCGCCGATCTGAGCGACAAGACGATCGCCCAGCTGATCTCGCTCGACGCCAAAGAGTTCCAAATGGGCAGCTACAAAGTGGAAATCGCCCAAGTGAACGCCGTTGACACGAACGACGTGCTGTCGCGCCAAGCGGAGCTGGAAGCGGCTCTCTCCGGCATCATCGCGGAGAAAAACCTGGACCTGTTCCTCTTCGTCGTGACGGACATCCTGAACAACGATTCGATCGGCCTGGCCCTCGGCCGCGCCGCGCATGCCGTGGAGCAAGCGTACAACGTGAAGCTGGACGACAACAAAGCCGTGCTCAAAGGCGTCGTTTCCCGCAAATCGCAAATCGTACCGGTGCTCACCGACACGTTCAACAAGCTGTAAGATACGGATGCAAAAAAGGCTGCCAGCACTTGCGCTCGGCGGCCTTTTTTGTGCTGAGACCCCTTATCTAGAGCAAATGCCCCAGCTCCCAAGGACTCGGGAGTCGATTTAGCCCTTGGTCTCAAGGGCTGATAGACGTGCCTCAAGATTAGCTAAATTCGCATGTAACTGAGCGTTTTCAGCCATGAGTTTTTCATTCTTCTCGTTTAAACCTTGAATAGCAGCCAATGCTACCCCCTGCAAATCTATGCTTGAGATGTGTATATCGTCATCTCCGTTTAGTCCGAAGGCAGCCTGAAAATCCTGAGCCGTCGGGCCGATGTGACAAATGCTTGCCGGGTCCCCCTTGTAGTTCCAAGACTGGATTGGTATGGCCGCTAATTTATCAAGGATCTCGAGCGTGTCGACGTCCGAGAAATTCTCCTTGGCGTTCTTATCACAGGTTTGGATCAAATTGCGCACAATGGTAGTACCGTTATCAAGGACCCTGAAGACGTCGGAGTTTGTGTTATTTCTACCGGTGATGATGTTTCCTGAACCCCGCTGATGAACGATGAAGGCATGCGTATTCACACCTTGGGTGGTGGCCACAAGGGCGGTGTTCGAAGAACTGTGAGCTTCTATCCCCACACCACTTCTACTGGACCCAACTACGCCCGTGTTCGTTTGACTTGTACCCGAAGTACCCCAACCATTTGTACTGAACCCAGCTACCCCCCTGCTCGAAACACTCGAACCTTCCACACCTGTTCCATTGGTATTTGTACCGATAACACCAGGAACATTTGGATCATTAGAGTCACCGCGGATGGCAGGCATTTGAATTCCTCCTTTGTTTTTAACTTTTTTCAACAAACAAATTCCAAGTGCTATGAATTAAAATCATTTCAATATATGGCAATTTTTCGAGGGGAAGAACTAAAAAATTCAAACGATTGTCTGCTGCCTGAACTAGTGGGAGAAGCTGAACGCTTTTCTGAAGGACGGCGTCTGGAGATCGACAACAATCGAAGCGAGAGGTCGATCAAGCCCCTATCCGTTTTCCAAGCGGGGGCTGAGGCTTACCTTGGGGACGCCGTGTTCGACATTTTCCGTGCTTAATAACGCCATTTTTCTGCAGGATAATTGAAAATTCTCTTCATGCTGGTCCGATTGTTATATAATGGTATTGTGTGCGGGATCAGATCGCACACGGATGACAATTCAAACCGGGGAGGAATGAATGATGTTCGGTAAAAAAATTGCTGCAAGCGCCATTATGTTGTTTGCTTTAACTTCGGCCGTCGCTTTCGCCGATGACACGACGCTTCAGGCGGGAGATGCGAAAGTCCGGGAAGAGGCCCAGAAATTCGTTGTCGATTTTGTCGGGCAAGCGTACAAGCCTTACTACACGCTGAATACCATCGACAGCGACATCTCCGAGTTCGCGGTGAAAGACAATGTGCTGACGGCAAGAGTCGACATTTCGTTAAGCAAAACGTTAAAAGCCAGGTCGGTCGACGAGCTCCCTTACGTCAAAGGAATGAAGAGCCAATCCGCCGCATTAAAGCAAACCAACGCGATCAGCGCCATGGAATCCGAACAAGTCATCAGCGACCGGCTCAAAGATCTCGGCGAATATATCGGCACGGCAACGGAGCAGAACGACTCGTTCCGGCTTACGGCCAAAGTCGTCAACGGCAACATCGATAACGCAAGCGCGAAGCTTGAATTTTTGAACTATATGGATTGGATTCCGGCGGCCCACTTCATTCCCGAAACCGAGGAAACGATGATGAAGCATGGGCAAAAGGATTTGTTGGAAGCGGTTACGACGAATCGGGCTTACACGGTGCGAAGCGCAGTCCAGCCCCAAGCCGCTTTTACTTACGACCGGATTGCCGCAAGAGACTATGCGAACAGATACACATCTACAGTAACGAAAGCGCCTTACTACAATACAAGCAAATGGAATAGAAACTACAAGTTGCATACCGAGAACGGCGGGGTCGATTGCGCGAATTACGTTTCCCAGGCGATGTATGCAGGCGGAATTCCGACGGATAGCACATGGAAGCCCGAGTCGATGGCTTGGGTGAACACAGGCCGCAATGTGAGCAACGGCTTGGAAGATTACATGGTGCGTACCAAAAAATATTTCTACAAAACCAAGAAAGCTACCACGCCGGCCGGCGGATTTATCAGCGCCTTGGATTACTCCCATGTGATGTTTGTCGTCGCTAACGATACGGTGACGATGCAGTACAGCGCCCATACGAACGACAAATTGAAGGCTTCGTTCGCCAATTTCAGCGACAGCAAGTTTGAATTCTTCTATATTAATTCCGCTTACTTACGTTAGGGGTTAACGTCTGCAGGACTATTAAAGCTTCCGTATAAGCAGGATGGAACGAAGATTTTTGTAGAGTTGTTGGTTCGTTCCTGAATCGGTTTTACTCCACTTGAGTAGCATTCTATCGTCCAAATAAACAATTATGAAGCACTGCGAAACGAAGGGGTAGCTGCCTTGGTATTCGCGGTGCTTTTTTTGTTTTATCGATGCATGTTACGGTTGTACAATGGTCTGAATTCCTCATAGGTACGTTAAAAGTGTTGATACTCTAACAAATCGCCAATATGTTTCAAATCCTCGTAGGTATGTTCAAAACTCTCGAAGTCGGGAGTCATCAAGGCGGTATGTTTGATGTTTCAAATCCTTAAAGGTACGTTCAAAACTTCTACAATTGATGTTTCAAAGACGGAGCTATTTCAGAGTTTCAAATCCTTAAAGGTACGTTCAAAACTACTCATATCGAGTCCGCCTTCTTGCCTAACGCCCTGGTTTCAAATCCTTAAAGGTACGTTCAAAACGCCATACGACACTATCGATCTGTATCAAAATGAGAGGTTTCAACTCCTTAAAGGTACGTTCAAAACGACGAGAGCCATACCGATCTTGATGCACGGAATTTGTTTCAAATCCTTAAAGGTACGTTCAAAACTTGGATGGTGTCAAGGTTTTTGACTTGACCACAAAAGTTTCAAA
>NZ_BILX01000079.1 GCF_004000785.1 Paenibacillus ehimensis NBRC 15659 | reverse complement strand
GGCGTCGTGCGCGAGCCGATAACCGATCCGAAGGGCCGGCTGTTCTGCTATGCGCTCAAGGAAGATTTCTGGGTCGTCGGCGGCGCGATCAACAACGGCGGCATCATGTTCCGCTGGGTGCGCGATCAGCTCGCCACGGCGGAAGCGGAGGAAGGACGCCGAAGGGGCATGGACCCGTACGACTATTTGACGTCTCTGGCGCGCGAGGTGGCTCCCGGCTCGGACGGACTTATCTTCCTGCCGCTGCTTACCGGCGAGCGGGCGCCGTACTGGAACGCCAACGCGCGCGGCGTATTTTTCGGACTATCGCTTTATCACCAGAAGAAGCATATGATCCGGGCGGTGCTGGAAGGCGTCATGTACCGGATTCATTCGGTCGTTTCCGCGCTGGAGGAGCTTAGCGGCCCGACCCGGGAGGTACGCGCCTCCGGCGGCTTTGCCCGCTCCTCGTTCTGGCTGCAGATGATGGCCGACGTGCTGAATGCGAACGTCGCCGTGCCGAATACGATCGAAAGCTCCGGCCTCGGGGCGGCGCAGCTCGGCATGCTGGCGCTCGGCGAGATTAAAGATTTCTCCAGCGTTCACGATTGGATGCAGGTGGAGCAGTCGCTTCGCGCAAGCGAGCCGAATCATGATGTATATCAACAGTTGACAAAAATTTATAATCGTGTGTACCATCAGTTGAAGGATGAGTTTGATGCCATCGCCGCCTTTCAACAGATTCACACGAAATCTTAGGGGGCATCGGGCCATGAACTTATTCGATTTATCGGGAAAAACGGCGGTTATCATCGGAGGCAACAGCACCTTGGGCGGAACGATGGGGGTTGCGCTTGGCGGACACGGGGCGGATGTCGCGATAGTCGGGCGCAATATGGAGAAATCCGAGGAAGTCGCCAAGCGGATCGAAGCGTCGGGCGGACGGGCCAAGTGCTTTTCGGCGGATGCGACGAAGGCCGAGGACTTGAAGCGGGTATTGTCCGAGGTGCTTGCATGGACGGGACGCTGCGATATTTTGATGAACTGTCCGGGCAAAAACAGCGCGACGCCGTTTTTTGACATTACGATGGACGAATGGGATTCGATTATGGAAGTGAATCTCAAAAGCGTCGTGTTGGCGTGTCAAATTTTTGGGAAGCATATGGTGGACAAGGGCGAAGGAGGCAGCATCATTAACATTTCCTCCGTGTCTTCGGATCCGCCGCTGTCCAAAGTGTTTACGTACTCCGCTTCCAAAGCGGCCGTGAACAACGTCACCCAATTTCTGGCGCGCGAATTCGCTCCGGCGCGCGTGCGTGTCAATGCCATCATTCCGGGCTTCTTCCCGGCCGAGCAAAACCGCAAAATTTTGTCTCCCGAGCGTGTCGAATCCATCATGCGTCATACGCCGATGAATCGTTTCGGCGAAGCGGAAGAGCTTCAGGGCGCAGCCGTGTATCTGGCTTCGGAGAAAGCTTCGAGTTTCGTCACCGGCACGGTGCTGCGGGTGGACGGGGGCTTCGGGGCGATGACGATTTAAGGGTGGAAACCAATTCCCATCGGATTGCGGTGCAGCAATATCCATCTCCGGTCGCTCTTGAAAATGGATTCCATAAAACTTACTTTGCGGTAAGAATCCATTTTCAAAGGCGACACGCAGGCTCTCCGATGGATATTCTGACCTTCGTCTCTTGGGAGAAATTCCAGACCCTTAAATCGTCAAATTAAAATAGAAAAAGGAAGGAAGAGAAACCACAATGTCCAAACAACAAGTCGGCGTTATCGGTCTTGCGGTCATGGGGAAAAACCTGGCTCTGAACATCGAAAGCAGAGGCTTCACGGTGTCCGTCTTCAACCGTTCGCGGGAGAAAACGGATGCGCTGCTCGCTGAGGCGCAAGGCAAGAAGCTGGTCGGTACATACAGCATCGAGGAATTCGTAGCTTCGCTCGAAACGCCTCGCAAAATTTTGATCATGGTGCAAGCGGGCCATGCGACGGACGATACGATTAACCAGTTGGTGCCTCATCTGGAAAAAGGCGATATCATCATCGACGGCGGCAACGCGTTTTTCCCGGATACCCAGCGCCGCAACAAAGAGCTGGAAGCGCACGGCCTCCGCTTTATCGGTACCGGCGTGTCGGGCGGCGAGGAAGGCGCGCTGAAAGGCCCTGCCATCATGCCGGGCGGGCAAAAGGACGCGTACGAGCTGGTTGCTCCGATTCTGACGGCCATTTCGGCCAAAGTGAACGGCGACCCTTGCTGCACCTACATCGGACCGGACGGTGCCGGCCATTACGTCAAGATGGTGCATAACGGCATCGAGTACGGCGACATGCAGCTCATCTGCGAAGCGTACCACCTGCTCAAAGACGTGCTTGGCGTTAGCACGCAGGAGCTTCACGAGATTTTCGCCGACTGGAACAAGGGCGAGCTGGACAGCTATCTGATCGAAATCACGACCGACATCTTCACCAAGTACGATCCGGAAACGGGCAAGCCGATGGTCGATGTCATTCTCGATTCCGCCGGCCAGAAGGGTACGGGCAAATGGACAAGCCAAAGCGCGCTCGATCTCGGCGTTCCGCTGTCCATCATTACCGAATCCGTCTTCTCCCGCTTCATCTCGGCCATGAAAGAAGAGCGCGTTGCCGCCAGCAAAGTACTGAACGGACCGAAGCAAGCGGCGTTCGACGGCGACCGTGCAGCGTTTATCGAAGCTGTAAGAAAGGCGCTCTATGCGAGCAAAATTTGCTCTTACGCGCAGGGCTTCGCCCAAATGAGAGCGGCAAGCGAGGAATACAACTGGAGCCTGGACTACGGCAGCATTGCGATGATTTTCCGCGGCGGCTGCATCATCCGCGCCCGGTTCCTGCAGAACATCAAGGATGCGTACGACCGCAACCCGGAGCTGAAAAACCTGCTGCTTGACGAATACTTCAAGGGCATCGTGGAGCAGTACCAAGACGCTTGGAGAAGCGTCGTCGCAACGGCAATTACCCGCGGCGTGCCGGTTCCGGCCTTCGCTTCCGCGCTCGCTTACTACGACAGCTACCGGACCGAGCGCTTGCCGGCGAACCTGCTGCAGGCGCAGCGCGATTATTTCGGTGCGCATACCTTTAAGCGGGTCGACAAAGAAGGCACCTTCCACTTCCACTGGATGGAAAACTAAGCGGCTACAGGTGCCTTTTGATGCGGCCCGGCTTGACCGGATGCAGACCGAAGGACGCTTCGTACAGCCAGCATTTGAGCCGGTCGGCCTCCATATCGTGGCCGCCCCGCCGCTGAATGAGCATCAAAGCGATTTCGGCGAAATATCTGAAATTTTTAAGCAGCCGTGGCTGGGAAAGATCCGTCAAGTTCGGGTCTTCCTCGGCCACCTTTTTTTTAATATACTCCAGCATCCAGACGATTTCTTCTCGGCATAAGGGTCTTGTGGGGTCCATGATTTGTTCCAGCTTGTGCTCGGTCCAGTCGGGACCACCCGCGCTGGATTGCGGCAGAGCGCCTTGCGTCATATAACCGTGTTCTCCCTTCGGGAAATGTGCATTAACATCATGACTGATCTGGCTGGGATTTATTCACAACCATCTTATGTTTTTGCCAAACTTTCTATTCACACGGTGCCGGCTATGATATGATAGGGTCAGTTGAATGATGCGAAAGTCAGAGGTGCAGGGAAGTGGAATACCGTAACATCGTGTTGGTCGGTTTGATGGGAACCGGCAAATCCTCCGTCGGACAAGCGCTCGCTTCGAGATTGAACTGGGTGTACGAGGATACGGACGCCGCCATTGAGCGGGCACACGGAATGAGCATTACCCGCATGTTTGCGGAACTTGGAGAGCCCTTCTTCCGCCAAGCGGAAAGCGAAACAATCGAACGGACGCTGCAGGGTCGGCATCAAGTGATAGCGACCGGGGGCGGGGCCGTTCTAGCAGAGCAGAACCGGACACTTATGCAGCGCGGCGGTCTGGTTGTGGCGCTGAAGGCGTCGGCCGAAACGATCATCGAGCGGGTCCGGTCCGATCAAAGCCGTCCTTTGCTGCAGGGCGGAGTCGAAGAACGCGTACGCCATATCATGGAGAGCCGCAAGCACGCATACGATTTTGCGGATCTTCATGTGGACACGGACGGCAAGTCCGTCGGGCAGATCGTTGACGAAATTTGCAGCCGCTTGGAGCGGGAGCGGGTTTAAAGCTACTCCCACTCCAGCATGCCGCCGGTCATGTTGACAAGCCCGGTGAAACCTTGGGCTTCCAAATATTGAAGCGCCCGTCCGCTGCGGTTGCCGCTGCGGCAGACGAGAATCGTTTCGCTGTGCTGGGGGATCTCGCCGAGGCGCTGGGGAATTTCCATTAAGGGAATATGCTTGGCGCCCGGGATCATGCCGAGCGCGACTTCTTCCGGTTCGCGAACGTCGATGATGGTAAGCTTTTCGCCGTTTTCAAGCCGTTGTTTGACTTCTTGCGGGGTTATCGTTTGCATCCATACAGCCTCCTTCTCGTTCGGCTTGCGGCCGACTTGCCTTCATCATAAAAAGAAAACGGCAGCGTGTCAAACAAAGTGGAAACGCGGGTCGTTGACGACGCTAATTTCGAATGGGGACGATATCGGATGACCGTACTTTATATAGGTCTGGCGGGAATCGCCGGAGCGCTGGCACGGTACGGATTGTCCGTCGCCATGAACACGCAGCAGGTCGCTGCGCTGCCATGGGGAACGCTGCTGTGTAACCTTGCCGGGTGCCTGATACTTGGCTTTCTGGCCTATTTGCCCGGTTTGAAACGGTATCCGGACCTTCGCGCCGCGCTGACGACCGGCTTCGTCGGAGCGTTTACGACCTTCTCGACGTTAAGCTGGGAGCTCGCATCCATGCTTCAGCAGCAGCTATGGTCGATCGCCGCTCTTTATTTTATCGTCAGTCTGTGGGGCGGAATCGGCTGCATTCGTCTCGGACGCCGGTTCGGCTTAAATTTGACGGCGGTAAAAAGGGGTTCTGAGGAATGATGTCGAATACATTAGGAACGCTGCTCCTCGTAAGCGCAGGAGGCTTTGCCGGCGCCGTGGCAAGGTATTGGATCGGCAGCCGGATCGCGGAACGGCTTAAAACCTCTCTGCCATACGGAACGTTGACGATCAATCTTGCAGGTTCGTTTTTATTGGGCGTCCTATGGGGAGGAGGGGCAGACGGCCGGCTGATGGCGCTCCTCGGCAGCGGATTTATGGGAGCATTCACGACCTTTTCGACGCTAAAGCTGGAAAGCGAAGCGCTGCTTCGCCAAGGCGAAGGCCGGACGGCCTGGCTGTATATGGGGCTGTCGTATACTTTCGGTTTGCTGCTTGCTTATGCAGGCTATATCCTTTCGCTTACATATATAAAGCACTGACGGACAAGGAGAGATACTTTACGATGAAAGCCATTGTCAAACCGACCCCGCGTTTGGGCGGGACGATTAACGCGCTGTCTTCCAAAAACTACACGACCCGTTATTTGCTCATCGCCGCGCTTGCGGACGGGACGAGCACAGTGTACTATCCGGCCCACAGCGAGGATAGCGACGCGATGCGCCGCTGTATTCGGGACTTGGGTGCCGTGCTGGAAGAGGACGACGAAAAGATGACGATCCGCGGCTTCGGCCGTCATCCGAAGCATGTAAGCGAGCTGAATGTCGGCAATGCGGGAGCGGTACTCCGCTTTTTGATGTCGGTCGCCGCTTTTTGTCCGGAGGTGACGTTCATTAACGCTTACCCGGATTCCTTGGGCAAACGGCCCCATGACGATCTGATCGATGCCCTGAAGCAGATGGGAGTCGAGGTCGACCACCGTGAAGGAAAGCTGCCGATTACGATTCGGGGCGGCCAACCGCGGGGCGGAAAAATTACCGTTTCCGGGAACGTCAGCTCGCAATTTTTAAGCTCCTTGCTATTCGTTGCTCCTCTGTTGGATGAGGATAGCGAAATTACGGTGCTGCACGATTTGAAATCGAAAATTATCGTCGGCCAGACGTTGGAAGTGATTGCCCAAGCGGGCGTGAAGATCGAAGCGTCCGACGACTTGATGCATTATAAAATTCCAGGCAAACAGCAGTATAAGCCCCAGAACTATACGGTTCAGGGCGATTATCCGGGCTCTGCCGCCATCCTGGCCGCAGCGGCCGTGACGCATTCGGACGTGACGGTGCTTCATCTGGCGGAGCAAAGCAAGCAGGGCGAGAGGGCCGTCGTTGATGTCCTCCGCGCGATGGGCGTCGATCTGACCCACGAGAACGATACCGTTCGGATTCGCGGCAATCAGAAGCTGACCGCAGGCGAATTCGACGGGGATCATTTTACCGACGCCGTGCTGGCGATGGTCGCTGCGGCGGTGTTCGCGGAAGGCACGTCGCGCTTTTACAATGTAGAGAACCTGCGCTACAAAGAATGCGACCGCATTACGGATTTTGTCAACGAGCTGCGCAAAGCCGGAGCGGATGTGGAAGAAAGGCAAAGCGAGATCATCGTCCACGGGCGTCCGCAGGGCGTAACGGGCGGCGTCGAGATTAACGCGCACTTCGACCACCGCGTCATTATGGCGCTTACGGTCGTCGGCCTCCGCTCCGAGCAGGGCTTGATTATCAACGACGCGCACCATGTGGCCAAATCTTATCCGCATTACTTCGAGCATTTGCTGTCGCTCGGGGCGCAGATCGAACTGGTTCAAGAGTAAAGCGCCGCGCGTCGGCGCTGCTTAACCCATCATCATGATCGGCATGCTGATCGTAACGAGGCGGTGAAGGACGTGACCGTATTATGGAAAGGAATCCAGGTCACGCTTGCTTTATTTCTCATCACAGGGCTTCTCTTTGCCAGCGGCGTATTTGCCGTGCTGCTTTACGCTAAACTAACGGGACAGACGTGGTTCCGGGACCCGACCGTGGCCTACGCGGAGCAAGAGGCCGCCGCGGCCAAGGCTGCCGCAAGCGCCGCCGCACCGCCTGCGGAGAAGCCTGCCGAGCGGCCGAAGAGCGTATTGCTTGAAGCGCCGCATATTCGGCAGCTGCCCGAGCTTCCTTCCGGATGCGAAGTGACGAGTCTTGCGATGCTGCTGCAATTTTACGGCGTAAACAAATCCAAGATGGATTTGGTCCCCGAGATGAAAAAAGATCCGACTCCGATCCGTTATAACAAAAACGGCTCGATCGCTTATTGGGGCAATCCGAACACCGGATTCGTCGGAGAAGTCACGGGGGCTGCCAAAGGGTTCGGGATCTATCATACCGCCTTGTTCGAGCTGCTTAAGGCCTATGTTCCTACGGCGCAAGATCTGACCAAGGAGCCGTTCTCGAAGCTCGAAGATCAATTGATCCAGGGGGTTCCGTCCGTCGTCTGGACCACCATTAATTATAAAGTTCCGGACAATTGGGTCGTATGGGATACGCCGATCGGTCCGATCGAGACGACCTTTATGGAGCATGCGGTGCTGCTGGTCGGCTTTGACGAACAGTATGTCTATGTGAACGACCCGCTTGCCGGCCAAAGCAACAAGAAAATCGACAAAGAAGCGTTTATCGCGACATGGGAAGCGATGGGACGTCAAGCGTTAAGCTATTCGAAGGCAAAATAAATGAAGCGAGGAGTGATACGTCATGGCTTTTGAAAATCCAACGCGGGAACGAATCAAAGAAATATTGGCAGGGGCCGGCAACGTAGCGGTCGTCGGTTTATCCGACAAGCCCGACCGCGTTTCCTATATGGTAGCCGAGGCTATGCAGAAGAAAGGCTACCGCATCATTCCGGTCAATCCGACCGTAAGCGGATCGATTCTCGGAGAAACCTGCTACGCATCGCTTAGCGATATTCCCGAACCGGTACATATCGTGAACGTATTCCGCCGCAGCGAACAGGTCGTCCCCGTGGCCGAGGAAGCGGTGCGGATCGGAGCCAAAGTGTTTTGGCTCCAGCAGGGCATCTTTAACGAAGAGGCGGCGGAGATTGCCCGTGCCGGCGGTCTTGAAGTCATTATGGACCGCTGCATCAAAGTGGAAGACTCGATTTTGCTGCCCGGAGGGAAATAATTTGTTCCGGTCAGACGTGCGTCGTTATTTATCGGTTTATTTGGTCATGGATCTTTCGGGCCACGAAGGCCGCTCGGCCCTTGATATCGCCCGGGCGGCGCTGGACGGTGGCGTAACGATGATCCAGCTTCGCGAGAAAAAAGCGCCTCTTTCCCGCGTTATCGAGGAAGGCAGAGCGCTGCGGGAGCTTTGCCGGGAGTTCGGCGTTCCGTTTCTGGTCAACGACCGGGTCGATGTGGCGCTGGCGCTGGACGCCGACGGCGTGCATGTCGGCCAGGACGATCTGCCGGGAGCGGAAGCCCGCAAACTGCTCGGCGAACATAAAATCATCGGCATATCCGCCGGCACGATAGGCGAAGCGGAGTGGGCCATGGCACAGGGTGCGGATTATTTAGGCGTGGGAGCCGTCTACTCCACCCTTACCAAAGGGGATGCCGGCGCGCCGATCGGCACCGGGCTGATCTCGGAAATCAAGCAGCGCTGGCCTCATATTGGCATGGTCGGGATCGGAGGCATCGACGCTTCCAATGCGGTGCCTGTGATCCGGGCCGGGGCAGACGGCGTAGCCGTCGTTTCCGCTATCGTCCGGCAAAGCGACCCCCGTTCGGCAGCCCGGCAATTATTGGGGGAAATCCAGCGCGGCAGGTCCTAAAAAAAATAAAAGGCAAGTAATAAAATAAATCCTCCTTGAAGACAATAAGAAAGGCTTCTGGAATGGAACGGAACAACGGCCAGCACCGGAAGACTTCCTAAACTAAACTTCGAGGAGGATTTTCGCATGTACCAACAAGGCTTCCAAAGCAGCTTTCAAAACCAATTGGGTACGGCCGGTCCTGCAAGCTCCCAATACTCCAAATACCAGCCGGTCGGATATGTACAATCCCAATACAACCAGTCCTTGAATCAATCCGGAATCAGCCAGCAATTCGGAGCCGGGCAGCAGCAATTCTCGCAATTCCAAAGCCCGCAAGCCTATCACACGGCGAACTACCGCGGGAACCAGCAAGGGCATGACGCCTATCTTCGCTCCGATTCGACGCAGCCGGCGCAAAGCCAATTCGGCATCGGCGCACCCCAATTCGGCGCTTCTTCTTTCGGAGCCGGACAACAGTTCTCGCAATATCAAAGCCCGCAATCGCCGCAATCGTATCACACGGCGAACTACCGCGGGAACCAACAAGGCCATGACGCTTACCTGCGTTCGGATTCCACGCAGCCGGCGCAAAGCCAATTCGGCATCGGCGCTAGCCAATTCGGCGCCACAAGCTTTGCAAGCCAAAATCAATTCGAGCAGCAGCAATTTGGCGTTTCCGGGCAATCGTATTCCCAATTCCAAAGCCCGCAATCGTACCACTTGGCCCACTACCGCGGTAACCAACAAGATCATGATGCTTACCTCCGTTCCGACTCCAACCAACCGGCGCAAAGCCAATTCGGCATCGGCGCAGGCGGTATCGGCACAACCGGTTTCGGCGCAAGCAGCTTCGGCTTTAACAGATTCTAATTTTAATCGGCAAGCCGCTGAACAGGCGGGCCCGGGCGGCCCGCCTTCTTTGCGTTTTCCCTGAACTTACGGTTTGACAAAAAACGGTTCTGAGCGTACCATCGTTAGTATGAAAGGGGGAACGGACCGATTTGAATTGGATGGGAAACTTGCAGCAGCTTGGCCGGTCGCTCATGCTGCCGACCATTACCCTTCCCGTTGCCGCTATCTTGCTGCGCCTCGGTACCCTGCCTTGGGATCGGATTCATATGCCCCGCGTCGGGGAAATTTTATTGCTCTGCGGCACAACGATTTTTACGTATTTGCCGCTTATTTTTGCGGTCGGCGTCGCTCTGGGATTGACGGAAAGCGCAGGAATTGCGGGCATGTCGGCGCTTATCGGCCATTACATGTTCAGCGAAGCGACGCAGCGTTACCTTGGCGATTCGTTTCAGCTCGGCGTTCCCGGCGGCATCCTGATCGGACTGTTGGCCGCCGTCATTTATCATAGGGTAAAGCATATTCAGCTCCCCGAGTCGATTCAATTTTTCGGCGGTCCCCGCATGGTGCCGCTGCTGATGGGGCTTGCCATTTTCTTATTGATACTACTGATGATCCAATTCGGTCCTGCGCTCGAAACCGGGATGGAGAAGCTTACGAATTTTATTTTGGGGCTCGGCGGCTTCGGCGCATTTTTATACGGCATTATTCACCGTTTATTGGTCCCATCCGGACTGCATCACGTGTTTAATAACTTTTTCTGGTTTCAGCTCGGCGCGTACAACGATGCGCAAGGACAGCCGGTATTCGGCGACTTGCCCCGTTATTTCGCCGGAGATCCCACGGCGGGATTGTATATGGCCGGATTATATCCGATCATGATGTTCGCGCTGCCCGCCATTGCTTTGGCGATTATTCAGGAAGCGCGCGAGGATTTAAAGCCCAAAATCCGCACGACGTTCCTGACGGCGGCATTCGCCTGCTTTTTAACCGGAGTGACCGAGCCGATTGAGTTCGCGTTTTTGTTCGTGGCGCCGTATTTGTTTTTCGTTCACGCCATTCTTTCAGGATTGGCGATGTGGATCGCTTACATGCTCGACATTCATCACGGCTTCTCCTATTCGGCGGGAGCGATCGATTATTTGATCAATCTGCACTTGTCAACCCGGGGCCTGCTGCTCATCCCGATCGGGCTTGCTTACGGCTTCGTCTATTATGTGTTGTTCCGCTGGGCGATCCGCCGCTTCCGCATCCCGACGCCCGGTCGCGAGGAGGGCTCGCAGCTCGAGGAATGGGCCGGAGACATTCCGTATCGTTCGCCGCTTATTTTGCAGGCGCTTGGCGGCAAGGAAAACATCAAGAGCATCGAAGCGTGCATCACCCGCCTGCGGCTCACGCTAGTCAACGACCGGCAGCTGGATGTGTCGGCGCTTCGGCTGCTCGGCGCGGCCGGCGTCATCCGTTTGGGCGGTGGCAACGTTCAGGTCGTGTTCGGCACGTATTCGGAACTGATCCGTGAAGAGATCATCAAGTCGATGCGCAAGGATATTCAGCAGGTGCTGTTCAGCTCGCCGATGCAAGGGCGGATGATCCCGCTGGAGGAAGTCCCGGATAAAATTTTTGCCGGCAAGCTGGTGGGCAACGGCGTTGCCTTTTTCCCCGATAAAGGGGAGCTGGTTTCGCCTGTAGCCGGTAAAATCATTCACGTTTATCCGACGCTTCACGCCCTCGGGATCGAAACGGAGCAGGGACTACAAGTGCTCCTTCATATCGGAATCGATACCGCCGGCCTGCAGGGCAAATATTTTACCGCTTACGTGAAAGAAGGAGACCTGGTCGAACCCGGTCAGCTGCTCGTCAGGTTCAACCTGCAGAAGGTGAAGAAAAACTGCAAGTCGCTCGCGACGCCTATGCTCATCACGAACGTCGATATGGTGAGGTCATGGAGCTTCGCGCCTTATAAAGCCGTGAAGAAAGGACAGGCGTCGGTCATGTCCGTCATGCTGAAAAATACCGCTACAACAGGAGTTACAGGGGGAGGGAACGCTTATGGTTGAGGGGATCGGAGCTTCGTCGGGGATTGCGATGGGCAAAGCTTTCGTTATTCCAACCTGGGAATGGGACTTTCCCGAAAAGCTGATCGACGTCACGGACTTGGCGTACGAATTCGAAAGGTTATATGACGGAATCCGCCATTCCAAGGACGAGATCGAACTGATCAAACAGGAATTCGTCAGCGTGCTGGGCGAGGAGCAGACGCAAATTTTCGACGCGCATCTGGCCATCTTGGAAGACCCGATTTTCATGAACGAAGTGCAGGGGATCATGCAGCGGCAATACAAAGCGGCCGAGGTCGCCGTCAAGGAAGCGATCGATAAGTTTGTAGGAATGTTCGATTTGCTTGACGACGGCTATATGAAGGAGCGCGCGCTCGATATTAAAGATGTCGGTAACCGGCTGCTCAAGCATCTGCTGGGGGCGCTTGAGGAGACGCTGCCGCCCAAGGATCAGCCCTACATTCTCGTGGCCAAAGAGCTGATTCCGTCCCAAATGGTGCATCTGGACGTGAATCTGGCGTTAGGGCTCGTGACGATGTTAGGCGGCAAAACGTCGCATGTGGCGATCATGGCCCGCGCGATGAGCGTTCCGTACGTTCTCGGGCTCGAGGGCAAGCTGCAAACGCCGATTCAAAACGGCGACTATCTGATCATCGACGGCGACGAGGGCGTCGTCTATGTGAACCCGGCCGACGATGTGATCGAGAAATACAAGGCTCGCAAGGAAACATGGCAAGCCGTTCAGGAGCAGCTGCAAAAGCTGGCCCATTTGCCAACCCGGACGGAGGACGGAAGGCAGATGCATTTGGCGGCGAATATCAGCTCGGTCAAGGAGCTGGATCTGGTTATGAAGAACGGCGCTTCCGGCGTCGGGCTGTTCCGGACGGAATTTTTGTACATGGACCGCAGCAGCTTTCCCGAAGAGGAGGAGCAGTTTACCGTATACCGCGAGGTGGCCGAGAGGCTGGGCGGCAAGCCGGTCGTCATTCGGACGCTGGACGTCGGAGGGGATAAACATCTGGATTACTTGGCCCTGCCGGAGGAGGAGAATCCGTCGCTCGGCTATCGTGCGATCCGGATCATGCTGGACCGGACGGATTTGTTCAAAACGCAGCTCCGGGCTATTTTGCGGGCCAGTCATTACGGCTACGTTAAAATCCTGTATCCGATGATTTCCTCGCTTGACGAGCTGCGCAGAGCCAATGAGGTGCTGGAGGAAGCGAAAAAGGAGCTTGCCGCCGAAGGAATCCCGTTTCGCCCGGACATTGAGGTGGGCATTATGATCGAGCTCCCGGCGGCGGTCATGATCTCCGATCTGCTGGCGCAAAAGGTCGACTTTTTCAGCATCGGAACGAACGATCTGGTCCAGTACGTGTTAGCCGTCGACCGGATGAACGAGACGGTGGCGCATTTGTACGATCCGTTTCATCCGTCGGTGCTCCGCATGCTGAAGATTACGGCGGATCATGCCCACAAGCACGGGACGCATATCAGCGTGTGCGGTGAGCTGGCGGGAGATGTCCGCGCTTTGCCGATTTGGATCGCGCTCGGCATTACCGACCTGAGTATGTCGGTGCAATCGATATTGAAGGTAAAAAACAGCCTGCTCCAAAGCAGACACAGCGACGGCGAGAAGATTTGGGCGGAGCTGGCAGGTTGTGCAAGCAGCGCCGAAGTTGTGACCGTCCTTACCAAATATTTGGAAACGGATATCGCCGATCAGACAGGCCGGACGCGGCCCGCTTGCGGCTGATGATATTAACGATAGTTAGGGGAGAATGGGATGAATCTTGCGGGACATAAAGTGCTTGCGTTTGTCGATGAAGAGTTTGAAGATCTGGAGATGTGGTACCCGGTGCTGCGGCTGCGGGAATCCGGGCTTGACGTGCATCTGGCCGGCCCTAAGGCGGGTACCGTCTATCACGGAAAATACGGCGTTCCATTGACGACCGAATATGCCTTGGACGAAGTGAAGTCCGAAGACTACATCGGGCTTTACGTGCCGGGGGGCTGGGCGCCAGACAAACTGCGCCGCTATGCTTCGGTGCTGCGGCTGACCCGCGAATTTCACGAAGCGGAAAAACCGATTGCGCACATTTGTCATGCCGGTTGGGTGCTTGTTTCGGCGAAAATATGCCAGGGCTACACGATGACTTCCACCCCCGGCATCAAGGACGATCTTGAAAATGCGGGCGCGATTTGGGTCGATCAGGAAGTGGTAGTCGACCGGCACATCGTGTCCGGACGCAGACCTCCGGATCTTCCGGCGTTTACCAAAGCGTTCGTAGACCGTTTGACGCAATATGCCGAGGAGCAGAAGTGATGAACATGATCGTCAGGTGGCTGCCTTCCGTCCTGTGGATGGCAGTTATTTTTTATTTGTCCTCGCGAACCGGCGACGATCTTGGGGGATGGCTGGATGAGATCCGCCGGATTATTCCTGCGATGGAAGGGTTCGATTGGGGCCATTTCGTTTCCTACTTTATATTGGCTTGGACTTATTTATGGGCGCTTCGTCCCAAGCGTCTGACCGTCCTGGCGAAGCTTGCGGTCGTCCTGCTGTGCGTGCTTTACGGCTTGACGGACGAGTTTCACCAATCGTTCGTACCCGGACGCTCGCCGGATGTAATGGACATACGCAACGATGCGATTGGAGCCGCTCTGGCGATGCTTGCGCTGTCGCTGCCTTTTCTCCGGCGCGCTTACGAGCGCCTGTGTGCTAAATATTACTAACCTCACAGCGGCAGGAGTTTGTGCGCGGAGGTAGAATATTTGTACATAAGCAGGATGAACGAATGCGCCGTCACAGACGACGGTGGGCGTTTGTCGGGAACCGTCAGAATCATGGATTCTGACCGTTTGAGAAAGGTTTGGCGTTGCTGCCAAAAGGAGTGGTTGTTGTTGCATAAGCCGTGCAAGTGTGGAAAGGCCATGAGCATTCGTCTTCGTACCGTCATTTTTCAGAACAAAGTCGAGATCGGGAACGTTCCGATTTTCTCGTGCGACACCTGCAACCGCAGCGAGGTGTTTGCCGAAGTGAAGCCGGAATTGACCGGACTCATCGGCAAGCTCGGCAGCAAACCGGAGAAGCAATCGCTTCGATTTGACGATGTATGCGAAATCGCCCATCTGATGGTCAAAGTAACGGAGAAAAAAAGGTCAGCCGATCCCGTAGAGACAATAATCCAAGAACGAATCAACGAACTGCTTGATCTGCTGCTATTGGCCCAGTCGCTGGACGACGGAGGATGGATAGACGATGTCCGGAAAAGACTGTCGCAAGTCGCCAAGCATTCAGTAACGGTACACGATTTTTGAAAGCCGCTGCTCCGCAGTTGGCTTTTTTTGTGTCTTTTTGATACTATATTCATAGGACTATGACCAATTCGTTGCGAAAACAAGCATTTTGTCGTATGATAAGGCTAAATGACATGATCGCATTATACTTTTTAAAACAATGGAGAGAATGGCCGTGACTGTGACAATTTATGATGTAGCCAGAGAAGCAGGCGTTTCCATGGCAACCGTTTCCAGGGTTGTCAACAATAACCCAAACGTGAAGCCGCAAACGCGCAAGAAGGTGTTTGAGGCGATCGAGCGTTTAGGCTACCGTCCGAATGCCGTGGCAAGAGGCTTAGCCAGCAAGAAAACGACAACGGTCGGCGTGGTCATTCCCGATATTTCCAACTCGATCTTTTCCGAGGTTGCGCGCGGCATCGAAGATATCGCCAATATGTACCACTACAATATTATTTTATCCAATGCGGATAAGAAGAAGGAAAAAGAAATCCGCGTGATCAACACTTTGCTGGAGAAGCAAGTGGACGGACTGCTCTTCATGGGCGGGGCGATTACCGAGGAACACATTCAGGCGTTCAAAACGTCTTCCGTACCGGTGGTGCTGTGTGCGACGGCGGATGAACAGCGGACGATTCCTTCGGTCGATATCGACCATGAGAAGGCGGCGTTTGATGCCGTGAACGTGCTGCTGGAGAACGGACACCGCGATATCGCTATGATTTCCGGCACTTTGCAGGATCCGGCGAACGGCTATGCCCGTTACCAAGGATACAAGAAAGCGCTCGAAGCCGCGAACATTCCGCTGCGCGAAGAGCTGGTCCGCATCGGGAACTACCGCTACGAATCGGGCCTTGAAGTGACGAAGTATTTCTTGGAATTGGACAACCGCCCTACGGCGATCTTTGCGGCCACGGACGAGATGGCGATCGGAGCGATTCACACGCTGCAGGATAATGGCTTGAAGGTTCCGGAAGACATGTCTGTCATCAGCGTGGACAACATTCGGATGGCTTCGATGGTTCGTCCGCTTCTGACAACGGTTGCTCAACCGATGTACGACATCGGTGCCGTGGCGATGCGGCTATTGACCAAGCTGATGAATAAAGAAACGAAGGATGCTTCGGAGCTGTCGCAGGTTATTTTGCCGCATGAAGTGATTTATAGAAATTCGGTGGCTCATCGCTAATATGAGCCATTTTCTTTTGTAAAAAAGGGGGATTCTGGATTGACGTACGGTAAACTAGGCGTCATCGGCGCGATGAAGGAAGAAATCGAGCTCTTCCACGAGCATATGGAGCAGGTGCGGGAATCCGCGAAGGCGGGGATTACGTTCTACGAAGGCGTTTTCCACGGTAAAAGCATCGTTCTGTGCAAATCGGGCGTAGGCAAAGTGAATGCTGCCGTGACGACGCAGATTTTGATCGATACCTACGGCGTGGAGGCCGTCATCTTCACCGGAGTGGCAGGGGCGGTCGATCCGTCGCTGAACGTCGGCGATATCGTGGTGTCGACGGAGTGTCTGCAGCACGATATGGATGTGACGGCTCTTGGATTTCCGCGGGGAACGATTCCTTACGAGACGACGTCGGTTTTTGCTGCCGATCCGGAATTGCGCAGTGCTGCGGCGGGAGCGAGCCGGGATCTGTTCGGGGCAGTCAAGGAAGGACGGGTGCTTTCGGGCGACCAGTTTATCGCCAGTCGGGAGACGGTCCAAATGCTGCACCAAGAGCTTCAAGGCGCATGCGTCGAGATGGAGGGCGCGGCGGTCGCGCAGGCTTGCTCGATGAACGGTATTCCGTTCGTCGTCATCCGTTCCATGTCCGACAAGGCGGACGGATCGGCGCACGTCAATTTTGCGGAATTCACCGTACAGGCTTCCGAGAATTCGTACCGCATCGTGGATCAGATTGTGAAGCGTCTGCCATAGGTCTGCCGGACACCGGAAACGGTCCAAACCAGAGAAGTAGAAGGAGAGAATATAACGATGTCATCTGTAACGATGGAACAACTGGTCGCTTTGGCCAAGCACAGAGGCTTTATTTTCCCGGGCTCCGAAATTTACGGCGGTCTTGCCAATACGTGGGACTACGGTCCGCTCGGCGTTGAGCTTAAGAATAACATCAAGCGCGCCTGGTGGAAAAAGTTCATTCAGGAATCCCCGTATAATGTCGGCCTCGACGCGGCTATTCTGATGAACCCTCAAGCTTGGGTCGCATCAGGCCATGTCGGCAACTTCAACGACCCGATGATCGACTGCAAGCAGTGCAAAGTGCGTCACCGCGCCGACAAATTGATTGAGAACGCTTTGGCGGAAAAAGGCATCGAAATGATCGTCGATGGCCTGTCGTTTGCCGAGATGGAGAAGCTGATCGCCGAGCACAAGATCGTTTGCCCGGACTGCGGAGCGTTGGATTACACCGAAATTCGCCAGTTTAACCTGATGTTCAAAACGTTCCAAGGCGTGACCGAATCGAGCGCGAATGTCGTTTATATGCGTCCGGAAACGGCGCAGGGCATTTTCGTCAACTTCAAAAACGTGCAGCGCACCATGCGCAAAAAGCTGCCGTTCGGCATCGGTCAAATCGGCAAAAGCTTCCGGAACGAAATTACGCCGGGGAACTTCACCTTCCGCACGCGCGAGTTCGAGCAGATGGAGCTCGAATTTTTCTGCAAGCCGGGCGAAGACCTGCAATGGTTCGAATACTGGCGCGCGTTCTGCCGCGATTGGCTCTTGAGCCTTGGCCTTTCGGAAGCGAACATCCGTCTGCGCGATCACTCGGACGACGAACTGTCCCATTACTCCAATGCGACGACGGACATCGAATACAAATTCCCATTCGGCTGGGGCGAGCTGTGGGGTATCGCCGACCGTACGGATTACGATTTGAAGCAGCACATGACGCATTCTGGCGAAGATTTCAACTATATCGAGCAAGAAACGAACGAGCGGTATATTCCGTACTGCATCGAGCCGTCGCTGGGTGCGGACCGGGTAACGCTGGCATTTCTCATTGACGCATTCGAGGAGCAGAAGCTGGAAGGCGACGACAGCCGGACGGTATTGCATCTGCATCCGGCGCTGGCGCCTTATAAAGCGGCCATTTTCCCGTTGTCGAAGAAGCTGTCCGATGGAGCCAACCAAGTATTTGCCGATCTGGCGAAGCACTTCTTGGTTGACTATGACGAAGCGGGTTCGATCGGCAAGCGTTACCGCCGTCATGACGAGATCGGTACGCCATTCTGCATTACGTACGACTTCGAGTCGGAGCAGGATGGTCAAGTGACCGTGCGCGACCGCGATACGATGGAGCAGACGCGGATGCCGATCAGCGAGCTCAAAGCGTTTATCGAATCGAAAGTGCAATTCTAATCTCCAAGACAATAAACAGCCCGCGCCAATATGGTGCGGGCTATTTGCTGTGAGTAAAAGGATTAGGCCAAATAAAGCGAGGCAATTTCTTTGATATGCCGGTTTTTCTCGGTAATTTCTCTTCGCCTCGGAATCGGATCCCAGGTGTGCACCGCGTCCAGCCACGTCGTTGGAAGCGCTTCACCGCAAAACGGCTGCCATTTCGCTACCCAGTCGGCGGGCAGGGCCATCTCCGGGTTCTGCTCCAGCTGCCGGAGCAGGGGATGCTCGTTCATTTCAAGCCATAAGAGGCTCCAAGCCCTTGGGACGACGCGCCAAATATCGTAGCCGCCACCGCCAAGCGCTACCCACCGACCATCGCAATGCTCGTGCGCCAGCCGATGGATGATGCGGGGCATTACCCGGTAAATTTCCATGCTGCAGTGAATATGAGCCAGCGGATCGTAGGCATGGGCATCACAGCCGTGCTGGGAAACGATAAGATCCGGTTTGAACTGCGCCGCCGTTTTGACAAGCACCTCTTCGAAGCATTCCAGCCACGATTCATCCTCGGTGAAGGGCTCCATCGGCACGTTGATCGTCGTTCCGAAGCCCGTCCCATCGCCGCGCTCGTTCACCGCTCCCGTTCCGGGAAACAAATATTTGCCCGTTTCATGAATCGAGAACGTACAGGTGTCCGGGTCGGTATAGAAGCTCCATTGGACGCCGTCGCCGTGATGCACGTCGGTATCGATGTAAAGGACGCGCACGCCGTACTTGCTTTTCGCGTGCGCGATGGCTACGGCTGCATCGTTGTAGACGCAGAAGCCCGCTCCTTTATTCGGCATGGCATGGTGCAGCCCGCCTCCCAAATGCAGCGCGTGCCCGGCTTCGCCGCCGAGCACCGCATCGACCGCCCGAATCGAGCCTCCAACCACAAAGGATGTGGCCTGATGCATTCCGGGGAAAAAGGGCGTATCTTCCGTATCCAGCCCGTATTTTCCTGCCTGACGCAGCCACTCTTCCGCCGGTAGGTCGGCGCTTAATGCCTTGACGGCATTGACATATTCCTGCGAATGCACCGAGCACAGCTGCTTTTCGTCGGCCGGCATCGGTCGGATCAAGCTGTCGCCGGACAACGCTTTCGCCTTGCGCAGCAGGTCGACCGTCAGCACCAGCCTTTGCTGATTAAACGGGTGACTGTCGTGGAACTTGTAGGCGACTTCATTCTCGTCGTAAACAAACAAAGCTTTTGCACTCATGCTATTCGCGCTCCCATCAGTACATAAACCGCTGCCGGAATCGGACCCGGTCGAATTGCTCCACGGAAGACAGCGGCACGTTTTTGCCGATACGCACCATCAGGCAGTTGGCCGGATGAGAGCAGATTTCCGGATCGTCGGTAGCATACCAGACCATATCGACGCTTTTCATCAGCTTCTCCATCATATCCCGGTACTGCCAAACGGTAAGCCCGCTTTTTTCCAAGTCCCAATGCCAGTAATATTCAGTCGTAAACGTGATGACATTCTCAAGCTGCCCGTCCTCGAAGGCCAGTCGGATCAGCTTCTTGCCAAGGCCAAGTCCCCGATAATCGTCCGCCACCTCGATCGCGCCAAGCTCGATCAAATCTTCCATATTTCCTTCCGACCAGCGTTCCATCTCGTCGGGGTAATGGAATGTGACGTAGCCGACAATCTGTGTCGAAATCCTCGCCAGAACGATTCGTCCCTCCGGCAGCCCGGCAATTTCGACAAGCGCCTCGAACTGCTCTTTGGGCCGACGGAACGCATCCAGATCCGGATGCATCGTATAGTCGCGGAGCTGCTCGGGCGGCACGGGGCCCTCCAGAATGATTTCGCCGTTCTGATACGGAATAACCTGGGAATGATACAATTTAACATGCTCCATCTGCGGCGATTCACTCCCTTCCAGAACTTCACCTTAAGAATAACAAAAAAATAGTCGGATAAAAAGTGTTGTGGTATAATATGTTCTAGTGCGTATGAAAGCGTTTCAACAAAGTGAAAAAAAGAGAGCTTTGGGGAGGAAATGGTCATGGATCATACGAATGTCGAAATCATTGCACCCGTAGCAACATCGCCCAACATGAAAAACTACGAGGAAGAACGCGCCCAGTTTCAATGGGCGGATATCGAGAAAGCATTCACATGGTCCCAAACCGGCAAGGTCAATGTCGCTTATGAAGCGATCGACCGCCACGCCGATTCGCAGCGCGGGGACAAAGTCGCTCTGTACTACAGCGATGACCGCCGAGACGAAAAGTACACGTTCAAGGAAATGAAAGCCCAGTCCAACCGGTTCGGCAACGTGCTGCGCAAGCTTGGCGTAGGGAAGGGCGACCGGGTATTCATCTTCATGCCGCGCTCGCCGGAGCTTTACTTTGCCTTGTTCGGTACGATCAAAGTCGGAGCCGTGGTCGGTCCGCTGTTCGAAGCGTTCATGGAGACGGCTGTCAAGGATCGTCTGGAGGATAGCGAGGCAGTGGTGATCATTACGACGCCTTCGCAGCTTTCGCGTGTGCCCGTTCAAGACCTCCCGCATTTGAAGCATGTGATCTTGGTCGGAGAAGATCTGTCTTTATCCGAAGGCCAAGTCGATTATTATAAAGAAATGGCCGCCGCTTCCGAAGAGCTGGAGATCGAGTGGGTGGACCGCGAAGACGGATTGATCATTCACTATACATCCGGCTCCACCGGCAAGCCGAAAGGCGTATTCCACGTTCATAACGCCATGCTGCAGCATTATTATACCGGGCGAGTCGTGCTGGATCTTCAGGAGCAGGACATTTATTGGTGTACGGCGGACCCGGGCTGGGTTACCGGCACGTCTTACGGTATTTTTGCGCCATGGCTCAACGGTGCGACCAACGTCATCCGCGGAGGCCGTTTCTCTCCGCAGAATTGGTACGGCACGATCGAGAAATACAAGGTCACGGTATGGTACAGCGCACCGACGGCTTTCCGCATGCTGATGGGCGCCGGCGACGATACGGTAAAGCAGTTCGATCTGAGCTCCCTTCGTCATGTGCTCAGCGTAGGCGAGCCGCTGAACCCGGAAGTCGTCCGCTGGGGACTGAAAGTATACAATCAGCGCATTCACGATACATGGTGGATGACGGAGACAGGCGGACATCTCATCTGTAACTACCCGAGCATGGCGATCCGTCCGGGCTCGATGGGCAAGCCGATCCCTGGCGTCGAAGCGGCGATCATCGATGACGCAGGCAACGTGCTGCCGCCTTACCGCATGGGCAATCTGGCGATCAAGACGCCTTGGCCGTCGATGATGCGCAAAATTTGGAACAATCCGGCGAAATACGAGGAATATTTCCGAATTGCGGGATGGTACATTTCGGGTGACTCCGCCTATATGGACGAGGACGGCTATTTCTGGTTCCAGGGGCGCGTCGACGACGTTATCAATACGGCCGGGGAGCGCGTAGGTCCGTTCGAGGTGGAGAGCAAGCTGGTAGAGCATCCGGCGGTTGCGGAAGCGGGGGTTATCGGCAAACCGGACCCGATGCGCGGCGAAATCATCAAAGCGTTCATTGCCCTGCGCGAAGGCTATACGCCGTCCGAGGAGCTTAAAACGGATATTTCCAAGTTCGTTAAAGAAGGCTTGTCCGCGCATGCCGCGCCGCGCGAGATCGAATTCAAAGACAAGCTGCCGAAAACCCGCAGCGGTAAAATTATGCGCCGCGTGCTGAAGGCATGGGAGCTTAATTTACCGACAGGCGACTTGTCGACCATCGAGGACTAGAAAGCCCGTTCGAGATTGGCTTCATAGATTGTTCATCCAGGGAGGATTTCCGCTGCTTCTAGTGGCGGGTATCCTCTTTTTTATTATCCAAAAAAGGGATACGAACCGCGCAAGCGGTCCGTATCCCTCAGAGTGTTGAGAAATCCTAGATGTAGAAAATCTCAGACAAATAGAGGTGGAGTATGTCCCGTAAGAGTTTACGTCCGCCTTTGAAACCCGTGAAAATACCGCTAATTGTAATCAAGTTCACGGGTTTCAAGAGCGGCTGGAGGGACATACCCCACCGGCGTATGCAGAGAGTTTTCTACGCGAAGCGGGTTCTCAACAAGCTCAGGGATACGAACCGCGCAAGCGGTCCGTATCCCTTTTTACCATTGCTGCTATTTCTTGAACTTCACCGCCGCCGAAAGCTTGGATTCGCCGAACTCATTCTTGGCGGATACTTTGTAATAGCCGTCGTAGGAGACGGCATAGTATTTGAATTGCGTCGCATTCGCTACCGTACCGATTTTCTCGAACTTGCCGTTTTCTTTTTCGCTATAGTATACCGTGTATTCCTTGACCTTTTCTTTGCTGGCGTTATCTTTCCAATTCAGCTCGACACCTCCGCCGGTGGACTTGGCCGACAAGCCGGTAGGGGCTGCCGGAGGCGTCTTAACGGGCGTCGGATCTTCCTTGTCGGTAGAGCCGCTGCCGGCGTTATGCTCCTTATTCGGTTCCGAGCCGGTGCCCGTTTCCGAACCGCTTGTCGCTTCGTTATTTTTGCCGTCGCCGGGCTTGCCGTCCGGAGCGGGCTTCTGGCCTCCATCCGGGGCGACCGACGACAGATCGACGGACGTCCCGTCCGTGTAAGCCGCTTTGCTTGGTACGGATTCGTTACCGGCCACATCGACAGCGGTCACATAGTAACCGTACAAGTTTCCTCCGTTGACGGAGTCCGTAAATTTCGACTCGTCGCCAGCCATTACGACTTTGCTTACCCGTTGGTACGGCCCGTGATTGACGGAACGGTACAACCGGTAGCCGACGGTATCGGCGCTTGAGCTCGCTTGGAACGTGATGATGCTGGTGTCGCCCGCATGGGTCGCGACGACCGTCGTAGGCGCTGCCGGCGGATTTCCGTCGTCCGTTCGCGGATCGGTCTCGGCAGGCGCATCGTCCTGGTAATCTTTCGGACGGTAAAAGTCCAGACTGCGGCGGCGGTCCGCTTTGACTCTTCCCATGACGTTCGCCAGTTCTCTAAACAAAGGTCCGAGCGGTTTTTCCCGCTTGATCACGCTCTTCTGCTGAACAAAGTCGCTTGGTGTTCCGTCTTGTGCGATATAATTGATTCCGTTATACGTGATAATCGGCAAACTTACCATCACGTTGTCTTCTTCAGTCGGAACATATTTTTTATTGAATAGGTCCGTGACGAGCCTGCCTGCCTTCGAGGTCGCTTCGCTTGGCAGCTTCCCGGAAAGGCTGGACACGGTCACCGAGACGATATTGTCCGGCCGTGTGAACTCCTTGGTTGGGAACAGCTCAGGTTTTTTTGTAATCGCGTCGTCCAAAACGAGCGCGAAAATATTTTTCGCCCGGTTCGTCCCGCCCGTTTTCTTGCTCAGCTTATGAATCGGCTGGTCATAGCCGGCCCAGACGCCCAGCGTAATGTCCGGGGTGTAGCCCATAAACCAAGCGTCGGCATCGTCCTGGGTCGAGCCGGTTTTGCCGACAATCGGAATTTTGCCGTAATGCTTGAAATTTTTCATCAGATCGGTGGCCGTCCCGGACGTAATGACGGTTCGCATCATATCGGTCATCAGATACGCCGTTTGTTCGGAAAAGGCGGTTGTCGGGTTAAGCTGATGCTCGTAGACGATTTTTCCATTAGAATCTGTAATCTTGCGGATGAGGAACGCTTCGTTGAAGACGCCCTTGTTGCCGATCGTCGCGTAGGCATTGGTCAGCTCTTTGACCGTAACCCCGTATCTCAAACCGCCGATAACGCCCGTCTGGGCTTGATAATCGTCCTTGGTAATGGAGACGATCCCCATCTTTTTGGCAAATTCCCAGGCTTCTTGAATGCCGACGACCTCGACGAACAGCTTGATCGCCGGAATGTTGTATGACTGGTTAAGCGCCCGTCTGGCCGTGATGAGTCCATGGTAGCCGTCGTCCCAGTTTTCCGGGATGTGAAAGCCTTTGCTGCCGTCCTTGAGAATGATCGGGACGTCGTCGATGACCGAAGCCGGCTGAATGGCGCCCTTCTCCATGGCAGGTAAAAAAGCGGCGATCGGCTTCATGGTCGATCCGGGCTGACGGAGGGCCTGTGTCGCGTGATTCAATTGCTCCTTGAAAAAGTCGCGGCCTTCGATCATTCCGAGAATGGCCCCGGACTTGCTGTCCATCATCACGGCGCCGATTTGCTCGATTCCTTTCACTTTATCGTCAGGAGTAAAGTTTTTATCATCCTTCGCGATGTTGCGCATCGACTCATAGATGTCTTTGTCGATCGTCGTATACACGTGATAGCCGCCGCGGGACAATTGGGCTTGTACACTTTTCAGCGCCTCGCTGTACATCTCCGGGTTGGCCTGCGGGTCCAGCTTCGGCTGTTGGACCGACAGCAGCGCCTTGGCCGCTTCCTTCTCCACCTCGATCATAAGGAACGGGTAGGTGGAGTATGCTTTTTTGACGCGCTCGGCAAGCGAGCTCTTCAAGTCGAACTGCAGCGCTTCCTGGTACTGCTGCTCGTTGATCTTGCCTTCCTCCAGCATTCGCTTCAGCACGAGCTGCTGACGCTGAACCGCGCGTTTGAAAGCGGCGCCGTCGAACTCGCCTTTGCCATTGAAGGTCGAGAAATTGCTCGGCTGCTGGGGCACACCGGCCAGATAGGCGGCTTGCGCGATATTTAATTTGCTCAGATCGTCGATGTTGAAAATCCCTTTGGCGGCTGCTTTAATGCCGTATAGGTTGTAACCGGACGAGCCGTTGCCATAAGGAATTTTGTTTAAGTAGGCGAGCAGAATTTCATCCTTGGACATCAGGCGCTCCATGCGCATGGCGAGCAAAATTTCCTTGGCCTTGCGGCTGTCGGCTTTATCCAGCGTCAAAAAGACGCGTCTGGCGACCTGCTGCGTAATCGTGCTGCCGCCGGTCTGAACGTCTTCCTTCAGCAGCTTTTGGAGCACTGCGCGAAGCGTTCCTTTGATGTCCACACCGTGATGCTGATAAAAATCGTTGTCCTCGATAGCCAATACCGCGTCCAGCACCGGCTTGGGAATATCCTTCAAGCCCGCCAGCCGCCGGTCCTCCTCGGTACGAAGCTGGCCGACCACCGTATCGTCGCGGAAATACACGAATCCGGTCAAGGCGTCGTCCTGCATTTGCGCCATCATCGTTTCCTTGCTCCGAATCGGATCATCTTTAATTAGTGCGCTGACATAACCGAAAGCGGCGCCGGCCCCCAGCAACCCCGCAAACAAACCGGCGATAAAAAGCCACTTGATCGTATGTAGAGTATATTTGCCGGTTCTAAGCAAGATGACTTGGTATCTTGGCCTTTTTTGTGCTGTCTCCTTCTCCATGAAAGCGAGTTCCTCCTGATTGGAAAACATTCCTTTAACATTATAGCATAAAAGCGCTCCGCTACACACCGCCGCAAAATCGTTCTTTCCTAACGATTTGCTGATTTCGGCCTGATTTTGACGCTTCGAAGCAAGGGGTTTGACAACCGTTTTGGCCTTGTGATATAACTAGGGATAATTGTATACCGCTGAAATGCAGTGATGGACTCAGTAGGATAAGGAACTAAGCTTGCAGAGAGCCGGTGGAAGGTGCGAACCGGCAGCCGACCTTAGACCGAATTACCGTCCGGAGCAGCGGAAGGGAACCGCGGAACGGCTTGTCACAGCCTCCCGTCAGTAGCTTCCGATCGGGCAGCAGCCCGTTATCCGATGAAGTGAAAGCTTTGGTAACGATCTTCGATGAAGGAACTGCGGTTTCTTCTATGATACCGTTTCGTTGGCCGGGCTTTAATTAGGGTGGTACCGCGAGCAAAGCCTTCTCGTCCCTTGGGATGAGAGGCTTTTTTTATTTTTTATCGCAAATTCAGAGACCAAGCAGGAGGAACGAACCATGGCAAAATGGGAGCAATTGACACCGCAGCAGCAGCAGGAGGTGAACCGTCAACTGGAGACGATTCGCCGCGGAGTCGTCGAGATCGTACCGGAGGATGAATTGAAGCAGAAGGTGATCGATTCCGTCGCAACGGGAACTCCGCTAAAAGTAAAACTGGGACTTGATCCTTCGGCTCCCGATATTCATGTCGGCCATACGGTCGTGCTGCACAAGCTGCGCCAGTTTCAGGAGTTCGGCCATCAGGTGCAGCTGATCATCGGCGATTTCACCGGGCGGATCGGGGACCCGACGGGCAAATCCGAGACGCGCAAGCAGTTGACGGAAGAAGACGTGAAGCGCAATGCGGAGACGTATCAGAAGCAAATTTATAAAATATTGGACCCGCAAAAAACACAACTGTTCTACAACTCCGAATGGCTCGGACCGCTCACGTTCGTCGACGTCGTAGAGCTGTCGGCTAAGCTGACGGTGGCGCGCATGCTGGAGCGGGACGATTTTTCCAAGCGTTATGCCGGAGGCCAGCCGATTCATATCCACGAGTTTTTCTACCCGCTCATGCAAGGCTATGATTCGGTGGCGCTGAAGAGCGATATTGAGCTGGGCGGAACGGACCAGAAATTCAATCTGCTGATGGGGCGCACCCTGCAAAAGGAATACGGCGTCGATACGCAGGTCGCGATCATGAACCCGCTGCTCGAAGGGCTGGACGGCGTACAGAAGATGAGCAAAAGCCTCGGCAACTATATCGGAATCGACGAAGAGCCGAATGAAATTTACGGAAAGGCGATGTCCGTGCCGGACGAGCTGATGCTCAAATATTACGAGCTGGCTACCGACATTTCGAACGAAGAGCTGCAGCAGCTTCGCGACGGGCTCGGCAACGGCACCGTTCATCCGCGGGATGCGAAGATGCGGCTCGCTTACACCTTCGTGCGGATGTATCATGGGCAGCAGGCGGCGGAAGAAGCGCAGCAGCATTTTGTGACTGTCTTCCAGCAGCGCGCGCTGCCGGAGGACATCCAGGAAGTAAGCTTGCCGCAGGAGGCGCTGGAAGACGGTAAAATCCGCATTGTGAAGCTGCTCGTCACACTTGGTTTGCAAAGCTCGGGCAGCGAGGCGCGCCGGAGCGTGCAGCAGGGCGCGGTGAAGATCAATGAAGAGAAAATCGACGATCCGAACGCCGAGCTCGCCCCGCAGGGCGGCGAAATCGTGCAGGTCGGCAAGCGCAAATTTGCCCGCATTAAGCTAGGGTAGCATATAAGAAAAGGATGCTCCGCATGTCGTATTGACTTTGCGGAAGCATCCTTTTTTCGGTGTTGCAGCAGGGTAGGGCAGGAGCATGGCACAAAAAAAGGCCGCTTCGCAGCAGCAGTTTTCCCTGTTTGCAAAGCAGCCCTTTCACAATTAAAAATTAGCGGCTGTAGAACTCGCTGGCGACAAAAATCCCTGATATATAGGGGCTTGCGGGCGTTGCCCGATCAATTAGCCCCACTTGCAGCCCCACTCGCCCCACCAAATGTCAAACTGCCGCTGAAAGCAGATACCGCCTTCAACTCGTATTCCTTGAACGAATGGGCGTATACATTGTGAATCATGTCCGGCGTATTACCCAACCGATCAGCGATTGTCTTGACCGGTATCCCTTGATTGATCAGAATGGTTGCATGTGTATGGCGGAGGCCATGCGGACTGATTTCTCTGATCGGTGCTTTTTCTTTTTCAAGAATCTTGAATATACGTTTGAACGAGTAGAAGGCCATGTTTTCCGCGATCGGCGCGCCGTCCTGGAATGAGATAAAGATGAAGTCATTTTTTTTATTAAGCTTCATCCCGTATGCGAACTTGGTCTCCACGCACCAGCGCGGATAAACTATAAGTTGGTTCACAAGCACCTGATCGATCGGGATCGTGCGGTAGCTGTTTTTCGTTTTGGGCGTTCTGCATCCATATCGGTCGCGAGTGCATTCAACCGTCAGCGTTTTCTCGTCAAAGTTGATATGCTTCCATCGCAAGCCAAGCGCTTCGCCTTTGCGGAGGCCGGTAAAGGCGAGTAAAAGTATGAGCGTGTAGTTCGTGATGTTCTCGTATTGCTTGGCCGTTTGCAGAAATAAATCCAGTTCCGCCGCTGTCAGGACGTTCTCCAACTCGTCATTGATCTCGACGGTGACTTTTTGGAAACGATTCCGGGGAATGATCTCATCCTCCACGGCGGCGTTAATCGCGATTTTAAACAAGCGATGAAATAACGCCACCGTCCTGTCGCTGTATTTCTGCTTTAGGACATTGATGTACGCCCGGATATACGTCGTCTTGTCCAGAGAGTTGAGCTTGTACTTGCCGAGAAGCGGCTTCATCTGGTGCTTGATGGCGTTTTCCCGCTGCTTTCTCGACGTGACTTCCCAGCTAGTGCTGTACGTCTCATACCAAATATCCAGCCATTGGGCTACGGTCATCTGGCTATGTTCAACCTGCTTCACTTGCCCGTTCAGCAACGCGGCCTTTACTTCAATCAACGCCTGGAGTGCTTCCTTCTCTGTTACAAACCCGCTCTCCTTCTTCTCTTTCCGCTTGCCCAAATTATCGTAATACTTGTGCCGGTACAAATAACGCTTATCGCCGTTTTTCAGAAAATAGTAGTACACTTCATCATGTTTCGTTTTGTGGAGTTCCATTCATACCATCCTTTTGCGTGGGTAGACGCTCTCGGGGACGGAATAGTTAGGCACCACCTCCTTTCAGAAATAACATCCACAATTGGAACGTATGTTCGATTAAGTGGTGTGCGTGAATAACCTTGCTCCTGGAAAGCGCAAAGTTATGAACCAGGAAATAGTTCTGCAACGCCCAACGGGTCAAAATAAATGGTGTAACGCTCGTCCAGTACAACAAACAAGCCGTATTTGTCACGATATCGATCAATAGAGTCTTGCAAAAATTCCTCGGTCACGCCGATGTATTCAGCAATCTCATGGCGACCTGATACGCGGGCTTTATAGGCTCGTACAATTTCGGTCAGTGGAACGAGCCGCTAGTATGCCCATTGCCGCGCACGTAGCTCTTGCTTCCGAGCACATACATCCGATTGATCTAGGATGTCACCATATGAAGTGTGATAGTGGCCAATCTCCTCAGCAATAGCACAAGTTTTC
>NZ_BILX01000078.1 GCF_004000785.1 Paenibacillus ehimensis NBRC 15659 | reverse complement strand
GGACAGCTTGGAGGCTTTACGCCGGCTCGCCTTCCCTCTTATACTTGAAACCAGTGATACGGAAGGAGAGTAACACGGAATGAAAATCATTGATGCGCACATGCACTTGTCTCATATTGCCTCGTTCAAGGAAACGGCCGAAAACCGCTCGTTCGTCGATTACTCCGTCGACGGGCTGCTGCGCGAATATGCCGAGAACGGCGTCGTGCTGGGGATCGGCATGGGGGTGACGGAGACCGCCGCCGGAGGCTTCCCCGACCGGGAAGCCCCGACGCCAATGGGACTCGATATGGTGGAATCGTATCCGGGGCAGATCGCGTACTGCCCCGGCGTTAACCCGTTCAAGCTGGACAACGCCGGACTGGATGCGCTGGAACAAGCGCTGCAGCGGCCGGAGGCGGTCGGGATCAAAATTTACCTCGGCTATTACCCATACTATGCCTACGATGACGTCTACCAGCCGGTCTACGAGCTGGCGAAGCAGTACAAGGTCCCGGTCGTCTATCATACGGGAGACACGTACTCGGAACGCGGCCTGCTGAAATATTCCCACCCGCTGACGGTGGACGAGGTTGCCGTCGCCCACCGCGACGTCAACTTCATGATCGCCCATTTCGGGGACCCGTGGGTGCTGGACGGGGCCGAAATCGTGTACAAGAACCGCAACGTATTCGCCGATTTGTCGGGCCTGATGGTCGGCGATGCCGCGGAATGCGCGCGGCTTAAGGATTCCCCGCTCTTCTTCGCGCATCTGCGCCACGCCGTGACGTATTGCGACCATTACGAGAAGATGCTGTTCGGCACCGACTGGCCGCTCGCCCCCGTGCAGCCTTATCTGCAATTCGTGCAGGAGCTGATCCCGGAGGCATATCATGAGCACGTATTTTACAAAACCGCCCTGCGCGTGTTTCCGAAAATCGCTCCGCTCGTGGAGTAGCCGCATATACGACGCACAAACGCTCAAAAAAAATCCCCGCCTCGTCGATGGCAGCGACGGCGGGGATTAAAAAGATATATGTTAAGTAACGGGATCTTTTTTAGTATGCGGCGGGAAGCTTAAGCCCACCTTAAAAGAAGCTCAAAATTGGATTAAAAAATGAGAGCGGCTAGTCCTTATACGGATCGAATTCGTCCGCCCCGGCCATGCATACGCCGATCGGCTTCAGCACATGCAGCACGTCAATCGTCTCCGCATGGGCATCCAGCACCTCTTGCAGCTTCCGGTACACGAACGGGCTCTCGTCCGTGCCGGCTCCGCGAAGCTCGACGCCGAAGCTCCGCACGGCCTCGTGCATTTGCGCCTCCGAGATGAGACCGCCCGTACGGGCGCGCGTCTTCCAGTTCATTTTGCCGGCGGCTTGCGTCCGGCTCATAATTCTTCCCGCGCCGTGCACGGTGCTGTAATAGGCCGCCCGATTCTCCTCCGTATCCTTCCCCCGGACAATGACCGAGATGTCGCCCATGCTGCCGCCGATGAACCCAAGCTGGCCGGGAGCGGACGGCGTCGCCCCTTTGCGCACGACGACCGTTTCCCGGCCGCTGTGGGTCTCTTTCCAAGCATAATTGTGGTGGTTGTGCACCTCGAATTCCGCGTCCGCTCCCAGAATCGCCAGCACCTGACGGATGACGGCATCTCTTCCGGCATACGCGTACCGCCCAGCCAGCTTCATCGCGCGGTAATACATATCGCCCAGCTCGCTGTCCAGATCGAGCAGCACCGGCGGCTGGTCCATCTTTTCCCCTGGAGCGTTGGCCAAAAATTCCCTGCCCGCCGCAAGGTTAATAAACCCGCTGGCCGTCTTGTGGCCGAACCCGCGGCTGCCGAAGTGATTGCCGATCCACAGCCGCCCCGTCCCCGCTTCCTCGAACAAATCGACGAAGTGATTCCCGCTGCCTACGGTCCCCAATTGATCGCGGGCGAGCGCCTTCAGCTTATCGTGCTCCTGACGCCCGATCGCGGAATACACCGACCAGTCCGGATCGTCAAACAGCTCATGATCCACCTTCTCGCTGTTTACCCGCCCAATGCCGAACGAAACGTTCCGTGCGATGTCGTCCATGATGCGCGCCAAGCCGGGCCGGATATCCGCTGCGAGCAGGTTCGTGCGCACCGCTTTGTTCCCGCATCCGATATCGTACCCGACGCCGGACGGCGAGATTTGTCCCTCGTAGACGATCACCCCGCCGATCGGCTGACTGTAGCCCTTGTGGTGGTCCGCCATCAGAAGCGCCTGCACGACATTTCCGTGCTCCGCGCACGTTTTGGCTTGCGCCAAGGCGCCTGCCTCCGGGCTCCCCCAGACGCGGACGCCGTCTATGATTTGATAAGCCATGCTGTCAGCTCCTTTTCCTGCAAAAGCTTCGCAATGCGTTCCTTTACTTGTTCATTCGGCTCGGAGACCGTCAGTTCCTGCAAGGCCGCCGTCACTTCCTCTCCCCACACCGGGAGAGGCCAGGTTTCCAAGCATTTCAGCGCCATGTTGCGGTTCATGGTGGACGGGCTCCGCAAGCCGGCGGCGACCAGCTTCGTCCCGCGCCCCTCGAAAACGTCCAGCGCCTGCAGCAGGCTTTGCAGGCATTGATGCGGCGCATACGGCTCCCCGTAGCCGATTTCGTCCTGCGGACCGCTCGCGATTTCGTCCAGCGGGAGGTGTGCTTCCGCATAACGGACCAAACGATCCATCCGCTCCGGTTCCTCCGTTTGCGCAAGCTGATAATACAGATGGCTGTCCAGAGGATGCTCCGGCAGCTGCCCGAACAGCACCTCCCAGATGTCCATTCGGAGCCGCTTGGCCGCATGAATCGCATGCTGCCGCATCGTGCTGTCCTGCGAGCGGATGCCTTCCCATACTTTGGCCGGCCATCCTTCGTCGCGGATGACATTGTCGCACAGCCGCTTGCAGGCTTCGCGCAGGTCGCCGGACCAGCCTCTGTCGTACCGTCGTTCCCAGCGCTTCCCGTCTTCGTTTAGAAAATCATAAATATCCGTCACAACCGATAGCTGCGCCACGTTAATGCACATCGTCTGCGAATGCCTTAGAAAATCGCTTACCGCCAATGCTGCGTCCTCGTAGTCGTCGATATCTTCGGCAGGCCCTCCGGCCAGCAGCGCGGAGAGGATGACCCCTGCCCCGTCATACAGTTCAAGATCCACAGAGGCTTGCGCCAGCGCTTCGGCCAGCCCGCCGTTACGCGCGCAATAACAGGCCAAATATTCGTTCATCACGCTGTTGCGGCATCCGTGGCGAAGCAGCCAGTCCCGGATTTCCTGCGTCTGCGGCTCCAGACGCTCGACCAGTTGGATTTTTCCCCAGCCGTCTACAGCCTTGGCCAATTCAAATAGCGTCTCGTTGGCATGCTCCAGGCTGCCACGAATCGCAACCGCAGAATAGAGCGTAAATTCGTCATGCTTCCCCAGCGTAACGACCAGCTCCCGGTGCCTCTCGGTTTCGAACTGGCCCAGCAGCGCAATCCCCAGCTTGACGACATTGCGGTGTGCCCCGTATCTCGCGAACCACTCCGCTTCCTGGTACAGCTTCGGAATGACGACTCCGGGGCGCTCCCGCAGCGATTCCAGCAGCGGGTCAATGACGCTCAGCACCTCCTCCTGCATCAGCTTGAGGTACGTAGCGCGTCTTGTTTTGTTGCCCGGACTCCGGCTTTGCTTGACGAGGAGCTGCACCAGCGCTTGTACCTTCGCCGTATCCGCTTGCCCTCCGGCGTGGTGGCTGAACGTCCCGTCCATGCCCCCCGCGACCCAGCGCACGGCATGCCCGGCCCAATACTCCTCGTCATCCGGCAGCTTGGCATCGCGGAGGCGACCCTCGTCATCCAGCGCGGACACGATATATTCATAGATGGAAGGCTTGCCGGCCCATGGATAAAGCGTATTTTGATTAAAACTATTCATCATCGTCAATCACCCGTTCTCCCACACTTCGCTAAGCACGGCGCGGAACAGCTCATCAAGCTCGCGGGCCTGTGCGCCTGCGGCGCTTTTCAAATGAACGGCCGTGTGCTCGAAATGATTCATTTTTTGTTCCAAAAAATCGTTGATGGGGTTGATCCTCGGCTCGTAGTCCATTTCGTCCCCCGCCATTTTGCGTTCCACCAGCTTGCGGATGACCTGCTTCAGCTCGCTGCCCTCCGGCACCAAGCGGTTCACCAGCACGTCGAATTCCATCGGCGGCATCGCGTTAAACCGCTCGATCCATTCGCAGGCCAGAACCGGACGAAGCACGTAAAAATATTTTTTGATCTTCACCTGCTCCCCCTGCAAGTAATCCCGGTAATTGCCCTTCGCCATATTGAGATAGTGATACATGCACGATTTCGGGGAAAAGGTCAGCGGCGAGATGCGGCGGATGCGCTCCGCTGCGGAATATTTCTCATAGTACGGGATCGGCGACTGCAGCCACTCCAGCAGCGGCGGATTCGATTTGCGGAATAAGTTCAGCGCCTTTCTCAAATCCCAGCCGTTGATATCGAGCTTGTCGCTGATCGGCCGCTCGATCACGTCCCGTTGTTCGAATATGGATAAATACCACTCGACAGGCCGGACGTACAGGAAACGGACATCGTAGTCGCTGTCCTTCGACGGGAACCCCCATGCCCGGCTGCCCGATTCGCAGGCGTACAGGATGCGCACCTGCTCCTGCCGCTCGATGCGGCACAGTTCTTCTAATATATGATGGCAAAAGTCGGTCATCACGGTTCCCTCTCCTTCGGATTGACATGCTGCTAATGGAAAAAAGCCATCGACCTCAGCGGTCCATGGCCCGATGTTCTTCAGCATGGTTTTACGGCGTGCGCGTAAAATGCCATTCCAATAGGACCGATGAGATACGAAGGTCAAAGCTGCCGTGATCCGGCAGACGGCGTTTGGTGTTCGTCAGGATAAACTGCAGATTTGTCGTAATCCCTGCCATCGTCATCGGCCTCCTTTTCGTAGAAAATGGATCGTTACTTTTCGTTGCCGCCCAGCTCCATGGCATCGATCTTCCCCGTCATATCCGAGTAGCCTTGTACCGCTTGCGCAATATAGGACAGTACCGTGTCGCTCCAGCCGTAAATATAGAACGTGTTCCGGTCGGCCGGAGGGGCCATCGCATAGCGGTACGGCGCAATATCGACAATGAACGCCTTGACCTGCGGGTTCACCTTGGCGCGGTATTTCGCCAGCTCGGCGTAAAACGGGCTGCCGCTGTTCTGCTGCTCATCCGTGATAATGATGATCTGGTCGACCCGTTTGTTTTCATAAAACAGCTTGCGCACAGGCGCGCCGGTATCGGTTCCGCCGCGGGAACGGATGCAGTCCGCCTGCGTTAAAATGCTGTCGTGACGCGACGGCTTGGCGTCCGTCACTTCCGTGTCGAACAGCCAGAACAACGAGTTCCCTTGCGTTTTCTTGTACAGCGCCAAGGCGAATATGGACCCGATCTGCAAATATTCCCCCTGCATGGAGCCGGAAATATCCAGGAAAATCGCCGTGTTCTCGCCGATCTCCGGCAGGTTCGCGAACGTCAGCTCCACCGCCGCCCGCAGCGCGTCGCGCAGCTCCGGACGCTCCACCTCCCGGAACGCCTTGGCGAACCGGAACGGCAAAATCTTCGCTTTGCGCAGCGCCTCGCCATTCGTCAGACGCTCCACCGCGAACGCCAGGTTGGCTTTCTTCTCGAACACGCCCGCACGATCCAGCGCGTTCAGATGGCGCAGCAGCGCAAACGTAGGCATCTGGCGCAGCAGCGCCTCCCAGACGGCCTTGGACGGCTTGACCGCTCCCGTCACCGTCTCGTACGGCAGCTTCCCGCGTTCGATGCAGGCGAGCTGCTCGGCTTCGCTCCTCGCCCGCTTCAATTGCTCCAGCGCCTCCACCTGCGGGAGCATCGCGAGACTCGTCTCCTGCCCGCGCAGGTACCGGAACAGTGCCTGCTGCTTAAGATCGGCCGGCTTTGGATGCGCCGTCGCGATCGCATCGCCCAAGCTGAACCCGCGTCCCCGGCCGTTGTACTTCAGCGCCCAATATTCGGACACCCCGGAGAGGAAGCGGGCAATCTGCCGTTTCACGGCCCGGCCGCCCTGCCCGCGTCCAAGTCCCCGGAGGATCGTCAGGAAGTCGGACAAGTCGGAAGGAATCCGGACCACTTGGTCGAACACCTTGGCGAACAAATCCGGCCGGTAAGACGACAGGATGGCGAGTCCGAACAACGGCTGCAGCCGCATGAATCCCTCGTTGCGGGCGAACACCAGCGCTTTGGCCATAAATTGCGGGTTACACTGCGCCATTTCGTGATGCAGCTCAAGCGCGTCCTTCAGCAGTTCGTTTTGATCGGCGTAAAACGTATTTCCAAGCGTATTGGTCAACAGCGTCTGCACGTACTGCTCTTCGGCCGAACGCGCATAAGCGGGGAATCCGTCTTTGTTATGTGTCGTCGGCAGCATCGCGCCGAACATTTTTTTAGCGAAACTCATGGTTGGAAACCTCCTCCAAGTTTTTTTGCGCAGCAAAACCAAAGCTTGTTGAGAAAGTGGTGAAATTGAGGTAATAGAGGTGTACGAGTGGGTGGGGGTATCTACTTCCGGTCGCTACTCCACCCCGCAAAGTGAAGTTGAATCAGGGAAGCTTAGTCCGAGTACTTTGCGGGGACCCCGGGTCCTCGGGAAATTTTGATTGAAGCCGCTTAACAGCGGGTATTTCCCGCAGACAAAGGCGAACGCTATCGCTCCTCCAGTAGATACCCCACCTCCGTATGTTTCCCATTTTTGTAAAAAGCCGCTTTCTCAACACCCTGAGGTTTTGCGCAGCAAAACCACTTCGTAAGCATATTTTTCGTTTTTGCGCAGCAAAAACGGCTTCGTCCTAAACTCCGGCGAGGGAAAGTGAGGAAGGTCGGTGCAGGACTCGAACCTGCCGTATTGCCCATACTCTTTGGCCGCTTGGATGCGAAGGAACCCTCCCCGGCGCCTCGCCGTAATATGAACTTATTGAGATCGAAGCGAGGGAAAAACGAAAAGGCGCATGGCGTCCCGGACGCCCGGTTTCCGCCGTCAATTCTTTTCCCATAAAAGTCGAAGGAGCCCTTTCAAGCGCCTCGCTTCGGTATTCCTATGGTGAAGATCCCCGAGGAAGTGGGCGGAAAGGAACCATAACTGCTCTACCATCTGAGCTATTCCGCCGTATAGCGGAAGCCGGACTCGAACCGGCGACCTGTCGCTTAAGAGGCGAAGTAACCCTTCCAAGCGCCTCGGTGATCTTTTGCCGTAAGGCTTTGCCTTTCGGCGTCGGCCTTACGTGTACTATCATCGCTTATTTTCAGCCCTGCGAACATGGCGAAAGTATTACGACAAGAAAGAAAGTTTTCCTTTTTCTCCAATTCCCTTCCCTGTTACAATAAAAGGAACAGCTACGAAAGCGGAGGTTGTCCATGGCCAGAGAAAGCTTCGATAAAGAAATCCAATTTTTGCGCATGCTGGTGCTGACCAGCGGCGCCTACAGCCGCCAGCAATTCGCGCAGCGGCTCGGCATCTCCGTACATACCTTCGATAAAACGATCCGGCGGCTGAAGGACATCGTCAATACGATGTACCAGCAGCTCCCGCAGGAGCAGGGCAAAGAATTCGCCGAAACGCTCCGCTTCAGCTACTACGAGTCCGCAGACCCGATGCTGCTGTTCTTATACCGCGCCAAGTCGCTCAAGGAATCGGAAAGCCACCGGCTGTCGCTGCTGCTAGCCGCCATGCAGGATGAGGCCCGGACCGTCATGGAGCTGCTCGATGCATGCTGCAGCGATCTTCCCGCGGAGCTTCCGCTGCCCGACGAGAAAACGATCCGCTCGGACCTGAAATATTTGGAGGAAGTCGGCGTGATCGCAAGGGAGCCCGGAGGACGGCCTTACCGGTACCGCGTTCACGACCGGCTCATCAAGGAGCTGACTTACGAGGAGCTTCTCGATCTCTACGACTACGTCGACATTATGGCGAATACGCAGGTGCCGTCCGTTCAAGGCTATCTTTTGCGGGATAGTGTGAAGAAGGCTTTGCAGCAAACCGGCGGCACGGAAAACGTCACAGGAGAGCCTTTTCTGTACAAGTACCATTACTACTCGCGCATTCTGGATGAAGCGCATTTGTTCACTCTGCTTGGAGCCATTCGGCAGCGCCGGAAGGTGCGGTTCCTCTATTTCTCGCCCAAAACGCGGAAAAGCTACGCTTCAAAAAATACGAATCCGCTGTTCGAACGCGAAACCGAGGGAAAAGAGGTTGTGATCCTGCCGCTCAAGGTCATCTACGATCACCAATACGGCCGGTGGTATTTGCTTGGCTCGGAAAATCGGCAGGGGATCGTGAAGTTCCGTCTGGAAGGCTTGACTCAACTGAACGAGGACGAGGCCGTACCCGAAGAAACGTTCAACGAGAAGCTGCACCTGCTGGAGGAGAAAACCCGCTACAGCTGGCTTATCGATACGGGAAGGCCGCTTACGGTGCGGGTACGGTTTTTCAGTCCGGAGGCCCCGCAGCCGAATTTCGTCAAAGAGCGCGTGCTGCTCCAAGGGCAATGGGGCCATATTACGGAGGAAGACGAGACTTCCTTTATCTACGAAATTAGGGTGCATGGGACGACCGAGATCAAGCCTTGGCTTCGCAGCTTCGGCTCCAGCTGCGAAGTGCTCGCACCGGAGCACCTGCGCCGGGAGCTGATTGAGGAGTGGAAGGAGATCGCAGCGTACTATGAATCCGTTTGAAAAAATTTTCAATTACCAGGTCATGTCCCGCCTGCACGAAACGGGCACGCTCGCCGTCACCTCCCACGAACGGACATGGCTTAAGGCGATGCTGGAGCATCCGGCGTCGGGTCAAGCTTTTACTCCCGAGACGCTGGAGAAGCTGCAAAGCATGCTCGAAGACGACCCGGCGCTGGATATGAAGGAAGGCTTCGGGGAAAAGGCCAAAAGCCGGGAGCATCAGGTATATCATCCGCTTCTTCGCCCCTTGCGGCGGATCATGCTGAGGAAAGGCGGCATTCTCATCAGCCACCGGATCAGAGACGGACGAATGTTCGAGGCGCAGCCGGGCTTTCCGTTCAAGCTGGAATATTCGATGGTCAAGCGGGAATGGTACTTGATCTGGTACCATCTCCGGCATCGGGCGCTGATGAACACGAAGCTGCAGCACATCGTGGAGCTTGCGGAACAGCCGGTTTCCGCGGAGGAAGCCGCAGCTGTCGAAACGGACATCAACCGCATGCTGGAGAGCCGGAAGGAATCGGCGGTCATCGAGGTGGTGCGCGAGTATAACAACGAGCTCTCCCGCATCCTGTATGCCTTCTCGTGCTTCGAGAAACAGGTCGGATACGACGACGCGGCAGACTGTTACACAATCCGGCTGACGTTCCTTGGGGACGAGAGCGAATATATTTTGTCCAAGCTGCGCTTTCTTGGCAAGCGGGTCCGGGTGGTCGAAGGCGACAAGCTCAAGCGGCGCATGCGGGAATCAGCGGCCAAGGCGCTGGGCCGGTACGGGGTAACGGAGGAGCAGCCTGTTGTTCCGTAAACAGCAGCGGGCTGGCGGAAAAGGGCGGGCCTCGGCCGTAAGCCGATCGGTAACCTGGTGGCGCCGCTGTTAGGATGACGCGTCGGGCGTCGGATTGATCTGTCGGGAAATCGAGGGTACCCAAGCTCGTGGGGCACCATTGTGAGGCCCGAGACGCTGGGGCGCTCGGGGAGTTCGATGGCGCGTGTGGAGCTCTCGACGACGCTGGATGGCTCTAGACTCTATGATGCGCCAGACACTCGATGGATACTCTTTGACGTTCCATGATACGTTAGACGCCCGACGGATACTCTTTGACGTTCCATGATACGTTAGCCCGACGGATGCTCTTTGACGCTCCATGATACGCTATGCTCGATGACAACATCTCTACGATGGTGCAATGTGGCGCTCGATGACACTTTACGCTGTGACATTCGATGTGCATTTGGAAGTGCTTTTCAGCTCATAGTGCACGATTACGTCCGATGGAAACCTACTCCATGCGGCCATTCGTAAGCAATGCGGCAATCCTCATCTCAGTAGTGACTTTCGCAAAACCAATAGAGGAACCCAGATGCGCTAAGGCACCTCAAATAGCCTCATTCCGAAAATTGAGGAACTCAGATGCGCAATTATCCCGGCTCGACAGCAAAATCCAGCCAATTCGGCATCATTCGCCAGAATAGAGGCACCAAGTTCCTCTATCGCCCTCGGCAACGAGCAAAACAGCCGAATAGCGAACGTCAGTTCCTCTATCCCTGGAAATCTCCCCCTGCGACCCGTCATCCAAGAACCATCATCCAAGAGAAATCAACGCTGCACGGGCTTGCAAACCGCATACAGCATCAGCGCCAACGCAAGCTTGGGATTCGCGTGACCGATCCCAAGCGCGTCGCCCTATGAGCGCACAACCTTGCCCGCGAACGATATCTGCAGCGGCCAATTGCGAAATGGAGCAAATAGCTCCGCTCCAACAGCTTCACGGCAGGGGTGCGAACGCTTCCGCCAAACGAACCGAAAAAAGGAGGAGTCCCGATGTACGCAATTCATTGGCCTAATGCGATCTTATTTGCCCTTCTTTTCCTGGCCTTTCCGATCTACGTCATTTACCGGCTGCAGACGATCTCCCGCAAGCTATCCCGTATCGAGCAGCTGCTGCTCGACCGGAAGCGGGCGGAGCTCAAGGCGGACAACGCCCGCATCGCACAATCGCAAGAGCCCCCCACCGCCTAAGGGTGTTTTGGCAACAGCCCTTAAGCGACGGGGAGCTCAACTGCATAGCATACATAGCCTTCGCAGCGGACCGATCCGCCCGAAAAACGCGCTAATTCAACGCGCGATGATCGGGCGTCCGCTCGTACAAGCTCCGGGCCGATGACTTAAACCTATGTCGCCGTTACAACCTGCTTGTAATAATCGTCGATGAGAACGGCCTTGCCGCCGTTCAAGCGGGACTCCTCGGCTGCGAACGCCATCAGATGGCTGCGCACGGAGGCGCTGGCCGAGGTCAGGCTCTCCCCGCCGGCATTGCTCCGCACCTCGCGCAGGAAGCTGCGCACGATGCCGCTGTCCCCGCCGCCGTGTCCGCTGACCTGCGGCGGAATCTCGATCTCCGTCTTCTGGTGCGTCAGAAAATCCATCAGCGTAATGGTGCTCTCTTCCCCGCGAAGCTCGCCGCGCGTGCCCATGATCTGGATGCGGCGTTCCTGCTCCCGCGTAAAGCCGCACATACTGAACATCGCCGTAGCTCCGCTCGCGAATTCCATGTTCACGACCTGATGATCGACCACGTTGTTGTCGCACTTATAGACGCAGCGGCCGTACGGCGACTCGCGCAGTCCCTTCACGATGTTCTCCCGCGTCAGCTCCTCCGTATAATGGCGCGCCCAGGCCTTGCCTTCGCCCAAGTAGAACCGGGGGGCGGAGTAAGGACATTCTGCCTCCACCGCGCAGCCGTCGATACAGTAATCCGTCGATCCGGCGGGCGCATTCCCCGAATGAAAATGCATCAGCGAGCCGAACGAGCTGACCTTGATACACGGCTGGTCCATCAGCCACGACAGCACATCCATGTCGTGACAGGATTTTGCCAGAATCATCGGACTGGATTTGTCCGAGTTGTTCCAGTTGCCGCGAACGAAGCTGTGGGCGATGTGCCAATAGCCGACATTTTCGTTCAACTGAATCGACACGACCTCGCCGATGCGGCCTTCCGCGATGATCTTTTTCAATGTAGCCCAGAACGGCGTATAGCGCAGCACATGGCAGATCGTCAGCAGCCGGTCGTTCGCCAGCGCCCTTCGTTCCATCTCCACGCATTCGCGCGGGTCCGGGGACATCGGCTTTTCGAGCAGTACGTGGTATTTAAGATCCAGCGCCTGCAGCGTCGGCTCATAGTGCATCCGGTCCTGGGTACAGATCATGGCGATATCGGCCATCTGCGGACGGCTGAGCAGCTCCTCCCACGTCTCGAAGCAGTTTTCCCGGGAAATACCGTGCTCGGCTGCGAACTTGTTCCGGCGCTCGGCGTTGGGCTCAGCGACGGCTACGAATTTCAATTCATGCGGACAATCGAGCGCGTACCGCGCATAACCGCCGGCCCCTCTCGCTCCGGCTCCGATCAAGACGGCTGTCATTGGTTTCATGCTCTCGGGCTCCTTTTTCCGAATATCGTACTTGCCGGCCTTAGGCCTTACTGCCAACCGACTTTGGCATTGTTGTCCTTAACCAGCTTGTTCACTTCGTCGATGACTTCCTTGCCGCCCTTCGCCATAAATTCGTCTACCATCTTATCCCAATCTGCAAACGGACGCTGGCCGACGATCATTTTCGTTTTCTCGTCGTTCAGGAACTGGGACAGCTCGGTCCATTTCGTGTTGTACAGCGGCGACTGAACGGCCATCACGGGGCTGAGATAAATTTTGGACGTCTTGAGATACGCAACCACCGATTCGTTAAACTGCCTTTCGAGCGGCGATTTCGAGCCTTTGATAAACACTTCGAGGTCCTGGTCGTTCGGCGCCCAGCCTTCGGTATTGATGTAGGCGCCCGGCGCAACGTTGGAACGGTTTTCCTTAATTGGGATCGGCACGCCGTCTTCCATTTTGTAGCCTTTGCCTTCCTTGCCGTTCAGCCAATCGTACTTCTCATTCTTCGCGTTGCGTTGGTCCGCCGGCGTGAATTCGCGGAAATAGTCCATGATTTCGAGAATGCGCTGCACTTTCTCCGGATCGTTCTTCAGCTTGGCGCTTAGCAAATACATTTTGTAGTACCCGGCCAGCGAGCGGATGCCCTGCGTGCCGTCCGGCGCTTTGAAGGCGGGCAGCGGCGCAAGCACCGCATTCGGCGCGTTCTCGGCCAGCGTCTTGTAGTTGATCAGATTGCCGCCCGGCTCCTCGTACCAGATGCCGACTTTCCCGGCGTTGAACGCCTTGAACACGTCGTTGTAATTCGTGACGGCCCAGTCTTTCTTGATGGCGCCTTCCTTGTACAAATCGCTCAGGAAGCGGACAACCTCTTTGCTGCCTTCGCCGATGTCGGGGATGTACTGCCCGTTCTTGTCCTTTTCGTACCAGGCGCCGTAATACGGGCTGAACGTAGGGCTGTAGTAGATGTTTTTGGCCAGCCCGAGGCCGATCGTATCGTCCTTGCCGTTGCCGTCCGGGTCCTGCTTCGTGAACGCGATGGCGACCTTTTTCAGCTCTTCGTAATTCGTCGGCATCGGCAGTCCAAGCTTGTCGAGCCAATCCTTGCGGATGACCGGCTTTTTGCCGCCCTTGGCGTTGAAGAAATAAGGAACCGCGTATACTTTGCCGTTCACCTTGAGCATATCCCAGACGTTGGAAGGCACCGGCTTGAAGGAGTTATATTTGTCCAGATAGTCGTTCAGCGGGAGAAAAGCGCCCTGCTTCGCCCATTTCATATAATTGGCATCCACCAGCTCCATGCCGATGACGTCCGGAATATCGCCCGAGGCCATCGTGACGCTGAGCTTCTCGTCATACGTATCCCAAGGAACATACTGCGGCTTGAAGTCGACGTTGAACTTCTCGTTGATCGCTTTGACCGCTTCGCTGTCCGGCCCCGGCACCGGATTTTCCCACGTGCCGGAGAACCAGGTGATCGTAATTTTTTTGTTTTTGGCGTCCGCGCCGCCTTTGCCGGCGTCCGCCGCACCCGGGTTCGCTCCTCCGGAGCAAGCTGTCATACTGCCCGCTACGGCGAGCGAAAGCAGAACGGAAACAGACCGTTTCATTGTCATGGATGCATATCCTCCTTAAGGTGTAATGCTATGGTACATCAGTCAAACCGATTCTCCAACCCCTAGCCTTTGACCGAGCCCAGCATCACCCCTTTCGCAAAATGCTTTTGCAGAAACGGATACAGCACGAGGATCGGGATCGTCGACACCAGAATCGCCGCCATGCCGATCGTTTCCGCAGGAGGAACCTGCAGCCCCCGGGCCGCCTGCACCCCTTCGGACAAAATATTTCCCGCCTGGCTCAGGATCACGATCTGCCGCAGCATCACCTGCACCGTCCATTTGGCCGGATCGTTCAAATAAAGCAGCGCCGAGAAATACGTGTTCCAATGGGCCACGGCGGAGAACAGCCCGAAGGCGGCCAGCGCCGGCTTGGACAGCGGAAGAATAATACGGGCGTAAATTTGCAGGTCGTTGGCCCCGTCGATCAAGGCCGACTCCGTCAGCTCGTGCGGTATATTGAGAAAAAACTGCCGCATGACGATCAGATTGTACGAGTTGATGGCAACGGGAAGAATTAACGCCCAGTACGAGTTGATCAGGCCTGTGGCGCTGACGATCATATAAGTCGGGATAATGCCCGCCCCGAAGACGAACGTGAACAGGACGAGAAACAGAAACACCCGTTTGCCGAGAATGTTGCGCGACAAGGCGTAAGCCATCATCGAAGTCAGGAGCAGATTGACGAACGTGCCCACGACGGTGACGAAGATGGTCACGCCCAGCGAGCGCACGAACGAATCCGATTGAAAAATATAGGCGTACGCGTCGAGCACAAAGCTTGTCGGAACGAGCAGCAGCTCGGTCTTGACGTACTCCGTGTAGGAAGTAAACGACACGATCGTCATATAGTAGAACGGGAATAGCATCAGCAGCGCGATGATCACAAGGAGCGCCCCGTTGACGGCCCCGAACGCTTTTTCCTGCCATGTGCGATTACGAATCATAGCGTTTGCACCTCCGTATCTTGCTTTATGCCGCAGCCGCAGGTAAGATTAGAACACGCCTTCTTCGCCGAAGCGCTTGGCCAGACGGTTCGCCCCGATAATCAGCAGCAGGCCGACGAGCGATTTGAACAAACCGACCGCGGTGGCGAAGCTGTAGTCGGATTCGGTCAGGCCTTTGACGTACACATACGTGTCGAGCACGTCGCCCACCGATTTGTTGAACGGGTTGAGCATCAGGAATATTTGCTCGAAGCCCGAATCGAGCACGCTGCCAAGCCGCAAAATAAGCAAAATCACAATCGTGCTGCGAATGGCGGGCAGCGTAATGTGCCAGATTTGCCGCCAGCGGTTGGCTCCGTCGATGACGGCCGCTTCGTACTGGCTCGGGTCTACGGCGGCCAGCGCCGCCAAGAAGAGGATCGTGCCCCAGCCGGATTCCTTCCAGATCACCTCAAGCACGACCAGAGGCATGAACCAGCCCGGCTCCTGCAGGAAGGCAACGGGTCCGATGCCGAACAGCACGTGCAGCAGCTTGTTCACCAGCCCTTCGGACTGCAGGAACACCGTCACCATGCCGATCACGACGACCCAAGAGATGAAGTGCGGCAGGTAGACGATCGATTGGATGACGCGCTTGAACCATTCGCGGCGCACCTCGTTGAGCATCACGGCGAGCACGATCGGCACCGGAAAGGCAAAGGCGATCTGCAGCAAGGACAAGTACAGCGTGTTCCAGAGCACCCGCAGAACTTCCTTGTCTTGGAAGATGCGCTCAAAGTGCTTCAGCCCGACCCACTCGCTGCCCCAGAAGCCTTGGAATGCGCTGTAATCCTGAAAAGCCATCATATTTCCGGCCATGGGCAAGTACTTGTAGACGATAAAGTACGCCAGGCCCGGGAACAGCAGCAGATACAGGTAACGCTCCTTCCACATCCGGGACAACAGCAGCCGCCGGCGCGAGCTGCCGGATACGGACTCCGCTGTAATACGGGAAGGGTTCGGATCGGGCGATGCCTTGGCTGTGAATTCCGTTTCCATAAGAAAACTCCTTTCTCGGTTTCATTGGGACTAGCGGCAGGTTCGTATCCATTATCTTGCAACCGCTTCCAGTCTATTTTGAGACTTAAGGGCCTGCCCCGATCCCGGGGCCGCAATGTTATAATATAGTGAGAATTCGGCTGCGAAAACCGTCGCTATTGCCGTTTTATCACGGTTTTCGGGATTTCCGTAAAACAGTGAAGCATTCGAAAAACAGACCTATTCCAGCCGATCCGCGGCACGAAGGGAGTAAACCGCCTTTGCCAAGCATCCTCCGCATCAAAATGAAAGCGCGTTCCGTTTTTTTTAAGCTGCTGCTCAGCTTTCTCGGGGTAATCGTTCTTCTGGTCATCTTCGAGCTGCTGACCTATGGATTTTTCCGGCAAAGCCTCCGCGATGAAATCATCAAATACAATACGGTCAATTTGACGAATACGACGAACGATTACGAGCAGCATTTCCAGCTGCTGGAGAATACGATGCTGAATTTGTACCTGAACCCCCGGCTGCAGGAGTTGAACAGCAAGCCGTATCTCGATTACGTGGCGGCCAACAAGGTGACGGACTATCTCAGCAATACCGTATCGAATCAGGCGCTGTATTTGAACAATTTGTTCATCTATGACGTCAAGCATTCGCTGATGCTGGAGAAATCGCGAGGCGCGACCCCCGAATCCATGTTCACCGAATATTACGTCAACCCGGTTTACACCTATGCGTTCTGGAAAAAGCAGTTCGAGCAGGCCGCCCCGATGACGATCTATCCGGCCGCTTCCTATCTGAGAAACGGCTCGCCGGGCGATACAACCGGTCCGGTCTGGCCCATGCTGGTCAAAAGCCGCTTTTATCCGGATTTCATGATGCTGGCGTTTGTCGATGCCGACCGTATGTTTCAAGCGTTCCACCGCTCGGTCAACGACAATTTTTACGTATTGGACGCAGACGGCCGTCTGCTGTTCGCCTCGGGCTCCGCAGCCGACAAGCCTCTGCCTGCTCTGCCTCCGGGACAGGATTGGGTGAAGGCGGATAATCAGTACTTCTTCTACACCACCGGACCGAAGACCGGATTCACCTATGTGAATCTGGTGCCGGACGGCCATATTTCGTCTCAATTGATCAAGCTGAATCTGACCTTCGTCGCCGTCCTGCTAGTCGCTATCGCGGCCAGCGTCACGGTATCCGTCTTGTTCACCGTCCGGTTCAACAATCCGGTCCAGCGCATCGTCGACTCGATCAAAAGCTTGAACGAGCAGGACACCGTGCCCCGGCACGACAACGAATTCGAGCTCATCCGCGGCAACATCGGATTTTTGCTCCAGCAGCGGCATTTGCGGCATCAGGATCTGGAGGAGAAGCATGCGCTGCTGCGTTATCACAGCTATATGAACAAGCTGAAAAAAATCCGCGGGCTGCCTGTCACCGGCGAGGAGCAGCTAAGCGAACAGAAGCCGTTCCGGGTCGTTCTGTTCCACCTGTCGTTCAATCACCCGTTTCACACGGAGATTCAAGCGGAGGAGGAACGCGCCGCCTCGTACATTCGCGAATACATCAACCATGTCGTCACGAAGGAACTGGAAGGGTCGCTTACGTTCCAAATCGAGCGAAATCAGATTTTATCGATCGTGCATCCGGAGCCGGGAGAGGAAGACCGCCTGAGCACGGCGCTGGACGGCATCGTCGGCGTGCTGAGCACGGACAAAGCCTACTGCTTCCTTACCATTGCCGTCAGTCCGCTGCATGCCCATACCGCAAGCCTGACCGACGCCTACGAGGAGGCGCTGGGGATGATTCGTCACCGGCCGTTCGACGACGAGACGGTCGTGCTCGAAGCGCACAATGTCCCGCAAGAGCCGTTCGTTGTGCCGGATGCGCTGATGCAGGAAATTAAAGCGAACTTGCAGGCGGGGAACGCCGCGAACGTATTGCAGGCGCTGCGGCGCCTCATGGCGCAAATGGAGAAAAGGAAAGCCGACGCGCTCGCCTTCCGCGAGTTTGCCCGCGAAATCACGCACAAAACGACCCGGCTGCTGCATGGCATGGGGCTGGACAGCGGAAAATTAACGGACCTTGAGCCGGAGCAGCTCCATACCGTCTCTAAGCTGGACCGCTATTTCGAAGCGCTGATCCACGAAGCCTGCCGGCGCATCAACAATAAAAAAGAAGCGGCCGACCCGATTATTACCGGAGCGACCGCTTATGTGACGGAGCGATATACGGAGGATATTACGCTGGACCTCGTTGCCTCTTGGCTCAACATTACGGGAGGCTACTTGTCCACTTATTTTAAAGAAAAAACGGGCATCAACTTCCTCGATTTCGTCAACGACGTGCGCATCGGCAAAGCGAAGGAACTGCTGCGGCAGACCGATCTGCGCATACAGGATATTGCCGGACAGGTAGGCTACCAGAATATGAACTCGTTCAACCGGATGTTTAAGAAGATTACGGGCGTTACGCCGAGCGAGTATCGCCGGTCGGGGCCGCAGGTATAGAGAACCGGCCCAATAAACCGCCCTTCCTTGTTAAACGTCAAAAATCGTCCGGGATATCAAGGCCGGCCTTTTCGGCCTGTTCAAGATGATATTTCGCCAAACGCTCATCCGCATAGTCCTTTTCGTTCCGATAAATTCGGGCCAGCTCGATATGGGCATGCGGATAATCTCTTTCCAAAGCGGCGTTAAAATAAGCGATGGCCGACGGGATATTTTTGGCGATGACCAAATCTTGACTGTAGACGATCCCCAGATTATAGGCCCCTACGCTGCTGCCGGCTTCATAATCCTGGCGGTAATAATGCAGCGCTTTTTCATGATTCCCTTTCAGGTCATGAAGATAGCCGAGCCAACCGTAATCCGGCGAGCCCAATTCTTCGCCCTGCTCATAATGCCGGAGCGCCTTGTCCAAATCTTGCGGCACCAGCTGTCCCTCGTAATAGATGGCTCCCTGATTGTTGCGGGCCAGCCCGAGACCTCGGTCTGCAGCTTTGCCAAACCAGCACAGCGCCTTGTCCGCATCCGGCTCCGTTCCTACGCCGTGCTGGTAGCAGCACCCCAGACCGTTCATGGCATAAGGGTTGCCTGCCGCAGCGCCCTTTTCGTACCAATAGAAAGCTTTATCGTCGTCGAGATAGCCCTCCTGGCTGTAATACATTTGGGCCAGGTTGTTCATCGATGGGGTATAGCCTTTCTCGGCCGCAAGGGTATCGTAGTAGAACGCTTTTTCATAATCGCCTGCGTCGTAAGCCTCCAAGCCCAGGTTGTACAACGTTTCGACCGGTGTGTATTCGTCAACGCCGCCGGGATCGGGGCTGTCCGCTTTGGCATAAGCTATCAAACGCTTGCGTACGTCGGCGTCAAAATAATAGTTATAATACGTATCCTCGGCATCCTCCAGCACTTCGGCTCGATCGGCTCTCGACAGCCCATGCTCTCCTACCATATAAACTTCGGGGCCTTTGAAGGCATAAGCAAAGCCGTTCACCGGCACTTTCTGCGCCACAAGATCGAATTCGAAATCGCTCAGCCGCTTATCCGGCGAGTAGGCGATGCTCCACAGCCCGTTCCGCTTCAACGCAAAGGCATGCTCGTACAGCCAAACGATGTTCTCGTAATCGTCCAAAGGAAATAACCACGAAGGGTCGTCCGTGTCCCCGTTAAATACGCCTTTCTGCCCGTCCTTTTGCGCCAGGACCAGGTTGCTCGACATGGAATCGACGACGGCCTGCAGATCGATCAGCGCATCGTATTCGAAAGGCAGCAGAAGGCTTTCCTGCCGCTTGCCAAAAGCGCCGTGCTTTTTGCCTTTGCGCAGGATGAGCAGATTCGGGAAATAGGTTTGCCGGTTCAGTTTATCGAAGCCTGACACGCAAACCGTGCCGTCTTTGTTGTACAAAGTATGGTGACTTGCATCTTTGTGCGGCTTGACCAGGATAACCCCCTCGCCGATCGGCTCTACCGCAGCTAACGGAAAGTCTCCGATATAGTTCCAATATTCGTTGAAGATTTTGCGGTTTTTTCGCCCTTTCACGGCCGTATGGTAATACTCCCCGCCGAACTTGAACGGTTCTTCATGCTCGAACGGTACGATGACGGAACCGGATTCGTCCAGCACGCCCCAGCCGCTGTCTTTCTGCGCTGTAAAATATGGGCCGTCCAGCGCTTCCAAGCTCTCGTATTCGGTTGGCGCCACCATCCGGCCTTCGATATTGATGAGACCGAATTTATCGTCCCGTTTGACAATAGCGGAAGTCGTGCCGTATTCAAAATCGAAAGCATCGTCCCATTCGAGCGGGATGACGAGTTTCCCTGACTTATGTACATAGCCGTATTTGCCCGCCCGGGTGACCACGGCAAGATCTTCGGAGCTGAAATCGTAAAACTCGTCAAATTGCGGGCCGAGCAATACGTTTCCAGCCTTATCTTTCAGGCCCCACAAGCCGTTTTCCTCAAAAATTTCCACATCCGTCTCGTCTTCGTAAGGCTCCCAAATCGACGCCCAGCCGTATTCGTAATTCGGATAATTGAGCAGCTCGGCAAACGAGGCGAAGCCGGGGTTCACGTCCATGAATTCGGAATAGCGCAGCAGCGAGATGTCGTCGTTGTCCATCGCTTTGGTGATGATCCGGTTGTTGTGGGCGATATTCGCCCGCCATGCTTCCGCCTGCTCGGCATGAGGGATGTCGTCCATATTGAACACATCCCAGGCATCGAGATGGAAATACGGGAGGTCTAACTTTTCAAGATAGCCGAGCAGCTTCGTCTTGGCTTCGGCAAAGGCCGCTTTGTCTGCAAGCAGCCCTTCCTGCTTCTCCAGAAACTCGTAAAACCGTTTCAGGTTTTCGATTCCAGCCGGGGCATTGTAATACAGTCCCGCATTGTCCGGCTCCGTATGGTTGTTATAATTATTGCCGTCGATAAACCCTCCGTCAACCAAAAGAGGCTGTAATAATAGGGGCATTTCATAGCCCCATTCCATCATCATCTTATCTTCATCCTGCGCTTCGGAAGGGGTGCTGACATTGTATAAATACACTCTGTGCGACATCGTTCTTCTCCTTAGTAGACTCTATATCCGTTTATGCTGCTTCCAGACGCGGTAGCGCTCCGAAATAACCGGCTCGATGATCCGGTAATTCTCGATCGTATCCTCCACATGGTAAATCGTCGGCAAGCCGGCTGCCAATATTTCCGCGAAGTCCGCGGCCGTATAAACATCGTTATGGATATTCAGGTATTCGCGCGCAAACGCATCCGCTTCGTCCGACAATTCCTTCGAGGTCAGCACGCCATCCCAGTTTTCCCGAAAAAATTGGGCGCCTGTCATTTCATCCCGTTTCACAAGCTCGATAGCTGGCGCATCTTCTTTCCGGCTTCGCTTGCTGGACAGATCGTTTTTGATCACCCACGCGACGAACATACCGGTCGGGACATAGGCTTGAAATACGTCCAATTGTTGCGGAAAGTCTCCCTCGTAATGCCACTTCGCTTTATCGAACACGTACAGCTCTTTTTCCTTGATCTGAAACAAGACGTCCGTTGATTCCTCGACGAAGCCTTTAGCTCTCAGCTTATGAGCTAATGCATTCAATCGATCGACGGCTTCCTGCTTGGTTGGATACGGCTCGTAGGTCGGATTCATTGTCTTTTTATCGGGATACAGCCGGCCTTTAATGACATTCAGGATATAGACCTGCGTTCCTTCCGTAATGGCCAAATGCACATAATCTTTAAAGGTCTTTCTCTGGTTGGTTACTACCGTTTCGATCTTTTTTGTCATCGTTCTCCCCAAATCCGTCATTCGACATCATACGAAGCCAAGCTTCCATATTTACCAGCTTATCTTGGATTGCCTTTTATGGGAATCCAGCAAATTTACCAATCTCAACCTGTTTTCTTCCAGAGAAAATCGCTCTTACATGCCACCTGCCGAGGATTGGCATTTTTTCTGAAAAGCCTATTTCCGCCCACCATTTTACTATATACTGGTGCTATTGTGCATTTTAGATATAGATTTTAGAAAAGACGGCGGAGTGAGTGAAGCATGAAAATCTTATTTTTGCGCAAGTTGACCATGATTGTATCGTTATTGGCTTTATGCTCGGGGTGCAAATTAGCTCCGGCTGCCACGTCGTCTGCTCCTGCAGAATCAGGAACAACGACCCAGATTGCGGCGCCGGCGTCCCCCCAACCCCCGGCTCAGCCTCCTGCAGCGCCGGAAAAACCAAAGCAGCCGGAAGCATCCCAAGCGGAAGTTCTACCGACAAAACCGGTCGCTGCACAGGAGCAGCCGATCGAGGGGGCTTATGCGAGAGCCGGGGAGAACCCGCTTTGGCAGGGCAGGGCCGAAATCAGCAAGCGGGAAGACGGTACTTATCATTTGGAAGTGAATGTGACGAGCGGATTCGCCCATCATATCGGAACTATGGAATCGGATTTTACCATCACCTCCGGGAAAGTGAAATTGCTGAATGAAGAGTACGAAGACGTAACGGTAACCTTCGCCGAGAATCGACTCGTCATCGATTATCCTGAAACCCAAGCCTTCGGCGGGCATAATGCGGAGCCGCGAGGAACTTATTATTTATTCAAATCGCCGATCGATCTCCCGTTTCTTGCCAAGCTCTACGATGCGGCCAAGATCGAAGATTCGTACCGGGGAGGGTTTTCGCATGTATGGACGGTTGAATCGGATCAAGGAAAGCAGCTGTTGCTGCTCCAATCCTATAGTGCGGTCAATCGGTCTAACCTCGTTTCGGAGCAAGTTGTCGTTTATAACGAATCCAGCAAACAATTCAACGTTATTGGCGAAATCGATGCGGTGGGCCGAAAAAAGGTGGCTGACCTTTTAAAAGGGTTAGGTTATTCGGAAGATACCGTATACCTGGCAACACGAAAAGCCGAGTTCGACCGATACCAGGAGACGATAATGCAGAGATTCGATAACGCGGGGAACGATGGGCTGGAAGCTCCCCTTTCCGAACAGGAAGCGTTCTTTATTGCAACCGGAATGGAAGGGAAAACAAGCCATGCCGACAACCGTCGCAATGAAGACAACATGGGATCGATATTCATTCAAGAAGTTTCCTCATCCAACGACGAGAAGGTGACGATCCATGAGTACGAAGCGGTGCGCAATGGAGACGACGACGAACACACGGCAACGGGAAACTGGATTCACGTAGACCGAGCCACGGGAAGAGTTACGGACATGTTTGACGAGTAGTACAGCGACATGCAGCTTGAAGGCCTATTTTATGAAAAACTCAACCCGTAAACGGGATGTTCTTTCCAACCAAAATATTTTATAATAAAGGGGTTAATTTCTACGAAGGACAGGTGAGAGGGAACTGAAATACGGAGTAATCGATCGCGTGGTGAGCGATCTGCTGCAGCGCTCGGGAAGCAAGGTCTCGGTTAAGCTGAAGAAACATTTTCCCGGTGGGCGCCTGGTAGGCGGAAAGTATCAAATGGCTTCGCATACGGTAACATTGTACGAAGAGGAAATCAAGCGGCAATGCTCCCGGCTGTTCGGCTCTCTGGACCGGCTGGAAGAATATACGGCCGTCATCTTCGCTCACGAGCTCGGACATGCGGAGGATCCGCAGTTGGAAGACTTATCGCTTCTCCTGGACGGAGAGCTGACCATACAGGAACGGAATTGGACCGCCCTGCAAATCGAAGAGAACGCATGGCGCTATGCGGAAAAGCTGCTTGCAGACATGGATCAGGCGTTTCTCGCAAAAATTATTACCGAATCCCTTGCCGCCTACCGCGAGAAAGTGGCAGGCGATATCGCTTAATGTGCAAAAAGTCAGAAACCCCTGCGGGTTTCTGACTTTTTTGTATTAGCCTTATTCGCGCTCGCGTTGACGGGCACGGGCTTCGCCGCCCTTGCGGCCGGCTTCTTCCCCGCTCATCTTGCCGTCATCGCTGTCGTTGCTGTCGTTACCGCGGGCTTCGCCGCCTTTTTGACCGATCTCTTGGTAAAATTCACGATCATGTTTTTTTGCTGTAGCTTCTCCACCCATACGTCCTGCTTCTTCACGGCTCATTTTTCCATCACGATTTTGTGCCATTCTGAATCACTCCTTTTGGGTTGTAGTTGTTTACATGTCTTTATTACCCTTGTCCGCCCGGATGAAACAGATATGGCTTGCCTTCTTTACGTTTTTTGGCATATTCCGCCGTTGCTGTAAAAAGGACGTCGGAGGATGAATTAAGTGCGGTTTCAAAAGAATCCTGTAAAACGCCGATGATGAAACCTACACCAACGACTTGAATCGCAATATCGTTCGGAATGCCGAATAAGCTGCATGCCATTGGAATGAGCAAGAGCGAGCCGCCGGCAACCCCTGAGGCGCCAGCAGCAGCTACTGCGGATAGAACGCTGAGAATAAGCGCCGTACCAAAATCCACTTTAATGCCAAGCGTATGAACCGCTGCAAGAGTCAGGACAGAAATCGTAACCGCCGCGCCCGCCATATTAATCGTAGCACCTAAAGGAATAGACACCGAATACGTGTCCTTATCGAGCCCCAGTTTTTCGCATAATCTCATGTTAATTGGAATGTTTGCAGCTGAGCTTCGAGTAAAAAATGCGGTGATTCCACTTTCTCTCAAGCAAGTAAACACGAGTCGGTATGGATTTCTGCGAGTATTCAGGAACACGATTAACGGATTCACAACCAGCGCTATAAATAGCATGCATCCAATAAGAACGAGAAGTAATTTTCCGTAATCGAGCAAGGAGTTAAGCCCGTTTGTTGTAATGGAATCAAAAACAAGTCCCATGATGCCTATCGGTGCCAAATTGATTACCCATTTGACGATATGCGATACCGCATCTGAAAAATTAGCAAGCATGTTTTTGGTATGATCATGAGCACTTCTTAGAGCAATGCCAAGAAGGATGGCCCAAGCCAAGATCCCAATATAGTTGGCATTCATCAGGGCGTTTACCGGATTATCAATAACCTGAAAAAGTAATGTCTTTAATACTTGTACAATCCCCTCAGGTGGAGTCAAATCTTTGGCCCCTTTTACAAGAGACAAGCTGACCGGAAAGATGAAACTTGCAATAACTGCTGTCAGCCCAGCCAGAAAAGTACTTATCCCATAGAGGACAATAACCGTTTTCATATTCGTTTGATGGCCTTTTTTATGTTTGGAGATGGCGGACATCACCAGGAGGAAGACTAATACGGGCGCAACCGCTTTCAAAGCGGAAACGAATAAAGAACCGAAAATGGCGATCCCCTTTGCATTAGGAACCGTTAAAGCCAAGATAATACCAACGATAATTCCAATTAGTATTCGTTTTACCAGGCTCAATCGGTTCCATTTTTGTACTAATGTTGACATGAATTCCCTCCGGCTTCAATATAGAAATAGTACTTAGCCCAGTCATCAGTTGTCACGGGGCAAGTATATTTTAAGGTTAGTTTAACACGAAAATTGTCCGTTGTGTGCATGTATGTAAAATTTATAATAATGGTCTATTTTTTAACTAATTTGATGCATTAATTCATGGTTCATTTTCAACCTTCCAGCTAACTTTTATACATCCATTTTCCATCCTATTTCCCTTCCGCATCCCTCAAACTCGACTATCGCAATAATTTATTCGGATTCCGCCAGAGGTTTGTGTCTCTATAATCTCATTTCGACAGCTATATAACGAAAACGCACGAATATCCCAAGCAGCAAGGTCTACTGGGATCGTTTGACGGTAACCTATTCAATGCGCTGGTAGAGAAGATCTCCCCAGCGCATTTTATTTTTATCCTGAAGAGTGAGATGGAGATTGAAACATAAGTAATAAAGACTAAGCTAGGGGAATTCTAAGGATTTGACCTGCGTGGATCATATCCTGACTTAAACAGTTCGCTCTTTTAAGCAAAGCTACAGTGGTTCCAAAGCGTTGAGAAATTCCCCATAGCGTATCTCCCCACTGTACAATGTATCGCTGAAAAGCTCTGGGGATATAAAGCACCCATCCGACTTGAATAACGTCTCCAATACAGTTTGCCTTTTTGATTAGTCCCACAGAAACGCCAAATTTACGTGAAATTTCCCAAAGGGTATCTCCAGGCTGAACAGTATAAACTCTCATCAAAACAACTCTCCCTTGCCGTTTGGAATTTTATTACAAACCCATTGTATGATCGTATCAGATATTTGCCTACGGCTGATGCCTAGTTATAAAGCCATTTTTCATGAAAAACAACTCACAGCTCGTCGTCTGCCCAGTGTTTGATGATATGGTTCATGTTCTATTTAGTGTAAATTCACACACATCGGGCTCTAAAGAATTGAACCAAAGAAAACAGTGAACCTCCCGATGTTTAAAAAACTAAATAACCTTAGTCCCGAACTACCGAACTAAGGTTAACTAAAATACGTTCCTTCCTACCGCCCGCACGATAGGAATAGCTTTTTATAAACTGTTATGCTCCCAATCCCTATAACCTGGCAGTGATCATAAAACATGCAGAGTTGGTTTTAATTCCTTTTTCAGTTTGATTTTCCGTAATAGTGTGTTTCAGCAGAAATATCAGGTCTTCGACCGTCTTGTAAAATTCAATGACGTTAAAATCAAATGACTGTATATCTGTAAAGCCCGCTTTGCTTAATTCGGTAATGTATTGGCGTTTTAATGTACCTCCAGTTGTCCCTCAAGACTGCCCTCTTCCGAACGTAGAAAGCGAACATTGGCTCTGTCTGAACAGGCCAAATTTTTAGTTGCGGTTTCGATCATTCCAGTTGATTGATCCCCACTAACAGCCAAAAATGATTATTATTTCTCTTGACTCATCTTTTGTTCCTAGAACTACAGATTCTTGTATTACTTTCGTAATATCAGCAATCTGCTGAGCATCGTAAGTTAGAGTCATTTCCTCTTTCGAATCAATCCCTAGTATAATACCAAAATCATGGATTTCCCTATTCTGACCGACAAACCATTTATCGATATTGTAATTGTTTGCATTCAGATAACCACGTCTATCAAGAATAAAGCCAATAACAATATCTCTATAATTTTGGAAAATTTCTAAAAACGAACGTACTATTTTTTCGGTCTGGTCTTTGGTAGTATGTTCTATACCCAATTCAATGATGGACAGTTGATCTATATTTCTAACGCGGCAGTATAAGTCCTCGCCTTCCCCCCACCACCATTGGAAACTAACTTGATCATTCTGAGCAAGATTTTCTAACAAATCATCTCGCGAATAATCTCCAATATCGTAGTTCTCATCTAGCATTTTGACAAAGCCGTTACATGGAGCGATTAAACCGATTCCCTGTTGCAGAAATAATTTCTCAATCATTAGAAATAATTCTGTACCAGTACAAGCGGCATACAAGGAAGCTATACCATCTGACATATTAGAACCTCCTTTATCATTAATCAAGCTTGAAGGTAAAGACATTGTTTTCTCCTAGGGTCTTTTTAGCGATATCTATAGCTGCTTGTGGAGTACCCTCTTCCAGGTAAACCTGTGCAGGAACTCCTCTACTGTTTGCAACTTCCTGCATTTTCAGTAGTTGAGTTTTAAACTTTCCTAAATCATTAGCTTTTGCAGGTCCCCCAACCTCAATAATTTCACCATTTGGACCAGTAACGTCAACATCAGTAACGCCTAGTGAAGTCTTTACGGTCGGTCCTTCGGTAACTGTACCTCCAGTAATGTCTGCAACTCTTTGTGTACGGATTTTGCCGAGATCATTGGCGGCTTTTCCCACCCCCTTACCTAACCCATTTAGTATTCCAAAAACGGGTATGCCGACTAGCTCCTGAGCTTTTTCCTTAGGTGCTAGATTAGGATCAAGAAGAGTATTAATATCATCGCCAATTAACATTTTGTAGCCGGAATCCATTCCACTTAAGGTACTATTTATACCCCTGGCTTGATCGGCTTTTTCGGTGACCCAATCTTTCGTATTGTTGAGCGTTCCTAATACTGCCTCTTTTAATACATTCATAGACTGATATTGGCTAGAATTATCAAATGGAGTATTTCCTGAATACGCTAAGAGAGATACACGCTTATCTTTTTTATTCGTCAAGTTTTGGATTGTGGATTCACCTGAACTGCACCGTATGCTATCCAATTGATCCCGCTTCTGGCGTAAAATCAGTTCAAACTCCAATGTCCCTTTCCATCCGTTAACCTGTTCATTATATCCGTGAACGTATGCATGAGTAAATACGAGTTCTCGTATGATCTTCTCATGCCTGATGATTTTTACGGTAACGCTTCGATAATAATCATTGTCCGGCCTATACTCGGTAAGGGCCCAGGCATACAGCGTATTGGAGTTATCCGCATCTTGTTCTACAGGAGGAAGTAACCGAAGTGGAATCTCACCCCTGATCTGAATCGAGTGCACCGCATTATAAGCTTTGGCAAAAAAATCCACCGGGCTTGTATTGATATAGCTATAGCCCGTAATTTGCCCGTTGCCAAGCTCAATCGGCTGATCACTGGACTCTCGCTCAACCCTCAGCAATATACTCATACTGCATATCTCCCTTTTGGCTAACTACTCCTGGCTTCCTACAACCAATTCCTTATCTTATATATATCGGACATCTTCATATTCTATTTAATGTAAATTCTCATACACTTTTGGATATATGGGAAAAGAAGATTTTCGAGATATGATCGGCAGCCTAGACTCCTTCCTCTTGACAGCTCGACGCATGTGGAGTGGCGTGGTAAGGGTATGATGAAAAATATTGGTGCACAACGGATAAAGAGCAGTGGCAGTATACCCCATATACAAAAAATCGGACAGGGGTCGAGCGGGGGAATATTCTTATCATACTAATCATATGGAGCGTAGATCGTCATTAATTTTTAAGCCCTTCTAGTTCTGCCAAGGTGTTCGGCAAATCTTCCTTTTCTACATCAACACCAGTTGGCAATCGGGTCAAACGTTGTTTAGTTCAAGCATAAGAAATATACTTGGATTACGGAAGGAGGTTGAAAAACATGGAGTTTAAAATCGAAAAACTTAACTAAACTATGGTGGTTGTGAGGTATGAGCGACCACCAATGCTAAAGACAGGTGGTTAAATATGTCAAACAAACCGTACAAAATCGTCGAACGTCCCCCAACTGTTCTCGAACATCAAACATTATGGGAGGCGGTTGGTTGGGGAAAAGTCAATATAGAGATGACAGAACAATCAATTGCTAACTCAATCTATTGTGTAGTTGCAATAAGCGATGAAAACGTAATCGGTATGGGACGGATTGTTGGCGATGGAGCAATGTACTATTATATACAAGACGTAGCTGTATTACCCGAATATCAAAACCTGGGAATAGGCAAACAAATTATCGAGAAACTGCTGCACTACATAAAGGATCATTGTTCCGGGGCCGGCTTTGTCGGTCTATTCGCCTCACATGGAAAAAATGAATTTTACGAAAAGTTCGGATTCCAAGACCACTCGCCCGGAATGACAGGGATGTTCTTGATAGTAGGCGGCTAAGATTAGTCGCCTCTCCAGTTGCAAAGGAAACATACCGGCCTAGGACAAGTTGAAACCAACTTTCAGCCGCCTTGTATTTTACGTTTGCCACAGCTAATCGCCGTAACAAACTGCCGCACGAAAGTTCATTTTGGCTTTGTTCACAGTGCTTCCACAGACTCACGGCCCAGCCTCGTCGACTCCCTCTAG